>NZ_JAFCVN010000005.1:0-54540 GCF_049897065.1 Pseudomonas sp. DWP2-2 | reverse complement strand
TCATTTGGGTGTGGGGTTACGGGGCCCCAGCGGGGGCCACCCCGCCCCCCCTTGGTCACCCGGGCCCCCTGGGGGGGGGGGGTGCCCCGCGATGGCGCCAGTACATTCATCACTGAACTAACCTTGATCGAGAACCCCATGCCCCAACCGCGTCCCTACAAAGTTGCACTCAACGGCTACGGCCGCATTGGTCGTTGCGTCTTGCGTGCTCTGTTCGAGCGAGGGGCGGCGGCCGGGTTTGAAATTGTCGCGATCAATGATTTGGCCGACATGGCCAGCATCGAATACCTGACACGCTTTGACTCCACCCACGGCCGCTTCCCTGGCGAAGTGCGGGTTGAAGGCGATTGTCTGCATATCAATGGCAACTGCGTGCAAGTGTTGCGCAGTGCCACCCCCGAAGGCATCGACTGGAAAGCACTGGGCGTCGACCTGGTGCTGGAATGCTCCGGTGTCTATCACACCCGTGCCGATGGCCAGCGTTTTCTCGACGCCGGCGCACCGCGTGTGCTGTTTTCCCAGCCGATGGCCAGCGAGGCGGATGTCGACGCCACCATCGTCTACGGCATCAACCAGGATTGCCTGACCGGCGATGAGCTGCTGGTGTCCAACGCGTCGTGTACCACCAACTGCAGCGTGCCGTTGTTACGCCTGCTGGACCAGGCGATCGGCCTGGATTACGTGTCGATCACCACGATTCACTCGGCGATGAACGACCAGCCGGTCATCGACGCCTATCACCACGAAGACCTGCGCCGCACGCGTTCGGCGTTTCAGTCAGTGATTCCGGTGTCCACCGGCCTGGCGCGCGGCATCGAGCGACTGCTGCCGGAACTTGCCGGGCGAATCCAGGCCAAAGCCGTACGGGTGCCGACGGTGAATGTGTCTTGCCTGGATATCACCATGCAAACCGTCAGTGACACTGACGCGGCCGAGGTCAACCGAATCCTGCGCGACGCCGCCACCAGCGGCCCGCTCAAAGGTCTGTTGGCCTACACCGAGTTGCCCCACGCCAGTTGCGATTTCAACCATGACCCGCATTCGGCGATTGTCGATGCCAGCCAGACCCGCGTTTCCGGCCCCAGGCTGGTGAACATCCTGGCCTGGTTCGACAACGAATGGGGCTTTGCCAACCGCATGCTGGATGTTGCCGAACACTATCTGCACATCGCTTCTAAACAACCTCAACAGTAATTCAGGAACTGCGACCCATGACCGTGTTGAAGATGACCGACCTCGATCTGCAAGGTAAGCGCGTACTGATCCGCGAAGACCTCAACGTCCCCGTCAAGGACGGTGTTGTCACCAGCGATGCGCGAATCCTGGCCTCGCTGCCGACCATCAAGCTGGCCCTGGAAAAAGGCGCGGCCGTGATGGTCTGCTCCCACCTGGGTCGCCCGACCGAAGGTGAGTTCTCCGCCGAAAACAGCCTCAAGCCGGTCGCCGAGTACCTGAGCAAGGCCCTGGGCCGTGACGTGCCATTGGTCGCAGACTACCTGGGCGGCGTGGACGTGAAAGCCGGCGATATCGTGTTGTTCGAAAACGTGCGCTTCAACAAGGGCGAGAAAAAGAACAGCGACGAACTGGCCCAGCAATACGCCGCCCTGTGCGACGTGTTTGTGATGGACGCGTTCGGCACCGCCCACCGCGCCGAAGGTTCGACCCACGGCGTGGCCAAGTTCGCCAAGGTCGCCGCGGCGGGCCCGTTGTTGGCTGCCGAGCTGGATGCGCTGGGCAAGGCCCTGGGCGCTCCGGCCCAACCGATGGCGGCCATTGTTGCCGGCTCCAAGGTATCCACCAAACTGGACGTGCTCAACAGCCTGAGCCAGATCTGCAACCAACTGATCGTCGGCGGCGGCATTGCCAATACCTTCCTGGCCGCTGCCGGCCACCCGGTGGGCAAGTCCCTGTACGAGCCAGACCTGCTCGACACCGCCCGCGCCATCGCCGCAAAGGTCAGCGTGCCGTTGCCGGTGGACGTGGTGGTTGCCAAGGAATTCGCGGAAAGCGCCGCGGCGACCGTCAAGCTTATCGCTGACGTGGCCGACGACGACATGATCCTGGACATCGGCCCACAAACGGCGGCCAACTTCGCCGAGCTGCTCAAGGCATCCCAGACTATCCTGTGGAATGGCCCGGTGGGCGTATTCGAGTTCGAGCAATTTGGCAACGGCACCAAAGTGCTGGCTAAAGCGATCGCTGAAAGCTCGGCGTTCTCCATCGCTGGCGGTGGCGATACCCTGGCGGCTATCGATAAATATGGTGTGGCTGATCAGATCTCCTACATTTCTACCGGTGGCGGCGCTTTCCTCGAGTTCGTCGAGGGCAAGGTGTTGCCAGCCGTGGAAGTGCTGGAAACCCGAGCCAAAGGTTAAGGCTCGCGTGATCAGGAAAAGGAGCGTTCCCATGATCAAGTCGTTGGCACTGGTGATCGCAGCGGGCCTGTTGGCCGGCTGCGGCAGCACACCCAGCGCGGCGCCGGAGGCGGATAACGCCAAGGCACCGTTGAGAAAAAGCTGTTACCAGGCTGACTGGCAAGCCGAGACCATGCCGGTGATCAACAAGCGCATCGGCAACGAACGGCTGGAGAAATACGACTCCGCGCCCAACGGTCAGGAACAGGGTTGCCCATGACGGGTCTGATCCACTAACCGATAGCAACGGTGGCCCCAGGTCGCCCTGCGAGGATTGGCAATGAAAGGCGTTTTCGCCCTGGCAGCCCTGGCCCTGTTGGCCGGCTGCAGCAGCATGAACCTGTTCGACAAGGCAGAGCCAGCCGACAAATGGACCACCTGGACCTGCGACAGCAAAGCCGAGGTCAACTGGCGCTTTGCCAACCAGGCCCGCTCCGAAGTGGATGTTCGCCTCGGCGGTTCGGACCAGGTTTATCGGCTCAAGCAAGAGGTAGCCGCTTCGGGCGTGCTGTACAGCGACGGCCAGTTGGCGTTTCACACCAAAGGTGAGGAAGGCCTGGTTTACTGGGTAGCGACGGATGATTTGATTGGGCGCGGCTGCAAAGCCAACTGAGAATACGATCTGAAGTCCAATGAGATCAAAATGTGGGAGCTGGCTTGCCTGCGATTGCGGTGGGTCAGCAAAGCCAATATCGACTGGTTCTCCGCCATCGCAGGCAAGCCAGCTCCCACATTGACCTGCTTCACAGTGGCACTAGCGCTAAGCCACACCAGCAATAACGATTCAGCAGCTCAAGCTCAACCCCTTGATCTGCAATAACTTGAATAGCAGCCGCCGCTACGGCAGGCTTGCACGATTAACGACCCTCGACCGGGAGAGACAACACAATGGCACTTATCAGCATGCGTCAAATGCTGGACCACGCAGCCGAGTTCGGCTACGGCGTCCCAGCCTTTAACGTCAACAACCTTGAGCAGATGCGCGCCATCATGGAGGCCGCTGACAAGACCGACTCCCCTGTGATCGTCCAGGCTTCGGCCGGTGCGCGCAAATACGCTGGCGCCCCGTTCCTGCGTCACCTGATCCTCGCCGCCATCGAAGAATTCCCGCACATCCCGGTGTGCATGCACCAGGACCACGGCACCAGCCCTGACGTGTGCCAGCGCTCGATCCAACTGGGCTTCAGCTCGGTGATGATGGACGGTTCCCTCGGCGAAGACGGCAAGACCCCAACCGACTACGAGTACAACGTACGCGTCACCCAACAAACCGTGGCCATGGCGCACGCCTGCGGCGTTTCGGTTGAAGGCGAGCTGGGCTGCCTGGGTTCGCTTGAAACTGGCATGGCCGGCGAAGAAGACGGCATCGGCGCCGAAGGCGTGCTGGACCATAGCCAGATGCTGACCGACCCGGAAGAAGCCGCCGATTTCGTCAAGAAGACCCAGGTCGACGCCCTGGCCATCGCCATCGGCACCAGCCACGGCGCCTACAAGTTCACCAAGCCACCTACCGGCGACGTGTTGGCCATCGACCGCATCAAGGAAATCCACAAGCGCATCCCCAACACCCACCTGGTGATGCACGGTTCTTCCTCGGTACCGCAAGAGTGGCTGGCGATCATCAACCAGTACGGCGGCGACATCAAAGAAACCTACGGCGTACCGGTTGAAGAAATTGTCGAAGGCATCAAGTACGGCGTGCGCAAGGTCAACATCGACACCGACCTGCGCCTGGCATCCACCGGTGCGATGCGTCGCCTGATGGCCACCAACCCGAGCGAGTTCGACCCACGTAAATTCTTCGGCGCCACTGTGACGGCGATGCGTGATGTGTGTATTGCGCGTTATGAAGCCTTTGGTACTGCGGGTAATGCTTCGAAGATCAAGCCGATCTCGTTGGAAGCGATGTACCAGCGGTATTTGAAAGGTGAGTTGAACGCTAAGGTGAACTAAGCCTCAAGTGTTAATAAAAGCCCGCAGCGATGCGGGCTTTTTTATGGACACCATTTAATCAACTTGCAGATGAAGCGCCGAAACCACGGCGTTCTTTGGCTTGTCGCAACGGTGCTGTAGCACCCACACCGGACCTTTAGCCGACGCACGGTCAATGTGGGAGCCGGGCTTGCCCGCGATGGCAGTGTGTCAGGCGCCGAGGATATTGGCTGATACGCCGCCATCGCGGGCAAGCCCGGCTCCCACAGGGTGCAACGGTGTGTTTAAGACTTTGGGTTTATCTGGGAAAAATCCTGTGTCTCACGGGACGATTCACTCGTGATCAATATCCAATTTCGCAAACGTCACCCGCGCACCCTCATTGGTGTCGCCCGTATTGTCCTGCACATACACCCCCGCCTTGAAGTACAACGGCTTGTCGCCCCATGCCGCGCCAATCCGTTCATTCCACTCACTGTCAGCGGCATACACGCTCAGCAGCCCGGCTTTGTTGAGGTTGATCACGTAGGTGAAGCTCTTCTGCAGTGGCACATTGGAGGCGACGATGATCACCTGGCTTTCGGCCTCGTCCGGGCGCATGCGCACTTTGGCGACGATGTTGCCGGTCTGGGTTTTCTCCTTGAATTGGTACTCCAGCTTGATCAGCGGTTTCTGGCTGTCGTAGGCATGGATCTGGCCGATCACGATCTTGCCGGAGGAGGGCACCTGGTTGACGGTGAGGGTGGCGCGCAGGAAGTTGTCGGCCTCGGGGTAGGTCCAGTTACGCAGGCGGCCGTCGGCGTAGGTTTCGCGCAGTTCGCTGCGTGGGTAGATGGCGTTTTCGGTGCGCGAGCCCGTCACAGGTGTCCAGAACTGCACGTCGCTGCCTTCGGCCTGGAAGTATTGATCGTTGAAGCCGCTCAGCAGCCTTGGCGTTTCAATGGTCGTGGGTGGGGAGCCGACCGGAATGCTCAGGTTCCAGGTGGAAAGGTCGATCATGGTGTTGGCCTTTTTACAGAGGGTGTAGGCATTGGCCCAAAGGGCCTTCCAGGTTCTTTATAGGCCGTGCTGGTGAGATTGTTAAACAATTGCTGGCAATTTATTGGCGTCAGCTAAATGTCAAAAAGCCATGTCGCCCGTGAACCGCGGGCTACAGGGCCTTACCGTTAGTCGGCTTCCTGGCCTTTGGCACAATGAGGGCACCCACGTCACTTCTGCTTTTTTGGCCGCGCGGCTAGAGTGAGCCCTCAGTGTTTATCCGGCCTTGGTAGCAAAAGTGACCGGTGCAGCTCCCTAAGGAAGAGACGTAGCATGGATGGCGCTCCACAACACGACGATGCAATTTCGGTTCTGTTGGTGGTCGATGACTACCCGGAAAACCTCGTCAGCATGCGTGCGCTGTTGCAGCGTGACGACTGGCGGGTGATAACCGCCGCGTCTGGCCTGGAAGCCTTGGAGTTACTGCTGGCCCACGAGGTCGACCTGGTGCTGCTGGACGTGCGCATGCCGGGCATGGACGGTTTCGAGGTGGCGCGCCTGATGCGTGGCAGCCAGCGTACGCGCATGACGCCGATTATCTTTCTGACGGCCACCGCCCATTCGCCCGACGCGGTGCTGGAAGGCTACGCCAGTGGTGCGATCGACTACCTGTTCAAGCCCT
Organism: Pseudomonas sp. DWP2-2; assembly: GCF_049897065.1. Classification (NCBI taxonomy): domain Bacteria; kingdom Pseudomonadati; phylum Pseudomonadota; class Gammaproteobacteria; order Pseudomonadales; family Pseudomonadaceae; genus Pseudomonas; species Pseudomonas sp. DWP2-2. The sequence goes on along the minus strand of NZ_JAFCVN010000005.1, from coordinate 48,534 downwards.
TTGACCCGCACATCCTCAAGCCCAAGGTGCAGGCCTTGCTCGAGCACCAGCGCAATCGCCGTGCCTTGCAGCGCCTGAGCCATGACCTGGAATTGGCCCGCGCTTTTAATGCCTCGGTGCTGGATAACGCCGCCGAGGGCATTCTGGTGGTGAGCGAAAACAGTGTGATCGAGTATGCCAACCCGGCCATTTCCCGGCTGTTGAATGCAACGATGGCTGAGTTGCAGGGCGAAAGTTTCCTCAGTTTCCTGCAAAAGCCCCATGTGCCAGCCTGGTTGGGCTTTCCCATGTACGAGGCATATCGCCGGGGCGAGACGTGGCGCCAACACGATGCCATTTTGCGCACCGGTCGGGGCCAGCAAGTGCCGGTAGCGTTGTCCTGCGCGCCTTTGCCTGCGGAGCAGAAGGCAATGGTGGTGACGGTGCTGGACATGTCTGAAGTGCGTCACCTGCATCAGCAACTGGAATTCCAGGCCGTGACCGACCCGCTGACCGGGCTGCTGAACCGGCGCGGTTTCCATCAGGCGATGGAGAATACGTTGCTGCGCAGCGAACGTAGCGAGCAGGCGCTGGTATTGCTGTACCTGGACCTGGATGGCTTCAAGCGGGTCAACGATACGTTGGGCCATGACGCCGGGGATCGCGTGCTGCGTTGGGTTTCGGAGCAGATGCAAGCATGCCTGCGTTCCTACGACATTCTCGGGCGCATGGGTGGGGATGAATTCACCGCGTTGCTGGAGCTGGAGTTTCCCGAGCAGGCCGCGAAGATCGCGGAAAAGCTCATCGAGCGGGTATCGGTGTGCCAGCAGGTCGATGGTCTGGAGGTGATGCTTGGGGTCAGTATTGGCATCGCGACGTTCCCGGATTGCGGCTCGGACTTGAGCGGCCTGCTACGGGCCGCGGACATTGCCATGTACGAAGCCAAGCGCGCCGGCCGTCAGCAGTATCGTTACTACGACCAGGAAATGAACGGCCGCGCCCGCTCGCGGTTGATGCTGGAAGACAGTGTACGTACCGCCATCGCCAACAAGGATTTCACCTTGGTGTACCAGCCTCAGGTCTCTCTGGAAGACGGGCGTTTGCGCGGCGTCGAAGCGCTGTTGCGCTGGCAGCATCCCAGCGTCGGCGATGTGCCGCCGGGCCTGTTCTTGCCACTGCTGGAAGAGGCGCGGTTGATCAACCAGTTGAGTGCCTGGATCTACCAGCAAGTCGCCGCCCAGCGCCAGGCCTGGCAAGCCACCTTCGACCCCGAACTGGTGTTGAGCGTGAGCCTGAGCAGCAGCCAGTTCAACATGCCCAACCTGGCCAACCAACTGCAGCAGATGCTGGAGCGACATGGGTTACAGGCGCGACAACTGGAGGTGGAAATCGGCGAAGACTGCTTGATGAGCAATCTCGCCGAGTCCACCAAGCAACTCCAGTTACTGCGCCGGATAGGGGTGCGGATTGCCCTGGACGATTTTGGCTGCGGCCAGTGCTCCCTGGCCCATTTGCGCGACTTGGCGTTCGACACCCTCAAGCTCGACCCTCAACTGGTGGCCCGCCTGCCTGGCTCGGTGCGGGATGCGGCGATGGCGCGCAGCATCATCCAACTGTGTGAGCATTTTGGTGTGCTGGTGATCGCCGAAGGCGTGGAGACCCTTGAGCAAACCCAGTGGCTCAAGGCCAATGGCTGCGCCCATATCCAGGGGCCGTGGGCTGCGCTGCCGTTGATGGCCGAGGACGTTGCCGGCTGGTCGTACCCTCGCGCGCTTTGAATTCGCTACACTGGCGCCCGTCCCAATTGCGTTGCAGAGCCCATGACCGCGTTGAAATACCTCCAGGCATACCCCGCCGCGCTCCAGGAGCAAGTGCGCCAACTGATCGCCAAGGACCAGTTGGGGGCTTACCTGGACCAGCGTTACCCCGAACGCCATGCGGTGCAGAGCGACAAGGCCCTGTACGCCTATGCCCTGGCCTTGAAGCAGGAGCACCTGCGCAACGCGCCGTCTATCGACAAAGTGCTGTTCGACAACCGCCTGGACCTGACCCATCGTGCCTTGGGTTTACACACCACGATTTCCCGGGTGCAGGGCGGTAATCTCAAATCCAAGAAAGAGATCCGCATCGCTTCGCTGTTCAAGGAGGCGGCCCCGGAGTTTCTGCGCATGATCGTGGTGCACGAGCTGGCGCACTTCAAGGAATCGGACCACAACAAGGCGTTCTATAAACTCTGCCAATACATGATGCCGGGCTACCATCAGGTGGAATTCGACCTGCGTGTGTACCTCACCTGGCGCGATTTGCAGGGTAAGCCCTAACCCCAAGGCGACTGACCATGGATGTGAGCAAGACCAAAAGCAGCTTCTACCGCCGCCTGTACGTGGCGTACTTGATCGACAGCCAACTGGCCAGCAGCGTCCCGGCGCTGACCGAGGCCACCGGTATGCCTCGGCGTACCGCCCAGGACACCATTGCGGCGTTGGCCGACCTGGATATTGTGTGTGAGTTCGAGCAGGAGGACGGTGCGCGTCACCATGCCGGGCGCTATCGGATTCGGGACTGGGGGGCGATTGATCTGGGGTGGATCGAGGCTAATCTGGCGTCGATCAAGCAGGTGTTGGGCTATCCCTGAAGGTCGGCTTAGGCAGGACTGACGCTATCGCGGGCAAGCCCGGCTCCCACAGTCCAATGTGGGAGCTGGCTTGCCTGCGATGGCGCCCTCAGATGCGCCGCATACCAATATGTGGAATATCATCTTCCAGGTATTCCTCACCCGCCACCACAAACCCATATCGCCCGTAATACCCCTGCAAATGCGCCTGGGCCGAGAGAAAAATCGGCGTTTGCGGCCAGATATCCTCAATGCGCTCAAGCGCCTCCTCCATCATGTGATGCCCCAGCCCGGTGCCCCGTGCCGCTGGCGAAACGATGACGCGACCAATTACCACATCGCCGCCCTGGGACTCCGGGTCCAGCAGGCGCAGGTAAGCCAATAGCTCATTATCTTGCCAGGCCATCAGGTGATGGGTGTCACCCGCCAGGTCCTGCCCGTCGATGTCCTGATACGCGCATTTCTGCTCGACGACGAATACCTCGCTGCGCAAGCGCAGGACGGCATACAGCTGGTCCTTGCCCAAGTCGTCGTGATGTTTGCAAATCCAATCAACCGTCATGATGTGTGCTCTTGTAAAGACGTGCCTGGATAGTAAGCGCGGCGGGCGCTGCTGTCTAAAATTGGCAAATGTGTGAATGGCGTCAATTTGCCATCATTGAGTGCGTGCGCTGCTGGCTGCTTTGTGTAATCTGCAATGCAGGCTCATTGATGAGCTACTGTTATCAGGCCACCGCCTGCCCGCCAAGGACTTTGAGCATGCCGAGATTGACTCGTGCCGTTGCTTTGATCGCAGTGCTGCTGCTGGCCCAGCCGGTGCTGGCACAGCGTCTGCGTCTGGTGGCGGATGGCTGGCCGCCCTTCACCGATGCCACCTTGATCAATGGCGGTTTGGCCACGGATATCGTCAGCACGGCCCTGGCCCGTGCGGGGTACGCCAGTGACTTTGAGCAGGTGCCCTGGGCCCGTGCGCTCAAGGGCGTGGGCGATGGGCGCTACGATGTGCTGATCAACGCCTGGTACGACGAAGCCCGCACGCAGTTTGGCCAGTTTTCTGCTGAGTACCTGCTTAACCGTGTGCGCTTTCTCAAGCGCAGCGACGATGACATTGTTTATCACAGCCTGGCCCGACTGCACGACGAGACCATCGCCGTGGTACGCGGTTACGCTTACTCGGCGGCGTTCGATCAAGACTCCCAGCTACAGAAAGTACCCGTGCACAACTTCGCCATGGCGGTGCGCATGCTCGCTGCGCGGCGTGTGCGGTTGACGCTGGAGGACGAATACGTAGCGCGTTATTACCTGGCTCGGGAGTCGCCGCGGGTGCGCAATGCGGTGGCGTTTGTGGGCAAGCCGTTGAGCGAGAACAGCCTGCACATTCTGGTCAGTTTGAAGAACCCCGAGCACGCGCAGATTGTCGCCAGCTTTGATCGGGAGATTGCCAGGATGAAGGCTGATGGCAGTTATGCGCGCTTGATGAAGGCGCATGGGATGTAGCGTGCTTGTGGGCCTCATAGCGGGCAAGTCCGGCTCCCACATTTTGCCCGCATTCTTATGTTGGAACTCGGTCAAATGTGGGAGCTGGCTTGCCTGCGATAGCGGTCTAAGCCGCACCGGTATCCTTGATCAGATGCGCCGCCAACGTACGCAACGGCCCCAACTGCCGGCAGATCAACGCCAACTGCGTCTGCACCAACCGCTGCGCCTCATCGATCTCATCGGGCATTTGCTCCAGCTCTGCCGCCAACCCTTCCTCGGCATCACTCTGGATCGCAATCGACTGTTTGTTGGCCAGGCCCGTGGCAATCTCATCGATGCTCGCCGCCAGGCTGTTGCCCGCGCCTTCGATCAAGTGCTCGCGCACGTCGGCCGGTAACTGAGTATCGCGGTGCGCACCCAACCCCGACAAATAGCTGAGCAAGGTGTGAGACAGCACCAGGAACCGAAAACCCACGTCGGCTTCCTTACGAAAGTGCCCCGGCTCCATCAGCATATTCGCCAGGGTGGTGGACAGCGCGGCGTCGGCGTTGTGGGCGTTGCGGCGGGCCAGGCGGTAAGCCAGGTCGTCGCTCTTGCCGGCGGCGTATTGCTGCATGATCTGGCGCAGGTAGATGCTGTTGCAGGTCAGGGTGTTGGCCAGCACTTTGTTCAAGCGCCGGCCTTGCCAGTCCGGCAGGAACAGGAATACCGCCAGGCCAGCGATCAGGCTGCCGAGCAAGGTATCGAACAGGCGTGGCAGGAACAGCCCGTAGCCATCACCCACCTGGTTGAAGCAGAACAGCACCATCAGGGTGATCGCAGCCGTCGCCAGGGTGTAGCGGGTGGTGCGGTTGATAAAGAACACCAGGCCGGCGGCGATAGCGAACATCGACTGCACCACCGGGTTGGGGAACAGATCGAACAGCGCCCAGGCCACGGTGAGGCCGATGGCGGTGCCGATAATCCGCTGGCCGAGCTTGCGCCGGGTGGCGCCGTAGCTCGGTTGGCAGACGAACAGGGTGGTGAGGATGATCCAGTAACCCTGGGACGCGTGGATAGCGTGCAGGGTGGCGTAGCCGACGGTCAACGCCAGGGACAGGCGAAGGGCATGGCGAAACAGCAGCGAGGTGGGTGTGAGTTGGGTGCGCAGGCGTGTCCACATTTCCTTGAGGTTGCGCGGGGCGCGGTCCAGCAGGTTACTGTCGGTGGCGTCCGCCAGGGCATCGGGGTTGCTGGCATCGCCAAGCAGGCGGTCGAGTGTGGACAGGTTGGCCGCCAAGGCGCGCAATGAACGCAGCAGGCCGCGCCAGGCCGGGTTGCTCTGGATGCGCAGGTGCTCCAGGGACGCGTTGAGGTCGCCCAGGGCCTGGGCAAAGCTGTCGTCATAGATGAACGGTTGGCGCAGTTGGATCGACTCGGCCAGGGTCTGGCAGGCCTTGCCTTGCTGGCGCAGCAAGCGCTGGCAGCGAAACAGCACATCGCTATGGAAGAAGGCTTCAGTGAGGTCGTTGTAGGGGTAGTGGGAGGAACTGGCGCGCTCGTGGATGTCCTGGGCCAGGAAGTACAGTTTCAGGTAGCGGCTGACCTTCGAGCCCGGTCGCCCATTGCCGACGCGGTGCAGGATAATTTCCTTCGCAGCATTCAGCGCAGCCACTACCCGGCCATTTTGCTGGGCTAACTCCAGGCGCCGCGCTTCCACGTCCAGCTGCCGGATCGGTTCGAACAACGATGACTTGAGCTTGAGGTAACGCCCCAGCTCGCGGAACAATCGCGCCAGGCTCTGCTGCACCGGCTGGTTGGAAAACAGCGCCTGCCACAGCACGGACAACACGCCGTACCAGGCGGCACCGGCCACCAGCAGCAGCGGCTCATGCCAGAAATCCGTGACGGCGCCACCGCGCTGGTCCACGCCGATCATGGTGTAGACCGACAGAATCAAGGTGGCCGAAGCAATCGCGCCATAGCGTTCGCCCAGTGCGCCGAGCATGGTCAGGCCGAAACTGGCCAGGGCCAGGGCGATGGCAAATATCCAGGGGTAAGGGAACAGCAGCTCCACCGACAGCGCGGCAATGCTGAAACACACCAGTGTCACCGCCAGCGCGTTGAGGCGGCCTTGCCAGCTGTCATCGGTCTCGGCCAGGGCGCTGGCGATAATCCCCAGGAAGAGCGGGATCAGCAGCGTCATTTCATCCTGGTACCAACACAACGCCATGCTGCCGGTGAGGGCGATGAACACCCGTACGCTGTAGCTGAATTTATCCAGCGCCCACAGGCGCCGCATGGACTGCTTGAACGAGGTCGATGACATGAAGTCTGGAGTCTTCCGGGACGTTGTCGCTAAATTGAGCCAGTAATGACGCCACGGCAAGCGTAGCGATCACATCGGACAGCAAAATTTTCAGTATCACTGCAAAACCAATGTGGGAGCGGGCATGCCTGCGATAACGATGTGGGATTCACTGCCGCTATCGCAGGCAAGCCAGCTCCCACAGGGGATTGCATCTCAAGGTGCACGTCAGGCGTATTGCGCGGCCGCGTAGCCCGAGGCCCACGCCCACTGGAAGTTGAACCCGCCCAGGTGGCCGGTCACGTCCAGCACTTCGCCGATAAAGTACAGGCCGGGGCTTTTCAGCGATTCCATGGTCTTGGAGGACACTTCCCGCGTATCCACCCCGCCCAATGTTACCTCGGCGGTGCGATAACCCTCGGTGCCGGCCGGTACCAGTTGCCAGCTCCCCAGCTTTTGCGCGATATCGGCAATTTCAGCGTGGGTGTACTGCTTCATAGGCTTGGATTCGAACCAGCTTTGGGCCAGCAGGTTGGCCATCTTCTTGGTGAAGATCTCACCCAACAGGGTTTTCAATTCGCTGTTGGGGTGTTCGGCCTGTTGCTGTTGCAGCCAGGCATGGGCGTCGTGGTCGGGCAGCAGGTTGATTTCTACCGTGTCGCCGGAGTGCCAATACGAGGAAATCTGCAAAATCGCCGGCCCGCTCAGGCCTCGATGGGTGAACAGGATATTCTCGCGAAAGCTCTGGCCGTTGCAGCTCACCAGGCAGTCGACCGAGGTGCCGGACAACTCGCCGCACAACTCCTTGAGCTGGTCGGTGATGGTGAACGGCACCAGCCCGGCGCGGGTCGGCAGCAGTTCATGGCCGAATTGCCTGGCCACTTGGTAGCCGAAACCGGTGGCGCCCAGCGTCGGGATCGACAAGCCGCCAGTGGCGATCACCAGGGATTCACAGCGCAGCTCACCCAGGGTGGTTTGCAGTTGATAGCCGCTTTCGAGCTTGGCGATTGCCTCGATGGAAGTGTCCAGGTGCAGGCTCACGCCGGTCTGGATGCACTCGTCGAGCAGCATGCCGAGGATGTCGCTGGACTTGTTGTCGCAGAACAGCTGGCCGAGTTTCTTCTCGTGGTACGGCACGCCGTGCTTGGCCACCAGCCCGATGAAATCCCACTGGGTATAGCGGGCCAGGGCGGATTTGCAGAAGTGCGCGTTGTGCGAGAGGAAGTTGGCCGGCTCGGTGTACATGTTGGTGAAGTTGCAGCGGCCGCCACCGGACATCAGGATTTTCTTGCCGGCCTTGTTGGCGTGGTCGATCAACATCACCTTACGCCCACGCCCGGCGGCGGTCAGCGCGCACATCAAGCCTGCGGCGCCGGCGCCAATGATCACAACTTCGGTCGAGCGCACAGCCATGTCCTCACAAAACTATTGATTTGAAATGCAATCAACACTGTGGGAGCTGGCTTGCCTGCGATGGCGGTAGTGGATTCACCGTCGCTATCGCAGGCAAGCCAGCTCCCACAGTGATTCGGTCCTTGCAGTCACTATGTTGTTACAGGATACGCACGCGCAGCGAACGACCTTTGATCTTGCCGTCATTCAAACGCTGCAACGCCTGCTTGGCGATGCCGCGTTCCACGGCCACGAAAGCCTGGAAGTCAAAGATAGCGATCTTGCCGACCTGGGCACCCGGAATGCCGGCTTCACCGGTCAATGCACCTAGGATGTCGCCTGGGCGAACCTTGTCTTTACGCCCGGCGGCGATGCACAGGGTGCTCATCTGCGGCAGCAACGGGCCACCGCTTTGCGGCTTGAGATTGTCCAGTTGGTCCCAGTTCAGCGGCGACTTCTGCAGTTGCTCGATGGCCTGGGCGCGGTGGGCTTCGGACGGCGCCACCAGGCTGATGGCGATGCCGGTCTCACCGGCACGGCCGGTACGGCCTACACGGTGGATGTGAATTTCCGAGTCGCGGGCCAGTTCGACGTTGATCACCATGTCCAGGGCGTCGATGTCCAGTCCTCGGGCGGCGACGTCGGTGGCCACCAGCACCGAGGTGCTGCGGTTGGCAAACATCGCCAGTACCTGGTCACGGTCGCGCTGTTCCAGGTCACCATGCAGGCCAACGGCGGAAATGCCTTTGGAGATCAGGTGGTCGACGGTTTCCTGCACTTGCTGCTTGGTAAAGCAGAACGCCACGCAGGAGGCAGGGCGGAAGTGCGCCAGCACCTTGGTCACGGCGTCCATGCGCTCTTCCGGGGAGATCTCGTAGAAGCGTTGTTCGATCTGGTCGTCGGAGTGGAACGCTTCGGCTTTCACTTGCTGAGGCGCACGCATGAACTTGGAGGCCAGTTGCTTGATGCTCACCGGGTAAGTGGCCGAGAACAGCAGGGTCTGGCGGCGCGGTGGGGTCTTGCTGATGATGTCTTCGATGGCGTCGTAGAAGCCCATGTCGAGCATGCGGTCGGCTTCGTCGAGGATCAGGGTGTTCAAGCCGTCCAGCACCAGTGAACCTTTACGCAGGTGCTGCTGGATGCGGCCCGGGGTGCCGACGATGACGTGGGCGCCGTGCTCCAGGGAGGCAATCTGTGGGCCGAGGGACACGCCGCCGCACAGGGTCAGCACCTTGATGTTGTCTTCGGCACGGGCCAGGCGACGGATTTCCTTGGCTACCTGGTCGGCCAGTTCGCGGGTCGGGCACATCACCAGCGCCTGGCACCCGAAGTAGCGCGGGTTGATCGGGTTCAGCAGGCCGATGCCGAATGCGGCAGTCTTGCCGCTGCCGGTCTTGGCCTGGGCAATGAGGTCCAGCCCTTTGAGGATCACCGGCAAGCTTTGCGCCTGGATCTGCGTCATCTCGACGTAACCCAGCGAGTCGAGGTTAGCCAGCATGGCGGCGGACAGGGGCAAAGTATTAAAAGCGGTGGCGATGGTAGTCACGGGACTGGCTCTGCAAAACAAAATGTCGCGCAGTGTACCAGCCTCGTGGGATTTTCCCCGCAAGTTCTCGACGAGACGCCCGTTAGTGCTCGATATCGTGCTCGCGGCTGACCACCCGTTTGCCGTCCTTGGGCGACAGCTGCAGGAAGATCGCCGCCGCCAGCATCGCCATGAGGCCCACTGTGAGGAAGGTCAGTTGGAAGGCGCCCAGCACGGTATTGACCCCGTCATTGCCGGCTTCGGCGGTAAAGCCGCCGAGCAATGCACCGGCACAGGCCACGCCCAGGCTCAGGGACAACTGCGCCACTACCGACAGCAAGCTGTTGCCGCTGCTGGCCTGGGCGTCGTCGAGGTCGATCAGGGTGACGGTGTTCATGGCGGTAAATTGCAGGGAGTTGATGGCCCCCAGTACCGCCAGCATGGCCAACAGCAGCGGGTAGGGCGTTTGTTCGCTGACCAGGCCCATGCTCGCCAGCATCAGGCCCAGGGCCAGGGTGTTGCCGGTCAGGACGATGCGGTAGCCGAGGCGCTCGATAAGCGGACGTGCGATGGACTTGGCGAACATCGCCGCCGCCGCCAGTGGCAACATGCTCATGCCGGCTTCCGACGGCGAATAGCCCAGCGCCACCTGCAGCAGCAGCGGTACCAGGAACGGCAATGCGCCGCTGCCCAGGCGCGCAAACAGATTGCCCAGAATCCCCACGGCAAAGGTGCGCGTCTTGAACAGCACCGGCGAGAACAGCGGGTTATCGATATGCCCGGCGCGCAGCCAGTACGCCGCCAGGCAGGCGAACCCGCCGAACAGCAGCAATATCACGCGCAGATGCGGCAGGTGCAGTTCGCCCAGGCCTTCCATGGCGATGGTGATCAGCACCATCGCCGCGCCGAACAGCAGAAAGCCCAGGCCGTCGAAGCGCGTGCGCTCGCTGCCGCGCAGGTCGGGGATGAATTTCCACACGGCGTAGCAGCCGATCATGCCCACCGGCAGGTTGATCAGGAAGATCCAGTGCCAGGTCAGGTATTGCACCATCCAGCCGCCCATTGTCGGGCCAAGCAAGGGGCCAAGCAGGCCGGGAATGGTGATGAAGCCCATGATCCGCACCAACTCGGAGCGCGGATAAGCCCGCAGTACCACCAGCCGTCCGACCGGCAGCATCAGCGCACCGCCCAGGCCCTGGATCACCCGTGCGCCCACCAGCATGCTCAAGCTACTGGACAGCGCACACAGCAGCGACCCGATGCTGAACAGCATGATCGCACCAAAGAAAATCTTCTTGGTGCCAAAGCGGTCAGCGATCCAGCCCGACGCCGGAATCAGCAAGGCAACGGTGAGCATGTAGGCGATCACCACGCCTTGCATGCGCAGCGGGTTTTCCGCGAGGTCCTGCGCCATGGCCGGTAGCGCGGTGTTGAGAATCGTCCCGTCCAGCGACTGCATGAAGAAGGCAATCGCTACCACCCAGGGGAGCCAGCGGGCGGTCTTGGCATCGAGAGGGGCACGATTCGGCATGGGATCCCTTTTAATTAGCAGGCTATGTGTTGGCGATTATGCGCCATCCGTCGCCGCTTTTCCCACTGGCGGTTCGTCTATATCTGACAATGTCACATGCTCGCCCACCAGGAAATCCAGCAACGCCCGATGCACTGCCAGCGCGGCTTCGCGGGACTCCAGGTCCAGCAGATGGCCGGTGTGTTCGGCCACCGCAAAGCTGCTGCGGCCTACGTAGTGTTTGAACAGCTGGGCTTCGTCGGCCGGCGTGTATTCGTCCAGCGCGCCGTTGAGAAAGTGCACCGGTGTTTCAATCTGCCGCAGCGCCGGCAAGTAGTTGCCATCGCCCAAGCCCAGCACCTGATGGATATGAAAGCGCGCCTGGCGGTATTCGGTGGTGGCCATGGTCGACAGGTGTCGATGGTTATTGCGCTTGAGGCGCGGCGACAGGTATTTGCCAACCGTTTCGTTGAGCAGATGGCCGACCGCCGACTTGTCATCGGCCTCGATCAGCACACGCACGCGCTCGACATATTCCAGCATCGCCTGGTTGAGGTTGGGCGCCAGGGCCATCACCACCGAGCTTTCGATGGAGGGCGGGTTGTGCGCCAGGGTCAACAGCGTGGAGATGCCGCCCCATGAGGCCGACACCAGATGGTTGACCGCAAAGCGTGCTACCAAGGCACGCAGGATTTGCACCTCGTCGTCCTTGGTGACCAGGTCGAGTTCGGTGTTGTGCTCGCGTGACAAGCCAGAGAATGGCAAGTCGAACAGCAGCACATTGAAGTGCTCGGCCAGGCATTTGCTGGTGCGGGCAAAGGAGCGCGTGGTGGACAACGCGCCATTGACCATCAGTACGGTTTTTCTATGCGGGTCGTTACCCAGTTGCTCTACGTGAACGTTGTAGTGCTTGTACAGTTTTTCTATGACGAAACTTCCATGGTTCATGTCAACGCTCCAGCTTGCCTTTCCCGGGCAAGGTTATGCTCTCGTGGGCAGGGGTGGCGAGAAGCCATTAACCGTTATAACGAGGAATAAGCAGAGCGACAACATGCCGAACGGCCAAAGTAGGCGGGATAGAAGTTTCGTCGCAGCGCAGGTTATTGAACTGTAGGAGCGAGCTTGCTCGCGAAAAACGACAACGATAACGCAGCGCTGACAGCCAGCCCGCGGTGTCTGTACGTTCTTCGCGAGCAAGCTCGCTCCTACAGTTTATAAAGTCAGCGTCAAACGGTTTACCAAAGCGCCTGGCGACAGGTTGGAAGCGGTGTTGCGCTGGTCATAGGTACTGGCCGACAACAGCAGCTCCCGATCAGCGGTCAGCGCTTCCAATTGCGAACCGAGCAACTGATAGACACTGTCATCAAAGCGCATGGTGCTGACCGGCGCCTTGATCTCGCCGTTTTCCACCCAGAAGGTCGCAAAGCGCGTCATGCCGGTCAGGCGCGCTGCCGGCAGGTCGGAGTAGTTCAGGTACCAGAGGTTGCTGATATACAGACCGGTGCCCAACTGCTTGAGAATATCGGCCTGGGCCAGGCTGCCGGCCGCCATTTGCAGGGCGCTGGGCGACTCGTCGCTGCTGGCGCCGTTGGTGTTCAAGCCGTATTCGGCGGCGCTGCGCGAGTTGACCAACTGGCCCTCGGCTTTGCCTGCGTTGATCAGGGTGACATCCTCACGCGGGTAGCCTTCAGTGGAAAACGCCTGGCTCAGGGAGCCGCTGATCTGCTCATCCACCGTCACCAGCGGGCTCAATGACTGATCACCCGCGTACAGGCGTTGCAACGAACTGCCTTTGCTCGCGATGGCCTGGGCCGAAAAACCACCCCAGGTGATGATGCTGATGATTTCTTCCAGCGCTGCCGGCGCCAGGTAGGCGCGGTACTGGCCTGGCGCCAGGTTGTGCAGCGGACGACCGAGAAACGCCAGTTGCTCACGGGCCTGTTGGAAACGGGCGGCGAATTCGGCGCTGTTCCAGGTGTGCCCGGCGTAGCTGGCTTTTACCGCTTCGCCATTGGCGTGGAACAGGCTGAAGTCGAAATTGAAGCTGTTAGCCCGGTGCCAGCCGAACGCCCCCGATGAGCTGGCGAAACCACGGCTGATCGGGCCGGCGGCGTAGAAGCCAACCAGGTCCACGCCATCGGCGGCCTGGCTGATGTCGTCCAGCACTTGGGCCAGTTCCGGCAGCGGGCGCAGCTGTTCGTTATGGCTGTGCCAGGCGTCGGGATTCAGCAGCAGGTACGGGTCAGGCGGCAACAGCGGCAAGGTCTCGCGCAGTTGTTGCAGGCCATTCGCCAGGCGCTGGCGATCCAACTGCGCCTCGCCGGACAGGGTGATACCCAGGTCGGCGTGGCGCCCATCGTTGATCAGCTTGAAGTTCAGGCTGGCCTGCTGTACCTGGCCGGCCTGGCGTACCTGCGCGTGGTTGAAGCGCACGAACTCGGACGCCTCATCCGCGTAGCCGAGATGAAATTGTTCTTGATCGGTGACCGCCTGCTTGAGCCAATCCACCAAAGCCTTGAAGTGGTTCATCAGGCATCTCCCCCAAATACATCGACATTGCTGAATACACAGGCCGGCGACGCATGGCCGACACGGATCACCTGGTTGGGTTCGCCCTTGCCGCAGTTCGGCGTGCCCAAGACCTTGAAGGTGCTGGCGTCGCCTACCGCGCTGAGCTTGCGCCAGAACTGCGCGGAAATCGCCCGGTAGTTGGGGTTCTTCACCACGCCCTTGAGTTCGCCGTTTTCGATCAACTGGCCCCACTCGCAGCCGAACTGGAACTTGTTGCGCGCATCGTCGATGGACCACGAACGGTTGGTCGACATCAGGATGCCGCTCTCAATGCCGCCCACCAATTGCGCGAGGCTTTTATCCCCAGGTTCGATATTCAGGTTGGCCATGCGGTCGATGGGCGCACGGTTCCAGCTGCAGGCGCGGCTGTTGGCGACGCCTGGCAGGTTGGCGCGAAATTGCGATAAGGCCCCGCCCAAGGGCTTGAGCAGCAGGCCTTCGCGAATCAGAAATTGCTTGCTGGCAGGCGTGCCGTCGTCGTCATGAGCGTAGCTGGCAAGCTGTTCGGGGATGTCCGGGTCGAAGGTGACGTTGAGCAGCGGTGAGCCATATTGCAGGTGGCCGAAGTCGCTGGCTTTCACAAAACTGGTGCCGGCGTAATTGCGCTCGTCACCAAGGATGCGATCCAGCTCCAGCGGATGGCCGATCGACTCGTGGATCTGCAGGATCATTTGGTCGGGCATCAGCAGCAGGTCACGCGGGCCGTGGGGCGTATTCGGTGCGAGCAGCAATTGCAGGGCTTCGTCGGCCACCTTGCGGGCGGCGCCCACCAGGCCAAAACGCTGGATCACCCCGGCACTGCCTTGCTGGCCGAAGTTGGTACCGCCCAGGGTACGGGTCTGGCTGTCGTTGCCGTCGAAGGCGGTCACACTCAGGCCCGGAAAGACAAAGCGCTGGGCCTGACGCAATTGCGCGCCAGCGCTGTTGAGATAGATCTGTTCAACCCGCGTGGTCCCCAGGCTGACCTCCCAGCTCACCAGGCGCTCATCCTTGGGCACGGCGGCGGACTCATCGCCGAGCAATTGGTAGCAGTCGCTCAGGGATGGGAAGGGCTGGTCGAGGTCGGGCGACAGGTAGTCGGCGACGTCGCTGGACACTGGCTGCTGGTGCAGGTCGAGCAGGGCGTGAGGCTTGATCAACCGGGCTTGCTGTTCAGCGCGCTCAAGGGCGGCTTGCAGGCCGGCAAGGGAAATGTCGTTGGTCGCGGCGTAGGCTTCCACGCCGTTGAGACGCACGGTAAGCATGGCGCCTTCGTCATGGCCCAGGTGAGGCGGCTCGGCGACGTTCTTGCGTACTGACAGGTACTGACCGGATTCGCGCACGTAGCGCAGGGAGAAAAATTCGGCGGTGGTGCGCAGGGCACCGAAGTGTTTCTTGAGCGTGGCGTGGTGTTCGAACATGGGGCCTTCCTTGTGGGCGGCTCGGCGCGGGCAGGCGAACAGAGTAGGCCTGGGCGGGGAGCTGATCAAGGGAGGTTTTGTTGTGTGATCGTTCCCACGCTCTGCGTGGGAATGCCACCCTGGACGCTCTGCGTCCGCTCTTGAAGGGCGTGACGCAGAGCATCACAGGATGCGTTCCCACGCGGAGTGGGAACGATCAATCACTGGGGTGTTTCGGTTACTGCGCCAATGGCCCTACTTCACGCATAGGCTTGCCACGCACCGGCGCATCGCCTGCTACGTAGTAGTCAGCGGTGCTGCGCGGCAGTGGCTTGCGGCCACGGATCTTGTCGGCGATTTTCTCGGCGATCATGATCGTTGGCGCGTTCAGGTTGCCGGTGGTGATGATCGGCATGATCGAGGCATCGACCACACGCAAGCCCTGCATGCCATGCACGCGGCCTTCGCCATCGACTACGGCCATCTCGTCGGTGCCCATCTTGCACGAGCAGGACGGGTGGAACGCGGTCTCGGCGTGCTCGCGGATGAACTTGTCCAACTGTTCATCGGTTTGCACTTCAATGCCGGGGCTGATTTCGCGGCCACGGTACGGGTCCAGTGCCGGCTGCTGCATGATTTCACGGGTCAGGCGGATGCCATCGCGGAACTCCTGCCAGTCCTGCTCGGTGGCCATGTAGTTGAAGAGGATGCTCGGGTAGTCCCGTGGGTTCTTCGACTTCAGCTGGATACGGCCACGGCTTGGCGAACGCATGGAGCCCATGTGCGCCTGGAAACCGTGCTCTTTCACACCGTTGCTGCCGTTGTAGTTAATCGCCACCGGCAGGAAGTGGTACTGGATGTTTGGCCACTCGAACTCTTCACGGGTACGGATAAAACCGCCCGCTTCGAACTGGTTGCTGGCGCCGATGCCGGTGCCGTTGAACAGCCATTCGGCACCAATGGCCGGCTGGTTGTACCAGAGCAGCGAGGGGTACAGCGACACTGGCTGGGTGCACGCGTATTGCAGGTACAGCTCAAGGTGGTCCTGCAGGTTTTCACCCACGCCAGGTAGGTCGTGAACCACCGGGATGTCGAGGCTTTCCAGCAGTTTGGCCGGGCCGACACCGGAGCGTTGCAGCAGTTGCGGCGAAGCGATTGCGCCACTGCACACCAGCACTTCTTTGCGCGCACGGGCTTCAACGCGTTCTTCGGCAGCGCCGATCAGGTAACGCACGCCGACCGCACGCTTGCCTTCGAACAAGACTTTGTCGGTGAGGGCATGGGTGACGATGGTCAGGGTCGAGCGCTTTTTAGCCGTGTCCAGGTAGCCGCGTGCGGTGCTGGCGCGACGGCCGTTCGGCGTGACAGTACGGTCCATCGGGCCGAAGCCTTCTTGCTGGTAGCCGTTCAAATCTTCGGTACGTGGGTAACCGGCCTGTACGCCCGCTTCAACCATGGCGTGGAACAGCGGGTTGTTGCCCGCTTTCGGCGTGGTCACGCTGACCGGGCCGTCGCCACCGTGCCAATCGTTGGGGCCGATGTCGCGGGTTTCGGCTTTGCGGAAATACGGCAGGCAGTCCAGGTAGGTCCAGTCTTCCAGGCCCGGCAGCTTCGACCAGTTGTCGTAGTCCATGGCGTTGCCGCGGATGTAGCACATGCCGTTGATCAGGGAAGAACCACCCAGGCCCTTGCCGCGCCCGCATTCCATCCGGCGGCCGTCCATGTGTGGCTCTGGATCGGTTTCGTAGGCCCAGTTGTAGCGGCGGCCTTGCAGCGGGAAAGCCAGGGCGGCTGGCATCTGGGTGCGGAAGTCGAGGCGGTAGTCCGGGCCACCGGCCTCCAGCAGCAAAACAGTGACGCCTTCGTCTTCGGTCAGACGGGTCGCCAGGGTGTTACCGGCAGAGCCGGCACCCACAATGATGTAATCGTATTCTTGGGACATGAATGTACCCTCGTAAAATGGGTTCAGGCTGCTTTTGTGGCGAGGGAGCTTGCTCCCGTTCGACTGCGCAGCAGTCGCAAAATCAGCGCTCGAGTTCTGTCTGAAAGAACTACTGGGTCTGGAATGGGGCTGCTTCGCAGCCCAGCGGGAGCAAGCTCCCTCGCCACAGAGGAGCATTCCAGGCCCATAAGGTGTTAGAACACCGAGGCGTAATCGCCCAACTCAACCTGTACCGATTTGATACGCGTGAAGTTGTTCAGCGAGCTGATCCCGTTCTCACGGCCCACACCCGACTGCTTGTAGCCGCCAACCGGCATCTTCGCGTCGGACTCGCCCCAGGCGTTGATCCAGCAGATACCGGCTTCCAACTGATGAATCACGCGGTGGGCGCGGTTCAGGTCCTTGGTCACCAGGCCAGCGGCCAGGCCGAAGTCGGTGTCGTTGGCACGGCGGATCACTTCTTCTTCGGTCTCGTAGGTGAGGATGCTCATCACCGGGCCGAAGATTTCTTCACGCACGATCACCATGTCATCGGTGCAGTCGGTGAACACGGTCGGGGCCACGAAGGCGCCTTTGGCGAAGTCACCCTCGGTCAGGCGGTCGCCGCCGCACAGCAGGCGGGCGCCTTGCTCTTTGCCTTTGGCGATGTAGCCCAGCACGCTTTCCATGTGGGCGAAGCTGACCAGCGGGCCGAAGTTGGTGTTTTCGTCTTCCGGGTTGCCGATGCGAATACGCGCCACACGCTCGACGATCTTGGCTTCGAACGCGGCTTGCAGGTGCTTGGGCACGAACACGCGGGTGCCGTTGGTGCAGACCTGACCGGAGCTGTAGAAGTTGGCCATCATGGCGGTGTCGGCGGCGCGGTCGAGGTCGGCGTCGTCGAAAATGATCAGCGGGGACTTGCCGCCCAGCTCCATGGTCACGTCCTTGAGCGAGGAGCTCGACGCGCTGGCCATGACTTTCTTGCCGGTGTCGGTGCCGCCGGTGAAGGAGACTTTCTCAATGCGCGGGTGCTCGGTCAGCCAGGTGCCGACTTCACGGCCGCTGCCGGTCAGTACGTTGAACACGCCCGCTGGAACGCCAGCCTCGGTGTAGATCTCGGCCAGTTTCAGGGTGGTCAGCGAGGTGACTTCGCTTGGCTTGAAGATCATCGCGTTACCGGCAGCCAGGGCCGGTGCGGATTTCCACAGGGCGATCTGGATCGGGTAGTTCCACGCGCCGATACCGGCAACCACGCCCAGCGGCTCGCGGCGGGTGTAGACAAACGAGGTGTCGCGCAGTGGGATCTGCTCGCCTTCGATGGCAGGTACCAGGCCGGCGTAGTATTCCAGCACGTCAGCGCCGGTGACGATGTCGACGTACTTGGTTTCGGAGAAGGCTTTACCGGTGTCCAGGGTTTCCAGGGCGGCCAGTTCATCGTTGCGCTCGCGCAGGATGTCCACGGCACGGCGCAGGATGCGCGAACGCTCCATGGCGGTCATGGCGGCCCAGATTTTCTGGCCTTTTTCAGCGCTGACCACGGCACGTTCAACGTCGTCTTTGGTGGCGCGTTGCACTTGGGCGAGAACTTCACCGTTAGCCGGGTTGATGGCTTCGAAGGTGGCATCGCTGCCAGCGTCGCTGTAGCCGCCGTCAATGTAGAGTTTTTGCAGGTCGAAACGGGCCATAAAGTCCTCGCAAGTGCATAAGTGGTTGGCGTTACCCGCCGAACAGTGGGCCATGGGGGTGTGGCAATACTGAGCGGCGGACGTTCAGGGGTTGAGCATTTATAAGGGCTCTAACTCACCTGCTTGGCCAATTGGAAATCCATGTATTCGTAAGCGATCCGTTGCGCCTGCTCCGTGTCGAAAGCGTCTCCCGACAGGGCGCCGCGCAACCACAAACCGTCGATCAAAGCCGCCAGCCCGCGGGCTGCGCTGCGTGCCTCGGGTAACGGCATCGCACGGCGGAACTGGCAACACAGGTTGGAATACAGACGGTGATCGTTGATCCGCTGCAACCTGTGCAATGACGGGTGGTGCATGCTGGTGGCCCAGAAGGCCAGCCAGGTTTTCATTGCCGGGCCGTTGACCTGGCTGGCGTCGAAGTTGCCTTCGATGATCACCTGAAGGTGCGCCCGTGGGCTGTCATCCTTCAAGGCACGCCTGCGCTCTTGCACGTTCTCGATCAGCGCATTCATCAGGTAGCGCATCGTTGCTGCGATCAGGCCGTTCTTGTCCTGAAAGTAGTGGCTGATGATGCCGTTCGAGACGCCGGCCAGACGGGCGATCAGCGCAATGCTGGCATCTCCCATCCCGACCCGATCGATGGCCGTCAACGTGGCTTCGATCAACTGCTGGCGGCGTATGGGTTGCATACCGACCTTGGGCATGTAGCACCTCTCCTTAGGCCTGCCGATGGGCGATCCACGTCCGTCGGCTTGAGGGCCAGTCTATTTTGTTTTGATTGAACGTTCAATCAACAAAGAATAAGATCTGCGACAAATGGTCGCTGCCTACAGATGTTTCCTACCTGCGAGCTGCAACCTTCGACACCTGCGAAAACCCTTGAAACAGGCCACTTCAGAGCCTGATCACCGCTTAGGCGGGCTCAAGAATTTTGGGGTGTCTTTATAACACCCGTCCGTCGACTGCCGAAAAATCGATGTCCCGGGATAACCGTTGCCTTGTGTTTCTCTCTCGCACTGCCTGGAGCATCTGCGCCATGAGTTCTGCCTCTCTTATAAAGACCCCACCGGAAAAGGTCCGGGTCAACGGTTGGGTGTTCTACACCTCCACCGCGCTGATTTTATTGTTGACCGCCATTCTGATCGTCGCCCCGCAGGAGGCCGGGCGCATGCTCGGCGTAGCCCAGGCCTGGCTGTCGAAAAGCTTTGGCTGGTACTACATGGTGGTCATCGCCGCCTACCTGGTGTTTGTGGTCGGCCTGGCGTTTTCGTCCTATGGGAAACTTAAGCTGGGTGCGAAGGACGATACCCCAGACTTCAGCTACGGCGCCTGGGCCGGCATGTTGTTCTCGTCGGGTATCGGCATCTCGCTGTTGTATTTCGGTGCGTCCGAGCCGTTGGACCATTACTTCAACCCGCCCGAAGGCGCTGCCGCCAGCAATGGCGCGGCACGCCAGGCGCTGCAGCTGACCTTCCTGCACTGGGGCCTGCACGGCTGGGCGATCTATGCGCTGGTCGGCCTGGCCGTGGCGTACTTTGCGTACCGCCACAACCAACCGCTGGCCCTGCGTTCGGCGCTGTACCCGCTGGTGGGCGAGCGTTGGGTGAAGGGCGCGGCTGGCCATGCGGTAGACGGTTTCGGCATGTTCGTGACCCTGCTGGGCCTGGTGACCAACCTGGGGATCGGCTCGATGCAAGTGTCGTCGGGGCTGGAAAACCTGTTCGGCATGGAGCACAGCAATACCAATTTGCTGATCGTGATCATCGTGATGAGCACCGTGGCGACCATTGCCGCCGTGTCGGGTGTGGAAAACGGTATTCGTCGTCTGTCCAACCTCAACATCGTGCTGTTCAGCGGTTTGCTGATCTTCGTGCTGTTGTTCGGCCCTACCTTGCACCTGCTCAATGGCCTGGTGCAGAACACCGGTGATTACCTCAACGGTATCGTGCTGAAAACCTTCGACCTGTATGTGTACGAAGGCGACGGTGCCAAGACCGAACGCTGGATGGGCCTGTGGACCTTGTTCTACTGGGCTTGGTGGATTTCCTGGGCGCCATTTGTGGGCATGTTCATCGCGCGTATTTCCCGTGGTCGCACCGTGCGCGAACTGGTGGCTGGCGTATTGCTGATCCCGCTGGGCTTTACCCTGGCGTGGCTGTCGATCTTCGGCAACTCGGCCCTGGACCTGGTGCTGAACCACGGGGCGGTGGAGTTGGGCAAGACGGCGCTGGAGCAACCGTCCATGGCCATCTACCAACTGCTTGAGCATTACCCGGCGTCGAAAGTGGTGATCGGCGTGTCGATCTTCGTGGGCTTCGTGCTGTTCCTGACGCCTGCGGATTCCGGCGCGGTGATGATGGCCAACCTTTCCTGCAAAGGCGGCAATGTGGATGAAGATGCGCCGCACTGGTTGCGTATCTTCTGGTCGGCGGTGATCACCCTGGTGACCATCGGTCTGCTGTTTGCCGGCAACTTCGAAGCCATGCAAACCATGGTGGTGCTGGCGGGGCTGCCGTTCTCTGTGGTGCTGGTGTTCTTTATGTTCGGTTTGCACAAGGCCATGCGCCAGGACGTGGCCACCGAACAGGAGCAAGCGCAATTGGCTGAACGCGGGCGTCGTGGTTTCAGCGAGCGCTTGACGGCGCTGGACCTGCAACCGAGCCAGGCCACCGTGCAGCGCTTTATGGACAAGCACGTAACGCCGGCGTTGGAAGAAGCCGCGAGTGCGTTGCGTGATCAGGGCCTGGAAGTGCAGACCCTGCTGGGCAAATCCAAGCGCTGCATCGGCGTGCGGATCGAGATGGACGAGGGCAACCCGTTTGTCTACGAAGTGAGCCTGGATGGCTACTCGGCGGCACCGGCTGACCTGCCTGAAGAAGAGCGCACCCGTTACTATCGTGCCGAGGTGTACCTGCACAACGGGCCGCAGGAGTATGACCTGATGGGCTTCACCCAGGAGCAGATCACCCGGGATGTGCTCGATCAGTTTGAAAGCCATCGGCAGCTCCTTGGCCGGGTCTATAGCTGATAGTTGAAGCCTGGTGGTGTCTTCCCTGACATGATCGTTCCCACGCTCTGCGTGGGAACACCGCCATGGACGCTCCGCGTCCCGCTCTTGAAGTCGTGACGCGGAGCGTCACAGGGTGCATTCCCACGCAGAGCGTGGGAACGATCCAGGGTTGCCTTAACCCAGGTTTTTGCCCAGCAGGGCGTGGTAGAGCTCACTGTCTCCCAAAATCCCTACCACCTTGTTGTTGTCATGCAGCACCAGCTTGTTGCCTGTCTGGTAGCGAATCTGCAACGCATCGCGCATGCCGATGTTCGAGTCCACCAGCGTCGGTACGCGGCCCAATCCTTCCACGGCTTGCCCTGGCGCCCAATTCTGCAGGTTCATCGTCACGCCATTCTGGCGTGCGCCCTGGATGGTGTTGCCTTCAGCCAGGTCCAGCCAAGAGTCGCCACCCGGATCAAGGCATACCGAACCATTCACACGCGTGCAGTTATCCAGGGTGCGCATCAGGCTGCGCCCGCACAGCACGTTCAACGGGTTGGTATGGGCGACGAAGGTGCGCACATAGTCGTCCGCCGGGTTCAGCACGATCTCTTCCGGCACGCTGTACTGGATGATCTTGCCGTCTTTCATGATCGCGATACGGCTGCCGAGCTTGAGTGCTTCATCCAGGTCGTGGCTGACGAACACGATGGTCTTGCTCAATTTGCGTTGCAGTTCCAGTAGCTCATCTTGCAAGCCTTGGCGGATCAGCGGGTCGAGGGCCGAAAAGGGTTCGTCCATCAGCAGGATATCGGCGTCCATCGCCAGGGCGCGAGCCAGGCCGACGCGTTGCTGCATGCCACCGGACAACTCGTCGGGCTTCTTGTTGCGCCATTGGCTCAGGCCCACCAGTTCGAGTTTCTCGTCCACCAGTGTGCGTCGTTCTTTCTCTGGGCGGCCCTGCATCTCCAGGCCGAAGCTGATGTTCTCGCGCACCGTCAGCCAAGGCATCAGGGCAAACTTCTGGAACACCATGGCGATGCGTTTGGTGCGCATCATTTTCAGCTCGGCGGGGGTGCAGGAGGCGATGTCGATCTGACGCCCTTCATGCTCCACAAACAGCTGGCCACGGCTGACGGTATTGAGGCCGTTGATGCAGCGCAGCAAACTGGATTTGCCTGAGCCCGAGAGGCCCATCAGCACACAGATCTCGCCTTTCTCGATATCCAGGCTGGCGTTCTCGACGCCGACGATCTGCCCGGTCTTCTTCAGGATTTCGTTACGGCTCATGCCCTGGTCCAGCAGCTTGAGCGCTTCGCGTGGGTCTTTGGAAAAGATAACGTCGACTTTGTCGAATCGGATAATGCTCATGCATCACCCCCTACTTTAGCGTCGGGTTGTTTGCAGATACGGTCGAGCATGATGGCGAGCAACACAATGGCCAGGCCCGCTTCAAAGCCCAGCGCAATATCGGCAGTGTTGAGTGCGTTGACCACTGGCTTGCCGAGGCCGTCGGCGCCTACCAGGGCGGCGATCACCACCATCGACAGCGACAGCATGATGCATTGGGTAATGCCGGCGGCGATGCTCGGCATGGCGTGGGGCAGTTCAATGCGTGAGAGCAACTGGCGGCGCGAGCAGCCAAAGGCCTTGCCGGCGTCCATCAGCTCTTGCGGCACATCGCGGATACCCAGGTAGGTCAGGCGGATCGGCGCGGCAATCGCGAACACCACCGTGGAAATCAGCCCAGGCACCACACCCAGCCCGAAGAGGGTCAGGGTAGGGATGAGGTAGACGAAGGTCGGCACGGTCTGCATCAGATCGAGTACCGGCCGCATCATGGTGTAGAACATCGGCTTATGCGCGGCAACAATGCCCAGCGGCACACCGATGACCACGCAGACCAGGGTGGCGAACAGCACCTGCGCGAGGGTTTCCATGGTTTCCTGCCAGTACCCCAGGTTGAGGATCAGCAGGAAGGAGGCGATGACAAAAACAGTCAGTCCCCATTTACGTTGAATAAAGTGAGCCAGCAGCGCAATCAGACCGATCAATGCCAGTGGATTGAACCAGGTCAGCGCAAACGTCACGCCGTGGATCATCGTTTCCAGTGTCGATGCGATTGCGTCGAAGTAGTTGGCACCGTGTTGGGTCAACCAGTCGACGAAGGCAGCGATGTACTGGCCTAGTGGGATTTTCTGTTCAGTCAGCATGGTAGTGAATGTCCACATGCGAAGGGGAAAACATCCCAGGCCAGCGCACCGGCCTGGGGTCAGCGGGTGCTATTTGGCGAGGTAAGCTTTAACGGCATCGAGCCCTGGTTTGCCATCAACGGTGGTGACACCGGCGAGCCAGGTGTCGAGCACTTGCGGGTTCTTCTGCAGCCAGGCCTTGGCGGCAGCATCGGCCTTCATCTTGTCGTCCAGGACGTTACCCATCAGGGTGCTTTCCATGTCGAGCGTGAACACCAGGTTTTTCAGCAACTGGCCAACGTTGCTGCATTCCTGGGTGTAGCCTTTGCGGGTGTTGGTGTAGATGGTGGCCTGGCCGTAGTTGGGGCCGAACGAGTCGTCACCACCGGTCAGGTACTTCATCTTGAAGCGGGTGTTCATCGGGTGTGGTTCCCAGCCGAGAAACACGATGGCCTGGTTGCGCTTGGAGGCGCGTTCGACCTGGGAGAGCATGCCGGCTTCGCTGGATTCGACCACCTTGAAACCGGCGGTTTTCAGGCCGAAGGCATCTTTGTCGATCAGCGTCTGGATGGTGCGATTGCCATCGTTGCCCGGCTCGATGCCGTAGATCTTGCCGCCCAGCTCATCCTTGAATTTGGCGATGTCGGCGAAGTCTTTCAGGCCCTTCTCATACAGCGCCTCTGGGACCGCCAGGGTGTACTTGGCGTTCTCCAGGTTGGCGCGCACGGTTTCCACGGTGCCGGCATCACGGTACTGCTTGATGTCGTTTTCCATGGTCGGCATCCAGTTGCCGAGGAAAATGTCCATGTTCTTGCCGTCGGCCAGGGACTTGTAAGTCACAGGTACCGAAATCATCGTGGTGCGCGGCTTGTAGCCCAGGCCCTTGAGGATCTCGCTGGTGGTCGCGGTGGTGACGGTGATGTCGGTCCAGCCGACATCGGAGAAGTTGACGGTCTTGCACTGTTCCGGTTCTGCGGCGTGTGCCACGACTGGCAGACTCAGCATGGCGGCCAACAACAACGAGGGTGAACCTTTCATGTGGGTAGACTCCTGTGTCTTTTCTGGCGGCATTCGCCGCGCTTTATAAGTGTTGCGGTTGGAGCGTGCGACAACAGCTCTGGCGCGGTGCCTTGCAAACGAGTCGAGACTGATCATGTACCAGTGAAAATCTGACGCCTACAGGGGGCGTCGTATCCAGTACAGGGAGGGTCGCATCCAGTACCGATGACGTCGCTTACAGGTTTTTCCGAAGGTAAAACTGCTGTTTTTACCCTTCTGCACCGCAAAAAACGGCCAAAACTGGCGTTCGCACGCGAGCGCCGCTGGTGAGCATGAGTGCGTCGGTGTGAGACGCCGTGATGACGAATAAAAGCTTGATGATGCCGCCATCTGGGCGATCTGAGCGTAGCACCTCGTTCAAGCCCGGCCCGTGCTTATCGAGGAGTTCCACGTTAATGGCTATCAGCGTTTTCGACCTGTTCAAGATCGGCATCGGGCCTTCGAGTTCCCACACCGTGGGGCCCATGCGCGCCGCGGCGTTGTTCGTTCAAGGGTTGCGTGAGCGTGGGTGGCTGGAACAGGTGCAGCGTGTCGAAGTGCAACTGTACGGCTCGTTGTCGGCCACCGGCATCGGCCACGGCAGCGACACCGCCACCATCATGGGCCTGATGGGCGAGTGGCCAGACGCAATCGACCCCACGCAAATCGGCGCCCGTATCCACACCCTGCGCGAAACCGACACGCTGCTGCTGGACGGGCGTTTGCCGGTGCCCTTTGTATGGGCGCGGGATATGCGCCTGCTCGATGAGAACCTGCCGTTCCATCCCAATGCCATGACCCTGGTGGTGTTTGGCGAAAACGGCGAGTTGCACCGCGACACCTATTACTCGGTGGGCGGCGGTTTTGTGGTGGATGAAGCCCAGGCCCAAAGCGGTGTGGCGGACATGGACCGCACCGAGCTGCCTTATGACTTTTCCAGTGCCGTGGAGCTGTTGCAGTTGTGCAAGACCCACAACCTGCGCGTTGCCGAACTGATGCTGGCGAATGAAAAAACCTGGCGCAGCGAAGAAGAAATCCGCAGCGGCCTGATGAAGCTCTGGCGCGCCATGCAAGATTGCGTGGAGCAGGGCCTCAAGCACGAAGGCATCCTGCCCGGCGGCTTGAACGTGCGCCGTCGCGCTGCCAAGTTGCACCGCAGCTTGCAGGAGCTGAACAAGCCCAATGTGATCGGCTCGACCTTGAGCGCCATGGAATGGGTCAACCTGTTCGCCCTGGCGGTCAACGAAGAAAACGCCGCCGGTGGGCGCATGGTCACGGCGCCCACCAACGGCGCGGCGGGAATCATCCCGGCGGTGTTGCACTACTTCATGAAGTTCAGTGAAGAAGTCACCGAAGCCAACGTGGTTGACTACCTGTTGGGCGCGGCGGCGGTGGGCATCCTGTGTAAAAAGAACGCCTCGATCTCCGGTGCCGAAGTCGGTTGCCAGGGCGAGGTCGGTTCCGCGTGTGCCATGGCCGCAGCCGGGCTGGCGGAGATCCTTGGTGCCACGCCGGAGCAACTGTGCAACGCTGCCGAAATCGGCTTGGAACACAACCTCGGCCTGACCTGCGACCCGGTGGGCGGCCTGGTGCAAGTGCCGTGTATCGAGCGCAATGCAATTGCGGCGGTGAAGGCGATCAACGCGGCGCAAATGGCGTTGCGGGGCGATGGCCAGCACTTCATCTCGTTGGACCGGGTGATCCGCACCATGCGTGATACCGGGGCCGATATGCATGACAAGTACAAAGAGACATCACGCGGTGGGTTGGCGGTGAGTGCGGTTGAATGTTGAGTCAGTGACATGATCGTTCCCACGCTCCGCGTGGGAATGCCGCCCCGGACGCTCCGCCCATGGGTGACGCAGAGCGTCACAGGATGCATGCCCACGCAGAGCGTGGGAACGAGCTGAACAGAGGAGCATCATTGCTCACAAAGTGAACACCCCAGCCAAAATCGCCACCTTTTAGCGCGTCGCAAATAGATAAGTAGCTTCCGAACGAATTCCTACACGATCACACGCCTGATGTGCTTTGGGTGACAGACTCCTCCTACGCCCGCAAAGCGCCTTCCCACAAGTGCTACCGATCTGCTCACCCCCCTTGAACCCCGCCCGTTATGCGTCATATCCCGCACTTCACGCGTGGGCTCATATAGACGCATAAACAGGTCGTTTTCAGGAGTTCTTGAATAGCCATTCAATTTTAGGCATGGCATTTGCTCTATCAATTACAAAGCCTCTCCTTTTCAGGACGAGCGCAATAACAAGAGCCTCGCCTGAGGCCGCCACCCGCTTTGTGTGATGTGAGGAGATACCGCGATGACGTCGACCAACTCCGGGGCCCAACCCCAGAACCGTGCGCCTCAATCCATCGGCTTTTTGCTGCTGGACAATTTCACGCTGATTTCCCTGGCGTCAGCCGTGGAGCCACTGCGCATGGCCAACCAGCTGTCCGGCCGCGAGCTGTATCGCTGGACAACCCTGAGTGTCGACGGCAACCAGGTGTGGGCCAGCGATGGCCTGCAAATCACACCCGATGCCTCCATGCACAAAGCACCCGTGCTGGACACGGTCATCGTGTGTGGCGGCGTGGGTATCCAGCGCACCGTCACCCGTGAACATGTGTCGTGGCTGCAAAGCCAGGCACGCCAGTCTCGTCGCCTCGGCGCAGTGTGCACCGGCAGCTGGGCCCTGGCCTGCGCCGGCTTGCTCGACGGCTTTGATTGCAGCGTGCACTGGGAATGCCTGGCGTCGATGCAGGAAGCCTTCCCGCGGGTGGCCATGAGCACGCGCCTGTTCACCCTCGACCGCAACCGCTTCACCAGCTCCGGTGGTACCGCGCCCCTGGACATGATGTTGCACCTGATCAGCCGCGACCACGGCCGTGAATTGTCGGCCGCCATCTCCGAGATGTTCGTGTACGAACGCATCCGCAACGAACAGGATCACCAGCGTGTGCCGCTCAAGCACATGCTTGGCACCAACCAGCCGAAGCTGCAGGAAATCGTCGCGCTGATGGAAGCCAACCTCGAAGAGCCAATCGACCTGGACGAACTGGCGGTGTATGTCGCCGTGTCGCGCCGGCAGTTGGAGCGGCTGTTCCAGAAATACCTGCACTGCTCGCCGTCGCGCTACTACCTCAAGCTGCGCCTGATTCGTGCGCGGCAACTGCTCAAGCAGACCCCCATGTCGATCATCGAGGTCGCGTCGGTGTGCGGGTTTGTGTCTACGCCGCACTTTTCCAAGTGCTACCGCGAATACTTCGGCATTCCGCCGCGGGATGAACGCGTAGGCTCCAACACCACCCAGCAAGTGGCGATGATGCCGATTCCGCCGGCACTGGTGTTGTCACCGTTGTCGGGGCCGATGTCGGCGTTGAGCCAGGCCAGGAACGAGTCGACGTTTGCCAGTGTAAGGCTCTAAACCGAGTCGTCTGCATCGCAGGCAAGCCAGCTGCCACCTTGGAATGCGTTCTCCTGTGGGAGCTGGCTTGCCTGCGATAGCGGTATTTTCAGGCGCCGGAGTTCTGTTTGAATTGCATCAGCGCCGGCAACAACTGCTTGTCGATCGCCTGGCGCACGGCCGGCAAAATGGTCGCCTTGCCGGTGTACATTTGCTCCACCATTCCCTTGAGCGCCTTGGCCCGCGCTTCGCTCAAACCGCGCACTGCACATTCACACGCCTGCTCGGCGCTGGCGCCGCTGGACACTTCAAAACCCAGTGAGCGCAGTTGGCTCAGCAGGTCATCCTGATCAATCAAATCCGCGTGCATCATGACGTTTATCCTGGTGTAGGGAACAGGGATTGACCTGGATTCTGGTAGGCCCTTGCTGGGTGGGCAAGAGCAGAATCGAGCGATGGCTTGGATGGCTATGAACAGGTCGTTTTCGGGTCACTTGGCAATACGGTTAATAGGCACACTGAACCCAGGCACGCAGCTTGACGGTTTGGTCACCCTCCAGATGCACAGCTCACACAAGGCCCCTCTGCCCCGATCCAGTCACGGCTGGCTCGGGGCTTTTTTTGCCGGTAAACCGATGACACGGCCAAGCAGGGCAGGCCTTGGCAGCTCGGCCTGGGCAGCGCCGATCGCGGCAAGCCGTTGCAGCGTGGCCTCGGTGAACAGCGTGGCCTGCGGCCCGGCCAGGTCGACGTGCAACAGCATCTGTTCATTGCCGGCCAGTTCCTCGTCGTCTCCCACCCGGTGCAGGCTGTGATAAAGGTGCAGGCGCTTGGCGTCATGGGCGATCAGTTGGGTATGCACCTCAACCTCGGCCCCGAGCTTGACCTCATGCAGGTAGTTCAGGTGCAGCTCCAGGGTGAACAGCGAGTGGCCACTGGCTTCGCGGTTTTCGCTGTCCAGCCCCAGCGCGTCCATCAGCGCATCGGTGGCGTAGCTGAAGATCAGCAGATAGAACGCGTCACGCAGATGGCCGTTGTAGTCGACCCAGTCGGGCAGGATTTTCGTGGTGTAGGTGGTCAGTGCGGGCATGGCATGAATCCAATTCAGTGTGCGGTCAAATGTGCTGGCCGGCCTGCGATAGCAATGGTGAGGCCAACACCGCCATCGCAGGCAAGCCAGCTCCCACAGGGTTATTCGGCGAAGTTCATGCCGTGCTTGGCCTTGGTTGTTTTTACGGCTTCCAGCACCGCCAGCAGGCAGTCATCACGATAGCGCTCCAGCGCCGAGATGCTGTGGTTACCCAACTGCTCAGCGGTGCCATCGACCACATCATCAATCAGCTTTTCAGTCAATTCAGGCGCCGGTAGATAAGTCCACGGCAGCTGCAACGCCGGGCCGAACTGTGCCATGAAGTGGCGCATGCCGGCATCGCCGCCCGCCAGTGTGTAAGTGAGGAAAGTGCCCATGAACGACCAGCGCAACCCGGCACCAAAACGAATGGCGTCGTCGATTTCGCCGGTGGTCGCCACCCCGTCATTGACCAGGTGCAGCGCCTCACGCCACAGCGCTTCCAGTAGGCGGTCGGCAATAAACCCCGGCACTTCCTTGCGCACATGCAAAGGACGCATGCCCAGGGATTCATACACCGAGATCGCCGCCTGGATTGCCTCTGGCGCGGTGTTTTTGCCGCCCACCACTTCTACCAGTGGCAACAGGTAGACCGGGTTGAAGGGGTGGCCGACCACGCAGCGTTCCGGGTGGGTAGAGCTTTCATAGAATTCGCTGGGCAATAGCCCTGAGGTGCTGGAGCCGATCAATGCGTTCGGCTTGGCCGCGGCGCTGATCTGGCGGTGCAATTGCAGCTTCAGCTCCAGGCGTTCCGGGGCGCTTTCCTGGATGAAGTCGGCGTCTTTTACGCAGTCTTCGATGGTAGTGACAAAGCGCAGGCGGTCCTGGGAGGCACCTGCCGCCAGGCCCTGTTGTTCAAGGGCGGGCCAGGCGTTGGCGACGCGTTTGCGCAAGGCCGCCTCGGCGCCGGGCGCGGGGTCCCAGGCCACCACATCCAGACCATGGGCAAGGGCACGGGACACCCAGCCGCTGCCGATGACACCGCTGCCCAACGCGGCGAAGGTTTTGATTTCGGTGATAAAGCGCATGGCATATTCCTAAAGTGTTCGATGATCCTTTGTGGGAGCCGGGCTTGCCCGCGATGGCGGCATTGCAGGCTACAAAGATGTGGCAGATTTACTGGCCTCATCGCGGGCAAGCCCGGCTCCCACAGGAGTGGTGGTGTCTGTGTTAGCCGCGTTGGGTCAGGCCCATCTTGATGCGGCCTTCGGCTGGGGTCAGGACCCTCGCGCCTAACCGGCTGAGAATTTCACTGGCGCGCTCCACCAACTGCCCATTGGTGGCGAGCACGCCTTTGTCCAGCCACAGGTTGTCTTCCAGGCCCACCCGTACGTTGCCGCCCAGCAGCACCGCCTGCGCGGCCATTGGCATTTGCATGCGGCCAATGCCGAAGCCGGCCCACACCGCGTCGGCGGGCAGGTTATCGACCATGGCTTTCATGGTGGTGGTGTCGGCCGGTGCCCCCCAGGGAATGCCCAGGCACAGTTGGAACAGCGGGTTATCCAGCAGCCCTTCCTTGATCATCTGCTTGGCGAACCACAGGTGGCCGGTGTCGAAAATTTCCAGCTCGGCCTTTACGCCCAGTTCCTGGATACGTTTGGCGCCGGCACGCAGCTGCGCCGGGGTGGACACGTAAATGGTGTCGCCATCGCCGAAGTTCAGCGTGCCGCAGTCCAGGGTGCAGATTTCCGGCAGCAGTTCTTCGACGTGGGCCAGGCGGGTCAGCGGGCCCACCAGGTCGGTATTGGGCCCGAACTCCATGGGATTCTCGCCGCCACCGATCTCCAGGTCGCCACCCATGCCGGCGGTGAGGTTGACGATGATGTCGATGTCGGCCTCGCGGATGCGCTCCATCACTTCGCGGTACAGCGCGACGTCGCGACTGAACTTGCCGGTCTCGGGGTCGCGTACGTGGCAATGCACGACCGTGGCGCCGGCCTTGGCGGCCTCCACGGCAGCGGCGGCGATTTGCTTGGGAGTGACCGGCACGTGGGGGCTTCTGGCGGTCGTGTCGCCAGCACCGGTGAGTGCGCAGGTGATGATGACGTCGTGGTTCATGGGGCGGTTCCTTACAGGCGGGTGATTTCAAGGCGCAGGGCGCCGTTCGCAACTTTCAGGGGTTGCGAAGCGGTGATCTGGATGGGTTATTTCGTGGTCAATTGCAGGTTGGCGGCAGCCGGTTTGCCGTCGAAGGTGGTGACACCCTCCAGCCAGCGCGCCTGGTCTTGCGGGTGATCCTTGAGCCACTGCTTGGCGGATTCGATGGCATCCTTGTGGTCCAGCAGCGGTTGCATCATGCGGCTTTCGTCGGCGGCGGTGAACGTCAGGTTGGTCAGCAGCTTATGCACGTTGGGGCACTGCTCGGCGTAGGCCGGCGCGGTCACGGTCCACACGGTGGCCATGCCTTCGTTCGGGCCCAGGGCGTCTTCGCTGCCGGTGAGGTAAGTCATCGCCACATTGACGTTCATCGGGTGCGGTGCCCAACCAAAGAACACCACGGCTTCCTTGCGGCGCACGGCACGGTCTACGGCCGCCAACATGCCGGCTTCGCTGGACTCCACCAACTGGAACTTGCCCAGGCCGAACTGGTTGTTGGCGATCATCGCCTTGATCTGCGTATTGGCCCCCGAGCCCGGCTCGATGCCATAAATCTTGCCGCCCAGCTCTTTCTCGAACCTGGCAATGTCGGCAAAGGTTTTCAGGCCCTTGTCGGCCAGATAAGTCGGCACCGCCAGGGTGGCGCGGGCGTCTTCCAGGCTGGGTTTTTCGAGGACCTTGACTTGCTTGGCGTCGACGAACGGCGTGATGGTCTGGGTCATCAGCGGGTTCCAGTAACCCAGAAACAGGTCCAGGCGCTGGTCGCGGATGCCGGCAAAGATGATTTGCTGCGAGGCGCTGGTTTGTTTGGTCTTGTAGCCGAGGCCATCGAGCAGCACCTGGGCCATGGCGCTGGTGGCGATGACGTCGGTCCAGTTGACCACGCCCATGCGTACGTTCTGGCATGAAGCGGCATCCGCTGCCAGGGCGTTAGTGCTCAAAATGGCGCTGGCGCTGAGTGCAAGTACGCAGCGGCTGATCAGTCGGTTCATGGGTGGAGCCCTCGGCAGTCGTTATTGTGGGAGCCGGCGTCTTTGTGCGCCGTGGGATCACGTTACGCAGCTTGGCGCCCCGCAAAGCGCACGGCGGCGACCCACTCTTGCACTGCAGCGACCTGGGCTCTTGAATGGCCGGTTGAACTGGCGTATCACAGTGAGCACGCTGCCCGTACGACGAGAGCGCCACCATGTCCCAGGATGTCTATTTCTTGCTGATGCCGGGGTTCTCGGCCCTCGGTTTTATCTCCGCGCTGGAACCGTTACGCGTGGCCAATCGCTTTCGCGGCGAGCTGTACCGCTGGCACATCTTGAGTGCCGATGGCGGCGCGGTACTGGCGAGCAACGGCATGTCGGTCAACGCCGATGCCGCGCTGGAACCGTTGAAAAAAGGCGCTACCTTACTGGTGGTGGCCGGCTTCGAACCCCTGCAGTTCGCCACGCCCGCCCTGGAGCATTGGCTGCGCCGCCTCGACCATGAGGGTGTGACCCTCGGTGCCATCGACACCGGCGCCTGCGTGCTGGCCGAGGCGGGCCTGCTTGACGGCCACCGCCTGACCTTGCACTGGGAAGCCATCGACGCCTTCAAGGAGGCCTATCCGCACCTGAGCGTGACCCAGGAACTGTTCGAAATCGACCGGCGCCGCATCACCTGTGCCGGCGGCACCGCGTCCATCGACTTGATGCTCGATCTCATCGCTCAGGCCCACGGCCCGGAGCTGGCGATCCAGGTTTCCGAGCAATTCGTACTTGGCCGCATCCGCCCCCGCAAGGACCACCAGCGCATGCAGATCGCCACGCGCTACGGCATCAATAACAAGAAACTGGTGCACGTGATCGGCGAAATGGAACAGCACACCGAACCGCCCCTGAGCACCTTGGCCCTGGCCGAAACGATCAAGGTCACCCGACGCCAACTGGAGCGGCTGTTTCGCCTGCACCTGAACGATACGCCGAGCAATTTCTACCTGGGCCTGCGCCTGGAAAAAGCCCGCAAACTGCTGCGCCAGAGCGACATGAGCGTACTGGAAGTGAGTATTGCGTGCGGGTTTGAGTCACCGTCGTATTTCACCAGGAGCTATCGCGCAAGGTTTGCCAAATGCCCGCGGGAGGATCGGCGGCGGGAGGTGGTTTGACGGACAATTATAGTCAATTATACTCCTCGCTATAATTTATAGTCCTTTCCATAATTGAGTATAAAACCATGTCCAAGCACAGCGGCTTTGTGTTTCGCCGCCCCACCCTGGCAAGCAGTATTGCCGATGGCCTGGTGGGGGCCGGTATTCAGGATTTCACCTCCGGCCTGTTTCTCGCGGCGCCCCGACGCACGGGCAAAAGCACTTTTTTGCGCGAAGACCTGATTCCGGAATGTCAGCTGCGGGGCTGGCTGGCGGTGTATGTCGACCTGTGGGCCGACAAGGAAAAAGACCCCGCCGAGCTGATCGCAGGTGCCATTGCGGGGGCGTTGGTGCCGTTTGAAAAGGGCATTCGCAAACTGGCAAAGAGCATTGGCATCGAGAAACTAAGCTTTCTGCGTACGCTTTCCTGGGACTTTACCAAGCCACGATTGCCGGTCGGTGCGACGCTGACCCAAGCGTTGGAATTGCTCCATAGGGCTGCAGAAAAACCCGTTGTACTGGTGATTGACGAAGCACAGCACGCATTAACCACCGAGTCAGGTATCAATGCGATGTTCGCGTTGAAGGCTGCCCGGGATCAGCTCAACCAAGGCCGTGACGAGGAGGGCAGCGGTTTGCGCCTGGTGTTTACCGGCTCCAATCGCGACAAACTCGCCCATTTGGTATTGGGTAAAAGCCAGCCATTCTTCGGTTCCAGCATCACGCCGTTTCCGCTGCTGGGCAAAGCGTTCACCCAGGCCTACACCGTGCACCTCAACGCGCACCTGGCCAAGAACAACCAATTCAACGCGGCTGACATTGATGAGGCGTTTGAGCTGGTAGGTCGGCGTCCCGAGATGTTGCGCACGATCATCGGTGAAGTCGCATTGGAGCTGGGCGAGGCGAGCAATCTTGGCCAACTGCTGCACAGTCGCGCAGAACTGCTGCGCGCGGGTGTATGGACCGAGTTCGAAAGCGCCTGGAACGCCCTGACCATCCCGCAGCGTGCGGTGTTGCAGGTGATGGTGGTGCGTTCGCAAAGCAATGAGCCATTTGCGCCGTTTACCGACAGCACGATTACCGCAGTCAGCAAGGCATTGGAGGTTATGCGCAGCGATGTGGTGCCCGGGACCCAGACCATTCAGGCCTGTATCGATGCCCTGCGCGACAAGGAATTGGTATGGAAGTCGAGCCGGGGAGGGTATGCCCTGGAAGACAAGTCGTTCGGGGATTGGCTGCTGTACAAAACCCGCATACCGACTAACGAGTGAAACCCGATGTAGCGCAGTTTATAAGGGAATCATGGAAGGTGTAGGAAGTTTCTTTTTTTTCATCGCTAACGGAGACTTATAGCCAAGGACTGCTAACGTCCTATGGGTCTTAGAAGTGGCTCTTGACCAAATGCTTTTGAAATGAAGCACGCAGGCCAGGAAGTCACTACTTAACCAGAAGAGGTTGGCATGCTTAGAAAACTAGTTACTGTCATCGCGTTCGCGACCACCCCGGCGTGGGCAGCCCAGGCGTCTGCACCTTTCACCGGAGCCGACTACAGCGGGCGCTATGAATGTACCGGCCAGGATAAACATATAGGCAGCTATAAGGGTGTTGTTGATATGGCACTCGACGCCAAGCAAAGTACTGGCAAGTACGCCGCCTACACCTTCACCTTGACCTTGGAAGACAAGTCCCGTTATGACGGAATGGCCGCCGGGACTTCGGACGCGCTGGGCGTTTATTTTGCTCACACCGACCCTGTCTTGAAAGACTTCGGCGTGGGGGTCGCACAAATGACGTCAACCCCGGAGGGCAAAGTGTCTTTCGTTAAGTACTACTACACGCCTGAATACGAAGGCGGTGGTCACGGCTTGGAACACTGCGTCAAAAGCTGATGGGTAATTACTTTTTCATCAGGGTTGAGCAGGCTGTTTTATAAGCTTCATGCTGATACTTGTTCAACGTCGTCGGCAGATCAAAGCTGTGCTTCTTGTTTTGCGCATTGATGGTCTGCGGCGACAGCAGCGTCACCTCCACCCCATCCAGCAACTGAAACACCCCTTCGATCTTGAACGTCGTCGGGCCACCGGCGAACTCGCCTTTTTTACTGCGTTTCTTGATGGCAATGCGCGTGATGCCGTTGGCTTGAACGAACGCCTTCACCTGGGCGGCGAAAGCTTTTACGTTGGCCGCTTCGTCGTCATCGTCGAGGGCGATTTTCTTGGTGGCCAGGGCGACGTGGGTCAGCGCCTGGTTGTCCAGGGAGGCGACGGCGATGATGGCTTCGCTGCCTTTGATTTCGATGCCGCAGATGGTCATGAGCGGGTCCTTTGCGAGGGAGAGGCTTCAGGAAAGGGCTTATTGAAATGCAATTCAAAGAGCTGCTCTATTGTCTTGCTCATTGGTTGAAGTTGGGAAATTTCTATCTTAAGTTTCAATAAGCTTGCTTCTTTGATTTTAATATCTAGCTCATTCAGTACTTCGCCGGGCTTTTGTATTTTCTGAAACCAGCGGCTAAAACCTATCACCGTGCACAGTGACGTGAGCGTCGCGTACAGACCTATGAAAATATAAAACTCTTTTTCGTGGACGAGCAGATAGTCCATGAACGTGTCGAGGTTATCTTTCTCTCGTTCTTTGTATGTAGAAAGTTTTCTTTCTTGTATAACGAGGCTGTTCTTCAGGAAGGTGACGTCGTTGTTGAATGAATCCGGCAGATCTGCGATTTTATGCAGTTCCGGTGTGCCTTTCTCAAGCGCTTCAATGCGTTTGGTGAAGTCGTTTACCATTTGCTCCGTTTGCGAATGGTGGCTTTCCTCGCGTGTTTCTTTTTGGAATCTGTAGTCCAGATAAGAAAAAATAGACACCAGTGTCAGCGCACCTGCAATTAGCCATAAACCAAATACAGCAAGCAACTTATAAATATTGTCGGTGGGTGGGGATGGAAGCCATTGCATGCCGAAAATTCCTTAAATCAGCGTCAGGTAGCGAAAAGCGACAGTGGGACGCTTCTATTGTAGGAATATAGTTACTATTCTTGGCCAATCGACTCCAGAAACTCCGACCGCTCATCACTCATGCGCGCCAGGCAGTCGTTGTGCGCAATCGCATAGGCCTTGGTGCCGGTCACTGCCGGGAAGGTGTCCACTGCACAATCGGCGTCGCGCAGTTTTTCCCACTTCTGCTGCGCATCCTTCAGACGGGCGGTAATGTCCGCCAGTTTGGTCTTGTCGCTGCCGTAGGTCGAACCCATGCGCTCCAGCAACCCCTGATAGTTATCTTTGAGCAATTGCTCGGCGGTGGTCTTGTTGTAGGTGGCGCATTCCAAGGTTTGCTGGTCGTTCTCGATACCGTCGCACGGCGTGCTGTCGGTGTCTTCGGCCGCGTGGGCGGTGGTTGCGATGAGTGCCAAAGCCAGGAAAATCGATTTCATTGCGCCGTCTCATATCACGTGATGCGCAATTCTGGCTCAAGCGTAAGACAAAGAACAGCCGACCGTGGGGCCTGTCTTCGCAGGCTTTGTCGCGGATTGACGCTTTCGGCAATTCCCCTGTCGTTTTTGCACCCGGCTCCGTCGGTCCCTGGGCATATGCTGGCCCCAAAGCGCCGGCAGACGATTCGGCGCATGAATCGCCAATAAGGGGACGCCTGATGAGCCCAGCCGAGTTGCACGCCGACAGCATCGTTATCGACGGTCTGATTATTGCCAAGTGGAACCGCGACCTGTTCGAAGACATGCGCAAAGGTGGCCTCACCGCCGCCAACTGCACGGTGTCGGTGTGGGAAGGCTTCCAGGCCACGATCAATAACATTGTCGCCAGCCAGACCCTGATCCGTGAGAACAGCGACCTGGTGATCCCGGTGAAAACCACCGCCGACATCCGCCGCGCCAAGGAGCAGGGCAAGACCGGCATCATCTTCGGCTTCCAGAATGCCCATGCCTTTGAGGACCAGCTCGGCTATGTCGAGATCTTCAAGCAGCTCGGCGTGGGGGTGGTGCAGATGTGCTACAACACCCAGAACCTGGTGGGCACCGGCTGCTACGAGCGTGATGGCGGCCTGTCGGGTTTCGGGCGTGAGATCGTCGCCGAGATGAACCGCGTCGGCATTATGTGCGACCTGTCCCACGTGGGCTCCAAGACCAGCGAAGAGGTCATCCTCGAATCGAAAAAGCCGGTGTGCTACTCCCACTGCCTACCGTCCGGGCTTAAAGAGCACCCGCGCAACAAGTCCGATGAAGAGCTGAAGTTCATCGCCGACCATGGCGGTTTTGTCGGCGTGACCATGTTTGCGCCGTTCCTGGCCAAGGGCATCGACTCGACCATCGACGACTACGCCGAAGCCATCGAATACACCATGAACATCGTCGGCGAAGACGCCATCGGCATCGGCACCGACTTCACCCAGGGCCATGGTCAGGATTTCTTCGAAATGCTCACCCATGACAAGGGCTACGCCCGCCGCCTGACCAGCTTCGGCAAGATCATCAACCCGCTGGGCATCCGCACCGTGGGTGAGTTCCCCAACCTCACCGAGACCCTGCTCAAGCGCGGCCACAGCGAGCGCGTGGTGCGCAAGATCATGGGCGAGAACTGGGTCAACGTGCTCAAGGACGTCTGGGGCGAATAAGCCACTGCTCGCTTAATCCTTCACCCGCCGCCATCCGCGCGGCGGGCATCAAAACGAATTTTCTGGAGTTGAGTTTCCATGGCCAAGATCGCCCCGCAATTGCCAATTGAAGTCGACAGCGAAACCGGTGTCTGGACCTCCGACGCCCTGCCGATGCTGTACGTGCCGCGTCATTTCTTCGTCAACAACCACATGGGTATCGAAGAAGTACTGGGGGCCGACGCCTACGCCGAGATCCTCTACAAGGCCGGCTACAAATCCGCCTGGCACTGGTGTGAAAAAGAAGCTGAATGCCACGGCCTGGAAGGCGTCGCGGTGTTCGAGCACTACATGAAGCGCCTGTCGCAACGCGGCTGGGGCCTGTTCAAGATCCAGGACATCGACCTCGATAAAGGCACCGCCAGCGTCAGGCTTGAGCATTCAGCTTTTGTGTATGTCTACGGCAAGGTCGGACGCAAAGTGGACTACATGTTCACCGGCTGGTTTGCCGGCGCCATGGACCAGATCCTTCAAGCGCGTGGCAGCAAGATCCGCACTGTCGCCGAACAAGTCTACGGAGGCTCCGAAGAGGGCCACGATGATGGTTTGTTCACCGTCAAACCGTTGTAAGCCGAGGACCGTGCCATGGCTTTCGAAGCAATGTTCCAGCCGATCCAGATCGGCAAACTGACCATCCGCAACCGGGTGCTCAGCACTGCGCATGCCGAGGTGTATGCCACCGACGGCGGCATGACCACCGACCGCTATGTGAAGTACTACGAAGAGAAAGCCAAGGGCGGTATTGGCCTGGCGATCTGCGGTGGCTCCTCCGTGGTGGCCATCGACAGCCCGCAGGAATGGTGGGCGTCGGTGAACCTGTCCACCGACCGCATCATCCCGCACTTCCAGAATCTGGCCGATGCCATGCACAAGCATGGCGCCAAGATCATGATCCAGATTACCCACATGGGCCGGCGCTCGCGTTGGGACGGCTTCAACTGGCCGACCCTGATGTCGCCGTCCGGCGTGCGTGAGCCGGTGCACCGTGCCACCTGCAAGACCATCGAGCCAGAAGAAATCTGGCGTGTGATCGGCAACTACGCCCAGGCTGCGCGTCGGGCCAAGGCCGGTGGCCTGGACGGGGTGGAATTGTCGGCCGTGCACCAGCACATGATCGACCAGTTCTGGAGCCCGCGGGTCAACAAGCGTACCGACGAGTGGGGCGGCAGCTTCGAGGGCCGCATGAAGTTCGGCCTGGAAGTGTTGAAGGCCGTGCGTGCCGAAGTGGGGGATGACTTCTGTGTGGGCATGCGCCTGTGCGGTGACGAATTCCACCCGGACGGCTTGTCCCACGAGGACATGAAGCAAATCGCCAAGTACTACGATGACACCGGCATGCTCGATTTCATCGGCGTGGTGGGCTCGGGTTGCGACACCCACAACACCCTGGCCAACGTCATCCCGAACATGAGCTACCCGCCGGAGCCGTTCCTGCACCTGGCGGCCGGCATCAAGGAAGTGGTCAAGGTTCCGGTGCTGCACGCGCAGAACATCAAGGACCCGAACCAGGCCACGCGCATTCTGGAAGGCGGCTATGTGGACATGGTCGGCATGACCCGTGCGCACATCGCCGACCCGCACCTGATCGCCAAGATCAAGATGGGCCAGATCGACCAGATCAAGCAGTGCGT
Organism: Pseudomonas sp. DWP2-2; assembly: GCF_049897065.1. Lineage (NCBI taxonomy): Bacteria > Pseudomonadati > Pseudomonadota > Gammaproteobacteria > Pseudomonadales > Pseudomonadaceae > Pseudomonas > Pseudomonas sp. DWP2-2. Next base: position 8,934 of record NZ_JAFCVN010000005.1, on the reverse strand, counting down.
GGGCGCCAACTACTGCATCGACCGCCAGTACCAGGGCCTGGATGTGTTGTGCATCCAGAACGCTGCGACCTCCCGTGAATACATGGGCGTGCCGCACATCATCGAGAAGTCCACCGGGCCCAAGCGCAAGGTGGTTGTGGTGGGGGCCGGCCCGGCCGGGATGGAAGCCGCGCGCGTGGCGGCTGAACGTGGCCACGACGTGACGCTGTTCGAGAAAAAGGAGTTTATCGGCGGGCAAATCACCACGGCATCGAAAGCGCCGCAGCGTGACCAGATCGCCGGTATCACCCGTTGGTATCAACTGGAGCTGGCGCGTTTGAAAGTCGACCTGCGCCTGGGTGTTGCAGCCGATGCCGAGACCATCCTGGACGTGCGTCCGGACGTGGTGGTGCTGGCGGTGGGCGGGCACCCGTTCATCGAGCAGAACGAACACTGGGGCGCCGCCGAAGGCTTGGTAGTGAGCAGTTGGGACGTGCTCGACGGCAAGGTGCTGCCTGGCAAGAACGTGCTGGTGTACGACACCATCTGTGAATTCACCGGGATGTCGGTGGCCGACTTCCTGGCCGACAAAGGCAGCCAGGTGGAGATCGTCACCGACGACATCAAGCCAGGCGTGGCAATCGGCGGTACGTCGTTCCCCACGTACTACCGCAGCATGTACCCCAAGGAAGTGATCATGACCGGCGACATGATGCTGGAAAAGGTCTACCGCGAGGGCGACAAGCTGGTGGCCGTGCTGGAGAACGAATACACCGGCGCCAAAGAGGAGCGGGTGGTCGACCAGGTCGTGGTGGAGAACGGCGTGCGTCCGGACGAGGCCATTTACTACGGGCTCAAGGAAGGTTCGCGCAACAAGGGCCAGATCGACGTTGAAGCGCTGTTTGCGATCAAGCCGCAGCCATGCCTGAGCGAGGCGGGCGAGGGGTACTTGCTGTTCCGCATTGGTGACTGTGTGGCCCAGCGCAATACCCACGCCGCCATCTATGACGCCCTGCGCTTGTGCAAGGATTTCTGACGCACCTGATCGTTCCCACGCTCTGCGTGGGAATGCCGCCCTGGACGCTCCGCGTCTGCTTTTAAGGTCGTGACGCAGAGCGTCACAGGATGCATGCCCACGCAGAGCGTGGGAACGATCTTAGTGGGAGCTTCACCATGCTGAATACCCTTCTTCCCATCCTGCTTTTTGCCGCCCTGGGCCTCGCCGTCCTCGGCGCCTTGCGCCGGGTGAACATGTGGCGCCGTGGCCGCTCATCCAAAGTCGACCTGCTGGGTGGCCTCTTGGCCATGCCCAAGCGTTACATGGTCGACCTGCACCACGTGGTCGCCCGTGACAAATACATCGCCAACACCCACGTAGCGACGGCGCTGGGCTTTGTGCTGTCGGCGCTGCTGGCGATTGTGGTGCACGGTTTCGGCCTGCAGAGCCGCATTCTTGGTTATGCCCTGCTGCTGGCGTCGACATTGATGTTTGTCGGCGCGATCTTCATGTACCTGCGCCGCCGCAATCCGCCTGCCCGCCTGTCCAAAGGCCCGTGGATGCGCCTGCCGAAAAGCCTGATGGCCTTCTCGGTGAGCTTCTTCCTGGTGACCTTGCCGGTGGCCGGGATTCTGCCCGTCGACTTCGGCGGCTGGCTGCTCGCGGCATTGCTGAGCGTGGGCGTGTTGTGGGGCGTGTCCGAAATGTTCTTCGGCATGACCTGGGGTGGGCCGATGAAACACGCGTTTGCCGGAGCCCTGCACCTGGCCTGGCACCGTCGCGCCGAACGCTTTGGCGGTGGCCGCTCCACCGGTTTGAAACCCTTGGACCTGAGCGATAAAACCGCGCCACTGGGCGTGGAAAAACCCAAGGACTTCACCTGGAACCAACTGCTCGGCTTCGACGCCTGCGTGCAGTGCGGCAAGTGCGAAGCGGCGTGCCCGGCGTTTGCCGCCGGCCAGCCACTGAACCCGAAAAAACTCATCCAGGACATGGTGGTCGGTTTGGCCGGTGGCACCGATGCCAAGTTCGCCGGCAGCCCGTACCCCGGCAAACCGGTGGGCGAACACGGCGGCAACCCGCACCAGCCGATCGTCAACGGCCTGGTGGACGCCGAGACCCTGTGGTCGTGCACCACCTGCCGCGCCTGCGTGGAAGAGTGCCCGATGATGATCGAGCACGTGGACGCCATTGTCGACATGCGTCGCCACCTCACCCTGGAGAAAGGCGCCACGCCGAACAAGGGCGCTGAAGTCCTGGAAAACCTGATCGCTACCGACAACCCCGGCGGGTTTGCCCCCGGTGGGCGCCTGAACTGGGCGGCAGACCTGAACCTGCCGTTGCTCAGCGACAAAGGCAGTTGCGATGTGCTGTTCTGGGTCGGCGATGGCGCCTTCGACATGCGTAACCAGCGTACCCTGCGCGCTTTCGTCAAAGTGCTCAAGGCCGCCAAGGTCGATTTCGCCGTGCTCGGCCTGGAAGAACGCGACAGCGGTGACGTGGCGCGGCGCCTCGGTGACGAAGCGACATTCCAGTTGCTGGCCACGCGCAATATCCAGACCCTGGCCAAGTACAGCTTCAAGCGCATCGTCACCTGCGATCCGCACAGCTTCCATGTGCTGAAAAACGAATACGGCGCCTTCAACGGCAACTACCGCGTGCAGCACCACAGCACCTTCATGGCCGAGCTGATCGGCGAGGGCGCGCTGAATCTGGGCCAGCACAAAGGCAACAGCGTGACCTACCATGACCCTTGCTACCTGGGCCGCTACAACGGTGAATACGAGGCGCCGCGCCAAGTGCTAAAGGCGTTGGGTATCGAGGTCAAGGAAATGCAACGCTCGGGCTTCCGTTCACGCTGCTGCGGTGGCGGTGGCGGTGCGCCGATCACCGACATCCCCGGCAAGCAACGTATCCCCGATATGCGCATGGACGACATCCGCGAGACCGGCGCCGAACTGGTGGCCGTGGGTTGCCCGCAATGCACGGCGATGCTTGAAGGCGTGGTCGAACCGCGCCCGTTGATCAAGGACATCGCCGAACTGGTAGCCGACGCGTTGCTTGAAGACGCCGCGCCGGCCAAAGCCCCCGTCAAGCGTGAACCTGCGGAGGTGCACTAATGAGCGATATTATCCGCCGCGACCCCCGGGCCGAATGGATCGCCCGTAACCGCCTGCACCCGTTGCACGCGGCGATGCAGCCGGTGCAACACAGCTGGATGGGGCCCAACGGCATCATTCGCAAAAACGTGCATGGTGTCGGTTTTATCGGGCCCAACGGCATCAAGCGTATCGACCGCAGCGGTGCCCAGCAGGGCGGCGCGGCCAAGCGCACCGCGGCAGTGGAAGTGCAATTGCCGCTGCATCAAGTGCCGACCCCGGCGTTCTACATCAACGTGGTGCCGGACATGGTCGGTGGCCGCCTGAGCAGCCACGACCGTGACCTGCTTGGCCTGGCGCGCCAACTGGCCGGCAATGACGGCGCGGTGTTGGCGGTGGTGTTCGGTGAACACAAGGAAAGCGCGTTTGCCACGGCCGGCGTCGACCGTCTGCTGGTGCTGGAGGGGCATGAGTTCGAGGGTTATGCACCGGAGCAACGCGTGCAGGGCCTGCGCGCTGTGGATAACCAATTCAGCCCGCGGCACTGGTTGCTGCCAGACAGCCGCAGCGGTGGTGGTGAGCTGGGGCGACGCTTTGCCGCCAGCCTCAAGGAACGCCCGGCGACGCGGGTGTGGCAGATCAAGGGCGAGGAATGCATCGGCCGTGCCGGTGCCGGCCAGGAAGACCTGGCGCGGCCGTTGCCCCGTCTGATCCTCGCTGCCGCCGAATGTGCCGATCCGGTCAGCGAGACCCGCCACGAAGTCTTGCCCGTGGAGTTATCCACAAGCCTGGCGCGCAGTTTGCCTCGTATCGAAGACCTCGGCGCGGTGGCGGTCGATCCGGCAGCGATTCCGATGGCCGAGGCAGAGTTCATTTTCTCCGGTGGCAACGGCGTGAAGGATTGGGCGCTGTTCCACCAGACCGCCGCGGCCCTGGGCGCTACTGAAGGCGCCTCGCGGGTGGCAGTGGACGATGGCTTCATGGCGCGTGATCGCCAGGTCGGCGCCAGCGGCACCTGGGTGACTGCGCGGGTGTACGTGGCGGTGGGCATTTCCGGGGCGATCCAGCACCTGCAAGGCATCGGTGCCTGCGACAAGGTGGTGGCGATCAACCTCGACCCAGGGTGCGACATGATCAAGCGTGCCGACCTGTCGGTGATCGGCGAAAGCGCCGCGATACTGCACGCCTTGATCGCGGCGGTCGAGACCTACCGCAACGGCGCCAAGCGCGATGCAGCCTGAGGATATGACCATGACTAACACTGTATTCAGCCTGGTGTCCATCGGTGCTCACCCCACCTCCGGGCGTCCACGCCGCGCCGAGCAGGATGCGCGCGCGGTTGAGCTGGGGCTGCAACTGGCTGGGGATAAGTTGCAGGTGCTGCACGCTGGTGATGTCAGCGAGCCGACCCTGCGCAGCTACCTGGGCATGGGCCTGCCGCAACTGCAGGTACTGGAACAACCGGCCGGCTCGGATGCCTTGCCGGTGCTCAGTGAGTATCTGCGCGACGCCGGTGCTCAGGTGGTACTGACCGGGAGCCAGGCAGAAACCGGCGAAGGTTCGGGAATGCTGCCGTTCCTCTTGGCCGAGCAACTGGGCTGGCCGCTGATTGTGGGGCTGGCCCAGGTGGAGTCCATCGACGCCGGCGTAGCCCTGGTGCTGCAGGCGCTGCCTCGCGGCCAGCGACGGCGCTTGAAGGTGCGCCTGCCGTTTCTCGCCACTGTGGATAACGCCGCGCCCAAGCCACGTCAGAGCGCCTACGGCCCGGCGCAACGGGGTGAACTGGCCGCCCATGACGTTGAGATTGAACACGACGAGTTATTCACAGGCGCACTGTTGCAACCGGCCAAGCCACGGCCAAAGCGCCTCAAGGTGATCAAGGCCAAGAGTGGTGCCGACCGTATGAAGGCCGCAACGGCCAAGTCCAGTGGCGGCGGTGGGCAGGTGCTCAAGGGCGTGAGCGCTGAAGAGGGCGCGCAAGCGATTCTCAAGCTTCTGGTAGAAGAGGGCGTCGTACGCTGAACCCTGACCACCACCAAACCTTGTGGTAGCTGGCTTGCCTGCGATAGCGGTAGGTCAGCAACCCATGCATCCGTTGACGTATTGCAATCGCGGGCAAGCCCGCTTCCACATTTTCCTGCTTTATCTTGGGCTTACCCACAATGCCTGTTGATCCGCCTGTGGATAACCTGTTCGCGGGTGTCCACAAGCCCGGCATATCAAGCTCTGCAGCCCTCTGTACGAAAAACAACCAGCCTAACTCGCGGTTTTTGCTCGGGTTTTCACCGGGTTGAGGCCTCGACTTGCCCCCAAAGTCTGTTGGCGCTTTTGTGGATAAGATGTTCGCTATCCGCTACAAGCCTTATAAAACGTGGCTTTCGAGGGGTTGGTCAATAATTGATCAAATCTCACATATTCGCCGTTTAAACGGCTGGATATCCCCGATTCATGAGGGTTTCAAGGGCTTTTCCACAACTCGAACAAAGTTGCCCCCGAATTCTGTTGGCGCATCTGTGGATAAGGTGTTCGCTTACCGCTGCAAGCCACGCCAAACAAGGCTCTTGGAGGTTTGGTCAATAAATGAACAGCTCAAGATAAAACCCGCAAGTTTAAATAAGTCACGGATTTTCTTGATTTAATTTGTGAGCACGGCGCACTTGCCCACAATTGCTGTGGGTGGCTTTGTGGATAAGTTGTTGGGGAAAGGCTGGAGGGCAGGGTGGTAAAGGGCTGCATCGGAACTGATCGAATTTTGAACAGTTAACCTGCCCAAATGTGGGAGCTGGCTTGCCTGCGATAGCGGTCTGTCAGCCAATACAGGCTTTGACAGACACAATGCCATCGCGGGCAAGCCCGCTCCCACACAAGCGTTATTCGTGAGCAGCTACGCCTTTGAGATAAGGCGCTGGCGCCGCGCCCAGGTTGTTGAGCATCCGCTCGCTGTACCAATCCACAAAATTCACCACGCCAAACTCATAGGTCTTGGAGTAAGGGCCTGGCTGGTAGGCGGTGGAGTTGATGCCGCGCTGGTTCTCTTCGGCCAGGCGGCGATCCTGGTCGTTGGTGGCATCCCACACCTGGCGCATGCGCTCCACGTCGTAGTCCACGCCTTCCACCGCGTCCTTATGCACGATCCACTTGGTGGTGACCATGGTTTCCTGGGCGCTGATCGGCCACACGGTGAACACAATGATGTGGTCGCCCATGCAGTGGTTCCAGGAGTGCGGCAGGTGCAGGATGCGCATCGAACCCAGGTCCGGGTTCTTGATGCGGCCCATCAGTTTGGCGCAGCCCTGCTTGCCGTCCAGGGTCATCGACACAGTGCCCTTGAGCAGTGGCATGCGCACGATGCGGTTACGCAGGCCGAAGCTGGCGTGGGCGTAAGGGATTTTTTCGGCATCCCAAGCGGCGGCGGACGCGGCTACGTGATCCTTGAACGCCTGGTCGGCGCGCGGGTCGGTAACGTCGTCCCACTCCAGCAGGGTTTTCAGCAGTTCCGGGTGCGAGGCGTTGCAGTGGTAGCACTCGCGGTTGTTTTCCAGCACCAGCTTCCAGTTGGCTTTTTCGAACAAGGTGGTCTGGATCGCCACCTTGGTGTTCTCCATGTCGTAGGGCTCCATGTAATGGCTGAGCGTGGACAGGAAGTCATCGATGGCCGGTGGGTTTTCGGCCAGGCTGATAAAGATGTAGCCGCCAGCGGTCTTCACGTTCACTGGTTTGAGGCCGTACTGCTTCATGTCGAAATCGGCGCCCATCTCGGTGCCGGCGAACAGCAGGCGGCCGTCCAGCTCGTAGGTCCACTGGTGGTAGTGGCACACCAATTTGGCAACCTTGCCCTTGTCGCTGGTGCACAAGCGCGAGCCACGGTGGCGGCAGACGTTGTGGAACGCATGCACCACGCCGTCGGCACCCCGGATCACGATGATTGGGTTCTTGCCCACTTGCAGGGTCAGGTAGTTGCCCTTGGTGGGGATTTCGCAGGTCATGCCGGCGATCAACCACTCTTTCTGGAAGATCTCCTGCATGTCGATATCAAACAACCGCTCATCAGAGTAGAACGGCTGCGGCAGCGAAAAAGTGCGCTCGCGCTCTTGCAGCATTTGCGCGGTGGCCTTGCGTGCGGGTTCCAGCGGATCGCCCAAGCTTAAGGTTGCGGTGACGTCCATCGTGTGTGTCCTCATGGCCATTCTGTGTGGCCGGCGAATAGTGGCTACGGTTGGTGCTGTGCAAGGCGTAAAGAACGCGTCTTTGTTGGGAGCGAGTGTGGGCCCGGCGTAACGTCGAACCTTATCCATGGGCGACATGGCCCAATCTGATCCCGACGCGCAAGCCCCTGTCTTTGGGGGCTGGTCGCCGTAAGTATGTGAATGTCGCAGATAGGTAAATGGGTGGTTCTCGCGTTACGCAGAATCGCCACCACAAGGCCGACGTCGGCGGTGGAGAACAACATGTCCAATAATTTCCTGAATCCGGTAACCACCCAGACCTGGGCCAATGGTCGGCACATCGTCCGCTGCGTCAAAGTCATCCAGGAAACCTGGGATGTGCGCACCTTCTGCTTCATGGCCGATCAGCCGATCCTGTTCTTTTTCAAGCCAGGGCAATTCGTCACCCTGGAGCTGGAAATCGAAGGCCAGCCGATCATGCGTTCGTACACGATTTCCAGCTCACCGTCGGTGCCTTACAGCTTTTCGGTGACCATCAAGCGTGTGCCGGGCGGCCGTGTCTCCAATTGGCTGCACGACACTTTGCACGAAGGCCAGGAGCTGGCGGTGCACGGGCCGGTCGGGCTGTTCAATGCCATCGACTTCCCGAGCCCGAAAGTGCTTTACCTCAGCGGCGGCGTTGGGATCACGCCGGTGATGTCCATGGCGCGCTGGTTCTACGACACCAATGCGAACGTCGACATGACCTTTATCCACAGCGCCCGCTCGCCCAAGGACATCATCTATCACCGCGAGCTGGAGCACATGGCGTCGCGGATCGACAACTTCAGCCTGCACCTGATTTGCGAAAAACACGGCCTAGGCGAGCCTTGGGCCGGGTATCGCGGCTATCTGAATCACAAGATGCTGGAGCTGATGGTGCCGGACTTCCTGGAGCGCGAAGTGTTCTGCTGCGGCCCTACGCCGTACATGAACGCGGTGAAGCGTTTGCTGGAAGTTGCCGGTTTCGACATGACGCGTTATCACGAAGAATCCTTTGGCGCGACACCGCCCGAAGCCCGTGCCGATGCGGTGGAGCAGGCCGAGCAAGCGGCGGATGCGCCGGAGATCGACCTGGCAGACCTGCATCAAGTGGAATTTATCGCGTCCGGCAAGAGCATTCGCGTGGCGCCGGGGGAAACGGTGCATGCTGCGGCGGCCAAGCTCGGCCTGCTGATCCCCAAGGCCTGCGGCATGGGCATCTGCGGTACGTGCAAGGTCATGAAGCTGGGCGGCGAAGTAGAGATGGAGCACAACGGCGGGATTACCGAAGAGGACGAAGCCGAAGGCTATATCCTGTCGTGCTGCAGTGTGCCGAAGGGTGATGTACGCATCGAGTTCTGATCTGCTCGTTCCCACGCTCTGCGTGGTAACGCCTCCCAGGACGCTCCGCGTCCCGTCGCAACTGAAGGGTGACGCGGAGCGTCCTGGGCTGCATTCCCACGCGGAGCGCGGGAACGATCTTTCCGGCAGCAGGCACATGCTCGTTCCCACGCGCTGCGTGGTAACGCCTCCCAGGACGCTCCGCGTCCCGCCGCAGTTGAGGGGTGACGCGGAGCGTCACGGGCTGCATTCCCACGCGGAGCGCGGGAACGATCTTTCCGGCAGCAGGCACATGCTCGTTCCCACGCTCTGCGTGGTAACGCCTCCCAGG
>NZ_JAFCVN010000004.1:0-556287 GCF_049897065.1 Pseudomonas sp. DWP2-2 | reverse complement strand
CGAGGGAGCTTGCTCCCGCTGGACTGCGTAGCAGTCCCATTTTTGGGGCCGCTTCGCGCCCCAGCGGGAGCAAGCTCCCTCGCCACAGTTACCGATTCTGTCTTAACTGACTGGCATTAGCCCATGGGGCGCCTGTTTTTTATCACTCACCGCTTCAGCTTTTACGCTGCTGCGCCATTTCACGCTTGGGTCCGAACATCGCCCACGCAATCAACCCCAGCAGCGGCACGAACACCAGCACCACGACCCACAACCCCTTGGTCTCCCATCCGCCAGTGCTGCGCAAAACGATATTGATCGCCCAGAGTTCCAAGAGCAGCAGAACCACCGCCAATACGATCCAGATATATTCAATTTGCATGATTCACCTCCTGAAGTCTAAGCGTTAGGTCAAGCAGATGCCCCAAGGGTTCCATTAGAATTTTCCTGGCCACCCTTTAGGGCCGCCCGTTGCGCTGGAGCGTCAGCAACCGGTTGTGCGTTGTGCAATCTCAACGCGGCCCGACCATGCAAGCTGCACGACCACCAAGCACACAGAAAAATACAACCAACTGATTTACAAGATAATTTTTAACCATAAAAGTTGGTACGCCTGATGCAACCTTCCTCACCACGAGGCGTGCACTTCGACACGCCCGCATACCCCCCGTGAGGTTACCTATGAATGCCATCGACCTGCTCAAAGCCGACCATGAACGCGTCAAGACCCTGCTGACCCAGTTAAGCGAATCCACTGAACGCGGGGTAAAAAAGCGTACCGAGTTGTTGGCCAAACTCGAAATGGAGATCACCCTGCATACCCAACTCGAAGAAGAGATCCTCTACCCCGCGTTCAGGAAAGCTGGTGGCAAGGAACAGGACATCATGTACCACGAAGCCAAGGAAGAGCACCGTACCGTCGACTCGCTGGTACTGCCGGACTTGAAGAAAACCGACCCCTCGTCCACCGAGTTTTCCGGTCGCGTCAAAGTGGTCAAGGAGTTGCTTGAGCACCATATCGAAGAAGAAGAAACCGAGATGTTCCCTCAGGCCAAGAAACTGCTGGGTAAAGCGCTGCTCGAAGAGCTGGGGGCCGAGATGGAAGCGATGAAGGCCGCGCACAAAAAAGCCATGGCGAAAAAACCGCTGGCGGCGTAACGGCTACCTCCTCGCAGCAAGGTTCGCGCGACAGTGCCCCACAGGCCCTGTCGCGCTATCGATTTGCACCGATGATTTCTCCTCGCTCACTCAGCGATCCGGCCGACCGAGCCGGCCTGGCGCCCCATGCTAGCGTGCCATTGCCCTTGGCAGTGGCCGGGGGCTTTCAGGAGATTCATCACAATGGACACGCACTCCCCCACCTATACCCACCTGTTCAAAGAGGACTGGCACCTGCTGTGTTCGGCCTCTTCCATGGCGGCAATCGACTCCCCGATCGCCTACCTGAAGGCGTTATACCTGTTTGCCCAAGCGCTGGAAAAAAGCGGTAAAGGCAAACAGCCCAAGATCACCCTCGACCGGCGACGCCCCGAACTCAAGACACTGCCCCTGGACGAACGCGGCCTCAGCGCTGTGATTCCTCAACTCTCGATGATCAACGAAACCCTGTCCCGCCAGATCGACGCTCATCTCAAACAAACCCGCCGTGAATACCGCGGCCGCTCCCTTGATGAGGTGCTCGGCAGGCAACGCTTCCCCTTCGTGCTGCCGTTCGAACGCGCGCATCGCCAGTGCTGGCTCGGTTTGTCCGGCGGCAAGCCACAATTGGGCGAACTCAGTTACCGCATCAGCCTCAAGCTGCCCACCAGCCAGCGCGCGCAAAACACTTACGGCGTGGTCCGGCACGAGGCCTATGAAGCGCAACGTTTGCTGTCCGGGCTGAGCCCTGCCCAGCAGGTGTTATTGATCGAGCCTTTGTTAATAAGAACGGGAGACGTACAGGCAGAAGATTTTTTTACCCAGCACTATGGTACCCAGGAGCAGCCCCTTGAGGAGTTGTCCCACTGGTTGCAGAAAACCGGACTCACCGCCGATCAGACCGAAGCGCTACTGGCCTGCGGCAAGTATGTGCCGGTGCTGTCGAGCAATGTTCTGGCAAGCGCCCTGCCAACGCCGCCGGCCAAGCTGCGCCTGCACAACGGTGCCGCGTACGTGAACGGGCCGATCACCGAGGCCGGCGCGACCCAGTCGCCCCTGTCGATCAATGCGCAGGACAAGGATGGTGCGCGCCTGCTCAATACCTCATGGGAACGTTATCAGCGCCTGCACCGAATGATCCGCCTGCAACGCTGGACGCAATTGCCCTTCGACGCACTCGACGCCCTGTCGACGAGCGTGGTGCGGCGTGAACACGAGGGCGACCCGGCGCAGCCCGCCAACGACAATACCCTGCGCGCACTGGGCGTCTATCGCTATCTGGAGCGCCGCTACAGCCTGTCATTGCAAGCCTTTGCCGCCGTGCTGGATGAGATACCGGTGTGGGCACCCGGCACTCGTCTGTCGCTGTACGACCAGCTGTTCAATCCCGGCCCGTTGCCAGGCCAGGCATTGACCCTGGACAGGCCGACCCTGGCCTTGAGGGAGGAAATCCCGACAACCCTGCGCCACCAGCTCTGCACCGGCCTGCACCTGAGCGACACCCCAGCCTCGTTGCACTGGCTGATCAAGCAGGCCCGCCTGCATCTACCCGCTTCTTGCCCGACGCTTACGTTTTATAGCGCGCTGTATCGCCAAACCCGTATCGCGCGGTTGTTCGGGCTGTCAGTGCTCGACAGCTACCATGTGGCGGCGCTGCTGGGCGGTAAGGATTACACCGCACAACTGGTCAACCCGAGCCTGCGTCGCTCCGGCGTCAATGCCCCTGCCGACCTGCTCGATGTGCTGATGCAAATGGACTGGCTGGTCCGCTGGCTCAACGACACGGGTCAAACGGTTGATCAGCTTCGCCGCCAATTGCTATTGGATGCCCAATCCCCACCGCCCCACGTGCAGACGTACATCACCCAACTCGATGAGGTAATCGAACTGACCCGCCATGGCCTGTTGGCGCAAGAAGACCTCGCTGACCTGTCATTGCCCCAGCCCGAGCCTGACACCAAAGCGGCGCCCATTGCCTGGCATGCCCTTATCGTACAAGGGCTGCTGCACAGCCAACCGCTGCTCAAGCCCGCGCCGCCCAAAGAACTGCCCAATGGGCTGGTGCAGCTTATCGAAGCCCAGACCCTGAGCCTCGACCCAGAACGCAACACGGCTCTGCACAGCGATGCCAAACAGGCAGTGACCAAGAAGCTGGGCGCGTTCTACCAACAAATGCAGCCGCTGAAAGCAAAAATCGACACGCTGCTCAACGCTCCCTCACACCTTGCCGGTGACCCCGCCGCGTACCTGCAATGGCGCAAACTCGTGGTTCGACAAATTGCCCGAACCGCCACTGCCGAATCCACCACGGAGCTGCACAAAAATGTATTGCTGAGCCTGCCGGATGCCGAAGTGTCCTTGGGGCTGGCAGTGAGTCGTGAGGCCTTGCAGACCTTCGTGCTCCATCCGCACTGGCTGAGCCCGGACCACACCGCGGCCTCGCTGCTCAAGCTGACGCTGAGCACGCTGTACCTGCTGCAACGCTTTGCCCATTGCCTCAGCACCTACGGGCTGGCCCAGGACAGCGTGCTCGCCTATTTACAATGCGCCAATTCATCCTCCGTCGAAGGCTCCGCCATAACTGACAATGGGGCTTGCACCTCGCAACTGGCCGCATTGCTCAAGTGGGATGTCGATGAAATCAACCTGCTCGTTGAATCTCTGCCTGCCAAACAGGTGAGGACCCTGGCCGACCTGGACTGGCTCCTGCGTTGCCATGAAGCCGTCAGGCTCACCGGCCTTTCCGCCAGCGCCTTGCTCAAGGCTGCCGACCTGCATGCCACCTTGATGAATGAAGACTGGCAACACGTTGGCTCGGCATTGATCGCCACAACCCCCTAACCCCGTTGTATTTCGCCTGGTTCAAGGAATGACCATGTCTGACACCCTCACCCAACACCTCAACGAACACCTGCGCGACGCGATGCTGGGGTTCTACCTCAACAGCGTGCTGCCTGAAGACACGGCAGTGGCCGATACCGTCAAGACCGTAGACGATATCTATACCTATTGGCTGCTCGACCCCCAGGTCAGCCATACGGTGCCCACCACCCGTATCGCCAGCGCCATTGCCAGCCTGCAGCAGTACATCACAGGCATTTACCTGGGCCTGGAGCCCGGCTACGACGAACAGGGCATGAGCGCTGACGAGCAGACCGAGTGGCGAGACCAGTTGCTGTCCTATTCACTGTGGCGTGCCCACCAGCAACTCCAGCACTACCCGGCCACCTACCTGAGCCCTGCATTGCGCCATGACAAAAGCGACAACTTCAGGCAACTGGAGAACCAGCTCAACCAATTTCGCATCGAGCCTGCGCCGCTGCAGACAGCCGTCCACAGTTACCTCAGCCGCTTCGAAGCACTTGCCAACATCAAGACCCTCAATGGTTATATCGACGGTGATAAAGACAGCTTTGCCAGCAGCACTTATTACTTCACCGGCAAGTCCAGTCCGGAAAACACCTATTACTGGCGCACGCTGAAAATGGCCTCGGGCGACGCGGCCACTCCGCCAGCCTGGTCCTCCTGGCAAAAGATCCCGCTGTCGATTGACGATAACGTCCCCGAACAGACGATTCGCCCGGTGGTGTTCAACGGGCGCCTCTTCGTGGTGTGGGCCCAATGCATCAACCCGACGTCGTCGTCGAGGGACATCACCCCGATTGGACGAGGTGATGTCGAATCGGAGAGGGAATACCAACAACGGCTGGAAACCCGGATAAAGACCACCTATCTACAGTTGCGCTTGTACTTTTCCTATAAAAAACTGGATGACAGTTGGAGCGTGCCGCAGGCCTGCATTCAGGAATACAGCCTTGCACAGGGCCTTGACGAATTGAGCTCGGAAGACTTGATGAGTGCCACTGCGTCCATCGCCGTACTCGATTCAAAAAGCCAACCGCCGTCTCTGTTCCTGGGCCTGAGCGCACAGCCGAACCATCAAACGGCTTCCTCGCACAACGGCGTGCATCGGCATTTCTTTCAAGCGGTACGGCTGGATCAGCACTTCAACGTCCATTGGCTGGAAACTCTGGGCAGCACTCGGCGGATGTTCTCCTGGCATAAAGAGTCTGAACTGGCCGGGCGGTACCAGGCCCTGTTCGGGCACCACAACAGGTCAAGATTTCAATTCAGGGCGCCCGAAACGGTCCAGGTCAAAGTTCACTCCCTGACCAACAATGCGCCCCATGGCACCACCCATGGCTGGAATTACGAAGACAATCAACAGCATATCCGCAGTCTTTCGGCTGAGAGCGATATCCGGTTCAACCGAACGACGTCAGTACTGGAGGTCACCACCCGCCTGGCGAAACGCTTCGAACCGCACCGCACTGTCAGGTTCAGCAAGGCAGACGCAATGGCCAATTTGACCATCACCCTCAGCAGCAGCGGTCCTGCCCAGAACGAGATGCTGGCGTTAGGCCCCACCGCCGAGATTTTCCTGGAGAGCGCCAGGCTGGCAACCTTCTCCAACGTGCGCATCGACTTGACCCTCAAGTGCAACGAGACCGGCGTCAGCTATGCCCAATTCATAAAAAATGCAGCGAATCAGCCGACGACCTTTACCCTGCCGCAGATTGAAAAAGATCAAGAAACCCCGAAAAGCGCGACATTCAATCTGCGCGACCAACGCATTAGCCAAGAAGCCTTCGATTATTTTTTCAATACGCCGGACGCCACCTATACCGTCATTCTCTCGTTCTACAACAATCAAGCGGAGTCCAGCAGCCATGCCTACGACTTGGTACTGGACAAGGTCCAGGTCCAGCAGAAACAACGCCTGTACAAACCCGTGTTGATGTATCCCAGACAGGGACACAGCGCTTTACCGGAAAGCCCTCACCGCAATAACACGGTACTCGTCGGCCTGGCAGACGCCTCTCGGCGCACCCTGCGCGACACGTTCACTGAACTCTCCGAAACGCACACGCTTGAGGCGCAGATCGAACTCTCTCCCTCGACCTTGCACCCCTACGACGAGGACTCCACTGACACGACGGCTTCCACATTGACGCTGATTCACGGCGTGTTGCTATTGGAAAGCGATGTGCATTACCCCGACCCCATCATCCTGGGCTACGCGCTGAAAACCGCGACTTTCACCCTGCCGCCCGATAACAGCACCCCCATCATTCCACTGGCTCCGTTTATCCGGCGACTCGCTACCCCGCCCTATGGCACGGCAGAGTTCATCGACTTCAGCGGGTCCACTATCGAGTCTCTCGATAAGCCTGAAAACAAACGAGCGCCCATACGCACCAACACCTGCGTGGCCGGGCTGCTGGCAAAAACCGCGGGCGCAGGTTTGCATGAGCTGTTTGCGTTGGCGCCGGATGCCTGGCGCGAGCCGCCCTTGCCAGGCGAGAAAAAGCCCAGTCCCCTGGACTTTCACGGCCCCCATGGCACCTATTACTGGGAGTTGTTTCTTTACCTGCCCTGGCTGTTGGCACAACGCCTGAACCAGGAGCAACAATACGCCGAGGCCGAAACGTGGATACGCTACGTGTTCGATCCCGTACACCCATCCGGGTTCTGGCGCCTGCCTGCGCTGCTTACCAGTGCGCCACAACGCCACGACGTCTCGTCCGTGTCCCACCCATTGGCGACAAGCAGCGCGGTACATTTTCGTCAGGCGCTGTACCTGCTGTACGTCGACATCCTGCTCAATCGCGGGGATGCGGCCTACCGGCAAATGACCCGTGACGGCCTGGCCGACGCCAAGTTGTGGTACATCCGCGTCAAGGGCTTGCTCGGGCCAAGGCCGCCGCTCAACCCGGTCGATCCCTGGGCAGCCACGACCCTGGACAAACTGCAAAACCCTTCCACGCTCGACAGCACGACAGTACCTGCGGGCACCTCGCGGCTGTGTCGGTCCCTGAGCCCTGATTTGCTGCTGCGCTGGGACAAGATCGAATCTCGCCTGCACAACCTGCGCCATCACCTGGATCTGACCGGCAAACCCTTGAGTCTGCCGCTGTACGCCGCGACCCTGACGCCTCAAACGCTGCTTGCCGCGTACCAGCAAGGGGCGGTCGGCGCCAGCCTGCGCCCGTCCCTACGCACCGCCCAGGCCGCGCACTATCGCTTCCAGGTGCTGCTGGGACACGCCTTGCAAGCGGTCGACAACCTGATCCAGTTGGGGACGACCTTATTGTCGTTGTTCGAACGCAAAGAGCAGGCCCAGTACCTGGAAACCCAGCAGCAGCAAGCCTGGGACTTGGCGAGGCTGGCCGTCGAGCAACAGGCCCAGGCCGTACAGTTCGATGCGAGGAACCAGGAGGCGCTGTTGGCAGGACGCCGCATGGTCGAAGCGCGGGTGGCGTTCTTCGAACAGCAGCTCAAGCGAGGCATCAGCCCGGCCGAGGCCCAGGCCACCCAGGAGTACCAGGACAGTGCGCGCTGGGACACCGCCGCCGCCGTGGCACAAGCCGGCGCGGGGCTGGCGATGCTGATACCGAATATTTTTGGCACCTCCAACGGCGGCGTGCGCTACGAGGGCGCTTTTCACGCCCTGCACGCGGCGTCCCAAGGCATTGCCAATGAAAAGCGCGCCAACGCTGCCCACCTGGACCGCACCGACCTGTTTGCCCGACGCGCCGCCGAGTGGGCCCATTCGCTTGAACAGGCACGCCTTGAGCTGGCCCAGGTCGACGCCCAACTGCAGGCTTATACCGAACAGCAAGCCCATACCCGCTTGCAACTGGGCCTGGCCCAGACCAGCCTGACCCAGGCACGAAGCCTGTACGACCAGCTCGGCAAACGCTTTACCAACGCCCAACTGTATCAATGGCTCAATGGCCAACTTTCCACTTTCTACTACCAAGCCTATGACTCGACCCTGTCGCTGTGCCTGGCGGCCGAGGCCTGCTGGCAGGAAGAACGGGCTCAGTGGGACAAGCACTTCATTCAAACCCAGCATTGGACCCATCAATATCGAGGCTTCAGCGCCGGCGAAGCGCTCAAGCAAAATCTACTGAGCATGAGTAACGCCTACGTCACCCACAACGAACGTTTGCTGGAGATCACTAAAACCGTGTCGCTGCGCCATCTGCACAGCCAAGACCCGATGGCCACGCGCGACATGCCCTGGGCCGCGCTTAAAGCCGACCTGGTAAAAACCGGCACCTTGACCTTTGAACTGACCCTCAAGCTGTTTGACGACGACTACCCAGGCCATTACCTGCGGCGTATCAAGCACGTCAGTGTGTCCCTGCCCGCCACGCTGGGGCCCTATGAAGACATCAAGGCCATCCTGACCCAAACCGCCAATACCACGCACGTCACCCCCGCGACCAGACACACCGAAGCCGCGGTAAAAAAAGACCTGCGCGCCAAACAGCAAATCGCCCTGTCCAGCGGGCTCAATGACAGCGGATTGTTCACCTTGAACTTCGACAGCGACGAGCGTTACCTGCCGTTCGAATACACAGGAGCGATCTCCACCTGGCAACTGACCTTTCCCAACCATGCCCGGCAAAACGCTCTGCTCGAATCCCTCACCGATATCATCGTGCACCTGCGCTACACCGCTAAAAACACCGGAGGTCAACGATGAGCGTGCAGCCGCCCGAACTCCTGGAACCGAAGATTCCGGCGCTGCCCAAGGGCGGTGGCGCCATCCAGGGCCCCGGCGCGCAATGGGGCGCCGTGGGCACACGGGGTGAGGCGTGCCTGGAGGTGCCCTTGCCCATTTCGCCGGGCCGTGGCTTCACGCCGGCCCTGAGCCTGGGTTATCGCAGCGCCCTAGGCAACGGGCCCTTCGGCCTCGGCTGGGCGATGTCGGCAGGCGCCATCAGTCGTGATACCCGCAAAGGCGTACCGGCCTACGGTGATGACGACCGTTTCATCAGCCCCCAAGGCATCGACATGATCCCTGAGCGTGATGCCGACGGCGAAATTCAGGCCACGACCTGGAACCACTATAACGGCCTGGCCCTGGGTGAATCCCACCGAGTGGTGCGCTATTTTCCGGTGATAGAAGCGCGCTTCGACCGTATCGAGCATTGATCTTGCGACAGCGACAAGGCCGGGTTCTGGTTGGTTCAGGGGGCCGACGGCTGCGTGCACCTGTTCGGCAAGACTCTGATCGCGCGCTGTGCAGACCCGAACGACGATCTACGTGTTGCCCAATGGCTGTTGCAGGAAAGCCTCAACCCCCTGGGTGAGCAGATCTATTACCACTACAAACACGACGACCAGCCGCCAAGCGCCGCCAGGGACTATCGCGCCCAGCGTTATCTGGCGCGGGTGTGCTACGGCAACCTCAAGCCCCTTGAGCACCTGGCGCTGTGGCGCGCGGACGCCCTCGCTGACAAGCAATGGCACTTCGAACTGCTGCTGGATTATGGCGAACGCCACACCGGCCTGAGCCAAGTGCCGACCTATGCCGAACAACACGCCTGGCCGGTCCGCAACGACCCGATCAGCAGTTATGCCTATGGCTTCGAACTCGGCACCCTGCGGCGGTGCCAGCAAGTGCTGATGTTTCATTACTTCCCCGACGAGCCGAGCCTGGGCGCCGAGCCGGTGCTGACGCGGCGTCTGTTGCTGGAGTACACCCATCGCCACGCCATCGGCAGTTGCCTGAACGCCGTGCACAACCAGGCCTTTGACGCCCAGGGGAACGCCAGTGCCTGGCCGCCCCTGGAACTGGCCTACAGCGCCTTCGTGCCGACGCTGGACGCCGCGCGCTACCAAGCGTTCGACGCCATGGCGGGCGTCAACGATGGGCAGCATTATCAACTGGTGGACCTGTACCGCGACGGCTTGCCGGGCATCCTGCACCGCACCGATAAAAGCTGGTACTACCGCGAGCCGCTCAGGGCCCCCGGCCCGGCCAGCAGCAATGCGCTGATCTATGGTCCATGGCAGGCCCTGCCACGCATCCCCCTCGCCGATACCGTCCAAGCCACGCGCCAGACACTGGCGGATCTTGACGGCGATGGGCATCTGGAATGGGTGGTGGCGCAGCCGGGGCTGAGTGGTTTTTTCAGCCTCGACTCGCAGCGGCAATGGTCGGGTTTCGTGCCTTTTGCGGCGATGCCCCAGGAGTTTTTCCATCCCCACGGGCAACTGGCCGACCTGATGGGCAGTGGGAGGCTGGACCTGGCCTTGATCGGCAGCCGTAGCGTGCGCCTGTATGCTCATCGCCAGGACGGCGGGTTTGATCCTGGCCAGGAGGTGCGCCATGCGCCCGACGATGAGGGGCTACCCACCCTCAGCCATTCGCCGGCTGAATTGATCGCCTTTTGCGACCCCCTGGGCAGCGGCCAACAACACCTGGTGCGTATCCGCCATAACGAAATCAAATGCTGGCCCAACCTCGGCCGTGGACGCTTCGGCAAAGGGTTTGTCTTCGCCACACTGGCGTTCGACCACGCCAGCTTCGATGCCGCCTATATTCGCCTCGCCGACCTGGATGGTTCAGGCGCGATGGACCTGATTTACCTGGCGCCTGAACACGTACAGATCTATATGAACCGCGCCGGCAGCGGGCTGGCATCGGAGCCACTGACATTGCCTTGGCCCGAGGGCGTGCGCCATGACGCGACGTGCCAGGTCAGCTTTGCCGACCTTCAAGGTCTGGGCTGTTCCAGCCTGATCCTGAGCGTGCCGCACATGACCCCCCAGCACTGGCGGTATGACTTCGTCAGTCTCAAACCGTATTTGTTAACCGCCACGCTCAACAACCGGGGGGCCACCACCCAGCTGAGCTACCGCAGCAGCGCCCAGGAATGGCTCGACGAAAAACAGCACGGGCAAACCCTGGGAGTGCCCCAAGGCAGTAGCCTTGCGTTCCCAGTGCAGGTGGTCAAGCGGCAACAGCAAAAGGACCTGGTCAGCGGCAACCGCTCCACCCAGTATTTTCGTTACCGGCAAGCCTGCTATGACCGTGAGGAGCGCCAGTTCCTCGGCTTTGGCCTGGTGTTGCACACCGAGCAACCCCCTACGGCCGATGCGCAGCCTGGGGTGTTGACCAAACGCTGGTTCCACACCTTTGAGCCCTCGCAGGAGGCTTTTTACCCGGGCGACCCACAGGCGCCCGCGCTGGGGCCAACCCTGCTGGGCCAGTTGGAGGCCGGGCGCACAGGAGACACGCTGATCGCCACGCCCGTCGCAACCACCCGCCGCGCGATGCAGCGTGCATTGGCGGGGAGCCTGCTGCGTGAAGAGGTGTATGCCGCCGCCGATTCGCCACCACAGGCAGTGCCGTATTCGGTGCAGCAACAGCGCTATCTCATACGGCAATTAAGCCCGTCGGCCAAAGCCGGCGAACCGGCGGTGCTGCTGCCACTGTTGCTGGAGTCGCTGACCTGTCGCTACGAGCGCCAACCGGACGACCCGTGCTGCCGGCACATCCTCAATCTGCGCTGGGACCGCTACGCCGGCAATCTGCACAGCGTGGTGGTCGACTATGCCCGTCGCAGGACAGCCAGCGACTCCCCACCGCCTGGGCCAGCCCACCAGCAGCAGTGGTGGCGTGACGCACACGACTCAGCGCAGCAGACGTATTACCTCAACGAAACCCGTGCCCGCTTCATTCACCTGGACGCCGCGCAGCGCTGGCGCTTGCACTTGCCCTACCAGCAACGAAGCAACGTGCTGGTGCTGAGCAAAGAGGCGTTAGCGATTGAAAAAATAAGCTATGAACACTTCATCGCGCAGGGCCCGTCCGATCCATTGGGAACAGCGGCCGAACGCAGGCTGGGGGGGCTGTCGGTGCAGCACTACTGCGTGGCGGAGCACACCGAACCCTTGCCGGCCGGCACCGCGAGTTTTCAGGCGCTGCCTGCCTATATCGAGACGGCCGAACTCGATCAGCAAGCGCTGGAGGTATATGAGGGCCGCACTGTCACTGCTACGCTCAGTGCACAGCACTATCGGGCCATGGCCGCGTTCCTGTCACCGAACCCCGGGCAGGACGAGGCCATCACCCTGTGGTCCCTCGGCCAGGGTTACACCCGCTACGGCCAGGCCGAAATGTTCTATCGGCCTCGTCGGCATCAGGCAAGCCTGAGCCATGGGTTCACGCAGTCCGAGTACGACCGCTATGGGCTGTACATCATCAAAGTGCAATTGGCGGACGGCTGCACGACCCAGGCGCAGTACGACTACCGCCTTGGCCTGCCGGTGACGGTGACTGACGCACAGCGTACACAACGCTACGCGCACTACGACGCCCACGGGCAGCTGCTGGCGACCGGCCTCAAGGGTGAGGAGCAAGGAAAGCCCGTGGGCCATGACGCCCCTACACCCTTCATCCGCACGCCCGATACGGGCCCGGCGCAGGCCCTGACTGATCCGAAGGCGGCGTTGCTCAACGCTCAAAGCGCGTGCTTCTACGACGTGTTCAGTTGGATGGGGCGCATTCCACCCGCCAGCATCCAGGCGCAATGGGTAAGCAACGGTTACCTGCTGCCCAGCGGGCATATTCGTGCCTCGGCGTTGGCACGCCTGAACAGCCTGAGCGCTGCGCTCCCCCATCATCAAACCCTCAAGCGCCTGATTCAGGCGGCCAGGCAAGTGCCGGTGCACGTCGTGGTACTGCACGCCGACCATTGGCAAGGCACGTCGCAAACGGCGCAGATCCAGGTAGCCCTCGCCTTCAGCGACGGCTTTGGCCGCGTGCGGCAAACCCAGGAAAAGGCGCAACCGGGCCCGGCCTTTGCAGTCGATGACGCCGGTATGTTGAGCGCGGGTGCCGAGCCAACCGATGCCACTCGCCGTTGGCGGATCAGCGGCCGTGTGGAGTATGACAATCAGGGTTGCCTGGCGCGCACCTGGCGACCTTACTTTACCGACCGTGCCGGCTATATCGACGATGCGGCCTTCAACACCTTGCGTCCCAGCGAGCAGCACTTTCATGACGCGTTGGGGCGCCCGGTACGCGTGCTCAATGCCAATGGCGACACGCGGCGCCAGACCTACCACGCCTGGTACAGCATCGCTGAAGACGAAAACGACACGCACGCGCCGGCCTGACAACAGAGCCGGGCCGTTACACGGCCCGCGCTCCTTGGCCTGACGTTGCGCGTATTAACGGCGGTGAGGGTCCATCACCCTGACCGCCCGATAGTTAAGCCCACTGATGTGCTGGATCATCACCCGATAGGCGCCACGACCGCGCTGCCCGCGATAACGCGGCAAGTCAAAACTGCGGACATTCTGCCCACCCGCCATGGCATGGCCGGTATGAAAATCCAGTGTGCGGTCTTCCAGCCGACCAATCACCCTTCTGAGAATTTCACCTCCCGGGCCATGTAATTCATTCTGAATAGGTGTGACGTCAATCTCGAGGGGCTCAGGCACCAGCCCGGAGGAAGGTCCCGGGCTTACCGGTTGCGCGGCGGGCACCTCAGAAGCGGAGCCTCTGCGGCCCACGCTCGTGACCCTGGTTTGCGGCTGTACTTCGGTATGGGTCAGCCCAGCCGCTGGCAGCGGGCTGGCGCCCACTTTGCGTGCCGGGGCGCGCAGTTCTATGCCTACAAACCCCAACCTGGCAAGCGTAAAGCTAGGGTTACGCTCCGTTCGTGAGGCTGTTTCAGCCCGGTCCCGATGCTCGGTGGGCCCAACGTACCCATAAAGACCGCCCCGCGCTGCCGGGGTCAGCCCGTAGGACAGACTCTTAGTGTCAGCGGTAGCCAGACGGTGTTCTAGGAAAAATTCCGCCAACTCGCTGACTTCATGTTCGGTAGCGCCCTGTCTGCGGCCCAGCTCTTGCGCACCGACCGTTACGGACTGCTCATAGAACGCTCTGCGCTGAACGTCAGTGGTGCCTAATCGCTGAAGCGCGTAAAGCGCCACGCCCACCACACCTGAAATCAGCCCGAAATAAGCCAGTTCAGCCCTATAGCCTATCTCTACCCCTACTCCGTGCCCGATCAACAACACCAGGAGCAGAACCGTCACCACCTCCAGCATCGAGCGGCGCTGCAAACCGTCTTCGTCTACATAACCCATGGGGTTGTTCCCCACCATCGCATACAGGTTCAGCCCATCCACATCCCCCGCCGGGTCAGCGCTGATCCACCGCAACAACCACGGCGCGTAGTACCTGAAGCCGTAGTAATACAGCCCGCTGGCGTCGCGCTCCTTGCCCGAATAACGTCGGGTTTTATAGTTCGCCTCCAAGGCACTTTTTGCCGCCCACCAGGCAGTTGCGCCGAAGGGGTAATAACTTTCCTGGCTCAACAGGCCGGCTGCCTCGTCCAGCTCCAGAGTGCCGCTGCCCAAATGATCGTCGAGGCTGAACCGCAGTTGCTCGTCCTGCATCTCGTCGGGGCGCTGCTGCTCCCACTGCAGCCCTCTGACCGAATGCCGCCCGCCCGGAGCAAGCACCACGTTCAACCACTCGCCATCCGGCCCGTGGCGATGCAGCTCCAGCCCTGGCAGATAAAGCACTTCATGGGTGTGAGTCTGCGTCTTGCCATGTGCCACGCGACGCTTGATGACTCGCTGGCCGGTGCCGTCATACAGATACACCTCATCGTCATGTTCGCCATTGTCACGCAGCACCTGCGCAACGCGAACCAACTGGTTGCGCCCATTCCAGGTCAACGCCTGACCAGGCGCCAGTGCCTGGAGATTGCCACTTTGGTCGAAGCCGTTGCCCAGGCCCGGCGCCTTTGCGCCCTCGCGGGCAATCACGCTGTGATTGCTGTGTTCGCCCACCTGCATCCGTTGGGTATAACCGCTGCCGGTGCTGGGCACATGGCGCATCTGAGTCAGGTTACTGGCCGAGTCGTAGGCATAGTGGCGGGTGTAGTTGCCCCAGAGATTGTCGTCTGTGGCGCCGAACGTGATTCGCCCCGGCAGTGCGGATGCGCCAGTATTGCGCGCGTTTTCACGACCGGTGGCCTTGATCAATCGCGACAGGCTGTCGTATTCGAATGTGCTTACTGCCTCCACCTGCACGTTGCTGGCCCAGCGGGTCGGCTGCGCCGCATCGCGGATGCGCAACACATTGCCGACCCGGTCGTAGCTGTAGAAGAGGTCTTGCAGTCGCTTGCCTGCCGAATCCTTGAGGTGGGCGCTCAAGCGTGTCAAACGTCCATCAGTGTCCGAATACTCGGCAACGCTGAGCACGCCATTACCCAAGCGTTCGCTCAACACCTGGCCCGAGGCGTTGACGCTGCGTTGATCCACCAGGGTCTTGCGCGCTCCGCTTTTGAACAGGATCTCGCTTTTCGTCAATTGGCCGTCGACACCGTATTGAGATTGCTGGCGATTGCCGCGCGCGTCGACCTGCTCCAGGCGTTGCCCCAGCGCATCGTGCTGCCAGGTGGTGGTGAAGGTCTGGGCTTGCAACTGTGCATCCCGCTCACTCACGGGCAGCGGCCAGTCGGGCGCGGTGTGCGACGTGCACAGGCGCCGGGTTTGCTCGGTGATGTTGCCTTGCACGTCGTAGCGCTCAACGAGCAACGTGCCTGCCGGGTCATCGTGACGAATCATGCGCCCACAGCGATTGCGCGCCGCCTCCGTGGACGTCATGCCCGCGTAACTCATGCGCTCGACACAGCGTTCAGCCGCCGCCTCCTCCGCGCGCTCGAATACCGCGACGGGGCGCAGCAACGGGTCGTATTCGAACCGCTGGCGCGTGCCTCGACTGTCCCACTGTTGCACGACCTGGCCGCCACTGCCGAGCAAGCGCGTCTGACGGCCCGCATCCACGCTGTCGGTGCTCAGCACTTGCCCGCCCAAGCTATAACGATGAGACAGATTGGGCCGCACGTCGGGATCGGCAGCGTGCAACTCGAACAGTCTGGGGTCCCACTGTTGCTGCAACAGGCCGCGAGCGTCGAACACCTGCCGCGTGACCTGCGCGCTGGGTGATTGCTGCGCGGTATTGCGATGGTACGCCACGCTGCGCACGGTCAACCCTCGCGGGTCGACCACCGTCAGCGTGGGCGTGTTGTGATGCAAAGAAGACATAACCTGATGACCTGGAAACCAAAGAAGCCTAGAGCCTAGTCATCAAGCCGGTGCCAGCCTGCGGGCTCCGCACGCTGCGCAGTGTGCGGCGCTTCCGAGGGTGTCGTGAGGCTTACCGGACGCGGCGCTTCATGGCACCGGCAGCCAACCGCTGAAAGCACCTTGGGCACCCAACGGGGACCAGGCAAAATCCCAGGCGGGCGGCGGCAATGCCGGTCGCGGCGCGGCTATCGAAGGGTGGCCCTTCCAGTCGAACAGGGTGCAATCGCGCCAGCTCAAGACAATGCCTGCCGCCGGGCTGTCATCCGTCAGCACCCAGCGCGCAGCAGCGGCGGCCATGAAGGCCTCGATCGGCTCCTCATCGACCTGCGTGCGGTACGTCGAACTCAGCAACCAGCGGCATACGTTCAGATGGTACGTCCAGTCCAGCGGCGGCTGGTTGCGATAGGCCCAGGTCATGAAGGCGCGAAACAGGTTCAAGCCCTCCGGTGGGTCGAGCTTGAGCAACGCCGGGCAGATGTCGAACAAGGTATGCCAGTGAGGCAGCAGGCGTGCATCCAGGTGCACGAAGCAGCGCGAATTACTCGGGTAATCAGACAGCGCCGGTTGCGCACGCAGGCGCCGCGACGCCTTGCTGACCAGGCGGCCGGCGCCGGCAGGCAATTGAGGGTTCATAGAGTGTTCTCACAATCGTGACGAGAGAATGCCTCCTGGTTACAGGAAGCCCAAGGCACACGTCAGGATGCGGGAGAAGCGCGGGGGTTGGCCGAGGGCCAGGAATAGCGCGGCGGCGCCTTGTTGCGCCGCTCATGGGCGACACCCGGGGCTTGGGTGAGGCCGAGCAGCCAGGCCAGGCCGATCAGAAACACCAGGGCAACGGTAACCGCGTTGCACACCGGGCAGGCAAAGTAGTTCGAGATGTTGCTGGAGGACGGGTTCGCCAACCCTTTGTCGGAAATTGGCGACTGCCCGCCGTCCACCGAACAGAACAGCCCGCCGATGCCGTTGAGCTGCTGCCCCATCATCTGGCCATGCCCCAAACCGCAGGCGAACAGGTTCATCAGCACGCAGAAGTACAGGGCCCAGGCGATCAGTGAGCGGTCAGAGTGGCGCAATTTCATGGCGGCGACTCTACCACCGAAGCCATAAAAGGACGCAATGCGACGCGCCCCTGTGGCAGAACGTCGCAGATTACGCGCGCCGGCCAGGGTTGCTAGACTCTGCACCCTTCTCGTTACTCCTTTTCAAAGCCTGGCGGAGCAGTTCCACGGCCCTACAGGCGTTTCACAGGATGCACAGTTGATGAGTACGTTATTCACCCGCCGCAAAGTGCTGACCGGCATGGGCCTATTGGGCCTGGGCAGCCTGCTGGGCGGCTGTGACTACAGCCCCAAGCTGAACTTCAAGTACGGCAAGGACCTCAGTGACAAGATCATGGGCCGCACCTTCAAGCTCAAGAACACCGACGGCGAAACCGTCACCCTGAGCTCGTACCGCGGCCTGATGCCGGTGGTGTTCTTCGGCTTCACCCAGTGCCCGGCCGTCTGCCCGACAGCCCTGGCCCGCGCCGCCCAGGCCAAGAAGCTGATGGGCCGCGATGGCAAGATCATGCAGGTGGTGTTCATCACCCTGGACCCCGAGCGCGACACCCCCGAAATTCTCGACAACTACGTCAAGGCCTTCGACCCAAGCTTCGAAGCGCTCTACGGCACCCCGGAAGAAATCGCCGTGGCCGCCAAGGAGTTCGGGATCTTTTATGAAAAGATCCCCGCCGGCGACACCTATACCCTCTCCCACACCGCCACCAGTTTCGTGTTCGACACCCGTGGCAACCTGCGCCTTGGCTTGCAGGCATCCCTTACCGCTCAAGAGTGCGCAGAAGACCTGCTCACCGTCATGGAGGTCTGCTAATGACTGCCGTTCAACACCTCAAGCGTCTCACCCTCGGTCTAACCCTGCTGGGCCTCGCTGCCCACGCCAGTGCCCAGGTACAAGTCACTGACGCCTGGGTACGCGCCTCCGTAGTGGGCCAACCGTCCAGTGGCGCCTTCATGACCCTCACAGCCGACAGCGACAGCAAACTGTTGAGCGTGGCATCGCCAGTGGCCAAGGACGTGCAGATTCATGAGATGAGCATGAAGGACGACGTCATGCGCATGGGCCCGGTGGGCTCGGTGGCCCTGCCTGCCGGCAAAGCCGTCAAGCTCGACCCCAACGGCTACCACGTCATGTTGATGGGCCTGACCGGCCAGATCAAGGAAGGCGACCAGGTACCACTGACCCTTACGGTAGAAGATGCCAAGGGTGAAAAGCAGGCCGTCGAAGTGAAGGCGACGGCGCGTGGGCTGGATGGCATGGACCACAGCAAGATGGACCATAGCAAGATGCATTGATTGCGCAAACAAGCCTGCAGCGCTTGCTCTGCTCCCCGGTAACGTTGGTTGAGGGTTGCCCCTCAACCATAAAATCTCCCACAGCTTGATTGCCGGGAGTGATCAGATAGGCTGTCAGGCCGCCCTCCCCAGGAATCATCGGTAATGCTGTTTGTCGTCATGCTCGGGGGCAAGCACCCGCGGGCCAGGATCGAAGTACACGATGTGGTGTTCGCCGTGGCGGGCACCCTGCAAGCCACCTACCCGCAATTACGCGACGCCTGGTTCGGCAGCCCCAAAGGCGTACACATCGATTCATGGATGGCCGTCGATGGCGTCGACGGCTGGAAGGTTGAACTGAGCCACCTGGCGCCCCACGGCGATGCACTCCGCCTGTACTTCATCAACCTGGGCGGTTACGAAGCCAATAGCTTTGGCGAGTCCCATCACTACCTGCTGGTGGTCGCCCGTAACAAACAGGAGGCCATGGGCAAAGGCAAGCAGCAGATGCTCAGCCACTGGTCCCAGGCCCATACCGACGCGGTGCTGGATATCGACGACTGCCTGCCCATCGACCTGGTGGACGGCCGCTATATCCACCTGGTGCAAGCGGCGCACCGCCCGATCGTGCAGCGCAACGACTACCTTGTGCTGCCTTGAATCCTCACGGCGAAAACAGTGCCGGCTGAAACCCAGTGGAACTTTGCCGAGAAATAACCGCCTGAATCCGGTACGCTCACCGTTTTTTACTCTAGGAGTTACTCACCATGGCCAAAGCCACCGCCCGTCACATCCTCGTTGCCTCTGAAGACAAGTGCAACGAACTCAAGGCCCAAATCGAAGGCGGCGCTGATTTCGCAGAAATCGCTAAAGCCAACTCCAGCTGCCCATCCAGCCGCCAGGGCGGTGACCTCGGTTCGTTCGGCCCAGGCCAGATGGTCAAGGAATTCGACACCGTGGTCTTCAGTGCCCCGGTCAACACCGTGCAAGGCCCGGTGAAGACTCAGTTCGGCTACCACCTGCTGGAAGTCACCAGCCGCCAGGATTGATTCAATCCGCGCTGATGCTATAAACAACGGCCCGCCCTTTGGTGGGCCGTTGTGCATCTGATGACTGGCGATGCCCAGGCCGTTAGCGTACAAATCCTTATGACTCTTACCCGGCGCTCAAGGCTGATAATGCGATTGGCTTTTTCATCTCTGCTCTGTTCCACCCTGGCCTTGCTAATGGCCAGCACTGCGGTGATCGCAGCCCCGCAAACCTACCTGACGGTGTACGGCGAGCCCGCCAAATACGCCGAAGGTTTCAGCCATTTCGACTATGCCAACCCCAACGCTCCCAAGGGCGGCAGCCTGCGGCGTTCCGCGCTGGAGGTGGGGCGGTTTGACCATGTGCTGCCGTATATCGACAAAGGCATCGGCGTATCCCAGGTCGACGGCTGGGTGTATGCGCCCTTGGCGTTGCGCTCGCTGGATGAGCCTTACACCGTCTACGGCCTGGTGGCGCAAAAGATGGAGCGCGCCGACGATGGCCTGTCACTGCGCTTCTACCTGAACCCCAAGGCGCGCTTTGCCGATGGCAAGCCCATCACCGCGCAAGACGTGCGCTACAGCTTTGACGTGCTGATGACCCAAGGCAGCTTGCGCTTTCGCACGCTATTTGCCGACGTGAAGCACGTCGAGGTCGAAGGTGAGCGCCAGGTGCGCTTTGACTTTTCCAGCAACGAAAACCGTACCCTGCCCCTGGATATCGCCACCTTGCCGGTGTTCCCCGAGCACTGGTGGAAGACCCGCGACTTTGCCAACGGCGGCGGCTACGAAGCGCCACTGGGCAGCGGCCCCTACAAGGTCAGCAAGATCGACTCCGGCAGCACCATCACCTTCACCCGTGACCCCGACTGGTGGGGCAAGGACTTGCCGGTCAGCCGCGGCCTGTACAACTTCGATCACCTGAGCCTGGAGTACTTCGGCGACACCGAAGTAGCCCGCCAAGTGCTACGCGGCGGCGCCTATGATTTCAACCGTGAATTCTCCGCCACCGGTTACTCCATCGGCTACAACGGCCCGGCCCTGGACGATGGCCGCCTGCAGCGCGCGCACCTGGCCAAGGAGATGCCGCAGCCGGCCCAGGGCTATGTGTTCAACGTGCAAAAACCGATATTCAAGGATCGCCGCGTGCGCCAGGCCCTGGCGATGTTGTGGGATTTTGAATGGGCCAACCGGCAGATGATGCGCAACTTGTACATCCGACAGCAGAGCTATTTTTCCAATAGTCCGCTGGCCGCCAGCCAGTTGCCCACCCCGGAAGAACTGGCAATCCTCGAACCCCTGCGCGGGCAGATTCCCGACGAGGTGTTCACCCAGGTGTTCAAGGCCCCGGTCACCGATGGCAGTGGCATGATCCGCGACAAACAGTTGCAAGCCTTGGCCCTGCTGGAAGACGCCGGCTGGAAACCTGTGGGCGACAAACTCGTCAATGCCCAGGGCGAGCCGCTGGAGTTCACCTTCCTCAACGTCCAGAACGGCGTTGAGCGCCTGTTGCTGCCCTACAAACGCAACCTGGCGCAGATCGGCATCACCCTGAATATTCGCCGCATCGACTCCTCGCAGTACGTCAACCGACTGATGGCCCGCGACTACGACATGATCGTCACGGGTTTCCCGGTCACCACCTCGCCCGGCATGGAGCTGTACAACTATTTCGGCTCTGCCGCCGCGTTCGATTCGGGCGCCAATAACTACATCGTGCTCAAGGACCCGGCCGTCGATACCCTGATCCATGGCCTGGTCAAGGCTGACACCCAGGCCAAGATGCTCACCTATGCCCACGCCCTGGACCGCGTACTGCAATGGAATTACCTGTGGATCCCCAACTATTACCCACCGGGCACCTCCGCCGCATGGTGGAACCGTTTCGGGCGCCCGGCCATCGAGGCGAAGAACGACGAAGCCCTGGAAACCTGGTGGGAAGTCAGCCCCACCCCGCTGACGAACGAACAAATGCAGGCTGAGTTGAAAAAACGCGGAGAGGCCCACTGATGTTTGCCTATATCGTACGGCGCCTGCTGCTGATCATCCCGACGCTGGTGATCATCCTGCTGGTGAACTTCGTGATCGTGCAGGCCGCGCCCGGCGGGCCGGTGGAACAAGCCATCGCTCACCTGCAAGGCATTGGTGGCGGTGGTGTAGCCGGCGCATCCGGCGAAGGCATCAGCGGCTCGCGAGCCAGTCGCGGCCTGGACCCGAAGCTGATCAAGGACATCGAAAAACAATACGGCTTCGACAAATCCGCGCCGGAACGCCTGTGGTTGATGTTCAAGAACTATGCCCAATTGGACTTCGGCAACAGTTTCTTCAGAGGCGCAACGGTAACTGACCTGATCCTGGAAAAGATGCCCGTCACGATTTCCCTCGGCCTGTGGGCCACGCTGATCACCTACCTGGTGTCGATACCCTTGGGCATACGCAAGGCCGTGCGCCATGGCAGCAGCTTTGATATGTGGAGCAGCACGGCCATCGTCATCGGTTACGCGATGCCGGCATTCCTGTTTGCGATGTTCCTGATCGTGGTGTTCGCCGGCGGTACCTCGCTGAACTGGTTCCCGGTACGCGGGCTGGTCTCGGAAAACTTCGCCGAACTGAGCACCGTGGGCAAAATCGCCGACTATTTTTGGCACCTGGTACTGCCAGTAACGGCGCTGGTGATCGGCGGCTTTGCCACCTTGACCATTCTGACCAAGAACTCGTTCCTCAATGAAATTACCCGCCAATACGTGGTCACCGCCCGCGCCAAGGGTTTGAGCGAACGCCGGGTGCTGTACGGTCACGTGTTCCGCAATGCGATGTTGCTGGTGATCTCGGGGATTCCCCAGGCGTTTATCAGTGTGTTTTTTGCCGGCTCGCTGCTGATCGAGGTGATCTTCTCCCTCGATGGCCTGGGCCGCATGAGCTACGAGGCGGCCGTGTCCCGCGACTACCCGGTGGTGTTCGGCTCGCTGTTTATCTTCACCCTGTTCGGCCTTCTGATAAAACTCATCGGTGACCTGTGCTACACCCTGGTGGACCCGCGTATCGACTTCGCCGCGAGGAACGCCTGATGCTCAACCTGTCTCCCGTGGCTCGCCGGCGTTTCGAACGCTTCAAGAAAAACCGCCGTGGCTGGTGGTCGCTGTGGCTGTTTATCGGCCTGTTTATCCTGACCCTGGGCGGCGAGTTGATCGCCAATGACAAGCCGCTGGTGCTCAGTTTCAAGAACGAGCTGTATTTTCCGGTGTTCAAGCGCTACACCGAGCAGCAGTTCGGTGGGCAGTTGCCGTTCCAGGCGGACTACCGCAGTGACTACGTGCAAAAGCTGATCAAGCAGGATGGCGGCTGGATGCTGTTCCCGCCGATTCCGTTCAGCGATGACACGCCCAACTACGAACTCTCCCGCCCTGCCCCGAGCCCGCCGTCGGCGGTGAACTGGCTGGGCACCGATGACCAGTCCCGCGATGTGTTGGCCCGGGTGATCTTTGGTGCACGGGTGTCGATCCTGTTTGCCCTGGCCCTGACCGCCATCAGCGCCGTCATTGGCATTGCCGCCGGGGCGTTGCAGGGGTACTACGGTGGCTGGGTGGACTTGCTCGGCCAGCGCATCCTCGAGGTGTGGTCTGGCCTGCCGGTGCTGTACCTGCTGATTATCCTGTCGGGGTTTGTGGAGCCGAACTTCTGGTGGTTGCTGGGGATCATGGCGCTGTTTTCCTGGTTGGCCCTGGTGGACGTGGTGCGCGCCGAGTTCCTGCGTGGGCGCAACCTGGAGTACGTCAAGGCCGCACGCGCCCTGGGCCTGGGCGACGGCAAGATCATTCGCCGGCACATCCTGCCCAACGCCATGACCGCGACCCTCAGCTATTTGCCATTTATCTTGACCGGGGCGATATCCACCTTGAGCGCTCTGGATTTCCTTGGCTTCGGCATGCCCGCCGGCAGCGCCTCCCTGGGCGAGCTGATCGGCCAGGGCAAGCAGAACCTGCAAGCGCCGTGGCTGGGCTTGACGGCGTTTTTCACCCTGGCGCTGATTCTGTCGTTGCTGGTGTTTATCGGCGAGGCACTGCGTGATGCCTTCGACCCCCGCTCATGAGTGACTGCGTATGAACCTGATCGAAATCCGCGACCTGTGCGTCGCCTTCAACGGCCAGACCGTCGTGCGCAACCTGAGCCTGGACGTGCGCCCTGGCGAGTGCCTGGCGTTGGTGGGCGAGTCGGGCTCGGGCAAGTCGGTGACGGCCCATTCGATCCTGCAACTGCTGCCGCAAGCCGGCACCGAAACCCTGGGTTCCATCAAGTATCGCGGCCAGGAACTGATCGGCGCCTCACCGAGCACCTTGCAAAAATTGCGCGGCAACCGCATTGCCATGATCTTCCAGGAGCCGATGACCTCCCTCAACCCGCTGCACAGCATCGAAAAGCAGATCGGCGAAACCCTGCTGCTGCACAAGGGCCTGGGCGGCAAGGCGGCGCAGGCGCGCATCCTCGAACTGCTGGAACTGGTGGGCATCCAGAAACCCCAGGAACGGCTCAAGGCCTACCCCCATCAATTGTCCGGCGGCCAGCGCCAGCGGGTGATGATCGCCATGGCCCTGGCCTGCGAGCCCGAACTGCTGATTGCCGACGAGCCCACCACGGCGCTGGACGTGACGGTGCAGCGCAAGATCCTGCTGCTGCTCAAGTCCTTGCAACAACGCCTGGGCATGTCGCTGCTGCTGATCAGCCATGACCTCAACCTGGTGCGCAGTATCGCCCAGCGGGTCTGTGTGATGCGTGCCGGCGAAATCGTCGAGCAGGCTGACTGCCAGGCCTTGTTCACCGCACCGCAGCATCCCTACAGCCGCCTGCTGCTGGACGCCGAGCCCTCGGGCGATGTGCTGTGCAGCGAGCCCCGTGAGACGGTACTGGAAGTGGATGACCTGAGCGTGCAATTCCCCCTCGGTGGCTTGCTGTTCCGGGCCAAGACCTACCTGCGCGCGGTGGACGGCATCAGCCTCAGCGTGCAGCGCGGCAAAACCCTGGGGATTGTCGGCGAGTCCGGTTCCGGCAAGTCCACCCTGGGCCAGGCGATCCTGCGCTTGCTCGACTCCAGCGGCGGCATTCGCTTCCAGGGTGAGGCCCTGGACCCGCTCAACCATCAGCAGATGCGCCCATGGCGCAAGCAGATGCAGGTGGTGTTCCAGGACCCCTATGGCAGCCTCAGCCCGCGCATGTCGGTGCAGCAGATCATCAGCGAGGGCCTGGAAGTACACGCGCCGTGCAGCCTGGCCGAGCGTGACGCGCAAGTCATACAGGTGCTCAAGGACGTGGGCCTCGACCCTGCCAGCCGACATCGCTACCCCCATGAGTTTTCCGGTGGCCAGCGCCAACGCATCGCCATTGCCCGCGCCCTTGTACTCAAGCCAGCGCTGATGCTGCTCGACGAACCCACCTCCGCCCTCGACCGTACAGTGCAGAAACAAGTGGTGGCGCTGCTGCGCGAACTGCAGGACAAATACGGCCTGACCTACCTGTTTATCAGCCATGACCTGGCGGTTGTGCGGGCCATGGCCCATGACATGATCGTGGTCAAGGATGGCAAGGTGGTAGAGCGTGGCGCGAGCCATGATGTGTTCGAATCGCCCCAACACCCGTACACCAAAGAACTGCTGGCAGCAGCGCACATCCCTTTGTGAGGTGAGATTGTTCCCGCGCTCTGCGTGGGAACACAACCCGAGACGCTCCGCGTCGTGTCTTGGCCCTACGCCAAGTGACGCAGAGCGTCACGGTAGACATTCCCACGCAGAGCGTGGGAACGATCATTAACAGGATTCTGTACCCATGAGTACCAGCCTCAAGGACTACCAACAGGTTCGCGGCCTGGCCATCCAGTCGCTGTTCGAGATCATCGAGCAGTCCAGCGAGGGCACAGTCATCGTCGACCGCGATGCGAACATCGTGTGGATGAACGAGCGTTACGCCAAGCGCTTTGGCCTCAAGAGCGCCGACCAAGCCATCGGCCAGCCTTGCGAGCAGGTGATTTCCAACAGCCTGCTGCGCCAGGTGGTGCGCAATGACCGGCCGATCCTGCTGGATATCCAGGACACTCCCAAAGGCCCACTGGTGGTGATGCGCCTGCCGATCCACGACGAGGCCGGGGCGGTGATCGGCGCGATTGGGTTTGCGTTGTTCGATGAACTGCGTAACCTGTCGCCGCTGATCGAGCGCTACCTGAGCATGCAGCAGGAGCTGGCCTCCACGCGCTCGCTGCTGCGTTCGCGGCAAAGCAAATACAATTTTGCGCACTTTATCGGCACCAGCGCCGCCAGCCTTGAGGTCAAGCGCCGAGCGCGGCGCAGTGCGAGTGCCGAGTCGCCGGTATTGCTGCTCGGGGAAACCGGCACCGGCAAGGAACTGCTGGCCCAGGCCATCCACGGCGCATCGCCCCGGGCGCACAAAGCCTTTGTGAGCATCAACAGCGCGGCGATCCCCCATGATCTGCTTGAAGCCGAATTCTTCGGCACCGCACCCGGCGCCTTTACCGGTGCCGACCGCAAGGGTCGCCCCGGCAAGTTCCAGATTGCCCAGGGCGGCACGTTGTTTCTCGATGAGATCGGCGACATGCCGCTGCCACTGCAAAGCAAATTGCTGCGGGTGTTGCAGGAAAAGGAATTCGAGCCGGTGGGCTCCAACGAGATGCTGCACAGCGATGTGCGGGTGATTGCCGCGACGTCCATGGACTTGGAGGCGGCGATCAAGCGTGGCGAGTTTCGCGCCGATCTGTATTACCGCCTCAACGTGCTGCCGATCCAGGTGCCGCCGCTGCGTGAACGGCTGGAGGATATTCCGGCGCTGAGCGAGGCGATCCTTGAGGAGTTGCGCAGCCAGCACGAACTGGACCGCGATGCCCTGGCGCTGTTGGCCCAACATGCCTGGCCGGGCAATATCCGCGAGCTGCGCAATGTGCTGGAGCGGGCGGCGTTGCTGAGTGATGACTTGGTGTTGAATGCCGAGGAGATACGCACAGCGATTGGCACTTTTACGCCGGTTGAACGCCGTGCGCTGGTGTCGATGGAAGAAGAGACATTCAGTGCGGCACGGGAACGGTTAGATCGGCAGGTGATCGCAGCCGCGCTCACGGCGTGTGAAGGGAATGTGGTAGAGGCAGCCAAGCGGTTGGGGCTTGGGCGGTCAACGTTGTATAAAAAAATGCTGGCTCTTGGAATAACCCAGTCTCATTAAAGAGACTAGATTCCCACTATGGAGACAATCTTGTGTGGGAGCTGGCTTGCCTGCGATAGCGTTGGTTCAGCTAGGGAATATGGCACTGTTACACCGCTATCGCAGGCAAGCCAGCTCCCACAAGGGATCTCCACTCGTCTCTCGATTGAGACTGCCTTCTGGAAAACCGTCGTTAAAAAGTAAATAAATCTATATATATCAACAAGTTATAAATCTGGCACACATCTCGCTATAGCTTCCTCCCACAGCCTCACCCACAACAATAACAATCCGATGGAGACACACCATGAGTGTGATCATTGCCCTGGCCGCGCTCGCGCTGCTGATGCTGGCCGCCTACCGTGGCTATAGCGTTATCCTGTTCGCCCCCATCGCCGCCCTTGGCGCGGTGCTGCTCACTGACCCGTCCGCCGTCGCACCTGCCTTTACCGGGGTGTTCATGGAAAAGATGGTCGGTTTTATCAAGCTGTATTTCCCGGTATTCCTGCTCGGTGCGGTGTTCGGCAAGCTCATTGAGCTGTCGGGGTTTTCGCGCTCGATCGTGGCCGCTGCGATCCGCTTGCTCGGCACGCGCCAGGCGATGCTGGTGATTGTGCTGGTCTGCGCCCTGCTCACCTACGGTGGCGTGTCGCTGTTCGTGGTGGTGTTTGCGGTGTACCCGTTTGCCGCCGAGATGTTCCGCCAGAGTAATATCCCCAAGCGCCTGATTCCGGCGACCATCGCCCTCGGTGCGTTCTCGTTCACCATGGACGCCCTGCCCGGCACGCCGCAGATCCAGAACATCATCCCCAGCACCTTCTTCAACACCACCGCCTGGGCGGCGCCGTGGCTGGGGCTGATCGGCACGATCTTCGTGTTTTGCGCCGGCATGCTCTACCTCGCACGCCAGCGCAACAAGGCCCAGCGTGCCGGTGAAGGCTATGGCACCGAGTTGCGCAATGAGCCGGAAACCGCCGACAACCTTGCCTTGCCCAACCCATGGGTCGCGCTGTCGCCGTTGATCCTGGTGGGGGTGATGAACCTGTTGTTCACCCACTGGATCCCGCAGTGGTACGGCAAGACCCACAGCCTCAGCCTGCCGGGCATGAGCGCGCCGGTGACCACCGAAATCGCCAAGCTCACCGCGATCTGGGCGGTGCAGGCGGCATTGCTGGTGGGGATTATCGTGGTGCTGGTGTTCGGCTTCTCGGCGATCAAGAGCAAGCTGGCCGAAGGCAGTAAAAGCGCGGTAAGCGGTGCGCTGCTGGCGGCAATGAACACCGCCTCGGAATATGGGTTTGGCGCCGTGATCGCCTCGCTGCCAGGCTTTCTGGTACTGGCGGACTGGCTCAAGGGCATCCCCAACCCGCTGGTCAACGAAGCGATCACCGTGACCTTGCTGGCCGGTATCACTGGCTCCGCTTCCGGCGGCATGAGCATCGCCCTGGCGGCGATGTCCGAGAGCTTCATTGCAGCCGCCCACGCGGCCAATATCCCCCTTGAGGTGCTGCACCGAGTCGCGGCCATGGCCAGCGGCGGCATGGACACCCTGCCCCACAACGGCGCGGTGATCACGCTGCTGGCGGTCACCGGGTTGACCCACCGCGAAGCCTACAAGGACATTTTTGGCATCACGATCATCAAGACCCTTGCGGTGTTCGTGGTGATCGGCACTTTCTACGCCACCGGCATTGTGTGAGGTTTTCATGACAACTTTGAATGGCAAGACCGCCCTAGTCACCGGCTCCACCAGCGGCATCGGCTTGGGGATTGCCCTGAGCCTGGCCAAGGCCGGCGCCAACCTGATTCTCAACGGCTTTGGCGACGCCAGCGCGGTGATCGCCCAGGTGCAGGCCTTTGGCGGCAAGGTCGGGCATCACCCGGCAGACGTCAGCGACCCCGCGCAGATCGCCGACATGCTCGCCTACGCCGAGCGCGAGTTCGGTGGCGTGGACATCCTGGTCAACAATGCCGGTATCCAGCATGTGGCAGCGGTAGAAGACTTCCCTGTGGAGCGCTGGGATTCGATCATCGCCATCAACCTGTCCTCGGTGTTCCACAGCACACGCCTGAGCTTGCCGGGCATGAAGGCCAAGGGCTGGGGGCGCATCGTCAATATCGCCTCGGTGCATGGGCAAGTCGGCTCAGTGGGCAAGGCGGCGTATGTGGCGGCCAAACATGGGGTGATCGGCCTCACCAAGGTGGTGGGCCTGGAAACCGCCACCAGCAATGTCACCTGCAACGCCATCTGCCCGGGCTGGGTGCTGACGCCGCTGGTGCAGAAGCAGATTGATGATCGCGTGGCCACTGGGGTCGACCCACAGCAAGCGCAGCAGGATCTGTTGGCAGAGAAACAGCCGTCGCTGGAGTTTGTGACGCCGTCGCAACTGGGGGAACTGGTGTTGTTCTTGTGCAGTGAAGCCGGCGCCCAGGTGCGCGGCGCGGCCTGGAACATCGATGGTGGCTGGCTGGCCCAGTAAACCCGTGATGACCGTTCCCACGCTCTGCGTGGGCACGCAGACCGGGGCGCTCCGCGCCCCAAAAGCGGACGCAGAGCGTCCAGTCAGGCATTCCCACGCGAAGCGTGGGAACGAGAAGAGGCAGCTTATGTCCGAGATCCTCTGGCAACCCTCCCCGGAACGCATCGCCAACACGCGCATGGATCAGTTCCGCCGCTTCATCAACCAACGGCACGGCGTGCAGCTCGACGACTACCCCGCCCTGCACCAATGGAGCATCGACCAGCGCCCGGATTTCTGGCAGGCGATTGTCGCGTTCTTCGACGTGCAGTTTCGCAGCCCATCCAGCGTCACGCTGATCGAAGACATCGAGATGCCCAGCGCCCAATGGTTTCCCGGCGCCACCCTGAACTTCGCCGAACACCTGTTGCGCC
Organism: Pseudomonas sp. DWP2-2; assembly: GCF_049897065.1. Taxonomy (NCBI): domain Bacteria; kingdom Pseudomonadati; phylum Pseudomonadota; class Gammaproteobacteria; order Pseudomonadales; family Pseudomonadaceae; genus Pseudomonas; species Pseudomonas sp. DWP2-2. Next base: position 526,750 of record NZ_JAFCVN010000004.1, on the reverse strand, counting down.
GCCGTGACGATCATCCTGCGGTGGTGGCTGTCAGCGAAGACGGCCAACGTGAACAGTTGAGCTATGCACAACTGGCGGAACAGGTTGCCGGCCTGCAAAAAAGCCTGCGGGCGGCCGGGGTCGGCATAGGTGACCGAGTGGCCGCGTGTATGCCCAACACCTGGCAAACCCTGGTGGGCATGCTCGCCACCACCAGCCTCGGTGCGATCTGGTCGTGCTCCTCGCCAGATTTCGGCACCCAAGGCGTCATCGACCGCTTCGGCCAGATCGAGCCCAAGGTGCTGATCACCTGCGCAGGCTACCGCTATGCCGGCAAGCGCATCGACCAGAGCGCCAAGCTCAATGAGATCCTTGAACGCCTGCCCTCCCTGCAACAGCTGATCATCGTGCCTTACGCCAAGCCCGAAGCGCAGGCTGGGGACTACACCACCCACGCCCACGTCGCGCTGTGGGACGACTTCTATCAAGCCGGCGGCGAACCGGAATTTGTCGCGGTGCCGTTCGATCACCCGCTGTATATCCTTTATTCCAGCGGCACCACCGGCATCCCCAAGTGCATCATCCACGGCACTGGCGGCGTATTGCTGACTCACCTCAAGGAACACGGCCTGCATGCCGACCTGAACCGCGAGGACTGCCTGTTCTATTACACCACCTGCGGCTGGATGATGTGGAACTGGCTGGTGTCGGTGCTGGCGATCGGCGCCACCGCGGTGCTGTACGACGGCTCGCCGTTCCACCCCGGCCCCGAACGTTTGATCGACCTGATCGATGCGGAAAAAATCAGCGTGTTCGGCACCAGCCCCAAATTCCTCGCCACCCTGGAAAAGTCCGGGTTGCAGCCGCGCCTGAGCCACGATCTGGGCAGCCTCAAGGGCTTGATTTCGACCGGCTCGCCGCTGTCGCCCCAGAGTTACGACTACGTGTACCGCGAGATCAAAGCCGAGCTGTGCCTGTCCTCGATGTCCGGTGGCACCGACATTGTCTCCTGCTTTGTGATCGGCAACCCGGTGCTGCCGGTACGGCGTGGTGAGATGCAGTGCAAGAGCCTGGCCATGGCCATCGAAGTGTGGGACGACCAGGGCCGGCCCCTGATCGGAGAGAAAGGCGAACTGGTGTGCACTCGGCATTTCCCTGCCATGCCCATCGGACTGTGGAACGACCCGCAGCAGCAGAAACTGCGCGCTTCGTATTTCAGTCAGTTCCCCGGTGTATGGGCCCAGGGTGACTATGCCGAGCAACGCGCCAACGGCAGCCTGTTGATCCACGGGCGTTCCGATGCGGTGCTCAACCCCGGCGGCGTGCGCATTGGCACCGCCGAGATTTATCGCCAGGTGGAAAAGGTCCCGCAGGTGCTGGAAAGCCTCGCCATCGGTCAACGCTGGCAGGACGACGTGCGCGTGGTGCTGTTTGTGCGCCTGGATGACGGAATTGAACTGGACGAGGCGCTGCAACAGCAGATCCGCCAGGTGATTCGCGCCAACACCACACCGCGGCACGTGCCGGCGAAGATCCTCGCTGTCACGGATATCCCCCGCACCATCAGCGGCAAAATCGTCGAATTGGCGGTGCGCAATGTGGTGCATGGCGAGCCGGTGAAAAACACCGATGCCCTGGCCAACCCCCAGGCACTGGAGCAATTTCGCCACAGAGCTGAACTGGCCGATTAGATGAAAGGTTTCAGCGCTGACACAGCGTTTTGAAGAAAAACCCTCAAGGCATGCTATTTTTCCGGGGTAGCCACCCGTTGTCGTTCCTTGGGACAATGGGTGTTGTCATTTTTCAAAGCGTCAGGCTCAGGGCTTTTTATGAATGGAACATCCACCGGTAGCGAAGCCGCTGCATTGATCAGGCGGCTGGACTGGGCGCAAAGCCCCCTCGGTGAGGCCAGTGAGTGGCCGCAAAGCCTGCGCACTGCTGTCGATATCGTCGTGCATTCACCCATGCCAATGGTGCTGCTGTGGGGCCCACACCTCATACAACTCTATAACGATGGCTTTGCCCACCTGATAGGCGGCAAGCACCCCGGCGCTCTGGGCCAGCCGGCGCACCACACTTGGCCCGAACTGGAAAGCTTCGCCGCACCGGTCTACGACGCCGTGCTCGGCGGCCAGGTGCGTACCTTCAGCGAGCAACGCTTTGTGCTGCAACGCGAGGGCCGCGACACCGAGATATGGCTCGACCTGACCTACAGCCCGGTGCGCGATGAAAGCTGCCGGGTGGCCGGCATCCTGGTCACGGCCATTGAAACCAATGAGCGGCGCAGCAAAACCCTCGAACTGCAACAGCGCTCCGAAGCCAGCCTCAAGGCCCAGCACAACACCGAGCAGCGCCTGCAACTGGCACTGGCGGCCACCGACGCGGTAGGCACCTGGGACTGGGATATCGGCGAAGACCGTTTCATCGCCGACGCCCATTTCGCCTACCTGCATGGCGTCGACCCCAACGATTCAAGCCTGCTGCCCATCAGCGCCTACCTGCACGGCGTGCATCCCGAAGACCGGGGCACAGTGACGCGCAGCATCAAGCATTGCATCACCCATGGCACCGAGTACGCCGAGGAATACCGCCTGCAACAGGCCGATGGCCAGGTGCGCTGGGTGTTCGCCCGTGGCCGCTGCTACAAGGATCAACAGGGCCGGCCGGCGCGGTTCCTCGGCGCCGCGCTGGACCTCACCGAGCGCAAAAACACCGAGCAGGCCTTGCGCCAGAGCCAGACCGAGCTGCAACTGATCATCAACGCCATGCCGGTGTTGATCGGCTACGTTGACCACGAACAGCGCTTTCGCCTCAACAACAGCGCTTACCTCGAGTGGTATGGCAAGACGCCCCAGGAGCTGTACGGCAAGACCATCCGCGAAGTGCTCGGCGACGAGGTGTATGCCGGGCGCGCAGACAAGATCGCCGCCGCGCTCAAGGGCAAGGCGTGCAGCTTCATGACGGTGACGCCTCATCGCGATGGCCGCCCCCGCCATGCGCTGATGAAGTACCTGCCGCGGTTTAGCAGTGACGGCTCGGTGAATGGTTTCTACATCTTTGTGATCGACGAGACCGAACGCAAGCTCACCGAAGAGGCCCTGCGCCACCTCAACGAGAACCTTGAAGAACGCGTGGCCCAGCGCACCCAGGCGCTGGCCGAGGCCAACCAGCGCCTGCAGAACGAGATGTTCGAGCGCGAACGTGCAGAAGATGCCCTGCGCCATGCGCAGAAGATGGAAGCGGTCGGTCAGCTCACCGGCGGTATCGCCCATGACTTCAACAATATGCTCACCGGCATCATCGGCAGCCTGGACCTGATGCAGCGCTATATCGCCGCCGGGCGCAGCGACGATATCGGCCGTTTTGCCGATGCTGCCGTGTCCTCCGCGCACCGTGCCGCCGCCCTTACCCACCGGCTGCTGGCGTTCTCGCGGCGCCAGTCACTGGACCGTCGCCCCACCGACCCCAACCAACTGGTGGCGTCCCTGGAAGACCTGTTCCGGCGTACCAAGGGCGCGCATATCGAACTCAAGGTACAACTGGGCAAGGACATCTGGCCGGTGAACACCGACGCCAGTCAACTGGAAAACGCCCTGCTCAACCTGGTGATCAACGCCCGCGACGCCATGCCCGACGGCGGCGAGCTGCTGATCGAAACCGCCAACAGTTATCTGGACGGCACCGACATCACCACCCTGGAACCGGTCAAGGCCGGCGACTATGTGATGCTTGGCGTGAGCGACAACGGCAGCGGCATGGCGCCGAAAATCCTCGCCAAGGCGTTCGACCCGTTCTTTACCACCAAACCCATCGGCCAAGGCACTGGCCTTGGGTTGTCGATGATCTACGGCTTTGCCCAGCAATCCGGCGGCCATGTGACCATCCAGAGCGAACCGGGCCAGGGCACCTGCGTGCGCCTGTACCTGCCGCGTTTGTATGGCACGGCGCTGGAAAGCAGCCTGCCCGCCAGCCTGACCGAAGCGCCCGTGGCCCTGGCCGGTGAAGCGGTGGTGGTGGTCGAGGACGACCCGGCGGTGCGCATGCTGGTGGTCAATGTGCTCGACGAACTGGGCTACACCGCGCACCAGGCGGCGGATGCCCGTGCGGCGCTGCCGCTGCTGGAGTCGGATTTGCGCGTGGACTTGCTGGTGACCGACGTTGGCCTGCCCGGCATGAACGGCCGGCAACTGGCGGAAATCGCCCGCCAGCATCGCCCAGGCCTGCGCGTGCTGTTCATGACCGGTTATGCCGAGAAAGCCGCCGAGCGCCAGGGGTTCCTGGAGGACGGTATGGACATGGTCGCCAAGCCTTTTTCCATTGACCTGTTGGCCAACAAAATCCGTAGCATGATCGGCGTCGAGGCCTGAGTTCAGGCATAATCGCGCGCCGTCGCACAGCTGGTAGAGCCCCATGAAAGCCCAAGCCCGTCATATCCTGGTGAAAACCAGCGAAGAAGCCGAACAACTCAAGCAGCGCATTGCCAAGGGCGAAGCCTTTGATGTGCTGGCCAAGAAGTACTCCACCTGCCCGTCGGGCAAACGCGGTGGTGACCTGGGCGAAGTGCGGCCCGGGCAGATGGTGGGGGCGATTGATGCGGTGATCTTCAAGAAACCGGTGAAGGTGGTGCACGGGCCGATCAAGAGCAAATTTGGGTATCACCTGGTGCAGGTGTTTTACCGCGATTGAGTGGATGGCTTCAGTCCGCTATCGCAGGCAAGCCAGCTCCCACATCCGATCGTTCCCACGCTCTGCGTGGGAATGCCTCACTGGACGCTCTGCGTCCGCTTCTGGGACGCAGAGCGTCCCGGGCTGCACTCCCACGCAGAGCGTGGGAACGATCAGTGATCATCTCGGTATCAGCGCCCCGGGCACCTGAATCACCCGGCTTGCCAACCGATGCCCCGCCAGTGCGGCGTCTTGGGGCGAACCACCGTTGAGCCGACTGGCCAGATACGCCGCACTGAACGAATCCCCCGCCGCCGTGGTGTCCACCACCTTCTCCACTTTCAACGCCGGCACCGCAAAGCGCTCGCCCGCGCAACGAATCAGGCACGCATCCGCTCCCCGCTTGAGCACCACTTCTGCAATCGACGGGTACGCCGCAAACACCTGCTCGCTATCCTCATAACCAAACAACGCGCGTTCGTCATCCTCGGTGAGCAAGGCAATGTCCACTGCGGCCAACACCCTGCGATACGCCTCACGGGCCGTTTGCACATCGGCCCACAGCCGGGGCCGGTAGTTGTTATCGAACACCACCTTGGCGCCACGCTGGCGGGCTTCGATCAGCGCCTGCAGTAAACGCTCACGCCCGATGTCTCCCAGCACGGCCAAGGTAATGCCGCTGAAATACACCACATCATAGCCCGGCAGGGCCGCCAGAACCGGCTCGGCGGCAGGCGTGGTAAAGCAGTCGCGCACGGCCGCCTCGTTGCGCCAGTAGAGGAATTTACGTTCGCCCTGGGCGTCGGTCTGGATGCAATACAAGCCTGGCAGGCGCCCAGGCAGACGCTGGACCCTGTCCAGGCCAAGGCCTTCGGCGTGCCAATGCTCACACATGGCATCGCTGAAGCTGTCATCGCCCAGGGCGGTGACGTAGTCAACGCTGCCGGCATCGCCCAGCTCGCGGCGCAGGTACACCGCGGTGTTCAGGGTGTCGCCGCCGAAGCTCTGGTGCAGGCTGCCGTCGGCGCGGTGTTGCAGTTCGATCATGCATTCGCCGATGAGGGCGATGCGGGGGTGGGTGTTCATGGCAAAGTTCTCAGGTGTGCTGGAGGGCCCCATCGCGGGCAAGCCCGACTCCCACATTCGACTGCATTCCTTCAGTTAAAACGCGGTCACTGTGGGAGCTGGCTTGTCGGGTCGCCGCATCGCTGCGATAGCCGCGACTCGGTCTAGAAGCAGGTACGCAGAGACTCGACCACCTGCAACTGCTCATCCACCAGGCACCCCACCTGCCATTTATCAAAGGTCAGGCAAGGATGGGACGTACCAAAGGAAATGATGTCGCCAATGCGCAATTCAACCCCAGGCGCCACGGTCATGAATGCATGCTGGTCCATCACCGCCGTGACCTTGCACCCGCTCACATCATCACCTTGCGCCGGCACGATCCCGGCCCTGTAGCGCTTGAGCGGCACTGGCAAACCGGCGTCGTAGGCCACGTCGCGCTTGCCCAGGGCAACGACCGCAAAACCAGGCTCCGGCAGCGACTGCACATGCGCCCAGACTTCCATTGCCGGGCGCAGGCCCTCGTTGAGGTCGCTGCGGCGTTCGAGTACGCAGCACTGCGCCTCTTTATAGATGCCATGGTCGTGGGCCACGTAACTGCCAGGGCGCAACACGCTGAGGAAACGGCCGGCGGCGTTCTGCGTTTCGAACGACTCGGCGATCAGGTCGTACCAGGCCGAGCCCGATGCGGTGATGATCGGCTTGGGCAGGTCGAACAGGCCGCTGTCTTGCAGTTCCACCGCCAGGCTCACCAGGCTGGCGGCGAAGGCGCGGATACCGCCAATGGCGTGCTCACCGTGGATCACGCCTTCGTAACCCTCGATACCGGTGAGGGCCAATGCCGGCTGGGCCTGGATCGCCTTGGCCAGGTCGCGCACTTGCTGCTCGCTGCGGCAGCCGCACCGGCCACCGACCACGCCATACTCGATCATCACGTTGAGGCGCTGGCCACGGGCGGCGAAGAACAGGCCCAGGTCGGCGACGTTGTCCGGGTGATCGACCATGCAATGGAAGTCAAAATCCTTGTCGGCCAGCAGGTCCGCGATCAAGGCCATGTTCGCCGCGCCCACCAGTTGGTTGGCCATCAGCACGCGACGCACGCCGCTGGCGTAGGCGGCGCGGGTCTGCACGGCGGTAGCCAGGGTGATGCCCCAGGCACCGGCGGCGATCTGGCGCTGGAACAGCGCGGGCATCATGCTGGTCTTGCCGTGGGGCGCCAGCTCGGCGCCGCTGCTGCGGACAAAGTCCTGCATCCAGCGGATGTTATGTTCCAGGGCGTCACGGTGCAGCACCAGGGCCGGCAGGCTGACATCGCGAACCAAATGGGCACCGACTGCGGCGGCCCCTTTTTCAACGGCATTGAGGGCAGACATGGAAAACTCCTATTCGTTGATGCGCCGGGCCAGGCTGTTGGCACTGTCGATCAGTACCCGGCGATAGTCGTGGTAGTTTTTGCTCGCATCAGCCCGGGGGGCGACGATGCACAGGGTCGCGATGCTGACGCCCTGGGCATCGCGCACCGGGGCGGCAAAGCAGTGGGTGAAGGTGTCGGCCACACTGTCGAAGGAGAAGAAACCATCCAGGCTGGCCTGGCGGATCTGCGCCAGAAAGGTGTCCAGCGGCAGGCGCAGGCCATCCGGCAGGATGAAATCGTCGGGATCGATCAGGTCGACGATCTGCTGATCGCTCAAATGCCCCAGCAACAAGCGTCCCGAGGCAGTCCACGGAATGGGCGCGTTTTCCCCGATGTCCGAAGAAATACGGAAATGCCGCTGGCCCTCGCGCATCAGCGCCACCGTGTATTTGCGCCCGTTGAGCAGGCACATCTGCGCGGTTTCGTGGGTCTGGCTGACGATCTCCTGCAAGGCGTGGTCGGCCTCGCGGGTCAGGTCGAAGTGACGCAAGTGTGCCTGGCCGAGGAAATACAGCTGGCGCCCCAGATACACGTGGCCGTCCTTGCCCACGGTCTCCAGGATGCGCCGCTCCAGCAACGACGCCACCAGTTCGTAGACCGTGGATTTGGGGCTGCCAATGCCGCTGGCAATATCATTCGGGCGCAGGGGTTGGCCGATTTCCTTGAGAAAATCGAGGATATCGAACGCACGGTCCAGGCCTTTGGCGCGGCGTTTGATGGTGTCTTCGGTCATGGCAGTACTCGGTCCCGTTCCAGATGATCGTTCCCACGCTCTGCGTGGGAATGCATGCGGTGACGCTTTGCGTCACATGCGCGGACGCAGAGCGTCCAAGGCGGTATTACCACGCAGAGCGTGGGAATGATCAGTTAGGCCTTTTTCTTGTAGGCCACGCAATCGATCTCGACCTTGCAATCGACCATCATATTGGCCTGAACACAGGCGCGCGCCGGTGCGTGCTCCGGGGTGAAGTATTCGCCGAATACCTTGTTGAAACTCCAGAAGTCCCGTGGGTCTTCCAACCATACGCCCACCCGCACCACATCCTTGAGTTCGTAGCCGGCTTCTTCGAGGATAGCCACCACGTTGCGCATCGTCTGGCGGGTTTGCTCGATGATGCCGCCATTGATGATTTCACCGTCCACCGCAGGCACCTGGCCCGACACGTACAGCCAGCCATCGGCTTCCACCGCGCGGGCGAACGGACGTGGCTGGCCGCCACCTGCGGTGCTGCCGGTGCCGTAACGAGTAATGCTCATAAAGTTGCTCCTTGTTAAAAACGAATGTTCTTGAGAAATTCTGCCAGGCGCGGCGACTGCGGCCGTTCGAAGATGTCCTTCGCACTGCCCTGCTCTTCAATGCGGCCCTGGTTCATGAAGACGATCTGGTCCGAGACCTCATAGGCAAAGCGCATCTCGTGGGTGACCAACAACATGGTCATGCCCTCCTCCGCCAACCCCTTGATCACGCTGAGCACTTCGCCCACCAACTCCGGGTCGAGGGCCGAGGTGACTTCGTCGAACAGCATCAGGCTGGGGTTCATGGCAATGGCCCGGGCAATGGCCACGCGCTGTTGCTGGCCGCCGGACAATTGGCCGGGAAAGTGGTTGCGGCGCTCCAGCAGGCCGACGCGGTCCAGCCATTTTTCGGCCAGCGCTACCGCTTCATCCTTGCCCATTTTCTTGACCTTGAGCAAGCCGAGGGTGACGTTCTGCAGCGCGGTCAGGTGCGGGAACAGGTTGAATTGCTGGAACGCCATGCCGGTCATTGCGCGGTGCTGGGCGATCACTCGCTCCGGGTGGCGTACACGCTTGCCGCCGACATCGCTGTAGCCGATGGACTCGCCATCCAGGGTGATCTGCCCGCCCTGGAACTCTTCCAGCAGGTTCACGCAGCGCAGCAAGGTGGTCTTGCCCGAGCCGCTGGAGCCGATCAACGTCACCACATTGCCGCGCTGCATGGACAGGTCGACGCCCTTGAGCACTTCCACCTGGCCGTATTGTTTACGCAGGCCACGAATGTCCAGCAGCGCTGGGTTGGTTTGAGCTTGGTTCATGGCAAGGCCACCCGCTTTTCAATGTAGCGCCCGAATAATTCGATGGCGTAGTTGATGACAAAGAACAGAAAACCGGCGAACAGGTAGAACTCCAGGGTCATGAAGGTGCGCGCGATCACCTGCTGGGTACTGAGCAGCAATTCGGCCACACCGATCACCGACAGCAAGGTGGAAGCCTTGACGATTTCCGTAGAGGAGTTCACCCAGGTCGGCAAGATCTGCCGCAGCGCCTGGGGCAGCAGCACATAGCCCAGGGACTGATAGAACGTCAGGCCAATCGCCTTGCCCGCTTCCAATTGCCCACGGGGAATGGCCTGCAGCGCGCCGCGCACGATTTCCGATACATGGGAGCCACAGAACAAGGTGAGCCCGACAGCACCGGCCTGGAACGCACTGATTTGCCAGCCAAGGGCCGGCAGCATGTAGAAACATGCCAACACCAGCACAAACACCGGCGTGCCACGGATCAAATCGACATACAGACGGAACGGCGCACGCATCCAGAACTTGCCGTAGGTCAGGATCAACCCGGCGACGATGCCGATCAGGGTGCCAAAGACAATCGCCAGCGCCGAGACCGCCACGCTGGCCTGAAAGCCGGCCCAGAGGGTCTCGCGGGCGATCCACAATTCATGCAGCCAACTGGGGGATTCGTACATGAGGCCCTTCCTTAACGACGGATAGCCAAACGCTGTTCCAGGTAACGGAGCAGCATGGCAATCAGGTAACAGGCAGCCACGTAGAGCGCGGTCGTGACCAGCCAGGTTTCAATCACCCGGTAGCTTTCGACGTTGATCTTGCGGGCGTAATAGGTCAGCTCCGGCACCGCGATCGCGGCGGCCAGGGAGGTGTCCTTGAACAGCGAGATGAAGTTGTTCGAGAGTGCCGGCAACACGTTGCGCAGCATCACCGGCACGGTGATGTAAGCGCGAATCCGCCACTCCCCCAGGCCGATGGCCAGGCCGGCTTCCCGCAAGCCCTTGGGAATATTCACCAGGCCTGCGCGGAATACCTCGGTGAGATAGGCACCGGCATACAGCGACAGGGTGATGATGAACGAGGGAATCTTATCCAGCCGAATGCCCAGGGAGGGCAAGGCGAAGTAGATCAACAGGATCAACACCAGGATCGGGGTGTTGCGCACCACGGTGACATACACCGAGGCAATAATACGCAACGCGCGGTACCTGGAAAGCATGGCAAACGCCATCAACAGGCCGATCACGCAGCCGATGGCGATCGACAGCAACGCCAACTGCAGCCCCAGGCCGAGCCCCGCCAGCAAGGTGTCGAAATCACGCCAGACGGCGGCAAAGTTCAACTGATAGTTCATGGTCAGCAGCACCTGAAGGGGGCGTGTTCAGGCACGCCCCTGTTGTTGCGGGTCACTTGAATTCCACGGGAAAACCAATCGCCGGTTCTGGCAGTTCCACGCCGAACCACTGCTTGAACGAGGCTTTGTAGGTGGGGAATTCCACACCGGTCATGGCTTCGTGCAGCGCGGTGTTGACGAAATTCAGCCAGTCCTGGTCGCCGCGCTTGACCGCGCAGGCATAGGTTTGCGGGCTCCAGGCGTAGGTGGGGCTGCGGTAGCGGCCAGGGTTCTGCACCATCAGGTATTTGACCGAGGACTGGTCGGTGGCAGCAGCATCGGCGCGGCCTGAGTTCACGGCCTGGTACATCAGGTCAACGCTGTCGTACTGATCGACCTTGGCCTTGGGCAGTGCCTGGTGCACCAACTCTTCGGCATACATGTTCTGCAGCACAGCCACGGTGACGTCGTCGCCCGCCGCCTGCAGGTCTTCGATTTCCTTGTATTTGCTGTTATTGGGCAACAGCAGGCCGACGCCTTCCCGGTAGTACGGCAGGGTAAAGGCCACCTGCTGCGCACGGCTGGCGGTAACGGTGATGAACTGGCAGCTCATGTCGACCTTGTCGGTGAGCAGGTTGGGAATACGTGCATCGGACGACTGCACCACAAACTCCACCTTGCTCGGGTCATTGAACAAGCCTTTGGCCACGATGCGGCCGATGTCGATATCAAACCCCTGCAATTTGCCATCCGCTCCCTGGAAGTGCCACGGCGCATTGGTACTGCCTGTACCTACGATCAAGTGCCCACGCTTGAGCACATCATCGAGCTTGCTGTCCGCCGCCTGCACCACGCTGGCGAGGGAAGCCGATGCAGCGACGAGAAAAACACACGCTTTGAATACGGAAGGTCGGTGATGCATGACAAGCACTCCAGGGAGGGTGTATTCCGCTATACCGGAACTTGGTATGTAACAACGGAATAGACAGCAGAAAGTGTGCCATAGGTGCTCATGGAAAGACATGCGTCCCACAAATGCCTTGTGGATCAGTCAGATAGCGGCCTGACGGGAATACGGCGCCTGCCTGTGAGTACAAACGCTTTGCTACGCAAGACCTCAAACCCTGTTACTGCGCACCAATACCGAACGCCTGGGCTAACCTCTAAGAGCGTGCTTGCTCGCCCTTACATGGAACCCTGACTGATGAAACTGCGATATATCTTGCCCGTGCTTCTGCTCGGGGTGGCTGGCAACGCCCTGGCCAGTAGCGACCGTCGTGAATGCAAGGAAGAACTGCAGAAACTCAAGGAAGCCTTCAGTACCGACTACACCGCCCAGAATCACCATGGCTATCGCCGGGCCAAGGCCTCCCGTGACAATGAGGAATACGAGAAGTGCGCGAGCCAGGCCCGCAAGGCCAGGGAGCGCATAGAGCGCGAGGCAGACCTGTGAAGATTGACAGTAGACGGTGATAAGCCACGGGCTTAGCGTTGGCAAACACCCACGCGGCTTGAAGGGAGATCACCATGGGAATGGCCACCCGCATCATTTCCAGCGTCACAGCGTTCGAACGCGTACTGAATACACCGCGCCCGGTGTTCCTCCTGTTTGTATCAGAGCACTGCCCCGCTTGCGCGCAGGCAGGCTCCGTGTTCGAACAGCACGCCTGGCAGCATCCCTGGGTCGTGAGCCTGGTACTCGATTGCGCCCATACGCCGAGGCACCCTGACGTGTCAGGCACCCCGACGCTGCTGATCTATCGCAAGGGCGCCCTGGTGGAACAACACAAAGGTTTGGGCCCCCTTGAAGAACAAGAGCAGTACGTGAAGGACATCTTCAGCCGTTATGACCTGAGCAAGGGTGCAAGTGCACTTGCGTCACTCGACGCTCCTCCACTTCAGCCACGGTCAAACGCCAGCCTTCATGTTCCAGGCTATCGCCCACCACCGGCAGGCGGTCAAGCAGGCTCATCACCAAACCTGCCAGGGTTTGATAATCCTCGGTCGTCACCGCCTTGAAGCCCGTGCGTTGACGCACCAGGTTGAGGTTCAAGGCGCCATTGGCACGGAAGCCATCGCCTTGCTCGACAATATCGGGCCCTTCGATTTCGCTGGCATCGGGCAATTCACCGGCGATGGATTCCAGAATATCCGTCATGCTCAATACGCCCATGAAGTCGCCGAATTCGTTGATCACGAAAGCGATGTGAGTGGACTCCTGGCGCATCTGCTCCAGGGCATTGAGGATCGAAAAACTGTCCAGCAGGTTGATCGCCCGACGCGCCAGGTGTTCCAGGTTCGGCTCGTTGCCCGCCAGGTACTCCTTGAGTAACTCCTTCTTGTGCACAAAACCCAGGGGCTCATCCACCGCACCGTTACGGATCAACGGCAGACGCGAGTAGGACGAGTGCATCAGTTTCAGACGGATCGTCTCGGGGTCGTCCGCCAGGTCGATGCAATCAACCTTGGCCCTTGGGGTCATCAGGGTGCGAATCGGCCGCTCGGCCAGTTGCAGCACACCGCTGATCATCACCCGTTCGCGCCGGTCAAACAGCGGACCCTGCGCAGCATCCGGCTCGCCCAGCAGGTCGGCTACCTCTTCACCCACCTCTTCCACCGCCAGGCTGCGGCCGCCCAACAAGCGCATCACCGCATGGGCGGTACGCTCACGCACCGGCAACACACCCTGTGCCGATTTTTTGCGACGGGCTCGGGCGATCTGGTTGAACACCTCGATCAGAATCGAGAAGCCAATGGCCGCGTACAAGTAGCCCTTGGGAATATGGAAGCCCAGGCCTTCGGCGGTCAGGGCGAAACCGATCATCATCAGGAAGCCCAGGCACAGCATGATCACGGTGGGGTGCGCATTGACGAAACGGGTCAGCGGCTTGCTCGCCACGATCATCAGGCCGATGGACACGATCACGGCGATCATCATCACCGCCAGCTCGTCGACCATGCCCACGGCGGTAATCACCGCGTCGAGGGAGAACACCGCATCCAGCACCACGATCTGCGCGACGATCGGCCAGAACATGGCGTAAGCCACACTGCCCTTGTGCTGCGCCACATGGCCTTCAAGGCGCTCATGCAATTCCATAGTGGCCTTGAACAGCAGGAATATACCGCCGAACAGCATGATCAGGTCACGGCCGGAGAAGCTCTTGTCGAACACCTCGAACAGCGGCTGGGTGAGGGTCACCAACCAGGAAATACTCGCCAACAGGCCCAGGCGCATCAGCAGCGCCAGGGATAAACCGATCAAACGTGCACGGTCACGCTGCTCCGGCGGCAACTTGTCCGCCAGGATCGCGATAAACACCAGGTTGTCGATACCCAGCACCAGTTCCAGCACAATCAAGGTCGCAAGGCCGAGCCAGGCCGTAGGATCCGCTAACCATTCCATTTATAAATTCTCTGTCTTTAAAGTGTTCAGAACGCCGGGCACGGCAAAGTGCGGTCATGCGACCGGGACAAGGTTAGTTGACGGAATACGGGGTGCTTCAGCGGGAACAGCGACAGCGGTTGTCTTGGGGAAAGACGACTGGGAGGCTCCGAGAGGGTGTTCATGCACGTCCTGAAATGACAAAAGGACTTGAATCCTACATTCGAAATACAAATTTCCCACAACGCAAAACTATTACAAAACCTGTAAACCCCCCATCAGAAGCACAGCAACTCTTGTGGGAGCTGGCCTGCGATGCCGGCACCTCGATGCATGATCGTTCCCACGCTCTGCGTGGGAATGCCGCCTGTGACGCTCCGCGTCCCACCCGCGCAAGGATGACGCGGAGCGTCACAGGATGCGTTCCCACGCTGGAGCGTGGGAACGATCTGTATCAGGTTTTACGAGTGGCATCGTCCAGCGCCAGGATGGTGTGGGCATTGGTGACGGTGGTCGCCAGCGTATTGATCACCCCCGAACGCAACGCCCCCAAGGTCGCCGCCGCCTTGGTGTTCTCGCTGGCAATCGCCACCACATCCGGGATGCGAAACAGCTCCTGCACCGTCAACCCGATCACGCGCCCCTGGATGGCGTTGACCGCCGGCTGGCCGTGAATGTCGATAAAGTCATAGCCCATCATGTCGCCCACGGTGCCAGACAACCGCGCCTGGGCGATTTCCTGGGGCGAGAACCAGCCCATGCGCACCATGTTGCTGTTCTCGCTCATGTCGCCGATGCCGATCAGGGCGATATCGGCACGGCGGGCGCGGTCAAGAGTCGAACGCACCGTGTCGTTGTTGATCAGCACCCCGCGCAGTTCCGGGTTGGCCACCAGCGCCGGGGCGTACAGGCTTTCACTTTCGCCACCAAAGCGCAGGGCCAGGCGTCGGCAGATGTGGTCAGGGTTCATGTATTCGCCGGCCTTGAGCGAACCGCCGATGGCACACACGAAAGTGCAGTTGCGGGTCACCGGCAGAAACACGTTATCGGCCACCGCGCCGACGTTACGCCCCATGCCCACGGCAACGATCATCCCATCACTCAGGGTCTTGTTGAGGTAGTTGGCGACCAGGCTGGCGACCGCCGAGCGCTGGGTGTCGGGGTCGCTGTGGTCGACCGCGATCAAGGCGCGGTCGAGCTTGAAGCGCTCTACCAGCGCCCGCTCCAGCTCGTTGTTCATCGCCGGATGCTGCAATACGCGCACCTCGACGATCCCTTCATCCCGAGCACGCTTGAGCAGGCGGCTGACTTTGGCCCGCGACAGGTCAAAGCGCTTGGCAATGGCCTCCTGAGTGACGTTCTCAAGGTAATAGAGCATCGCCACTTCGGTCATCTGATCGATATCACTGGCCATGCGCTGGGTACTGTCACTCATGGGGACGGGCTTCCGTTTCGGCGTCAAAGGCGCATTCTCCCGACTCTTGCCCCGCGCCGTCCACTACTGATGCCCATCGCGCTCGATCGCGTTGATGCGTTCGACCTTGGCCCCGGACCGCGCCGCTTCGAACTCCGAGGCCAAAAACGCACTGACGATGCTTTTGGCCAACTCCGCACCGATGACCCGCGCACCGATGGAGAGGATTTGCGCATCGTTGCTCTTGCGCGCCCGCTCCGCCGAGTAGGTGTCATGGGCCTGGGCCGCACGGATACCCAGCACCTTGTTGGCCGAGATGGCCATGCCTATGCCGGTGCCGCATACCAGCACGCCGAGGCGCTGTTGCCCGGCATTGATGGCGCTGGCCACGGCCAGGGCGATGTCCGGGTACAGCACCGGCGCCGTTGAATGCGTACCGAAGTCGGTCACCGGGTACCCCAACGCCTCGATATGGCGCTTCAACAACTCTTTGAGCTCAAAACCCGCTTCATCACATCCGATAGCCACCGGGAAAGGTGTGTTCATGACGCCAAACTCCACTGATCAAATGATCACTTAGTGAAATATCTCTCACCCATTTCGCAAGCATTCACCCCTTACTGTCAAGCGAGATTTAACTGACCTGCCAGTCAAAGCCCTATAGCAAGGCAATAAACGCGTCAAAGATGAGAATCACACCTTTTAAGTGAAAGAGATTGACTGATCAGAATTTCATTTGATACACATATGATCACAGCGAAACATGACTGTGCGACCTAATAAGAATTCACAGCACGAGGACACGCCGATGACCACGCCATTACTGCTCCAGGCTGAACACGTCGCCAAGGCTTACGCCGGGGTACCAGCCCTGCGCGACGGGCGCCTTTCTCTGCGCGCCGGCAGCGTCCACGCCCTGTGCGGCGGCAACGGTGCCGGCAAGTCAACCTTCCTGAGCATCCTGATGGGCATCACCCAGCGTGACGCCGGCAGCATTGTGCTCAACGGCGCACCGGTGCAGTTCAATCGCCCGAGTGAAGCCCTGGCCGCGGGGATCGCAATGATCACCCAGGAGCTCGAACCCATCCCCTACATGACCGTCGCCGAAAACATCTGGCTGGGCCGCGAACCGCGCCGCGCCGGTTGCATCGTCGACAGCAAGGCCCTCAACCGCCGCACCCGCGAACTGCTCGAAAGCCTGGAGTTCGACGTCGACGCCACCAGCCCCATGCACCGCTTGAGCGTGGCGCAGATGCAATTGGTGGAAATCGCCAAGGCGTTCAGCCATGACTGCCAGGTGATGATCATGGACGAGCCCACCTCGGCCATCGGCGAGCGCGAGGCCGAAACCCTGTTCAAGGCGATTCGCCGCCTTACCGCGCGCGGTGCCGGCATCGTGTACGTGTCCCATCGACTGAGCGAACTGGCGCAGATCGCCGATGACTACAGCATCTTCCGTGATGGCGCCTTTGTCGAAAGCGGGCGCATGGCCGATATCGACCGCGACCACCTGGTGCGCGGCATTGTCGGCCAGGAACTGACGCGCATCGACCACAAGGCGGGCCGCGAATGTGCGGCCAGCACCTGCCTGCAAGTCGACAACCTGAGCCGCAACGGTGAGTTCCACGACATCAGCCTGCAACTGCGCCGTGGCGAGATCCTCGGCATTTATGGGTTGATGGGCTCCGGGCGCAGTGAATTCCTCAATTGCATCTACGGCCTGACCGTGGCGGATTCCGGCAGCGTTACCTTGCGAGGCAAGCCCATGCCCATCGGGCAGCCCAAGGCGACCATCGACGCCGGCATGTCGCTGGTTACCGAAGACCGCAAGGACAGCGGCCTGGTGCTGACCGGCAGCATCCTGTCGAACATTGCACTGTCGGCCTATAAGCGCTTGTCGAGTTGGTCGCTGATCAACGCACGTAAAGAAGCGCAACTGGCCGAGGAGATGGTCAAGCGCTTGCAGATCAAGACCAGCTCCCTGGAGCTGCCGGTGGCATCAATGAGCGGCGGCAACCAGCAAAAGGTGGTGCTCGCCAAATGCCTGTCCACCGAGCCGGTATGCCTGCTCTGCGATGAACCCACCCGCGGCATCGACGAAGGCGCCAAACAGGAGATCTACCACCTGCTCGACCAGTTCGTGCGCGCCGGTGGCGCAGCCATTGTGGTGTCGTCGGAAGCACCGGAACTGCTGCACTTGAGCGACCGCATCGCCGTCTTCAAAGGCGGCCGGCTGGTCACTATCAGCACCGACACCGCCCTTTCCCAGGAAGCCTTGTTGAGTCTTGCCTCATGAATGCCAAAACCATCGTTGCTCCCGTTACTGCCGCGCCGCGCAACCGCCTGCGCCTGTCCCTCGACCGCTTCGGCCTGCCGCTGGTGTTTATCCTGCTGTGCGTGGTGATGGCGTTTTCCAGCGAATACTTCATGACCTGGCGCAACTGGATGGACATCCTGCGCCAGACCTCCATCAACGGCATTCTCGCCGTGGGCATGACCTATGTGATCCTGACCAAGGGCATCGACCTGTCGGTGGGGTCGATCCTGGCGTTCGCCGGGTTGTGCAGCGCCATGGTCGCCACCCAGGGTTATGGCCTGTTGGCGGCGGTCAGCGCGGGGATGTTTGCCGGCGCGATGCTCGGGGTGGTCAATGGTTTCATGATCGCCAACCTGTCGATCCCGCCGTTCGTGGCCACCCTCGGCATGCTCAGCATCGCCCGGGGCATGACCTTTATTCTCAACGACGGCAGCCCGATCACCGACCTGCCCGACGCCTACCTGGCCCTGGGCATCGGCAAGGTCGGCCCGGTGGGCGTGCCGATCATCATCTTCGCCGTGGTCGCGCTTATTTTCTGGATGGTGCTGCGCTACACCACCTACGGCCGTTATGTGTACGCGGTGGGCGGCAATGAAAAAAGCGCGCGCACATCGGGCATTGGCGTGCGCAAGGTGATGTTCTCGGTCTACGTGGTCTCGGGCCTGCTCGCCGGGTTGGCCGGCGTGGTGCTGTCGGCACGCACCACCTCTGCCCTGCCCCAGGCCGGGGTTTCCTACGAGCTGGACGCGATTGCCGCAGTGGTGATCGGTGGCACCAGTTTGTCCGGCGGTACCGGCAGCATTGTCGGCACCTTGTTCGGGGCACTGTTGATCGGCGTGATCAACAACGGCCTGAACCTGCTCGGCGTGTCCTCCTATTACCAGCAGGTCGCCAAGGGCCTGATCATCGTGTTTGCAGTACTGATCGACGTGTGGCGCAAGAAGAAACGCTGAAGAACGACCCATAACAATAACTGGAGTTCTACTTATGAAACTGGGTACCACCCTGGCCGCTGCGGCGGCCCTCTCCCTGCTCGCCAGCAGTATCGCCCTGGCCGCCGACGGCAAGACCTACAAGATCGGCGCAGCCGTCTATGGCCTCAAGGGTCAGTTCATGCAGAACTGGGTCCGCGAGCTCAAGGAACATCCGGCCGTCAAGGATGGCACCGTGCAGTTGACCGTGTTCGACGGCAACTACGACGCCCTGACCCAGAACAACCAGATCGAAAACATGGTGACCCAACGCTACGACGCGATTCTGTTCGTACCGATTGATACCAAGGCCGGCGTCGGTACCGTCAAGGCCGCCATGAGCAACGACGTGGTGGTCATCGCCTCCAATACGAAAGTAGCCGATGCCAGCGTGCCGTATGTGGGTAACGACGACGTGGAAGGCGGCCGCCTGCAGGCCCAGGCCATGGTCGACAAGCTCAATGGCAAAGGCAACGTGGTGATCATCCAGGGCCCGATTGGCCAGTCGGCGCAGATCGACCGGGAAAAAGGCGAGCTGGAAGTGCTGGGCAAACACCCGGACATCAAGATCATCGAAAAGAAAACCGCCAACTGGGACCGCGCCCAGGCCATGACGCTCACCGAAGACTGGCTCAACGCCCACCCCAAGGGCATCAATGGCGTGATCGCCCAGAATGACGACATGGCCCTGGGCGCCGTGCAGGCGTTGAAGTCCCATGGCCTCACCTCCAAGAATGTGCCCGTGACCTCTATCGACGGCATGCCGGATGCGATCCAGGCGGCGAAAAAGGACGAAGTCACCACCTTCCTCCAGGATGCCCAGGCCCAGTCCCAAGGCGCGCTGGACGTAGCGTTGCGCGCCCTGGCCGGCAAGGACTACAAGCCACAATCGGTGATCTGGGAGCGCTATGCCAAAGACGTGAAATGGGGTGACGGCACGGCCAAGAACTACATCCTGCCCTGGGTGCCGGTGACCAATGCCAATGCGGACGCGCTGTACAAGCAAGTCAGCGGCGGTAAGTAGTTTGATCGTTCCCACGCTCCGCGTGGGAACGCATCCCGTGACGCTCCGCGTCACTTAACATCGGAACGCAGAGCGTTCCACGCGGCATTCCCACGCAGAGCGTGAGAACGAGGAGTCATTCATGTCTGGTTTCTGGAACCAAGCCTTCGACCTCAGCGGCCGTTGCGCGGTGATCACCGGTGGCGCCGCCGGCATCGGCCTGGCCTGCGCCACCTTGCTGGCGGAACGCGGCGCAAGGGTGGCGCTGCTGGACCGCGACCCGGCCGTGGTCGAGGCGGCCGCCAGCCTGGGTGCCGGGCACCTTGGCATTGCCGTCGACCTCGGGAGGATCGACCAGATACAACCGACCGTCGACAAGGTGTTCGCGCATTTCCAGCGCCTGGATTACCTGATCAACAGTGCAGGCGTGGTGCTGCTGGACAAGGCCATCGAGGTCAGCGAAAGCGCCTGGGACACCACCCTGGACATCAACCTCAAGGCCAGTTTTTTCATGGCTCAGGCCTGCGCCAGGCACATGATCGCCCAGGGCGGCGGGCGCATCGTCAACCTGGCGTCCCAGGCCGCCGTGATTGGCCTGGACCGTCACGTCGCCTACTGCGCCAGCAAGGCCGCCATCGTCGGCATGACCAAGGTATTGGCCATGGAGTGGGCGCCGCAGATCAACGTCAACGCCATCTCTCCGACCATCGTCGAAACCGCCCTGGGCAAAAAAGCCTGGGCGGGCGAGGTGGGTGAGCGGGCCAAATTGCAGATTCCAGCAGGTCGCTTTGCCCAGCCGGAAGAAATCGCCGGGCTGGCGCTGTACCTGCTCAGCGACGCCGCACAGATGATCACCGGTGCCAACATGGTGATCGACGGCGGCTACAGCATTCAGTAATTCATCGTTATGTCGTGAGGTTTTGTCATGTCCACCGTCACCGAACGCACACCTGAACAACTCGCCCCGAGCATCCCGAAAACCATGCAGGCTGTGGTCTGCCACGGCCCGGAAGATTACCGCCTGGAAACCGTCGACGTGCCCACGCCCGGCCCCGACGAGATCCTGACCAAAGTCGAGCTGTGCGGCATTTGCATGGGCGATATCAAGACCTATCGCGGCGCTCCGTCGTTCTGGGGCGATGCCGAGCAACCGCGCTACGTGAAGCCGCCGATGATCCCCGGGCATGAGTTCGTGTGCCGCGTAGTCGCCCTTGGCCCAGGCGCCGAGAAACGCGGCGTGGCCGTGGGCGACCGCGTGATCTCCGAGCAGATCGTGCCATGCTGGGGCTGCCGCTTCTGCAACCACGGCCAGTACTGGATGTGCCAGAAGCACGACCTGTATGGCTTCCAGAACAATGTGCAGGGCGCCATGGCGCAATACATGATCTTCACCAAGGAAGGCATCATCCACAAAGTGCCGGAATCCATCGCCCCCGATGAAGCGATCCTGATCGAACCCCTGGCCTGCTCGCTACACGCGGCGGAACGCGCCAACGTCGACCATGACGATATCGTGGTGGTCGCCGGCGCCGGCACCCTGGGCCTGGGCATCATCGGCGCGGTGCGGTTGCGCAACCCGAAAAAACTCATCGTGCTGGACATGAAACCCGAACGCGCCGCCCTCGCGCTGCGCCTGGGCGCCGATGAAGTGTGGAACCCGGCCGAGGTGGATGTGTTGGCGAAGATCCGCGAAATCACCGATGGCTACGGCTGCGACATTTATATCGAGGCGACCGGGCATCACAAGGCGGTGAACCAAGGCCTGGCGATGCTGCGCAAGCTGGGACGCTTTGTGGAATTCAGCGTGTTCAATGACGAGGCCACGGTGGATTGGTCGATCATCGGTGACCGCAAGGAGCTGGATATTCTCGGCTCGCACCTGGGGCCGTATATGTACCCCAGGGCCATCGACTTTATCGGCAACCGCAAGATCGATATGCGCGACGTGGTGACCCACAAGTTTGCGCTGGCGGACTTCAAGGAAGCCTTTGCAGTGATGGAACGCGGCGATAAATCGCTGAAGGTTGTGCTCGAACCCTGATCTCAGTAACAACACAAAACCCTGTGGGAGCTGGCTTGCCTGCTCCCACAATGGAAGGGTGTCGCCCCTTAGAACAAGAACACAGGAACCCGCGTTATGAATCGAGTCATCAACGATCCCGACCAAGTGGTCGAAGACATGCTGCGCGGCATCCTGGTCGCGCACCCCGAACTGCGCCAGTACGAAAGCAACCCACGGGTCATTGTCAGGGCCAGACCGTCCGCCCAGGGCCGCGTCGGCATTGTCACCGGCGGCGGCTCCGGGCATGAACCGGCGTTCCTCGGCTATGTTGGCCCGGGCCTGGTGGATGCGGTGGCCGTCGGCGAGATTTTTTCCTCGCCCACCGCCAAAAGCTTTTTCGACGCCTTCCGCGCCGCCGACCATGGCGCAGGCGTAGCCTGCCTGTATGGCAACTACGCGGGCGACAACATGAACGTGAAGCTGGCAATGAAAATGGCCGCCAGCAAAGACATGCGCATCCGCACCGTGGTCGCCAACGACGACGTGGCCTCCGCGCCCAAGGCCGATATTGCCAAGCGTCGCGGCGTGGCCGGGGAGATCTTCATGTGGAAGATCGGCGGTGCCGCCGCTGCCCAGCATTACGACCTGGACGGCGTGATTCGGGTGGCGCAGAAAACCGTCGACCACTGCCGCTCGATTGGTATCGGCCTTACGCCCTGCACGATCGCTGCCGTGGGCAAGCCGAACTTCCAGATTCCCGACGGCCAGATGGAGCTGGGTATCGGCCATCATGGCGAACCGGGCATCGAAGTCATCCCGATTGAACCGGCCGCCGCCATGGCCGAGCGCATGCTGGCGCCGATCCTCGCCGACCGCGATTTCAGCCAGGACGACAGCGTGGTGGTGCTGGTCTCAGGCCTGGGCGCCACCCCGGTGATGGAGTTGTATATTTTCTACGCAGAGGTGGAAAAACAGCTCAAGGCCAAAGGTTTGAAGATTCACCGTTGCTACGTGGGCAACTACTTCACGTCCCTGGAGATGATGGGCGTGACCTTGACCCTGCTCGGCCTCGACGCCGAGCTGAAAACCCTGATCGACCAACCCTGCCGCTCCATCGGCATGACCCAGGCGGAGTGAACCATGAGCCAGCATTTTTCCACCCATGACGGTAGCGCCATTGTCGCCGACCTGGTCAGCGTGATCGTGGCAAACCGGGAGTACCTCAGCGAAGTCGACGGCGCTATAGGCGATGGCGACCATGGCATCAACATGGCCAAGGGCTTTGCCCATTGCGGCCGCACGATCGAAGGCCGCCAACTGACCCTGGCCGAAGCCCTGGATGAACTGACCCTGAGCCTGATGGAAGGCATCGGCGGCTCCATGGGACCCTTGTATGGCAGCCTGTTTATCGGCATGGCCGACGAAGTGCGCGGCAGTGAAGACATCGACGCCGCCACCTTCGCCCACCTGCTGCGCGGCGGCTTGACCTCGTTGCAGGACATCACCGAAGCGGGCGTGGGCGACAAGTGCTTGATGGACACGTTGATCCCGGCGGTGGAAGCCTTTGAACGGGCGCATGCAGCGGCGCGTTCTTTCAGCGATGCACTCGACGCGATGAAAAGCGCTGCTTCTCAGGGGCGGGATTCGACCAAGGACCTGGTGGCCAAGATTGGCCGAGCGAGTCGTTTGGGTGAGCGTTCCCTCGGCGTTCTGGATGCCGGGGCCGTATCGTGCTGCCTGATCCTTACGCAGTTGGCGGACTCGATTAAACCCCGTTTGACCTGACATGATCGTTCCCACGCTCCGCGTGGGAATGCAGCCTTGGACGCTCCGCGTCCCACCTACGCCAGGGTGACGCAGAGCGTCACTGGTGGCATTCCCACGCGGAGCGTGGGAACGATCGACAAGGGATTACCTGGTTTTCAGTACTGGGTTACCAGAACCGCTGCTGGGTCAAGCGACTCCACCAGGTCAACAGCACTCGGTCCACCGAGCCGCTGGCCGCCAGGCCCACGCGCTCCTGCAGGCTCTTACGCTCGGCATAGTGCAGGTGGAACACTTCGGCGGTCTTGGCCTTGGTAGCCAGGTATTCATCGCTGGTTTGCAGCTCATCAACCAGTTGTTTGTCGAGAGCGGCAACCCCCAACCACACTTCGCCAGTGGCCACCTCGTCAATCGCCAACTGCGGGCGGTAACGCGCGACGAAGTTCTTGAACAGCTGATGCGTGATGTCCAGGTCTTCCTGGAACTTCTCCCGGCCCTTCTCGGTGTTTTCGCCGAACACTGTGAGCGTGCGCTTGTATTCACCGGCGGTCAGCACTTCAAAGTCGATGTCGTGCTTTTTAAGCAGGCGATTGACGTTGGGCAACTGCGCCACCACGCCAATGGAACCGAGAATGGCGAAGGGAGCGCTGATGATCTTCTCGCCGATGCACGCCATCATGTAGCCACCGCTGGCCGCGACTTTGTCGATGCACACGGTCAACGGCACGCCGGCCTGGCGGATACGCGCCAGTTGCGAGGAGGCCAGGCCATAGCTGTGCACCATGCCGCCGCCGCTTTCCAGGCGTAGCACCACTTCATCCTTGGGCGTGGCCAGGCTCAGCAGTGCGGTGATTTCATGGCGCAGGCTTTCGGTGGCCGAGGCCTTGATGTCACCGTCGAAATCCAGCACGAATACCCGTGGCTTGGGCTCGGGCTTCTTCTTGTCTTTCTTCTTTTCAGCTTTGCTTTCGGACTTGCGCAGGGCCTTGAGCTGGTCCTTGTCGAGCAGGCTGGACTCCAGGCGCTCACGCAAGCCCTTGTAGAAATCATTCAGCTTGCTGACCTGCAATTGGCCGGCGGATTTACGACGACCTTTGCTGCGCAGTGCTGCAAAGCTGATCAGTACCACCAGAATAGCGACCACCAGGGTGACGGTCTTCGCCAGAAAGCTCGCGTATTCGGCCAAAAAATCCATATGTCTCCTTAAAAAATGCACTGCGCCAGGCGCGGATGGCCCCAGCATACCGACGCCACTGCGAAGGAGCCAGTGATCAAACCGCCAGCAGGCGGGCTCCAACGCGCTTTTAAAACAAGCGTATGTTTTTTCATTGACAGCTCGCAGGCATCCTCATAACCTCGCCAGACTTTCAACGTACCGGGAAAACGGACGTGGGCAGCATTTATCTGATTCGACATGGCCAGGCTTCCTTCGGTGCAGACGACTATGACGTCCTCTCGCCCATTGGCGTGGAACAAGCGCAAGTGCTCGGTCGCCACCTGGCAGACCTGGGCATTGCGTTTGACCGCTGCATCGCCGGCGACCTGCGTCGCCAGCAGCACACTGCCAGCGCCACGTTCGACCAGTACAGCGCCCTGGGCTTGCCGGTTCCGGCATTGGAAACAGACAGCGCGTTCAACGAGTTCGACGGCGAGGCAATCATTCGCGGCCTGTTACCCGACCTGCTCAGCAGTGAGCCGGATGCCGTGCACATCCTGCGCAATGGCCCGCAGAACCGCAGCGAGTTCCAACGCATTTTCGCCCTGATCATCGAACGCTGGCTGGCCGGCACCTATGATCCGCCCGGGCTGGAAAGCTGGCTGGGGTTTGTCGAGCGGGTCCAGGGTGGTTTGCAGCGGATCCTTGAAGCCGCCAACCACACCGACAAAATCGCCGTATTCACCTCCGGCGGCACCATCACCGCCCTGCTCCACCTGATTACCCGAATGCCTGCCGCCCAGGCCTTCGAAATGAACTGGCAAATTGTTAACACCTCGCTCAACCAATTGAAGTTCCGTGGTCGCGAGGTGGCACTGGCTTCCTTCAACAGTCACGCCCACTTGCAACTGTTGAAGGCGCCGCAGCTCATCACTTTCCGATGAACTGCGGCCAACCGTGACCCCAAGGTCACTGGACTCT
Source organism: Pseudomonas sp. DWP2-2 (assembly GCF_049897065.1). Taxonomy (NCBI): domain Bacteria; kingdom Pseudomonadati; phylum Pseudomonadota; class Gammaproteobacteria; order Pseudomonadales; family Pseudomonadaceae; genus Pseudomonas; species Pseudomonas sp. DWP2-2. The sequence goes on along the minus strand of NZ_JAFCVN010000004.1, from coordinate 501,268 downwards.
ACCCTTAAGGATCGAAACCATGACTGACGTAGCTAAAGCAGTAGAAGCAATGAAAGCCAAATTCAACCCAAGCGCTGCCGAAGGCTTGGACCTGGTGTTCGGTTTCCGTATCGACGACAGCAAGAATTTCTCGCTGGTGGTCAAGGACAAGACCTGCGAGCTCAAAGAAGGCGAAAACCCTGACGCGCAGGTCACCCTGGTGATGGACAGCGAGACCCTGGAAGGCATCGTCGACGGCTCCACCGACGGAATGCAAGCGTTCATGGGCGGCAAGCTGCGCACCGAAGGCGACATGATGCTGGCGATGAAGCTGAGCGAGCTGTTCCCTTCCTGATTCACGGGTAACCCTGAATCCTGATCCCGCCTCCCCAGGCGGGATTTTTTTGCCTGCATTCTCGCGGTGAATGAAGATCCCCTGTGGGAGCTGGCTTGCCTGCGATGGCATCTACTCCATCACCGCGGTGCCTGTATCGCAGGCAAGCCAGCTCCCACAGAAAAGCAAATCCGTAGGACTGCTCAGGTTTTTGGCTGTAGCAACAACGCCACCAACGCGCTCCACCCGGTCTGGTGTGAAGCCCCCAACCCTCGCCCTGTCTCACCATGAAAATACTCATGGAACAACACCAGGTCACGACTGGCCGGGTCTTCCTGCAACTGCGCATACCCCGCCATCGACGGCCGCACACCGTTTTCATCTTTGAGAAACAGCCGCGTCAGCCGCTCGCTGAGGCTGTCAGCCACTTCCTCGAGTGACGCCAGATACCCACTGCCCGTCGGGTACTCCACGGAAAAATGCTCCGCGTAATAGCGATGAAATTCGCGCAACGATTCAATCAGCATGTAATTGACCGGCATCCACAGCGGCCCGCGCCAATTGGAGTTGCCGCCGTACAAGCGTGAGTCGGATTCACCGGGTTGGTAACTGGCGCACAAGGTGTCGCCATTCATCTTCAACGCCAGGGGCTGCTCGGCGAACGCCTTGGACAGGGCGCGCACGCCAAAGGCCGACAAGAACTCCTGGTCATCCAGCATGCGTCGCAGCAAATCCTTGGTGCGTTCACCGCGCAGCAGCGCCAGCAACAGGCGGTTGCCCTGCCCCGGTTCGGTCCAGCGCGAAACCAACCTGGCCAGGTCCGGCCGATGATGCATAAAGCCCAGCAGGCGCTCGCGCAAGCCTTCCAGGCCCTCGTGCTCGCGCTGTTCCAGCACCAGCACCGCGAACAGCGGCATTAACCCGACGATGGAGCGCAGGCGCACCGGTTCGCTCTGGCCATCAGGACGGTGCAGTACGTCGTAGAAAAACTGGTCCTGCTCATCCCACAAGCCTTCGGCGCTGTCATCGACGCGGTTGATAGCGCCGGCGATGTAGAGGAAATGCTCGAAAAACTTCACGGCAATGTCCACGTACACCACATTGCGCTTGGCCAACTCCAGGCCGATGCGCATCAGGTCCAGGGCATAGGCCGCCACCCAGGCGGTGCCATCGGCCTGGTCCAACTGGTAACCCGGCGGCAACGGGGCCGAGCGGTCGAACAAGGCGATATTGTCCAGGCCCAGAAAACCGCCCTGGAACAGGTTGCGGCCCTCGGCGTCCTTGCGGTTGACCCACCAGGAGAAATTCAGCAGCAGTTTGTGAAAGATCCGCTCCAGGAAATCCATGTCGCCCACGCCGGTCAACGCCTTGTCCTGCTGATATACGCGCCAGCTGGCCCAGGCGTGCACGGGCGGGTTGGCGTCGTCAAAGCGCCATTCGTAGGCCGGCAATTGGCCGTTGGGGTGCATGAAGCGGTCCTTTACCAGCAGCAACAGCTGTTGCTTGGCGTAACCGGGGTCGATCAGCGCGATGGCCACCGCCTGGAAGCCTTGATCCCAGGAGGCATACCAGGGGTATTCCCAAGTGTCGGGCATGGACAAGATGTCGAAGTTGCTCAGGTGCCGCCAATGGGTATTGCGGATAAGCAGACGCTCGGGCGGTGGCGCGGGCTGGGCCGGGTCGCCGTCAAGCCACTGGTTCACGTCGAAATAGTACAGCTGCTTGGACCACAGCAGGCCGGCCAGGGCCTGGCGTTGCACATTGCGCGCATCGTCATCGGCAAGGCCCTGTTGCAAGACCGCGTAGAAGTCATCGGCCTCCTGGCGGCGCTGTTCGAATAGCTTGCGCGCATTGACATCGGGCGCGTCCAAAGGCGCCAAACGCAGGTAAAGGGTTTTGCTTTCCTGGCCCGCCAGTTCAAGGGTGAAATGCGCGGCCACCTTGGTGCCGGCGTCCCGGCGAACGGCCGACTCAACCCCGCCCACCACGTAATCATTAATGCCATCCTTGAATGGCCCCGGCGCCGGTTGCCCGTCCAGTTTGGGCCGATTGGTTTGGTTTTCGCAGAACAGCCACTGCAACCCGTCCTGGCCCCAGGCACTGAGGTGGCGATCATCGAGTTCATGATGACGCGCCAGAACCCGCTCGCCGTCCAACCTCAAGCTGGGCTTGGGTGCATCGAAGGTCCAGCTCCAGTCATTGCGCGCCCAGAGCTGGGGCAGCACCTGCAGGCGTGTGGGTTGGTCCGAACGGTTATGCACGGTGACGCGCATGAAAATATCGTCGGGCTGATGCTTGGCGTATTCGACACTGACGTCGCAGTAGTGGTTGTCTGCGAACACACCGGTATCAAGGATTTCATACTCGGCATCCGCCAGCCCACGACGGGCGTTTTCGGCGATCAGGTCAGCGTAGGGAAAGGCCGCATGGGGATATTTGTAGAGCATGCGCATGTAGGCATGGCTCGGCACGCCATCGACGAAAAAGTACAGTTCCTTGACGTCTTCACCGTGGTTGCCTTCGGCGTTGTCGAGGCCGAACAGACGTTCCTTGAGGATTGCGTCACGCTCGTTCCACAGCGCCAGGCCCAGGCACCAGCGTTGAGCCTTGTCACTGAAACCGGCCAACCCGTCCTCGCCCCATCGATAGGCGCGGCTGCGTGCATGCTCATGAGGGAAGTAGGCCCAGGCGTCACCGTCGGCGCTGTAGTCTTCGCGCACCGTGCCCCATTGGCGTTCACTCAGGTACGGGCCCCAGTCGCGCCACTGCTCGGCGCCTGGCGTTGCCAGGCGCTGGCCTTCGAGGGTGTCCAGCAGGTTGGTTGCGGGTTTGGCCGTCATTGGGTCCTCCTTCACCTACACGGTGGAGCGCAGTGTAGAGCCCAATGACGCCCGCTTGCACATGAAGACTTGGACGCAGGGTCAACTCATTCATTTGCAGAATGAAGTCCAGAAGAATCTTCGTTTGCAAGGCAGCCGGCGGCTCAACAAAATCAGGCAAAGGCCACTTTCATCGCTCCAGCCATCAGGAATTTTTCTATGCACGCCACTGCACATGTCAGCCCTGACGAGATCCGCAAGGGCTTTTCCAAGGCCATGTCCGACATGTATCGAGATGAAGTTCCGTTATATGGGGCGTTGCTGGAGTTGGTGGCCGAGACCAATGCACATGTGCTCGACAGCGAACCGGGCCTGGCGCACCAGCTGCAACGTACCGGCGAAATCCAGCGCCTGGGCATGGAACGCCACGGCGCCATCCGCCTGGGCACCGCTGCGGAACTGGCGACTATCAGCCGTTTGTTTGCGGTGATGGGCATGCAACCGGTGGGGTACTACGACCTCACCCCCGCTGGCGTACCTGTTCACTCCACCGCCTTTCGCGCCGTGCATGAACACGCGCTGCAAACCAGCCCGTTTCGCGTGTTCACTTCGTTGCTGCGCCTGGAACTGATCGAAAACCCCGACCTGCGCGCCTTCGCCGAAAGCGCCCTGGCCAAGCGCTCGATCTTCACCGGCGAGGCCTTGGCATTGATCGACCAGGCAGAGACCCAAGGCGGCTTGAATGCCAGCGATGCCGAGGCCTTTATCCGCCAGGCCCTGGAGACGTTCCGCTGGCACCACACTGCCACGGTCACCGGCGCCCAATATCAGCAACTGAGCGACCAGCACCGACTGATCGCCGACGTCGTCGCGTTCAAAGGCCCGCACATCAACCACCTGACGCCACGCACCCTGGACATCGACCAGGTGCAGGCGGCGATGCCCGGCAAAGGCATCACTCCCAAAGCCGTGATCGAAGGCCCACCTCGGCGCCAATGCCCGATCCTGCTGCGCCAGACCAGCTTCAAGGCCCTGGACGAACCCATCGCCTTCACCGATGCCCACGGCAGCCACAGCGCACGCTTCGGCGAAATCGAACAGCGCGGCGTCGCACTTACCCCTAAAGGCCGCGCCCTGTACGACCAACTGCTGAACGCCGCCCGCGACGAACTCGGCACATTCCCCAATGAAGCCAACGCCGAGCGCTATGTGCAATTGATGGAACAGCACTTCCACGCCTTCCCCGATAACTACCCGCAGATGCGCGAGCAGGGCTTGGCGTATTTTCGCTACTTCGTCACCGATAAAGGCCTGACGGCACGCGCCCAGGCCGATCAGCCGCGCACATTGGAGGCGCTGGTCGGTGCCGGTCATGTGGCGGTGGAGCCGTTGGTGTATGAGGACTTTTTGCCGGTCAGTGCGGCGGGGATCTTCCAGTCAAACCTGGGGGATGGGGCGCAGAGTCACTACGCGGGCAACTCCAACCGAGATGCCTTCGAACAGGCGCTGGGGCGCAGCACGATTGATGAGTTGCAGTTGTATGAGCAGACGCAGCAGCGTTCCATGGATATATGCGTTGAAACGCTGTTGAAATGACTGGATGCAAGACCGAACGCCAAGCGTCACGGCGTTGATGGTAACCACGATGCGAAGCGAGCCGCTCTTGATCTTGATCTGCTTTTGATCTTGATCTTAAGCGCCCCGTCAAACCACGCTGGCCGGAATTCGACAGGGATTTGGGGGGTAAACCGGCAGGGATGCCGGTTTAGCCGCCCCGCGCCATGGATGGCGCGTGGCGGCGGCCCCCCAAATCACTGGCGGATTACGGGCACACCGAGCCTAAGCGAGGTGCCGAGTGGTGGGGCAAGAGCGTTTTGCTTACTTTTGTCTGGGCCGGCATTCCGGCTTTTCAAAAGTGAGCCGCTGTAAAAGCGGAACCCTAAGTGGCCGTTACCGCAGGAATGGATATACACCCGGTATACCTGCGTCGCCTGTCAGGCCGCCTTCGCGAGCAAGCCCGCTCCCACAGTTGGATCGCGGTGTGTCAGGTAGATAGGCGTCGGCTGGGAGGCCGCCATCGCAGGCAAGCCAGCTCCCACAGACAGCATTTGCAGCCGACCGATTCGGCCCTGTGTTGCATGAATTCTGAGGATGCCCACCCGGCTCAAACAACGCAATCCTTGCGCCGCAACAAGCCCCAGAGCCGAGTGGACGGGGCGCATCATAAGGAGAGAAGCGGCACTTGTCCTCCAGACAATTCTGAACAAATGTGCACATTCCGTGTGTGTGTGTGGCGAGGGAGCTTGCTCCCGCTGGGGTGCGAAGCGCCCCCATCGGCGGCGGCTGCGCAGCCGAACGGGAGCAAGCTCCCTCGCCACAGGTTACGGGTTTGCTTAACCCAGCCGCTGCGCAATTTCGTCTTTGATCGACAGCCGCTTCTTCTTCAGGTTCTCCACCTCTTCATCGCTGGCACTGGCTTTTTCCGCTTTTAGCACCTTGGCGTCGGCGTCGTCGTATTGAGTGAGCAGTGAGTCCAACCGGTTGTCTTGCGCCCTGCGCTTGTGAACGTCTTCCTTGCTCAATCCCAAGTCCTGATACAGGTCGTGTTTCACTGGCATGGCGTACCTCCACAGATTGATCGATGGTCTACGCCCTTGAAGCTAGCCCATTCCAACAAGCCTTGTCATGTTTGAAGTCAAGAACGACCCGTTCGTCGCGGCGCACGCGATGGGATCAAACCTTTGCCCCGCCCTGCCCTCCACTATAGATCGCCACCCCAGGGAGAACGGTTTTATGAATCACGTTGCCACTGCTGCCGACACCCAATGCATCAATACCCTACGCACCTTGGCCATGGATGCCGTGCAGAAGGCCAATTCGGGTCACCCTGGCACGCCCATGGGCCTGGCGCCCGTGGGGTACACACTGTGGAGTCGCTTCCTGCGTTATCACCCCGAACACCCCGACTGGCCCAACCGTGACCGTTTTGTGTTGTCGGTGGGGCATGCCTCGATGTTGCTGTATTCGCTATTGCACCTGGCCGGCGTGGTAGAGATCGACGCCCACGGCCAGCGTTCCGGCCAACCGGCCGTCAGCCTCGAGGATATCAAGCAGTTCCGGCAGATGGGCTCCAAGACCCCTGGCCACCCCGAGTACCGCATGACCACAGGCGTAGAAACCACCACGGGCCCGTTGGGCCAGGGCTGCGCCAACAGCGTGGGCATGGCCATGGCTGAGCGTTGGCTGGCTCAGCGCTTCAACCGCGACGGCCAGGTGCTGTTTGACTACGACGTCTACACCCTGTGCGGTGACGGCGACATGATGGAAGGCATCAGCAGCGAAGCCGCGTCCCTGGCCGGGCACTTGAAGCTCGATAACCTGTGCTGGATCTATGACAACAACACCATCAGCATCGAGGGCCACACTGAGCTGGCGTTCAGTGAAGACGTGATCCAACGCTTCCAGGCGTATGGCTGGCACACCGTGCATGTCACCGACGCCAATGACTTGCAGGCCTTGAGCGTGGCGCTGGAAACCTTCAAGGCCAACACCGGCGCGCCCACCTTGATCGTGGTGGACAGCGTGATCGGCTACGGCTCACCGCACAAACACAATACCGCTGCTGCCCATGGGGAGCCGTTGGGGGACGATGAAATTCGCCTGACCAAGGCCGCCTATGGCTGGCCGCAGGATTCGAGCTTCCTGGTGCCGCAAGAGGCTCGCACAGTGTTGCGCGATGCCCTTTACGAACGTGCCGAGCCGTTGTACGCCGAATGGAACCAGACCCTGGCCTCCCTCGAGCCGCAACGGGCCGATGAACTGCAACGCATGCGCGCCGGGGAAATGCCCGAGCAATGGCAAGCGCACCTGCCAGACTTTGCCGCCGATGCCAAAGGCGTCGCCAGCCGTGCCTCAGGCGGCGAAGTGTTGAATGCCTTCGCCCAACAGATCCCCTGGCTGCTGGGCGGCTCGGCGGATTTGTCGCCCTCGACCAAGACCAACCTCACCTTCGACGACGCCGGGCGTTTCAGCGCGGATGATTACAGCGGGCGCAACCTGCACTTCGGTATCCGCGAACACGCCATGGGCGCAATCGCCAACGGCATGGCGCTGTCCTACCTGCGCCCGTATACCTCGACCTTCCTGGTATTCAGCGATTACATGAAACCGCCGATCCGCCTGGCGGCGATCATGGAATTACCCGTGATCTTCGTGTTTACCCATGACTCCATCGGCGTCGGCGAGGATGGACCGACACATCAGCCTATCGAACACCTCACCCAACTGCGGGCCACGCCGGGGCTGTTGACCTTGCGCCCGGGCGATGCCAATGAAACGCTGGAATTGTGGAAAGTCGCCTTGGCCCAGACTCATCGGCCCAGCTGTGTCGTGCTGTCACGCCAGCCGCTGCCCACTCTGGATCGCACCCAGTACGCGGCGGCCTGCGGCGCGGCCAAAGGTGCCTACGTGCTGGCCAGTGCGCAAGAGCCTGAGGTCATCCTGATAGGAACAGGCAGCGAAGTCAGCCTGGCGGTCGCCGCGTATGAGCAGCTCAAAGGTGAAGGCATTGCCGCCAGCGTGGTATCGATGCCCAGTTGGGAGCTGTTTGAAGAGCAGGATCAAGCCTATCGCGACAGTGTGCTGCCGCCCGCAGTGAAAGCTCGCGTAGTGGTGGAACAGGCCGGCCCCTTGGGCTGGGACCGCTATGTCGGGCAGACCGGCGCCAAGGTGGTGATGAACAGCTTTGGCGCCTCGGCACCGCTGGCAAAGTTGCAGGAGAAATTCGGGTTTACCCTGGACAATGTGGTGAAGCTGGCCAAGCAACAGGTCCAGTTGGCCGAGCACTGACCCGCATAAGCGCGCGGGGCTGGTTCGCAGTCACGCCAGTAACCGCGCAAGTTCTTCACGGCAGTAGTCGACAAACAACTGCACCGGCTTGGTCAGCGGTGCACGGCGCAACCACACCGCCGACAACCCGGACCCCGTGACCGTTTCCGCCAAGGGAATGCACACCACCTTCTGCCCATCATAGGTGTACTCGCTGAAGGGTTTGGTCACCAGGATCGAGAACCCGAACCCGCGCCCCACCATGCCCCGCACCATCTCGATGGAGGGCGAGCTGAATACGATATTCGGGGTCAGCCCGCGCTCTTCGAAGATGCTCACGAAGTAGGTACGGCTGGGCAACACGTCCAGCAAAATCATTGGCTCCAGCACCAGGTCGGCCAAGGACACCCTGGCCTGCTGGGCGAAGCGGTGATCGGCCGGCAGCAACGCATAGGGCTGTTGGGGCGGCATCAGCGGCGTGGTCTCGATGGTGCCACCCAGGTCGTGCTCAAACAACATCGCCACGTCGATACTGCCTGCGGTCAGCGCCTGCACCAATTCCTGCTGCTCGCCATCGCGGATGCGGATCTCCACCCCTGGCCAGCGTGCCTTGAAGCCGGCGATCAAGCGTGGCAGGTACAACGGCGCCACGGTTTCAAAGCAGCCGATGTCGATCTGCCCGGCCACCACGTCATTATCCGCCAGGGCGTTCTGCTCGAACTCATGGGCCACCCGCAACAGCTCCAACGCCTTGCGATAAAAGCGCGCGCCACTGGGCGTAAGGGAAACGCCCTGGGCGTGGTGGCGGATAAACAGCTGCACGCCAAAGCTGTCTTCCAGCTGTTTGATCGCCGTGGACACCGACGGCTGGGCGATATACAGCTTGCGCGACGCCTCGGCGACGCTGCCGCATTCGGCCGTGGTCACAAAATATCTGAGCTGGCGCAGGTTGTAGGCAGCCATCGGCACCTCCATAAACGTGGGTTTTCGCCCCAAACAGGTGCGCAGATACACCGGTTTTTCAAGCCATTGAAGCCCATGCAACATACCGGAGCATAAAACCACGTGAGATATTTTTTTTAAGGTCTATAGCAACAAACTTACTAATTTACCTGCCTGCGCCCATTACAGATGATCACTCCAACAACAAAGCGCCGCCCGTGCAGCGCATAGCGAAGTACGTCCACGTACTCACCTTGCCTTGGAGCTCGTCATGGTTACCACTGCAACATCCTCCGCCCCGCTCATCGAAAAACACACGATTGGATACGTGCCTCCGGAAGATCGCCATGGAAAGGTAAGAGACCTGTTCACCCTGTGGTTCGGCGGCAACATCGCGCCGTTGCCTATCGTCACTGGCGCACTGGGTGTGCAACTGTTCCACCTCAACCTGGTGTGGGGCATTGTCGCCATTCTTGTCGGCCATTTGGTCGGCGGTGTGTTGATGGCATTGCACTCAGCCCAGGGCCCGCAGATGGGCATCCCGCAGATGATCCAGAGCCGTGCTCAGTTCGGCTCCCTCGGCGCGTTGCTGGTGGTGGTGATTGCCGGGGTGATGTACATCGGCTTCTTCGCCTCCAACATTGTGCTGGCCGGTAAATCCCTGCACGGCGTGGTGGACGTCGTACCTGTACCAGTGGGCATCGTTATCGGCGCCATTGGTTCCGGGATCATCGGCATCATCGGCTATCGCTTCATCCACGTACTCAATCGCATCGGCACCTGGGTGCTGGGCGCCGGCATCGTGCTGGGCTTTGGCTACATCTTCACCCATGTACAGACCACGGATTTCCTCACCCGTGGCAGCTTCAATATATCCGGCTGGCTGGCCACCGTTTCCCTGGCCGCGCTGTGGCAGATCGCTTTTGCGCCCTACGTGTCGGACTATTCCCGCTACCTGCCAGCCGACGTGCCGGTAGCCGCCACCTTCTGGACCACCTACTTGGGCTCGGCGCTAGGGTCGAGCCTGGCGTTCATCTTCGGCGCCGTGGCAGTGCTCGCCACGCCGGTAGGCATGGACACCATGGACGCCGTCAAACTCGCCACCGGCGCCATCGGCCCGTTGATGCTGGTGCTGTTCCTGCTCAGCGTGATCAGCCACAACGCCCTCAACCTGTACGGCGCGGTGCTGTCGATCATCACCCTGGTACAGACCTTCGCCTACCGCTGGATCCCGACCGCGAAAAGCCGTGCGGTGATCTCCATCATCGTGCTGGCCGCCTGTTCGATTGCGGCGGTGTTTGCCTCCCAAGACTTCATCGGCCACTTCGTCGACATGGTGCTGGTGCTGCTCGTGGTGCTGGTGCCCTGGACGGCGATCAACCTGATCGACTTCTACGCCATTCATAAAGGCCAATACGACATCGCCTCGATCTTCCGTGTAGATGGCGGCATCTACGGCAAGTACAACCCGCAAGCGCTGCTGGCCTATGCGGTGGGGATCGCGGTGCAGATTCCGTTCATGAACACGCCGCTGTACGTCGGGCCGATTTCGCAGCACATCAACGGCGCGGACTTGTCGTGGGTGGTGGGGCTGGCGGTGACCTCGCCGTTGTACTTCTGGTTGGCGAGTCGGGACAGTGCGTATAAGCGCCGGATGGACAGTGGCAAGTTGGTGGGAGGGGTTTGATACAGACTCTCGGTCGCGCCTGCCCTACCCTTACAACGTGTAGGAGCGCGCTTGCTCGCGAAAACTCGCAGGCGCCGCGTTCATCCAGGAGGCGCGCGTTATCGTTGACGTTTTTCGCGAGCAAGCTCGCTCCTACAAGGGGTGATGAATGGCTGTGCGGTGCCATAGGCCCGATGTTTCTCTATGATGTGGCCTTTCACTGAACATCCCTGGAACCGCCCATGCCCACTCTCACCCTGCGCAACGCCCTGCCCACCGACGCCGCACGCTGCTTTCACATTGAAACCACCGCTTACGAAGGCGACGAAGCCGCAACGCTTGAAAAAATCGCCACGCGCATCGCGCAGTATCCCGAGGGATTTCTGATACTGGAGGAAGATGGCGCAGTGGTGGGGTTCATCAACTCGGGCTGTGCCCATGAGGTGGTAATGTCGGACGAGGCTTTCAAGGAGTTGGTGGGCCATGACGTCGAGGCGCCGAATGTGGTGATCATGTCGGTAGTGGTCGACCCGGCCCATCAAGGCAAAGGCTATGCAAAAAAACTGATGACCGCGTTCGTGCAGCGCATGGGAACACTGGGCAAGCAGACGATTCATCTAATGTGCAAGCAACAGCATGTGCCGTTGTACACCCGCATGGGCTATACCTACGTGCGCCCTTCGCCGTCGGATCACGGTGGGATGGCGTGGCATGAAATGGTGATGGCGTTGAAAGCCACACCGTCGCAGTTGTGATTGTGTGTTGCAAGGCATGAAACTGCCGAAAAGCCGTGCAGGGAACGAATGCTTTTCAACAGGTAAAAATCCTGGATTTGTCTGTGCTGTCTGACGTCAAGCCTGACGCTGCAAAGCGTTATCTCAGATTGTGCCTACAGCAACTTCTCCCGCTGCATGAGCTAACCACACAGGGGTTTCACACGCTTACATTCACGCGAAACAGGCCACATTGAGTGAAGGTTCCGGACGCTGTAGCCTGCGAAACACCCCGCCAGGACCCTGCCCCGGCGGGGCATCTTCCTGGCTATCACAGAGGTGCAATCGTGTCTTCAATCAGTGGCTTCACCCCATCCATCCCGACCTCTCAACCTGTTTACGCAAGCAAGATCGATAACGATAAACCCAGGTACAACCCCTTGGAAGAAAACAGGGTTGGCGATGATGCAGAAGTGTCCGACGGCAAGTGCGGCTGGAAGAGCGTCGGCGACGAATATCGGGCCTACGCCAATCGCAATCGGTTTGATCGCCTCTTCCTGCCTTCGGACAAAAAAGCCATCCACGTCGCTCAGGTCCATCCTCTTCCCCATCGGTTTGATCACCACTTCGTGCCTTCGGACAAAAAGGTCATCGACGACGCGCAGTTCCACCCTCTTCCCCATCGGTTTGATCAGATCTTCCTGCCTTCGGACAAAAAGGTCATCGACGACGCGCAGATCCACCCTCTTCCCCGTCGGTTTGATCACCTCTGCCTGCCGTCGGACAAAAAGGTCATCGACGACGCGCAGATCCCCCCTCTTCCCCATCGGTTTGATAACGGTTACCTGCCTGCGGACCAAAAGGTCATCGACGACGCTCCGAGCGTCGCCAATCGCGCCCCCATAGATTCCTAAATCAAATCCGACGGCAAGGGCGGTTGGGTCAAGGCGTAACAGTGCAAACGACTGTTTGCTATCCAAGCCGTTGCGCCTCTCCATGGTATTGCCAAACACGCGCTTGCCATGGGTGGGGTGCGAAAGCGTGGGCATCCGCCAGCGAGTCACCAACTGCCGGAAGCCCCACCACCGCCACTGGAACCACCACCACCGGACGAGCTGCTGCTAGAACTGCTGGAACTTGAACCGGAGCCACCGCCCGAGCCAGATCCAGCCCCCTCGCCAACCTTGCCAAAGATAATCAGCGCGACAAACGATGCGATAGGAAACGCCAGCAGCCAGCCGTCGCGGCCGTCGTCAATCACCCATCCTGCCACCACGTACACCACTACCGCCGCCAGCAACCGCACAATAAAACCGGCGCGGCTGGTGCGCCATGCCTCTCTCATGATCAGCAGCAGTACCAGGTACAACCCCAGCACCACCAAGACGCCCAATGGCCACAGCAGCCAATGGATGAAACTGACATCCACGTAATGGTTTGCCATAACCAACCCGAGGCTGTAAGCCAGCAGCCCGATCACACAGTAAAACAGCGTACGCACCTGCCACAGCGCGCCGAATATCGCGCCGCCTATCAACAGCGTCAGCGGCATGACAAACAGGAACATCGGCCACTCCAAACCGCCCGCCAGCAGCGTCAACAACAGCGTGGCCGCCACGGCGGCGATCAACGCCTTGCGCCAATGCAGCTTGCCGGCTGCAATCGCCACGCCGCCCAAGCCGCCCAGGATAAGCGCCGCCAACAATGCCATGAATTGGGGGTTGATCCCGGCTCCCGCCAGTTGCGGCAGGTCACCGCCGTCCACCAGCACGGTCAGGGCGTCCACCCCCTGTTGCACACCGCCGGCAAAATCGCCCTGGCGAAACGCCGGGGTGATCTGTTCTTCAATAATACGATGGGCCAGCAGGTCGGTGACGATGCCTTCCAGGCCGTAGCCCACCTCGATACGTACCTTGCGGTCGTCCTTGGCCACCACCAGCAGGATGCCGTCGTTGACGTCCTTGCGCCCCAGTTTCCAGGCACGAAACAGCTGGTTGGCGTAGCCTTCGATATCGGCGCTGCCGGTGGTTGGCACCAGCAATACCGCCACTTGCGCGCCTTTGCGTTGTTCAAGGTCAGCCAGCTGTTGCTTGAGGCGCTGGGCGGTGCCCGAGTCGAGGGTGTTTGTCAGGTCAATGACCCGCTGATCAAGGGCTACCCCAATCGGCGAGGTGTCCGCATGAGCGGTGATCAACAGGCTGGAAAATACCAGGGCCAGTAGGCTGAACACCGATTGCCGCACAAGCACGATCATGTATGGTTACCTGAAGTCTCTCCCTGAAGGCGCCGACTTTACCTTATCTGCGTGCAAACGCGTGACCCAGGGCCTGCGACTATCTAAACTGCCGATCAGCTGCATAGCAATAAGCCATCTACGGGACGCCCATGGACCTAAGTCACCGCAACAATGTACATGTGATGGGCAACGGTCCCTCGACCCTGGTGTTTTCCCACGGTTTTGGTTGCAACCAGGCCATGTGGGATGCCCTGGCGCCGCACTTTCTCGACCGCTTTCGCGTGGTGCTGTATGACCTGGTTGGCGCCGGCCTGTCGGACTTGAGTGCGTTCGACAAAGCCAAATACAGCCGCCTGGATGGCTATGCCCATGACCTGAACGAGATTATCGACGCCTACGCCCAAGGCCCGGTGATTCTAGTGGGCCACTCGGTGAGCTCGATGATCGGCACTCTCGCTGATCGTTTCATCCCGGAACGCATTGCCGCGCATGTGATGATTGGCCCATCGCCGCGCTATATCGATACTGAGGAGTATGTCGGCGGTTTCAAGCACGATGACATCGACGACCTGCTCGACACCCTCGACAGCAACTACCTTGGCTGGTCCAGCGCCATGGCCCCGGTGATCATGGGCGCCCCGACGCAGCCGCACCTGAGCGAGGTGCTCACCGACAGCTTCTGTCGCACCGAGCCGGACATCGCCAAGCAGTTCGCCCGCGTGACCTTCCTGTCGGATAACCGCCAGGATGTGTTCGGCCTGACCACCCCGGTGCTGATCCTGCAATCGACCGACGACCTGATCGCCCCCGTGGCCGTGGGTGAATACCTGCACACCGTATTACCTAACAGCACTTATTGCCTGGTCGAGAATGTCGGCCATTGCCCGCATATGAGCGCCCCCCAGGCGTGTGCCGCGGCGATGGACCGGTTCCTGGCCCCTTGGGCGGCTGCCGATGCCCGTTGACCCGCTGTTTGACAGCGCGGCCTGTGCCCTGGCGGTGACCCAGGAAGATGGCACGATCCTGCACGTCAACCCACGCTTGTGCGATTGGCTGGGCTTCACGGCGGCCCAACTGCTGGGCCGGCGTTTCCAGGACCTGCTGGCCATGGGCGGGCGGATTTTCTACCAGACGCACCTGGCGCCAATGCTGCGCATGCACGGCAGCGTCACCGAGGTGAAGCTCGACATCCGCCATTGCAACGGGCACAAAGTCACGGTCTTGCTCAATGCCAACCAGCGCCAGCAGCCGGCCGGCGTGGTGTATGACCTGGCGCTGTTCGGCACCACCGACCGTGACAAGTACGAGCGCGAACTGCTCAATGCGCGCAAGCAGGCCGAAGCCCTGCTGCAGGAAAAAACCGCCACGGAACTGGCCCTGCACCAGGCCCAGGCCGAGCTGAGCGAGGCCTACGCCATTGCCCAGCGCCGGGCGTTGTTTGCCGAACAGATGGTGGCGATTGTCAGCCACGACCTGAAAAACCCTCTGACGGCGATCCGCATGGCCGCCGACTTTCTCCAGCGCGGCGAGCGCACGGCCAAGGAGCGCCAGCTACTGGGGCACATCGGCCAGTCTTCCGAACGCGCCCATCGCATGATCGCCGACCTGCTGGACTTCACCCAGGCCCGGGTCGGCCAGGGCATTACCATCAAGCCGCAACCGCTGGACCTGCATGGCGTTATTCATCGCAGCGTCGACGAACTGCGGGTGGCCTTCCCCAAGGCCACGCTGGTGCATCACGCCGAGGGCCAGGGCGACGCCTGCCTGGACGCCGACCGTGTGCAACAGATGATCGGTAACCTGGTGGCCAACAGCGTGGCCTATGGCGACTTGCTGCAGCCGATTACCATCACCTCACGCCTGGGCGACAACACCTGCGCGGTTGCGGTGCACAACCACGGCCCGGCGATTCCGCAAACCCTGCTGGCCGGGTTGTTCGAACCCATGACCCGCGGCACCGACCAAGGCAGCGACGTGCGTAGCGTAGGCCTGGGCCTGTATATCGTGCGCGAACTGGCCAAAGTACATGGCGGCGACGTGGCGGTGAGTTCCTGTGCGAGTGCCGGCACCACGTTTACCGTGAAGTTCTAGTCCAGGTACGCGGTGCCCTGCATGATCGGCTCGACACGGCCGGTCAATATCACGCCGCCCTGCCCGTCCCATTGCACCGTGACCGCGCCACCGTCGCACTGGACTTCCACACGCTCATCGAGCAGCCCTCGCCGGATGCCGTTGACGACCGCCCCGCAACAGCATGAACCGGACCCCAGCGGCACACCGCCGCCACGCTCCCAGATACGCAGGCGGATATGGCCGCGGTCCAGCACTTGCACGAAATGCACATTGGTCCTGGCCGGAAACAGCGGGTGAACTTCCAGGGTCGAGCCTATGGCCTCAATATCGAGCGCAGTCACATCCTCTACAAAAAACGTGCAATGCGGGTTGCCCATGCTGCACGCTGCCGGCTGGCCGTCGATAGGCAACACGCAGGTGTCCATCGCCTTGGCCAAGGGTACCGACGCCCAGCCCAGCGAGGGTGCGCCCATGTCCACCGACACCCGCTGCCCATCAGCACGTGTGCATGTCAGTAAACCGCGGTCGCTAAGCAGCACGATGGTCTCGGCGCCTGCCTCATGCATCAGGCGATCGGCCACGCCACGAGTCGCGCTGCCGCAGGTTTGCAGGCGTGTTCCGTCGGGGTTCCAGAACTGAACGCGCGCGGCGGCCTGCTCACAGTCGAGCACCACCGCCAGTTGATTGAAACCGATGCCGGTGCGGCGGTTACCCAGATGGCGGGCAATCTGCGCATTAATGGGGTTATCCTCGCCACGGCGGTCGATGATAATGAAGTCATCGCCGTGGGCGTGCATCTTCACGAACGGCAGGGTCATGGGCGCTCCTGTGGGTGAAATGAATCACGCGGTTCTAATACCACTGTAGGAGCGAGCTTGCTCGCGAAAAACTCACAGGCACCGCGTTTATTCAGGCAGTACGCGTTTTGTTGGCGTTTTTCGCGAGCAAGCTCGCTCCTACATATGGGGTTGATGGGTCATGCTTATTGTATTCAGCGGCTTGCCTGGCAGTGGCAAGACCACGATTGCCAGGGAGCTGGCGCGACAGTTGGGCGCGGTTTACCTGCGTATTGATGTGATTGAGCAGGCGCTGCGGGAGGCTGCGGTGTTGGCGGGCGATGTGGGGGCCAGTGGCTACGGTGTGGCGAATGCGCTGGCGCTGAGTAACCTGCGCCTGGGACAGCGGGTAATCGCCGATTGTGTGAACCCGGTGAAGGAAAGCCGCGATGCCTGGCAAGCGGTGGCGACAGCGGCCGGCGTGGCACTGATCAATATCGAGGTAGTGTGTACCGATCAGCAGGCGCATCGGCGCCGAGTCGAAGGGCGTGTGGGCGATATTCCGGGGCTGGTGCCACCGACCTGGGAATCGGTACAGGTGCATGAGTATGAACGCTGGGAGGTACCACCGTTCAGGCTGGATACGGCGCAGATGACGCCGGCAGAGGCTGTCGCGGCAGCCTTGCTCCATATAGGCTAAACCCCACCTGTGGCGAGGGAGCTTGCTCCCGCTGGGGCGCGAAGCGGCCCCGCTCTTTGTGGGACTGCTACGCAGTCCAGCGGGAGCAAGCTCCCTCGCCACAATCTTTAGAAGTTACCGCGCAGCGCCTCAAGCCCGCCTTCGTAAATACCGGCAAACAATTCCTCGACTTGCGCATCGGTGGTGCCCGCTGCCGGCGTGAACACGCCGGACCAGGTCACTTTCGCCGAGGTGTCCGTCAACGCTTCCACCTGCAAGGTCGACAGGTAAGCACTCACCGGAAACGGCGACGCTTCAATGGTGTAGCTGTAGGTGCGCGCAACGTTGTCGAAAGTCTGTAAGCGCTCGACAATCGTGCCGCCGTCAGCGGCGGTCAGGTGACGCACACGGCCACCCTCGCTCGGCTCGCTCTTGGCAATCAAAGGCAGCCAGTCGGGCAGGCTGTTGAAGCCGCCAATCAGTTGCCAGACCTGGTCGGCCGATACCGCAATTTCAATCACAGAAGAAGCTGTTGCCACAATCAATACTCCAGTCAGGAAAAAATCAGATTGCCATGCTGTCGACAACGCCACCGTCAACCCGCAGCGCGGCACCGGTCGTCGCCGAAGACAGCGGTGAAGCAATGTACGCCACCAGGTTCGCCACTTCATCCACATTGGCCGCACGCTGGATGATCGAGGTGGGCCGCGCATGGCGCACAAACACATCTGCTTCGTCTCGGGCACTGCGCCCGGATTCGGCCGTGGCGTCCTTGAGCATGTGTTCCAGGCCATCGGTAAAGGTCGGCCCCGGCAAGATAGCATTCACCGTCACCCCAGTACCCGCCAGGCGCTTGGCCAGTCCGTGGGACACCGCCAGGTTGGCGCTTTTGGTCACTCCGTAGTTGATCATGTCAGCCGGCGTCGCCACGCCAGATTCCGACGACACGAAGATCACCCGACCCCAGCCCTGCTCGACCATACCCGGCACATAATGCCGCGCCAGGCGCACGCCGGAGATCACATTGACCTCATAGAAGCGCGCCCACTCACTGTCCGGCGCGTCGAAGAAATCCACCGCGTCGAAGATGCCCAGGTTGTTGACCAGAATGTCGGCGCGGGGTTCGGCGGCGAAGAGTTTCTGTGCGCCTTCAACGGTCCCGAGGTCGGCCACTAAACCACGCAGTTGAGCAGCGGGAATCGCCTGGCGAATGCTCGCCAAGGCGTCGTCCACCTTGCCTGCATCACGCCCGATCACCACCACCGTGGCGCCGGATTGCGCCAGGGCCTGGCTGATGCCCAGGCCGATACCGGCGGTGCTGCCGCTGACAATAGCCACTTTGCCGCTTACATCAATCTTCATGCTCAAGCTCCTTAACGTGAGAGAGGCAAAGGTGCACGGTCCGAGATCAAGCGGGCCTCGCGCAACGCTTGCCAGAAGGCTGCTGGAATCTGCTCAGACAACGCCGCGACGTCTTCGGCAATCCGCCCCGGACGACTGGCACCGGGAATCACCGCCGCCACCGCCGGATGCGCCAGTGAGAACTGTAGCGCAGCGGCCTTGATACTGACGCCAAACGTCTGGGCAATTGCCTTGATCTGCTCGACCTTGGCAATGATCGCCGGACCGGCTTGCTGGTATTCAAAGTGCGCACCGCCAGCGAGGATGCCGGAGCTGTACGGGCCACCGACGACGATCTCGACCTGCTGGGCGTGGGCTGCGTCCATCAGGCGCTGCAAGGCGCGGTCGTGGTCCAGCAGCGTATAGCGACCCGCCAGCAGAAAGCCGTCGGGCTGGGCTTCGGCCAGGTCCAGGGTCAACTCGCAAGGCTCGACACGATTGACGCCCAGCCCCCAGGCCTTAATCACTCCTTGCTCGCGCAAACGGGTGAGTACTTTGAAGGCACCAGTGCGGGCCTGGTTGAAGTATTCCAGCCATTGGTCGCCGTAAAAATCCTGGGCGATGTCGTGAACCCACACGATGTCCAGGCGATCGGTTTGCAGGCGTGTCAGGCTGTCTTCAATGGAGCGCAGGGTGGCGTCGGCGCTGTAGTCATTGATTATTTTATTGGGCCGGCCGTGTTCGAATACGCCGCTTTTTTCCCCAAGGTCACGGGCGGTTTCTTCGACTTCATCGAGAATTACCCGGCCAACCTTGGTGCTGAGCACGTAGTCATCGCGGTGATAGTTGGACAGGGCCTGGCCCAAGCGGATTTCCGACAGGCCCGAGCCGTAGAACGGCGCGGTATCGAAGTAACGCACGCCGTGGCTCCAGGCGGCCTCGACGGTGGCCTGGGCTTCTTCTTCGGGGATAGCGCGAAACATATTGCCCAAGGGGGCGGTGCCAAAGCCCAGTACGCCGGGCAGTGTGTCTTTCAAGCTCATGGTGGTTCCTCAATCGGTGCGAGGTCGCTGTGACCGTTGAGCAGATGCTAGATTGCGCAGATCAGACCGTCCAAGACATACTGCGACCAACTTGAGTCCTTGCAGGTCTTACATGATTGATCTACGCCAGTTGCGCTACTTCGAAGTGGTGGCCGAAGAAGAACACGTCGGCCGCGCCGCCGAGCGCTTGCACATTTCCCAATCGCCCCTGAGTCGGCAGATCGCCCAGCTCGAGGAACGCCTGGGCCTGACCCTGTTCGAGCGCAGCCAGCAGCGCATCCGCCTGACCCGCGACGGCCAGACGTTCCTGGCCGAAACCAAGGCCCTGCTGACCCACGCCAACCGCCTGGAGTCCCTGGGCAAGCGCCTGGGCCGCGGCGAAGAAGGCGGTTTGTGCATCGGTTATATCGAAAACGCCATGCACGCCGGTGTCCTGCCCAATGCCTTGCGCATACTGCGCGACGATAGGCCCGCCGTGCATATCAAGCTGTATAACCTGCCCTCCCTGGAACAACTCGAAGGTTTGCGCCAACGCAGCCTGGACATCGCCCTGGTGGGCGAACCACCTGCCGCCGACGACCCGGACCTGACCGCCTGGCAAGTCCTCGATGACCCGATGCTGCTGGCCCTGCCTGAACAGCATCCGCTGGTTCAACACCCTGAACTGTTGCCCGAACACCTGGCCGACCAACAATGGATCGGCGTGCAGCGCAAACCTGGCGCCAACCCGGCCGATGATTTCGTCGCCGCCTGCATCCGCGCCGGTTTCACCCCGCAGATCCCCATGGAGGCCAGCGAGCCCTTTACTGCATTGGGCCTGGTCGCGTCGGGGCTAGGGGTGGCGATGGTGCAAAAGGGCCTGAGCCGCAACGCTCCACCGGGCGTGGTATTGCGCGAACTGCCGTGGCTGGCCTACACCACACCGCTGTGGGCGGCATGGCACCGCGTCAACTTGAGGCCGTTGGTGGAAACCTTTCGCAAAGTGCTGACCGAACCTGAGGCTATCTGACTGACGTCCCACAGGGTGTCTATGCCGGGTGATGATTTTGTGGGCAACGCAGAACCAGTGTGGGAGCTGGCTTGCCTGCGATAGCGGTGGTTCAGTTGAAGATTCAGTGACTGACACACCGCCTTCGCGAGCAAGCCCGCTCCCACATTGGATCTCAGAGTGCTTCGCGCAACCGATACCACAACATCCCCAACGCCAGCAGTGGCGAGCGCAGCGCCTTGCCACCGGGAAAGGTCATGTGCGGCACCTGGCTGAAAATATCCAGGCCCTGGCTTGCACCCGCGTGTATCCCTTCGGCCAGCAACCGTGCGCACCAGTGCGTCACGTTCAAGCCGTGACCGGAATAGCCTTGCGCATAGAACACGTTGGGGTACTGCTTGAGGCGCCCGACCTGGGGAAAACGGTTGGCAGTAATGCCGATCTTGCCGCCCCACTGGAACTCGATAGCCGTGTTGGCCAACTGCGGGAACACCTTGAGCATTTTCGGGCGCATGTACGCGGCGATGTCCTGGGGGTCGCGCCCCGAGTAGTGGCAGGCACCACCGAACAACAGGCGCCGGTCGGCGGTCAGCCGGTAGTAATCCAGGCCGACTTTCTGGTCGCACAGCGCCAGGTTCTGTGGGATCAACTGCTGGGCCACGGGCTCAGGCAGAGGCTCGGTGGCGATGATGTAGCTGCCCGCCGGCAGTACCTTGCCGCTCAAGCGCGGCTCCAGCTCCTCAAGATGGGCATTGCATGCCAGCACCAGGTTGGCTGCGCGCACGCTGCCGCCTGTGCAGCGCACCCGCACCGTCTCGCCATGGATCAGCTCCAGCACCGGGCTGTACTCAAAGATACGCACCCCGAGGGCCTCGGCCGCCTGCGCTTCACCCAATATCAGGTTGAGCGGGTGCAGATGCCCGGAACCCATGTCGACCAGGCCGCCGGCATACATAGCAGAGCCCACCACCTGTGCCATGTCTTGTGGGCCGACCAGCCGCGTTTCATGGGCATACCCCACGGCCGCCAGGTGCGCCTGTTCGCCCTTGAACGCCGCGAACTGCGCCGGAGTATTGGCGAGTTCGCAAAAGCCCCAGCGCAGGTCACAGTCGATGCCGTGCTCGGCAATGCGCTGGCCCACCAGGGCGACCGAGTCGATACCGGCCCGCTCCATATAGCGCACGCCCTCCTCGCCCACGTATTTGGCAAACCCGGAGACATCATGGCCAATGCCACGGATCAATTGCCCACCGTTGCGCCCGCTGGCGCCCCAACCGATGCAGCGCGCTTCCAGCAGCACCACCGAAAGCCCGCGCTGGGCCAGTTCAATGGCGGTGTTGACCCCGGTGAAACCGCCGCCGATCACACACACATCGGCGCTCAGGTCTGCCTCAAGTGCGGGCCGCTGCACCATGGCATTCGCCGAAGCGCGGTAATAGGACGGGGCATGTTCATTGGACTGCATCATCGGTTGGACTTCACTTTGCTCCAGGCGCGGGTCATCACGCGCATGGTCGCCGGCGTAGGCGTGGTGGAGATATAGAGTTTGTCGAGTACGTCCTGGGGCGGGTACACCTCAGGATTGTTCACCAGCTCCGCAGGCATGAACGGCTTGGCGGCCGGGTTGGCGTTGGCATAGCCCACCGAGGTGCTGACCTTGGCAATCACCTCAGGCTCAAGCAGGTCGTTGATGAACGCATGGGCTTCTTTAGGGTTGCTCGCATCGGCCGGAATCGCCAACAGGTCGAACCACAGGTTAGAGCCTTCCTTGGGGATCGAGTACGCAATGTTCACCCCGTTCTTGGCTTCCTTGGCGCGGTTGGCGGCCTGGAACACATCGCCGGAATAACCGAAGGCCACGCAGATATTGCCGTTGGCCAGGTCCGAGATGTACTTGGAAGAGTGGAAATAGGTGATGTACGGCCGCAGCGTCAGCAGCTTGGCTTCGGCCTGCTTGTAGTCCTCGGCATTCTCGCTGCGTGGGTCCTTGCCCATGTAGTTGAGGATCGCCGGGAACAGCTCATCCGCTGAATCGAGGAAGGCCACGCCGCACTCATGCAGCTTCTTGATATTTTCCGGTTCAAACAGCACGGCCCACGAGTCGATGCGGTCGATGCCCAGCACTTGCTTGACCTTGTCGACGTTGTAGCCAATGCCATTGGTGCCCCACAGGTACGGCACCGAGTGCGCATTACCGGGGTCGTTCTGTTCCAGTAACTTCAGCAGCTTGGGGTCCAGGTTCTTGAAGTTGGGCAACTGCGCGCGGTCAAGCTTGAGGAACGCGCCGGCCTTCACCTGGCGCGCCAGGAAGTGGTTGGACGGCACCACCACGTCATACCCGGTACGCCCGGCCAGCAACTTGCCCTCCAGGGTTTCGTTGGAGTCGAACACATCGTAGATCACCTTGATGCCGGTCTTGGCCTGGAAATCCGCCAAGGTGGTCTCGCCAATGTAATCGGTCCAGTTGTAGACACTCACCGTCGGCGCCGCCTGACCGGCACCGCTGAACGCCGCGACCAGGGCCAGTGGAAGAAGCTTGTTCACAAGACGCATATCGTCACCCCTCTTATGCTTGTTTTCAGACGCTCAACAGCAGGAACTCACGCTCCCAGGAACTGATCACCCGCTTGAAATTCTCATGTTCGGCGCGCTTGACCGCGACGTAGCCGCGCACGAATTTTTCGCCCAGGTACTGCTTGACCGTGTCGCAATCCTCCATGCGCGCCAGCGCATCTTCGAGGGTGAACGGCAGGCGCAGGTTGCGGCGTTCATAGGCGCGGCCTTCCACCGGGGCACTGGGTTCGATGTGCTCGATCATGCCCAGGTAGCCACACAACAAGCTGGCAGCAATCGCCAGGTAAGGATTGGCATCGGCGCCCGGCAGGCGGTTTTCCACGCGCATCGCCTCCGGGCTGGAAGTGGGTACGCGCAGGCCGACGGTGCGGTTCTCTTCGCCCCATTCGACGTTGACCGGCGCCGAGGTGTCCGGCAAAAACGCCGAAACGAGTTCACGTTGGGTGCAAACATCGGCAGCAGCTTGGGGATGTACTTCTGCAGGCCGCCGATGTGATGCAGGAACAACGGGCTCATGTTGCCGTCGGCATCGACGAACACCGGTTTGCCGGTGGCGATTTCGACCACGCTCTGGTGCAGGTGCATGGCGCTGCCGGGCTCGTCGGCCACCGGCTTGGCCATGAAGGTGGCGGCGACGTTGTGCTTGAGGGCGGCCTCGCGCAAGGTGCGCTTGAACACCGTGATCTGGTCGGCCAGGTCCAGGGCGTCGCCATGGCGAAAGTTGATTTCCATCTGCGCCGGGCCGTCTTCGTGGATCAGCGTATCGAGGTCCAGACCCTGGGCTTCGCACCAGTCGTAGACGTCTTCGAACAGCGGGTCGAATTCGTTGGCGGCATCGATCGAGAACGACTGGCGCCCGGTTTCGGCGCGGCCCGAGCGGCCGATGGGAGTTTTCAACGGCAGGTCCGGATCTTCGCAGCGCTGGGTCAGGTAGAACTCCATTTCCGGCGCGACAATCGGCTGCCAGCCTTGGTCGGTATAGAGCTGCAGGACTTTCTTCAACACATTACGCGGCGACAGTTCGATGGGGTTGCCCTGTTTGTCGAAGGTGTCGTGGATCACGATGGCGGTGGGTTCGATGGCCCACGGCACCACGTAAGTGGCGTTGGCGACCGGGCGGCAGATCATGTCGATATCGGCCGGGTCCAGCAGGTCGTAGTAGATATCGTCGTCGACAAAGTCCCCGGTTACCGTTTGCAGCAACACACTTTCCGGCAGGCGCATGCCTCGCTCATGCAGGAACTTGTTGGTGGGTGCGATCTTGCCGCGTGCGATGCCAGTCAAGTCACTGATCACGCATTCGACTTCGGTAATCTTGTGTTCTTTCAGCCAGGTGGACAGCTGATCGAAGGGGGCGTTCATAAGGACCTCGTCTTGGGTGGGATGCGACGCCGGCTTGTACTCCCAGCGCATTGAGGTCTATCTTGGGCCAGCCTTGAAACGGCATCTATCCACTTTGCACGCGGCACAACGCACCAATAGAGTGCGCACGGATCACCATGACACAGGCAACCGCTTTGCGCGTACAGGCCTTCGCCACCGGCGATGTGGCCGCCCAATGCAGTGCGACACCCGGCTGGGTGCAGCAGTACCAGCAGATGTCCCCCGGGCATTTTGCCGGGCGGGTGCGCTACCTCGACCTGCACGGGGTGCAGGTGTACGAAGAGTGCATGAACACCCGGGTGGAGCAGCATTTCAACGCACCTGCCGGCGCCCTGGCGTTCTGTTTCGACGCCAGTGACAACGCGCTGTACCTGCTCAATGGCGAAAGCCGCAACACCTGGATCACCCCGGAAAACTACCGCGAAGTGGCCGTAGTGTTCGGCCCGCAGTTCGTCCAGCGCCAGGGCCTGGATATAGCCAAGCTCGAAGGCTTGTTCATGGCTCCGCTGACCTGTCGGCAAAATGCGCTGTTCACTCGCTGGCTGAGCGGCACCCTTACGCGCCTGTCGGCACTGACCGACCCCATCAGCCGCGATGCCCTCACCCAGCAACTGCTCGACGACTGCCTGTTTATCCTCGATAACGCCTGCGTGTGCCTGGACGGCAGTTCCTTGCAAAAGCGCAATGAAGAACGCCAATTGATGGCGCGCATCGGCGAATGGGCGGCGGATGCGCCGGATGAAACCGCCAACCTGTTGGAACTGGCGCAGATTGCGGGTGTGCCGTTGCGCCAATTGCAGCAAGGGTTCAAGACCTACACAGGGATGAGCCCGGCGCAGTGGTTAAGGTTGCGTCGGTTGAACGGGGCGCGGCGTGAGTTGCTGAGCACGACCGACACCACGGTGGCCGAGGTCGCGATGAATTGGTCGTTCTGGCATTTGGGGCGGTTTTCAAACAGCTACCGGGCGCTTTTTCAGGAGCTGCCCAGCGAAACCCTGAAACGCTCCAGCTGAAAAAACACGCTTGACCTTGTGGGAGGGACAGGCCAAACCGTCCCTCCCTTAAACCTCAATCAGGGCTGCGCGTTCAAAAAAGTGGAGATCAGTTGATTGACCTGCTCCGCCGCCTCCAGCTGCACCATATGCCCCTGCCCCGGCAATACATGCACCTGAGCCTGCAGCCCTTGGGCGTGACTTGCCGGGATGATCGCGTCGTCACTGCCCCAGATCACCAGGCTCGGCTGGCGGCCCACCTCGCTGCGAAGATCCAGCATCTGCCGCCCGCCATCGAACAGCCTGTGATCGAGCTGGCGCAACGCTTGATCCACCCCTTCCAGGCGCTTGAATTTGAGCATGTCCTCCAGCATCTGCCGCGTCACCAGCGCAGGGTTACTGAACAGTTGAGTCAATGGCGGCTTGAGCGCGTTACGGTTGTTGGCTTCGACAAAACCTCGCAGGTAATCGCCGTTGATATCGGCACCCAGACCGGCGCTGGCGATCAAGGTGATGGAGGCGATACGTGCAGGCGCCAGGCTGGCGACGGTGAGGGTCACCAGCCCACCCATGGAGTGGCCGGCCAAATGCACACGGTCGAGCGTCAGGTGGTCGAGCAATGCCAGTACGGCGTGACTGAGTTCGGCAGCGTCTCCCGTTTGCAGAGACTTGCCCGACTCCCCGTGCCCCGGCAGGTCCAGGGCAATCACCCGGCGTTCGGCGGCCAGGGCTGGTTGATTGAACAGCCAGTTGTTCAGATCGCCCCCGAAGCCGTGCACCAACACCAGCGGCGTGCCGCCCTCGCCCATGTCCAGATAACGCAGCAAGCGCCCGCCTACCTCGACTTTTTGTGCGCTGGGGCCGGCCTCTTCGGCTTCGGCGGCACTGGAGACGAACCCGGCGTTGAAGCGTTCGATCACGCTATCGATTTCAGCCTCTGTCGCCTCGCCGTCCACCACAATTCCCAGTAGAGCGCCCACCGGCAGGGTTTCATCACTGAGCGCCAGTACCCGACGCAGCACGCCGCTAAAAGGCGCCTCGACACTGCTGGAGATCTTGTCGGTCTCCACGTCCAGCACTTCCTCGCCCTTTTCCACTCGGTCGCCGGGTTGTTTGAGCCAGACATCGATGCGGCCCTCGGTCATCGACAGGCCCCATTTGGGCATGGTCAGGGTATGAATCATGCGGCGGTCCTCTTGTCGGCGATCTTCATCACGGCGGCCTCGATCTTCGCGGCGTTGGGGATGTACAGGTCTTCCAGTGCATCGGAAAACGGCACCGGGGTGTGCGGCGCGGTGACCATCTCGATGGGAGCGCGCAGGAAAGCGAACCCCCGCTGGGCCACCAGGGCACTGATGTCGGTGGCGACCGAGCAGCGTGGGTTGGATTCGTCGATCACCACCAGGCGCCCGGTTTTCTCGACGCTTTCAAGGATGCTGTCTTCATCCAGCGGGCTGGTGGTGCGCAGGTCCAGCACTTCACAATCAATGCCTTGACGCGCCAGGTTGGCCGCAGCCTCCAGGGCGATATGCAGCATGCGGCCGTAGGTCACCAGCGTCACATCCTTGCCCTCACGCACAAAGTTGGCTTCGCCAAACGGGACCGTGTACAGCTCTTGCGGTACGTCGCCCTGCATGCCGTAGAGCATTTTGTGCTCCAGGAAAATCACCGGGTCATTGTCGCGGATTGCCTGGGTCAACATGCCCTTGGCGTCGTAGGGCGTGGCCGGGCATACCACCTTGAGGCCGGGGATATGCGTCCACATGGAGGTGAGCATTTGCGAATGCTGGGCAGCCGCCCGCAAACCGGCGCCGTACATGGCACGGATCACCAGCGGTGTAGTGGTTTTGCCACCGAACATATAGCGGAACTTGGCAGCCTGGTTGAGCAACTGGTCCAGGCAGCAGCCGATGAAGTCGACGAACATCAATTCGCATACTGGGCGCATGCCACGGGTAGCGGCGCCCACCGCCATGCCCACGTAGCCGACCTCAGACAACGGTGCGTCCAGCACGCGCCCGGGAAATTGCGGGTGCAAGCCCTTGGTCACGCCGAGCACGCCGCCCCATGCGTCCTGCTCACCGGGGGAACCGGTGCCACCGGCCACATCCTGACCGATGATGAATACGCTCTGGTCACGGCCCATCTCTTGAGCCAAGGCCTCATTGATCGCCTGCTGATAGCTGATTTTACGAGCCATTAGATTCTCTCCACGTCTTGTTTTTATAGGGTTGGTATCAGCGGTAGGCCACGTAAACGTCGCTTAGCAGGTCGGCGGCCTGGGGCTTGGGATCGGTTTTGGCCAGGCGCACGGCGTCTTCGATCAACTGAGCCACTTCACCGTCGATGCGCTCGAACTGCGCTGCGTCCAGCCAGCCTTCGGCATTGCAGCGCTGACGGAACAAGGCCAGGCAATCGGCGCTTTCGCGCAGGTTTTTCACTTCGTCAGCGCCGCGATAGGTTTGCGCATCGCCCTCGAAGTGCCCGTAGAAACGGCTCAGCTTGACCTCGACCAGTGTCGGCCCGTCGCCTTGGCGCGCCCGCTCCACAGCAACGCCGAGCGCTTCATGCACAGCGAAAAAATCATTGCCGTCGACGATCACCCCCGGCATACCAAACCCGGCGGCGCGCTCGGCGATGTCTTTGCATGCCACCGACCAACCGGCGCCAGTGGCCTCGGCATAACCGTTGTTTTCGGCGACAAACAGACACGGCAGCTGCATGATCGACGCCAGGTTCATCGCTTCGAACACGGCACCTTCGTTGGAGCCACCGTCGCCAAAAAACGCCACTGCCACGCCCTGGCTCCCCTTGAGTTTGGCAGCCAGCGCCGCCCCCGCGGCCAACGGTGCGCCGGCACCGACAATGCCGTTGGCGCCGAGCATGCCTTTCTCCTGGTCGGCGATGTGCATGGAGCCGCCCTTGCCGCCACACACGCCGGTTTTCTTGCCATAGATTTCGGCCATCATGCCGAACACGTCGACGCCCTTGGCGATGCAGTGTCCGTGGCCGCGGTGGTTGGACGCGATGCAATCATCGTCATTGAGATGCGCCATGACACCAGCGGCGCAGGCTTCCTGACCGGCATACAGGTGAACGAAACCGGGGATCTCGCCGGTGGCGAACTCCACATGCAGGCGTTCTTCGAAATCGCGGATGGTGCGCATCACGGTGTAGGCATGCAGTAACTGATCGGTGCACAGGTGGGTGGACATCTTGTTGTTCTCCAGGTTGTCTCGACGCACAAAAGACTGGCTGCAGCCAGTGCCAAGCTGTTCAGCACAGCTTGTGCCAACCGTCGAAAAAACCTGGCAAAGCCTTGATCCAGAGCCGCGCCACACAGCGATGCCCAGGCAAGTGGTCGGCTAAATGTGAGACGCAACCACGCAGTTCGACCCTTGAGTCTCAGCGGCATGAGACGCAGCGTCTCAATGCAGGCGTTGGTCAGGGTGCCCTTGTCCGTGGGCGCACATGCGCGCTTAATGACGCGCATAACAACAAAGCTTGAGAACCGGAGGCTTTATGCTCGCCATGAACTCCAGGGAGCATGTCGACTGTGTCAGTCGCGTGGTCCGCAATGCCGAGCGCCTGCCCCAGGCGCCCGTACCGTCGCTGATCTTCGATTCGTGGCGGCGGTCCATGGAGCAACACCGCCTGGACCCCGGCTCCCTGCAAGGTCCACGTATCCTCAGCGAACCCTTGCTCAAGGAGTGCCGCGAGCGCGCCGAGCTGTTCATGCGCATCGCCGGCGAAGAAGTCGCACAGTTGCACCATCGCGTGCGCCATGCCGACTACTGCGTGATGCTCACCGACGCCCAGGGCCAGACCATTGATCACCGTGTCGATGCGAACATTCGCACCGACTGCCGCAAGGCCGGTCTTTACCTGGGCACCTGCTGGTCGGAAGCCGAGGAAGGCACCTGCGGCGTGGCCACGGTGCTGACCAGTAAAACAGCGGTGACGGTGCACAAGCGTGATCACTTTCGCGCAGCGTTTATCGGCCTGACGTGTTCGGCTGCGCCCATCTTCGACCCGCAGGGCCACCTGTTGGGTGTGCTGGATGTCTCGGCGCTCAAGTCGCCGGATGACCGCGGCAGCCAGCACCTGATACGGCAGATGGTGGCGCAGAGCGCCCAGGCCATCGAAAACGCTTTTTTCATGCACAGCGCCCGGCAGCACTGGGTATTACAAGCCCATAGCACTCCAGGCTTTGTCGACAGCCAACCCGACCTGCTGCTGGCCTGGGACCAGGACGGACGTCTGCACGCCTTGAACAGCAAGGCGCGTCAAGCCCTGCGCTTGCGCTTTGGCCAGCTGCCTGAGCATATCGGCGAAGTGTTCGATGTGGATGCATTGCGTGCAGCCACTGATCAGTCAACCCGGCAGTTGCACTGGCTGGGCAAGCCCGACGCGGTACACGTGAGGGTCAATGCACCCCGACGCCCCTCGGTTCGGGCGCTGCCAGAGACTCAAGTCGACCCGCGGATCCAGGAGCACCTGCGCTTGGCTGCGCGGGTCAAGGACCGCAACCTGCCCGTGCTGGTGCAAGGTGAAACCGGCGTCGGCAAAGAAGTCTTCGCCCGCCAGTTACACGAGCACAGCGCGCGCCGGCACGGGCCGTTTGTGGCGGTGAACTGCGCGGCGATTCCGGAGAGCCTGATTGAAAGCGAGCTGTTCGGCTATTCGCCCGGCGCCTTCACCGGAGCGTCCAGCAAAGGCATGAGCGGGCTGCTACTGAAAGCCGACGGCGGTACGTTGTTCCTCGACGAAATCGGCGATATGCCGCTGGCGTTGCAGACACGGTTGCTGAGGGTGCTGGCCGAGGGTGAAGTCGCGCCGTTGGGCGCAGCGAAAACCCGCGTGGTGAACATTCAGGTGATCTGCGCCAGCCACCGCGATTTGGCGGCGCTGGTCAGCGCGGGCCGATTCCGTGAAGACCTGTACTTTCGCCTGGGTTGTGCGCGTTTCTGCCTGCCACCGTTGCGCGAACGCACCGATAAGCTGGCCCTGATCAATCGGCTGTTGGAGCAAGAGGCGCGTAACAGTGGCGTGTCGTTGGGCATCGGCCAGGCCGCACTGCAATTGCTGCTGGGTTATGCGTGGCCGGGCAATGTGCGGCAACTGCGGCATGTGCTGGCGTACGCCTGTGCGGTGTGCGAAGGGACTACGCTGCAAGTGGCGGATTTGCCGATTGATATCCGGGGCGAGCAGCCTCAAGGGCTGGCCGAACAGAGCGCCAGCCCCGAGCGTCAAATGGTTCTGGATGCGTTGATTCGCCATCGCTGGAAACCCTCACCTGCGGCACAGGCCCTGGGGATTTCAAGGGCAACCCTGTACCGACGCGTGAACCAACTGGGTATTGATATGCCCGGCAAAACCCACTGATACAAGGGGTCGACTCCCACGCAGGCGAGTCGACCACGCTGTCAGCGGTAGACCAGGCCACCGTCGATCAACGGCGCCTGCCCGGTCATATAGTCTGCGTCCGGGCCTGCCAGAAATGCCACAAACCCCGCCACATCCTCCGGCGTTTGCGCACGGCCCAAGGCAATCCCATCCACGTACTGCTTGTAGGTTGCCCCCACCTGCGCCCCGGTAATCTCGGCCATGCGCTTGTCGATCTCAACCCACATATCGGTGCCCACCACACCGGGGCAATAGGCGTTTACCGTGATCCCCGCGCTCGCCAGTTCCTTGGCCGCCGCCTGGGTCAAGGCGCGCACCGCGAATTTGCTCGCCGAGTAGACCCCTAACAGCGCAAAGCCTTCATGCCCTGCGATTGAACAAGCATTGATGATCTTGCCCTTGTGCTTGAGTGCCTTGAATTTGTTGGCGGCCGCCTGGATCCCCCACAGCACGCCCTTGACGTTGATATCCAGGGTGCGCTCGACCTGCTGCGGGCTGACATCGAGCAATGAGTCGATCTGCGCCACTCCGGCGTTATTGACGATGATGTCGAATCCGCCCAGCGTCTGGTGGGCATGCTCTACCGCAGCCGTCACCTGTTCGCGTCTGGATACATCAGCGATGAACACAGAGGCTTTGCGGCCGGTGGCGACGATTTCGGCGGCCACGGCGTTGAGCTTGGCGCCGTCAATGTCCACCAACGCGACATCGGCGCCGTCCTGTGCAAGGCGCATGGCAATAGCCCGGCCTATGCCCTGCCCGGCGCCGGTGACCAGCGCGACTTTACCTGCGATACCCATGACAATCTCCTGAAACGATGAGGGGAGCCTTGTCTATCGCAAGTCGGCGCCTGGCTGTCGAGCCGTAACAGGATCGGCATCGGAGCTGAGACGGGTTGTCTCGCCGCATGAACCTTGCGCGAAAGCTTGTAAAAGGCCGCGCTTATGCCTAGCTTAGGCGCCCCCCCGCCCAGCGCTTTAAGGCCTTGCCCCATGGTTTTGCGTTTTCGCCCCGTCGTCACTTCACGTTTCGCCCTCGGCCTGTTGCTCAGTGGCGGCATCGGCAGCAGCCTGGCCGCCGAGATCGAGTTGCCGACGGTAAAGGTCCAGGGCCAGGATGAGTCGGGCTACCGCAGTGAAACCGCGTCGGTGGGCGGCTTTGATGAAGCGCCGCTGTTGGACACCCCCGCCTCGATCACCGTGATCAACGCCGCGCTGATCAAGGACCAGCAGGCACGCTTGCTCAGTGAAGTGCTGCGCAACGATGCCTCGGTGGGCGACAGTTACGCGCCCATCGGTTATTACGAGAATTTCGTGGTGCGTGGCTTTTCGCTGAACGCGGCCAGCAGCTACAAGATCAATGGGCGCACCATCACCGGCGAGCAGAACGTCGCGCTGGAAAACAAGCAGCAGGTGGAAGTGCTCAAGGGCCTGGCCGGTTTGCAGAGCGGTATTTCCGAGCCCAGCGGGGTGATCAATTACGTGACCAAACGCCCCCAGGATGTGCGCTCGGTGACGGTGTCCACCGATGATCGTGGCAGTGGTTACATCGCCACCGATGTCGGCGGCTGGTTTGGCAGCGAGCAGCAGTTCGGCCTGCGCGCCAACGTCGCCCATGAAGACCTCAATTCCTATGTGGAACACGCCAACGGCCAGCGCGATTTCGTGTCCCTGGCCTTTGACTGGAACATCAGCCCCGACGCCGTGCTGCAACTGGATGCCGAGTACCAGAACAAGCAACAGCGTTCGGTACCGGGGTATCAACTGCTGGGGGGCACCGAAGTGCCCCACGGTGCTTCACCGAAGAAGCTGTTGGGGCACCAGACGGGCGGCAAGCAGGTCGGGATTGATTCGCTGAACCTCAACGGCAAGTTCGAGTACCGTTTCAGCGATCAATGGAAAGGCAGTGTCAGCGCGGCGCGTAGCAAGGTGGTGATTGATGACTACAGCTCGTTTGCCTGGGGTTGCAATGGTTCAGCCAGTTGCAGTTCCGCAAGCGTGCCGAACTACTTCAGCCCCGAAGGCAACTACGACGTCTACGACTACCGCAGCCCGGATGACACTCGCCGCGACGATGAAATCCAGGCGGCCATGACCGCCCTCTTCGACACCGCCGGCATCGGCCATGAACTGACCTTTGGCAGCAGCGCGTTTCGCCGAGTGATCGACAAACGCAAGTCGGTCAATGAATTCATCGGCACCGCCAATACCAACGAAGAGGTGCCGAGCTTTCCCCCGACCGACAAGCCGTTGAACGACAGCCACCGCAACCTCGACAGCCGCCAGTACGGGCTGTTCGTCACCGACCGCATCCGCTTCAACGAGCACTGGCAAACCCTCCTCGGCGGCCGTGAAGTGCGCCTGGACGAAAAAGCCTTCGACAGCGTCACCGGCAACCAGACGCGCCACACCCAACAGTACGTGTTCCTGCCCCAGGCCTCGTTGATCTACAAGCCAGTGGACAACGTTTCGCTGTACACCAGCTACAGCAAGGGCCTGTCCCTGGGCGGCACCGCGCCGTGGTTTGCAAGCAATGCCGATGAAACACTCGCCCCCACCGTCTCGCGCCAG
The DNA here is from genome assembly GCF_049897065.1 of Pseudomonas sp. DWP2-2. Lineage (NCBI taxonomy): Bacteria > Pseudomonadati > Pseudomonadota > Gammaproteobacteria > Pseudomonadales > Pseudomonadaceae > Pseudomonas > Pseudomonas sp. DWP2-2. The sequence goes on along the minus strand of NZ_JAFCVN010000004.1, from coordinate 467,927 downwards.
ATCGAAGCCGGGGTGAAATACGACTGGCGCCGTATCAGCTTCGCCGCCGCTGTATTCCAGACGCGCCAGGCTTACCAGTACGCCAAGCCCGAAGGTGGCACGTTCAACTACGTGCAGCAGGGCCAGCAAAAAAACACCGGCATTGAATTGTCCGCCAACGGCTGGGCCACCGACCGTCTGCAGATCGCCACCAGCGTGGCCGCGATCCGAGCGCGGGTGAGCGGCAGCGGCACGCCGGAATACGAAGGCCACCAGGCGATCAACGTGCCCAAGCTGCGCGCCAGCGTGTACGCCGACTACGCCCTGCCCTGGGTCAACGGCCTGGCGGTATTGGGCGGCGTGCAATACAGCGCCAAGAAGTCTGCCAATCGCACCGGCAACGTGGAAGTGGGCGACTACGCGGTGGTCAACGTCGGCAGCCGCTACACCACCAAGGTCGATGGCTACGAGACCGTGTTTCGCCTGAGCGTCGATAACCTGTTCGACAAGCGCTACTGGCGCGACGCCGGCGAATACATGGGCGATGACTACCTGTTCCAGGGCGCACCGCTGACGGCGCGCCTGAGTGCTTCAGTAAACTTCTGAACCCCCGACTCTGTGGCGAGGGAGCTTGCTCCCGCTGGGGTGCGAAGCGCCCCCCAAAATCCGGCTCCAGCTTCGCTGTCGAGCGGGAGCAAGCTCCCTCGCCACAAAAAGCAGCAACTCTCTGATCGTTACTTGGGCATCTTGCGAAAGCCCACCGCCAGGCGGTTCCAGCTGTTGATGGTGGCGATGGCGACGCTCAGGTCCACTTGTTCCTGGGGGCTGAACTGCGCAGCCAGGGCGTTGAAGTCTTCGTCGGGGGCGTGGGTGTGGCTGAGCAGCGTCAGGCTTTCGGCCCAGGCCAGCGCGGCGCGTTCACGTGGGGTGAAAAATGGCGTTTCACGCCAGGCCGACACGGTGTACAGGCGCCGTTCGGTCTCGCCGCCCTTGCGCGCATCGGCGGTGTGCATGTCGAGGCAGAACGCGCAGCCGTTGATCTGCGATACGCGCAAGCGCACCAGTTCCAGCAGTGGCAGTTCGATGGAGAGTTTGCCCACCGCCGCTTCCAGGGCGAGCATGGCTTTCATGGCGTCCGGGGAGGCGGTATAGAAATCGGTACGGGTTTGCATGGTGAATCTCCAGAACGTTGGGATAGGTGCGCAGAGTAGTCAGCGCAGCGTTCTGGAGAAATAGCCAATCCGGGCGAAGAACAGGTGACCAATCTACAGGCCGCGGTTCCTCAGCCACTGGATGAAGCCCTTCTTGACCGGTACCACGGGCGCGTCTTCGGTCAGGGCCTGGGCGGCATGGCGGCGGAAGTCCAGCAGCGCCTTCATGGCTTCGCCGATATCATGCCGGGCGTCCAGGCACGGCTTGAGGTATTCATTTTCGATGCGGTAGAGCGTGCAGTAGGTCTTGGCCGAAAAATCCGCCAGCGCCGCCTGGTCGGAGAGAATGCCGGACTCACCGATCACCTCCCCAGGGCCCATGCGCCCAGCCTCGAACTTGTGCCCGTCCTTGATCAACAGCACCGAGACCACGCCGGACTCGATGATGAACAGGTGATCGCTGACCTCCCCCGCCGCCAGGATCATCTCACCGGCGCGGTAGGTGTGCAGGGTCATGTTCTGGCTGAAGGTGTCTTTTTCTTCCTGGCGCAAGGTGGAGAAGATCGTCGAGCGCTCCAGCAAGGCGCGGGCGCCAGACACCGCAGGCGGCGTGCTGCCTTCGGTGGCGGACAACAGCCCCACGCCCGCCGCCTGCAAATGCCGGTAGGCCAGGTCGTAAAGCTGGTTGCGGGTTTCGCGCTTGAGGCCCATGGCCGGCACAAAGCCGCTGATCTCATATTCCACGCCACTGCCGGTGGACGCTTTGAACGCGACGCTGGGCGCCGGCTGGGCCAGCAACGGCCGGCAGCCCTGCATCGCACGTTCCAGCGCTTCGATCACCGTTTGCGGGCGCGCATGGGGGCTGACTTGCAGGCTGACCGCCAGGCCGAACATGTCTGCCGGGCGCGAAAAGTTGATGATCTTGGCCTTGGCCGCCAGGGAGTTGGGGATCACCGCCAGGCTGCCCTGAGAGGTTTGCAGGCGCGTGGCGCGCCAGTCGATATCGGTGACACGGCCTTCGGTGCCGTCGATGGAGATCCAGTCATCGATCTGGTAAGGCTTGGTGGTATTGAGGACGATCCCGGAAAACACATCGCTCAGGGTGCTTTGCAAGGCCAGGCCGACGATGATCGCCACGGCGCCGGAGGTGGCCAGCACGCCCTTGACCGGCAGGTCGAGCACGTAGGCCATGGCGGCGATGATCGCAATGAGGAAAATCACTGCGCCCATCAGGTCCTGCAACAAACGCCCGGTATGGCCGACCCGCTGCATCATCACCGCGCCGAGCAACACCGTGAGGGTGCGCGCGGCGAACAACCACCAGCCGATCTGCAGCGCCGTGGCGGCCAGATGCAAGGTGGTGTCATCGGCATAGGGCGCCGCTTGCATGGGGTTCATGCCGTCGTTGAACAACACGGCACTGAACACCGCGAAAATCACCAGCCGCGCTGCGAGTTTCCAGTTGGCCAGGTTGGGGGAAATAAGGCGCCACACGGCGATGTCGATCAGGATCAACGCCACGGCGCACAGCATCGGGTGATCAGCGATAAATGAGGGCATCCAGGCGACTCCAGGGCGAATGCCGAGAAGATCGCATGAAATCAGAAACCTGGAAACAAAATGTAGGAGCTGGCTTGCCTGCGATGCAAACACCGCGGTGTATCAGCTACACCAGGGTGATGCTATCGCAGGCAAGCCAGCTCCCACAGGAGGTTGCGGTGAACCGTCAGGCGTGCATCTGCCCGAATTTGCCCGACTGAAAGTCGGCAAATGCCTGGTGAATCTCCTGCTCGGTGTTCATCACGAACGGACCGTGGCCGACGATGGGCTCGTCGATGGGTTCGCCGCTGAGCAGCAGCACCTTGGCGTCGTCGTTGGACTCCAGGGTCAGTTGCTTACCGTCGCGCTCGAACAGCGCCAATTGCCCCTGGCGTGCGACCTCCTCGCCATTGATCAACAACGTGCCGCTGAGCACCACCAAGGCGGTGTTACGCCCGGCGTGCAGGTCCAGCGTGACCGCTTTACCGGCGTTGAGGCGCAAGTCCCATACGTCTATCGGAGTGAAGGTGCGGGCCGGGCCTTGAGTACCGGCAAATTTCCCGGCGATCAGCCGCAGGTGGCCGGCGTCGTTTGCCAATGGCAGCACCGGAATGTCGCCATCGACGATGGTCTGGTAACCGGCATCCGCCATTTTGTCCTTGGCCGGCAGGTTGACCCACAGTTGCACCATCTCCAGTGCGCCGCCACTACGGGCGAAGTCTTGGGAGTGAAACTCTTCGTGCAGGATCCCTTTGGCTGCGGTCATCCATTGCACATCGCCCGGGCCGATTTTGCCGCCGGCACCGGTAGAATCGCGGTGCTCGACTTCGCCGTCGTAGACGATGGTCACGGTTTCAAAACCGCGATGCGGGTGCTGGCCGACGCCGCGACGTTGTTCAGTCGGGGTGAATTCGGCTGGACCTGCGTGATCCAGCAACAGGAATGGGCTGATGTGCTTGCCCATGGTGTCGTAGGAAAACAGCGTGCGTACCGGGAAGCCGTCGCCGACCCAGTGGGCGCGGGGGCTGGTGTAGATACCAATCAGCTTTTTCATGGTGTACCTCCAAAGTGAGTACACCTTAAATCGCCTCACCCTTGAGCACTAGCCGGTAAAAATGGCCCTGATCGTTCTATATATAGGACAGCGTTTTAACCTGGCGTTGGCGCAGCAGTTGAAAGGCAACCAGTGCCGACAGTGCAAACCCGGCCTGGATAACGATCATCGGCGCGGCACTGCCATCGCGTAACTGGCTCAGCAACAACCCGCTGCACGTGGCGCCGAACATCTGTGCAAATCCCATGAGCCCGGCGGCTAAACCCGCACGATGCGCATTGGGCATCACGGCCCCGGTAACGGAACCGGGCAGCACCAGGCCGCCGCCGAGCGTGACCAGGGCGATGGGAATATCCAGCCCTACTACCGACAACCCGAACACTCCGTAAATCGCCAGGGCTGCCACCCCGCCCACCGCCACCATCGTCACACCCATCGCCACAATGCGCTGCGGCCCCAGGCGCTGAATGTTACGCCGGGTATAAGTGGAGCCGACGATCAGCATCGACACAATCAGCCCGAAGTTGAGCCCGTATTCAAGGCTGCTGAACCCCAGCAGATTGATAAACACCGCCGATGAACCCGCGATCACCGCAAACATCGCGCCATAGGTACACGCCAGGGCCACCGCGTAAGCACGGTACTGGCGCCCCTTGAGCAGATCCAGATACTGCCCGCCGAGGGTGCGCCAGTGTGCGGCCCTGGGATCGAGGTGATGATTGCTCTCGCGAAAGAACAGCAGCGCCAGCAATAACACCAGGCTGCCGATCACCAACGCCAGGGCGATGGGCGCACGCCAACCCAGCAATTTGATCAGTAAGCCCCCTGCTATCGGCGCAACGACGATGGCATACAACATGCCGATCATAGTCAGCGCCAGGGCCGGGCCTGCCTCGGCTTTCCACACATCGCGCACCACGGTGCGCGCTAGTACCAGCGCGGCGCACGCGCCCAGGCCTTGCAACACCCGGGCGGCGATAAACTGCTGGATGTCGGTGACCAGCAGCATCGCCAGCGTCGCCACTACGTAGAGCGTCAGGCCCCCGATCAAGACTGGCCGCCGGCCGATGCGATCCGACAGCGGCCCGAACAGTAGCTGCCCCAGGCCAAACGCAGCAACGAATGCCGACAGCGCCATCAGTGCCGAGCCTTGCGGCGCCTGCAGCGCGTGCTCGATGGCACCCAGGCCGGGGATGATCAGTTGCGTCGAGACTTCACCCAATGCGGTGAGGGCAACCAGCAAGAACAGCAAGCTGCGTGAGGGTGCCGGGGCGTTTGCCATGGGGAGTATCCGGGGGCTGGATTAATTTATATTTCGACCATAATATGAGCGAAAAATTATGTCCATAATTTTTTGCCCTATGGTCACCCTGGAGTTCGTCATGCCCCCTCTCCCCCTGCGCCTTCTCACGCCACTGGCTCTGCTGGTGGTCCTCAGTGGCTGTAACAGCAAGGCCGACAGCGCCGCCCAGGCGCCCACATCGCGCCCGGTGCTGGCCGCCAAAGTCGAAGCCGCCGGCACCCAGCAAAGCGCCTATACCGGCGTGGTGGCGGCACGCACTGAAAGTGACCTGGGCTTTCGGGTCAGCGGCAAGGTGATCGAGCGCAAGGTCGACCCCGGCCAGCACGTCTCCCGTGGTGACACCCTGTTGGTGCTGGACATCGGCGACTTCGAACTGGCGCTTCGCTCGGCCAAGAACCGCGTCAACGCCGCCCAGGCCCAACTGCGCCAGCGTCGTGACGATGAAAACCGTTACCAGCGCCTGGCCAGCACCGGCGCGGTGTCGCGGCAGATCTTCGACCAGTCGGCCACCAACCTGCGCGTCGCCCAGGCCGAACTGGCCGCGGCGCAATCGGATGCCAGCCAGATCGAAAACCGTCGCACTTATTCGGTACTCAAGGCCGATGGCGACGGCATCATCACCGACGTGCTGGCCGATCGCGGGCAAGTGGTGGCCGAAGGGCAAATCGTGGCGCGCCTGGCCCATGACGGCGCCCGCGAAGCCATCGTCAACCTACCGGAGAACCGGCGTGACCTGGCTGCGCAAAAAGCCCTGGCGTTTCCCTTTGGCGCAGCCGACCAGGCCGTGACCGCCACCCTGCGCGAACTGTCCGCCAGCGCCGACCCGGTCACCCGCACCTACCGCGCACGTTACGTGCTGCAGGGTTCGGTCGAGCGTTTCGCCCTCGGCTCCACCATCACCGTGCGCCTGCAAGGCAACGGCCAGCCCCTGCAAACCCGCGTGCCGATTGGCGCCTTGCAGGATGCGGGGCAAGGCACGGGCGTATGGCTGATTGGCGATGATCAAAAGATCAGCTTTGCCCCGGTGAAGGTCGCCAGCCTCGGCCAGGAAGACGCCTTGCTCGACAGCGGCGTAACACCCGGCCAAACCATCGTCGCCCTCGGCGCTCACCTGTTGCACAGCGGCGACACGGTGCGCTTGCTGCCCGCCCAGGCCCTGGCCCTCAACCGTAAGCAGGATCAATGAGTATGCGCGGGATCAACCTCTCCGAACTGGCCGTCAAGCACCGCGCCGTCACCTTGTTCTTGCTGATTGCGATCCTCGTTGCCGGGGTCTTCGCGTTCGGCAAGCTGGGGCGCGCAGAAGACCCTTCGTTTACCGTCAAGGTCATGACCATCACCGCCGCCTGGCCCGGCGCCACCGCCCAGGAGATGCAGGAGCAAGTAGCCGACCGCCTGGAAAAGCGCCTGCAGGAACTGGACTACTACGATCGCGTCGAGACCATCGCCCAGCCAGGCTTTGTGTCGATGCGCATGACCTTCCTGGAGTCCACGCGCCCGAGCGAGATTCAGGAGCTGTTCTACCAGACCCGCAAAAAACTCAGCGACGAAGCCACGCGCCTGCCCAAGGGCGTGATCGGGCCGTTTTTCAACGATGAATATTCCGACGTGTACTTTGCGTTGTACGCCCTGGAAGCCGAACACCTGCCCCATCGCCAACAAGTGCAAATGGCCGAGGAGCTACGCCAGGGTTTGCTCAACCTGCCTGGGGTGAAGAAGGTCAATATCCTTGGCGAGCAGGCCCAGCGCGTGTTTGTCGAGTTCTCCTATGAGCGCCTGGCAACCCTGGGCATCAAGCCCGAACAGATCTTCGCCGCCCTCGCCGCACAAAATGCCGTGGCGCCCTCAGGCTTCGTCGAAACGGCGGGCGCCCGCGCTTATATCCGCATCGACGGCGCGTTCGACAGCCTCGCGCTGATCGAAAACGTGCCCCTGCAAGTCAATGGCCGCGTATTGCGCATCGCCGATGTGGCCACCGTGAGCCGGGGTTATGAAGACCCGCCCAGTTATCGCATCCGCCATCAGGGCGACCCGGCGTTGATGCTGGGCGTGATCATGGAGAAGCACTGGAACGGCCTGGAACTGGACAAGAGCCTGCAGGCCCAGGAAGCCAGAATCCAGGCCGACCTGCCGCTGGGCGTGAACTTCGCCAAAGTCTCCGACCAGGCGAAAAACATCAGCCTGGCGGTCAACGAGTTCATGCTCAAATTCTTCGTCGCCCTGGCCGTGGTGATGCTGATCAGCCTATTGGCCCTGGGCTTTCGCGTGGGGCTGGTGGTGGCGGCGGCCGTGCCGCTTACGCTGTCGATCGTGTTCGTGATCATGCTGGTCACCGGCCGTGAATTCGACCGCGTGACCCTCGGCGCATTGATCATCTCCCTGGGCCTGTTGGTGGACGACGCGATCATTGCCATCGAGATGATGGTGGTCAAACTCGAAGAAGGCTTTGACCGCATCCACGCGGCCACCTACGCCTGGAGCTCAACAGCGGCGCCGATGCTGACCGGGACTCTGGTGACCATTATCGGTTTCCTGCCGGTTGGCTTTGCACGCTCCGGGGCGGGTGAATACGCCGGGAATATCTTCTGGATCGTGGGTTTCGCGCTGATTTCATCCTGGTTGGTGGCCGTGGTGTTTACGCCTTACCTGGGCGTGAAGTTGTTGCCGCAGATCAAGCCAGTGCCCGGCGGGCATGATGCGATTTATGCCGGGCGCTACTACCAGAAACTGCGCAGCCTGGTGGAGGCCTGCGTGCGCGGGCGCTGGCTGGTGACCGGCATGGTGGTGGCCGCGTTCGTGGTGTGCGGCCTGGGTATGGCGGTGGTGAAGAAACAGTTCTTCCCGGACTCCGACCGCTCGGAGCTGATTCTGGAAGTGTATATGCCACCCGGCAGTGCCTTCAAAAGCACCGAAGCCGTGGCGGCGCAGGTGGAGAAGGCGCTGTTGCAAGAGCCGCAGACCAGTATGGTCGACACCTATGTGGGCGGCGGTGCACCGCGGTTCTTCCTGTCGTTGAACCCTGAAATGCCAGACCCGGCGTTCGCCAAGTTGATCGTGCAAACCCCGGACTCCCACGCCCGCGACGCGCTGAAACTGCGGATGCGCGAGCGCATTGCGGCAGGCGAATTTCCGTCGGCGCGGGTACGGGTCACGCAGCTCGTCTTCGGCCCGCCGGTGCCGTTCCCGGTGGTGTTTCGCGTCTCGGGGCCCGACCTGAATGTGCTGCGCGGGCTGTCTGAAGACGTGCGTCAGGTCGTGGCCGGCAACACGCTGACCAGAGACACCTTCCTAGAATGGGGCGAGCGTGCCAGCGGTTATCGCCTGGTGCTGGACCAGGATCGCTTGCGCTTGCTGGGTTTTACCCCCGACGAGGTCAAGTCCCAACTCAACGCCCTGCTCAGCGGCAACCCGATCACCGAAGTTCGCGAAGGCAACCGCACCGTCTCAGTGGTGGCCCGCGCCCAAGGCAGCCAACGCGAAGACCTGGCCAACCTCAACAACATGACGCTGACCAACAGCGCCGGTACGTCGGTGCCGCTGGCCCAGGTCGGGCATTTCAAGGCGGTGATGGAAGAACCGATCCTCAAGCGCCGCGACCGCGCCACCACCGTGGAGGTACGCGCCGACATCATCGACGGCGTACAACCGCCCGATGTCGAAATGGCGGTGTACAAAGACCTGCAACCGCTGATCGCCAAGCTGCCCAGCGGTTACAAAATCGACATCGGCGGCCCGGTTGAGGAAAGCGCCAAGGCCAACGTGGCCCTGGCGGCGCTGTTTCCGATCATGATCCTGCTCACCCTCACGGTGATCATGTTCCAGGTGCGCTCGTTCGGCGTGATGTTCATGGTGTTCGCTACCGCACCGTTGGGCCTGATTGGTGCAGTGCCGACCTTGTTGCTGTTCAACCAGCCGTTCGGCTTCAACGCGATCCTGGGCCTGATTGGCATCGGCGGCATTCTGATGCGCAATACGCTGATCTTCACCGACCAGATCCGCCAGAACCAGGACCACGGCATGGCGATTCGCGAGGCCATTATCGAAGCCACGGTGCGGCGCGCGCGGCCGGTGATCCTTACGGCACTGGCGGCGGCGTTGGCGTTTATTCCGTTGACGTTGTCTGTGTTCTGGTCGTCGCTGGCTTATGTGCTGATTGGCGGTGTGCTGGTGGGCACGGTGTTGACGCTGTTGTTTCTGCCGGCGCTGTGCAGCCTGGTACTGCGCGACAAGGTTGCTGAAACGTCCCACGTAACTGCCGGATAAGCTCTACTCCCCTCCCCTGTAAACCTCTGCAAAGTCCCTCGCCTGATCAAACAGTGCGAGGGATTGCAGATGGTTTTTCCTGTTAGTGCCTTGGTTACCTGGCCGCCCCTCGTGGGGAGCCGCTGCGGATGACCCAAGCAGCCCACATTACCTTTATCGAACACGAGCTGGATGGTTTCCATCAGAGCCTGGTGGAGTACCGCCAGCAGATGGGTGCCTGGTATTCGCGTGCGCTGGATACGGTCAGTCATGCAGCGGACATGCCTTCGTTGCTGGGTATGGATCGGGTGTTGCGGGTTGGGGATGCACAGCAGTCGGTCGGTCTTGGCGATGCGGACTTTTCCACCGTGGCCCGCTGTCCGGCAGGGGGTGTGCTGAAGATCCAGAGCAGGTTCGAGTCAGCGTACGACGTGCCGATCGGCAATATTCCGGTTGAAGTGATCGGGCTGGATGACGGCAGCTCCAGGGTCATCCTGCTCGACGAGCACGGCGACGGTTTCCACGAATGCGCCGCCGGCGGGCGCTATCAGGTAAGGGTTCAGGGCGGCGTTTCAGCGCAGCAAGTCGATGCCTTGTTTGCTTCCTATGCCGGGCTGACTGCGGATCTGGAGCAATGGCTGCGCGAGCAGTGGCAAGGCTTCAAGCCGCATTGGCAGCAATCCCCGGCCAGCGCAATAGGCAACGGCGTGCTCGCCGGCAGTTGGGCAGCGATCCGTGACGTGTGGGACAGCATCAAGCAGGTGCAGGCGATTCTTGAAGACCCGCTCAAGTACGTCGAGCAACTGGGTAGCGAGGCGGCGAAGTTGGCGCAAATCGCCACCGATGCGCCCAAGGTCATGGAACAGGCGATGTTGCTGGCCAGTGATGAGGCGGCGCTGTACCTGTTACTGCGCACCGCCATGATCTGGCTGGAGGCGTTACCACCTAGTGAAGTTGCGCAAGCGGCCGCCGGTTTTATGGTATCGCTGCTGATTGACCTGGTGATTGGCGTGGTGTTGACCATCGCGCTGCCGGCAGCGGGCGTAGCGTATTTGAGTATGCGCCTGGTCAAGTACGGCGCAGGGATTCTTCAGTCAGCCGTGGGTTTCGTGACCGGTGTGCTGACGATCCTCACAACGTTCATGCGGGCGGTGGACCGCTACAAAGCGGTGGCGGTTCGCGGGGTGGTGGGAGGGCTGAAGCAAGGCACGGTGCAGATGCGCTGGCGAGCGCGGCAGAACGTAGTGCTGACGCAGAAAGAGCGTGTGGATGATGTGCCGGCGGTGGCGTCGAACCCGAAGGGGGATGCGGCGACGCCTGCGGATAAAACGGTCACTCACGGTTGCCCGGTGTCGATGGTTACCGGCGAGGAATTGCTGACCCTCACCGATGGCGCGCTGGATGGGATCTTGCCGTTTGAGTGGACGCGGCTGTACCGCACCAGTGCGGTGGATGTGGATTGTGGGTTGGGGTTTGGTTGGAGTCATGGGCTGGCTCATCGGCTGGTGGTGTCGGGCGATTCGGTGGTGTGGACCGATCATGAGAACCGCTCGACCACCCTGCCCTTGCCCACAGTTGCTCGACCGGCGATTACCAATAGCCTGGCGGAAGCAGCGATCTACTTGGGCTCGGCTCCTGATGAACTGGTGCTGGCCCAGGCGTCGCGGTTTTATCACTTTCGTAACGGTGTCTTGGTTTCCATCAGCGATGCGTATGACAACCGTCTGCGCATTTGCCGTGATCGCTCAGGACGGATTGAGCGGCTGGATAACGGTGCTGGTCGTTCCCTACTACTGCGCTATGAGCTGGACCGCATCGTCGCGGTGGACTACCAGGTTCATCGCGCCAAAGGGCGTGAGCCCTACGTTTGGGAAACCGAGCAGAATATCGTTTCCTACGCCTATGACGAAGCTGGCCGACTGGTGTGTGCGACCAATGCCGTCGGTGAAAGCGAGCGTTATCGGTACGACGATCAGCACGTCATTGTCGAGCGGCAGTTAGCCGGTGGGGCGAGTTTCTTCTGGGCGTGGGAAGGCGCGGGCAAGGCGGCTCGCTGCGTGCGGCATTGGGCGAGTTTTTCGCAGATGGACACGCGCTATGCCTGGGGCGATGACGGGCGTGTCACGGTGCATAACGCCGATGGTAGCCAGGAGGTGTATGTCCATGACCAGCGGGCGCGGCTGGTGCAGAGGATTGATCCGGACGGCGCCACGCACTTTGAATCCTACGACGACCAGGGCCGGCTGACCGTCGAGCAAGACCCGATGGGCGCGGTGACGGCCTATCAGTACGACGATGCCGGGCGCTTGGTCGCGCTGTTTCCGGGGGATGATGAGCCAACGTCCTACGAGCATGACAACGGTTTTGTACGAGTTGTCAGGCGTGGGGAGGCGGTCTGGAAGTATGAGCGTAATGAGCAAGGCGATGTTACGCGTAGGACCGATCCCGATGGAGAGGTTACTGACTACAGCTACAACAAGCACGGGCAACTGACTGGAGTTTGGTACCCGGATCACAGTTGCCATCGACTGGTGTGGAACGAACGCGGGCAACTGCTTGAGGAGCAATTGCCCAATGGTGGGATCAAGCGTTATCGCTATGACGATTTAGGGCGGCAAGTTGCCTGTGAGGATGAGCATGGCGCACTAATCCAGTATCAGTGGGACGCCGCAGGACGCTTGCTGAAACTGACCCAGCCAGGCGGTGGTTGTAGGGAATTCAGCTACAACCCCTACGGCAAAATCATCGCCGAACGCGACGAACTCGGCCACGTCACCCGCTACGAATACGCCGATGGCCTGCACCTGATCAGCCGCCGCCTCAACGCCGACGGCACCCAGGTCAAGTACCGCTACGACAACGCTCGGCTATTGCTCACCGAGATCGAAAACGAAGCCGGCGAAACCTACCAACTCGACTACCACCCCAACGGCCTGATCCAGCAGGAAACCGGCTTCGACGGCCAACGCACCGCCTACGTCTACGACCTCAACGGCAACCTGCAGGAAAAAACTGAATACGGCGACGATGGCAGTCAGCTAGTCACCCGCTACGAGCGCGACCACGCCGGTCGCCTCGTCCGAAAAACCCTACCCGATGCCAGCGTTGTCGACTATGCCTACGACCGCCAGGGCAACCTCCTCAGCGTCGAGGACGGCCACTGGGCGTTGGCCTACGAATACGACCGCCAAAACCGCCTCACCGCCGAACACCAGGGCTGGGGCACCCTGCGCTACGGCTACGACGCTTGCGGCCAGCTGAAAAACCTGTGCCTGCCGGACAATAACCGCGTCACCTTCACCCACGATAAAGGCGGCCACCTCGCTACCGTCGAACTCAACGGTGAAGTGCTCACCTCACATCTGTTCAAGAGCGGCCGCGAGCATCAGCGCCAGCAAGGCCAACTGCTCAGCCACTACCACTACGACGACCAGAATCGTCTGCACGCCCACGCCGTTACGCAGCAGCAAAACTACCTCTACCAACGCCAATACGACTACGACAAAAGCGGCAACCTCACCCGCCTGGTCGACACTCGCAAAGGCGAACACCTTTACCGCTACGACCCGCTTAATCGCCTGACCCGCGCCGATCACTCCCAGGACGTACAGGAACGCTTCGCCCACAACCCCGCCGGCAACCTGCTGATGCAAGACCGCCCTGGCCCGGACATCGTCGCGGCGAATCGTCTGATGATCCAGGGCGACCGCCATTACGACTACGACGCCTTCGGCAACCTCATCCGCGAACGACGCGGCAAGGGCCAGCAACTCGTTACTGAGTACCGCTACGACTGCCAGCATCGGTTAATCAGCATCACAAAACCGAACGGCGAAACCGCCAACTATCGCTATGACCCATTTGGACGCCGCATCAGCAAAACCGTGGACGACAAAACCACAGAGTTTTTCTGGCAAGGCGACAAGCTGATAGCCGAGCACCATGCAGAACGCCATCGCAGCTACCTGTACGAGCCCGACAGCTTCCGCCCGCTGGCATTGCTGCAAGGCTTCGGCCCACAAGCCACCACGCCCTACCACTACCAACTCGACCACCTCGGCACCCCGCAGGAACTGACCAGCCCCGAAGGCGAAATCATCTGGTCCGCCCACTACCGCGCCTACGGCCAGATCGCCCGGCTCGACGTGAGAAAAGTCGACAACCCACTGCGATTTCAAGGCCAGTATTTCGATCAGGAAAGCGGCCTGCACTACAACCGCCATCGCTACTACAATCCGGATATTGGTCGTTACCTGACACCGGACCCGGTGAGGTTGGCGGGTGGGATCAATGGGTACCGGTATGCGCCCAATCCGACGGGGTGGGTGGATCCGCTGGGCTTGAGTGCATGCCCAGGTGCTGACGGATGTAAACCCAGCACCAGTGCTCCAAGCCCTACGGATAGGGTTAACCACGGAGAGCCGGCCTTACCGCAACTGACCCGCGCGCAGAGGCGGGCGAGAATTGATGAACTTGCAGAGGCAAACGCATATAAGCATTTAGATGAGCTAGAAAAAGCAACACCCGGAGCACACTTTTTAGAGAAGCACGGAAAACAAACGACACTCGCGTCTCAACTGGAACGATTACAGACGGCTAAAAACCCGACTACAGGAATAGTCGAATACTTCACATCAGGACTAAATGCAGGGGAACCGAAATACCCACCTGCTGCCACTCACTTTCTCAGCCATAGAGATCAACTGAATGCAATATATCGAGCTCAACTAATATTCAGAAGAAACGGGCTTGCCCAGTCTTTGAAGCCGATGCACATGGGGAAAATTGTGGGCGAAGGGTACTCTGGAAGCGAAATGCAATACAGCCAGCAATCCAAGGCACGAGTAATACTTAATAGCTCCGGCAAACCCAAAACAGCTTATACGGAATTATGACGATGAAAATGAAAGCGCCTAGCATGCCGATAATTCGCGGCTTGCTATTCACTTATGACATTGAGAACACTGATGATTTAAAAAGAGAGGAGCGGATCGCGTCTGTAGACGCAAATGACGAAAAAGAGCTCATCGAGCTTTTTAACGACCTGACCAAGCCAGAGTTTTTGATATACACCAGACCAGAGCGAGATTGGTTTATTAGTTCAATCGAACACTTCTTAGAAACTGGCGATAGCTTCGATAATGTATTCAAAACCATGACAACTTATTTCAGTACTGAGATAGCTGACCAACGACAGTTCATGCGAGTGCTACTAGACTGTTTGTATTGCTACAAGCTAGAGACCGAAGCGGGCTAACGAATCTAAGCAGATAAACAACCTCCACAAAAAAGGAAAGCTCTATGCAGTTAAGCACGCAGTTTAAAACTCATCGCGCGCAATTCGCTGTACTAAATGAGGTAACCACCAGAGCAGAACGCAATCTACCGCCTTTTACCGGGGAAGATTACTACGGCAATCCAGTTGTCCGAATCGAAATGCAGGGTTGCGGAAGAGGATACATACCAAACCCTTCTGACCGAAACAATCCAATACTTGATGAAAACATGGATGCAGCGATCGCAAAATTTGATCGCGAAACCAAAGAGCTTTATACCGTATTCCCTGTGAGTAATGACCAATGCTGAAACACCCTTTTCTAGATATCCCGTACGCACCGAAACTTCGGCACCTACTCGGCCCGTTCGATATTTATGATCGCGAAGAGACTTTAGGCGAAGAGTTTGCACGTTACGACATCAACCTTGACACAGACAGAAGGCGACTGATCAAAAAACACATAATTGAGAAATCTTCAGATCTAAGCTATCGACATCGCAAGGTTTTATGCGACAAATTGGGGGCTGCACTTAGCGACGAAGCCTTTGATTTCTCACACTTATTGAGACAGGCTCCCGGCTATTATTGCACCCTGCCGTGGGGATGGAGTGAAATGGACAATCCAAAAGGTTTTTTCGAAGAAATTTATAGATTAACTAATGAATGGTGGAAAGAAGACCTCCAAAAAGCCAGCCTCGAAGACCCTGCCACATGGTGACTTCCACATTGAATATACCGAGTACTCAATGTGGGACGGGGCAAGTCCTAATGCCAATCAGTCAAGCGAACACAACGCTCAAATCAACAAATACCAAGTGTGTGAGCTGGCTTGCCTGCGAAAGCGGTACTGCAGTAACACATGCAGCGACTGACGCGCCGCCTTCGCGGGCAAGCCCGCTCCCACAGGGGGATCTGCGCTTACCTGGAACTCCTCCCACATTCAAACCCGCTTCGCTTTGCAATCCAATGATCTGTATGGAGAAGTTTATAGGTGAAGGGTATAAAAGGGATGAATTAGAATATGGAAAACAGAGATAAGCCTTTGTGCATTTGAATGAAGACAGAAACCTCTTTACTGCTCATATGGACTTTTAAAAATGAAAAGACAACCACAGCTATCAATACTTAAAGGATTATTATTTACCTACTGCATCGAAAACACCAGAGATGCGGACCGAGAAGAGCTAATTACCTCTATAAACGTTAACCATCACGAGGAACTCACATGGTTATTCAACAAGCTAACTAAGCCTGAATTCATCAAATATAAGCAAGATGAAAGAGAGTGGCACATCAACACACTGCAGCATTTTCTCAGCACGGACGAAAATTTTGAGTCCGTATTTTATCTATTTGACACTTACTTCGAAGATGAAATCATCGACAACAGGGCCTTTATGAAAACATTACTTGAATGCCTAATTCGTTATCACACTGAAGCGACAACAGATAAGTAATCCGACAAAACCAAGCAAACACAACGCTCAAATCAACAAAGATCAAATGTGGGAGCTGGCTTGCCTGCGAAAGCGGTAGTGCAGTAACACATGCAGCGACTGACACACCGCCTTCGCGGGCAAGCCCGCTCCCACAGGGGATCTGCGTTTGCCGGACGGGCACTCCTCCCCCATTCAAACCCGATTCGTTCTGCAATCCAGTGTTCTGATCAGCGCTTGGAAAGCTCCATGATCATCCGACTCAACAAATAAACCCGCGGCACCACACTCTCCACCTCGGCATATTCCTCCGCCGTGTGAATATTGCCCCCCACTATCCCAAACCCATCCAGCGTCGGCGTGCCTACACCGGCGGACAAGCTGGCATCCGCCGCGCCGCCGCTGCCTTCGATAGTCAACTTGCGTCCCAGTTCGCCATAAATCCCTTGGGCTATCGCTACCAACTTATCCGACTCGGCGGTCTGCGGCATCGGTGGCAGGCCCCGCTGCAGGCTGGTGTTCACTTCGGTTTCCGGGATCAATTTGTTGGCTGAAACCCGGGCCAGGTCTTTCTCGATCCGGTCGAACTCTTCCGGCAAGGCCGCACGCACGTCGGCCTTGGCGGTGGCTTGGTCAGGGATAACGTTGGTGCGGTCACCGGCCTTGAGCACGGTGAAGTTGATGGTGGTTTTCTTGTCTTCATCGCCGAGTTTGCCCAGTTGCAGGATCTGGTGCGCGGCTTCCATGGCGGCGTTGCGTCCCAGTTCCGGGGCGACGCCGGCGTGGGCGGCCTTGCCTTTGACTTCGACCACCGCGGTGGCGCTGCCTTTGCGCCACACCACCAGGCCGTCGGCGGGGCGGCCGGGTTCCAGGTTCAGGGTCACGTCGTGGCCTTTGGCAGTGTTGCGGATCAGTTCGGAGGCGGCGTCGGAGCCGGTTTCTTCGCTGGCGTCGAGCAGGAAGGTGATCTGCGCGTAATCCTTGAAGCCCTGGCTTTTGAGGACCTTGAGCGCATAGATGCCCGCAACGATGCCGCCCTTGTCATCCATCACGCCGGGGCCGTAGGCGCGGCCGTCCTTGATGTGGAAGGGGCGCTCGGCAGCCGAGCCTTCCTTGAATACGGTGTCCATATGGGCCATCAGCAGGATCTTGGCCTCGCCGGTGCCTTTGAGGGTGGCGACCACATGGCTATTGTTGGCGGCTTTATCCGGCACCAATTCGATGGTGAAACCCAACTGTTTCAACTCATCCACGGCGATATCGCGCACTTGGGTCAGGCCCGGCTCGTAGCCTGAACCCGAGTCGATATTCACCAGGCGCTCCAGCAGGTTCAAGGCTTCGGCCTTGTATTGTTCGGCCTGTTGCTGGATCTGTTTATGAGGCTCGGCGCTGTAGGCCGGCAGGCTGAAAGACAAGGCCAGGGTAGCGGCCAACAGGGTACGCGGGAAGGTGAAGAGCATGGACCGATCCTTGTTTTTTGTTGGAGGGTGCCCCGCCACCCTACCCCACTAAACTGACCGCAACCAACTGCCCTGTACCGAACTGACCCGGTTGCGCCCGCTGCTCTTGGCTTCGTACAGCGCCTGGTCGGCATCGTTGAGCCAACTGATGGAGTCGGCGTGGCTAGGCTGGTACGGCGCCAGGCCGATACTCAGGCTCACTCGCAGTGTCGGGTCCTGGGCGTAGGCCAAGGCGTTGAAGCGACCGCGCAAGGCCTCCATCACCTCGGTGGCACGGTTGAGGGGCATGTCTGGCAGGATCACGCAGAACTCATCACCGCCATAGCGCCCGGCCAGGTCGTTGGTGCGCAGGTTCTGGCGCAGCACCTTGCTCAGTTGGCGCAGGACGATATCGCCAGTCACATGGCCGTAGGTATCGTTGATGGTCTTGAAGTGGTCGATGTCGATCAACGCGATGGCGGCACCGCCCGGGCCACGGCGGCAGCGTTGAAACTCGAGGTCCAGATGGTCCTTCCAGGCGCCGTGGTTGAGCAGGCCCGACAGGCTGTCGGTGCGGCTCAAGGCCAGCAGTTCACGTTTGTGGCGGGCCAAGGTGACGGCCTGGCGGTAGCAGATCCAGCCCAGGGCCAGGGGATACAGCATCAGGATCGGCAGGCAGGCATACAGCTGGGCCTGGGTGGTCACGGCGATAAATCCTGGTGTGAACAGCAGCAACGCGGTGCCCAGCCCCAGTGCCTGCGCCACCCAACCCGCGAACAGGAAACGAGGCCCGCCGATGGCGACTTTGTTCATGCTCATCATCGACAGGGTGGTGACGCTGGGCAGCGGGTTGAAGTGCATCGCGCCAACCCAGAACCCACCGCAAAAGGAATCGAACAGCAGGCTGCGGCGTTCGCTGCGCAAGGTATTGGCCGAGCGCAAAGAACATTGAAAAGCCAGGTGCGGCCACGCAAAGGCATTGATCAGCATCCAGGCCCACACCCACAGGGACGGATTCAACGGATACATGCCGAACGCCACGCACACAAAGCCGAGCGTCAGCCCCAGCACGCGAGATTTGTACAAGCGCAAAGCGAGCGGAAGTCCTTTTCCTCCGACGGCTGGCATGGTGGGGGCGATCCTGGGTGAATGCCTGGAGTCTATCAGGGCGACGTCAAATCGCCACTACCGCTTATTGGCTAATACTTCAGTGCGAAAACCCACGCGCCAGCATCAAGGCGACGCCCAGCAGCAACACGGCCGTGATTCGCTGCAACAACACCCGCCGCTTGGGGTTTTCCAGCACGTGTTTGATGCGCTGGCCGAAATAGCAATACAGGCAGCCGCTGGCAAATTGCAGCAGCAGGAAGGTCAGGCCAAGGATGGCGATGTCCGCCGCCGAACTGTGTTCACCGGCGCCGGCAAACTGCGGGAACACGGCGCTGAACATGATGATGGTCTTGGGGTTGGAAAACCCGGTCAACAGCCCTTTGCCAAACAGGCTGCGCGCCCCCTCGACCTTGTCGGCGTTGTTGATCGACACGCCGCTGCTGGTCCACTGCTTGTAGGCCAGGTAAAGAATGTAGGCCACCCCGACAAACTGGATGGTCTGGGTAATGGCGAGGTTGCCCTTGATCAATTCCGAGAAGCCGACGGCAAAGATCAGGATCGAAATCAGGTACGACACAGTGGCGCCGACCTGCGCCGGGATCGAACTGCGCAGGCCGTCCTTCAAGCCCAGGCTCAACAACAGCAACGTCATCGGGCCCGGACTGAAGGTCATGGTGGCGCAAAACAACAGAAAGTAGAGAAATGAAGACAGGGTTAACGCACTTGTCATGGCCAGCACCTTGAATAAAAAGAAACAGCAGCAACAGGGCGAACGCGGCCAGCGCTCGCCCCCGGCCGATCAGGCGACAGCGATTTCGGTGGTCAGGGAGTCGCGGTACATCACCGCCAGGTCAGCCAGGGCAGCCTTGGCGGTCTGGTTGCGGGTTTCAAACGCGACCAGCCCCTTCCAGTTGGTCTCGACAATGGCCTGCAGCACATCGGCGTAATCGCAGTTGCCGTCATGGATGCCGAAGTGCTGGTCTTGCACGCCGTTGTTGTTGCTGAAGGAAATGCCCTTGATCAAGTGGTGGTATTTGCGCACCACTTCTGCCGGCAGGCCGTTCTCGATGTTGGCGTGGCCGGCATCGAGGAAGAAATACACATTGCTATGGGCTTGCAGGCGCTCGAACACAAAGGCGTATTCGGCTTCATGGGTAAAGATGTAGTGGAACGGCCGATAGTTGACGTAGTTGGACAGGTTCTCCAGGTAGATATCCGTGCCCTTGGCCTCGGCATAGCGCGCCAGTTCCTGCACCGACTTGAGATAATGCTCCAGGGCAACCTTCTTGGCCATCAGCACCATTTTCGGCTCGACGATGCAACCACCGTGAATGATCAACGGCGCGCCCAGGCGGCTGGCGATATCGATTTCTTTTTTGACGTACTCCACGGCCGCACTACGGAAGGCTTCGACATCACTGCCCAACGGCGCCTTGAAGTTGCCATGGAAAACCGGCTTGACCCCCGTGGCCGCGATTTGCGCCTGCAGGCTCTCGATACGCGCCTCGGTCCAGTCATCGACCATTTCGCCGAACAGGCTGCCGTCGATGTACCAGTGGGTGCAGTCACCTTCGATGGCGGTTTGCAGGCCCTTTTCGGCGCCCAGGTATTTCTGGTGGGCCACACCGGTGCAGAACGGGACGGTGGCGTTGATCAGTTTGCTGTTCATGGGACGATTCCTTTCGTTGATGGAGTGTCAGGCGAATTGACGTTCAGGAAGATTGATGGCCATGAAATCGGCCTTGGTCACGCCGCAATCCGGGCATGTCCAATCTTCAGGCACCTCTTCCCAAGGGGTGCCTGCGGGAATTCCGTCCTCCGGAATACCCAGTTCTTCTACGTACATAAAACCGCAGGGTGCGCACATATAAGTCTTCATGGAAATGCAAAATCCATTGCTCAGGTGTAGGAAATATCGCCATCTCCTGGCGAGATGCCGCGCAGTCTAGGGGAGTGGCATTGCGCAAGGCAGGTAAAGTGGTGCCTAATCCGGCCTAACTTCACCGGTAAAAGCACCGGCAAACACAAGGACGCGTCATGTTTGTATCCGCCATCGCTTTCGTAGAAGGCACGCCCAAGGTCCAGCAGATCGTCGAGGCGTTCAGCCTGGCCATCGAAAATGGCGAATGGGCACCGGGCAGCAAACTGCCATCCGTGCGTGAACTGACCCAGATCCTCGGCGTCAGCAAGTTCACCCTCAATGAGGCACTGGACCGCCTGCGCGGTCGCCACCTGCTCACCTCGAGCCAGGGCCGCGGCTACTTCGTGGCGATGGACAGCACCCGCCCTGCCTCGGCGACCTGGGTGGACCTATTGCCCCAAGACCTGCTCAGCGTATTGCGCCGGCCCTTGGCCACCGCCAGTGGCGAACTGCGCCCCGGTGGCGGGCACTTGCCGGAGGATTGGCTCAATGGCGAAGCGATCCGCCAGGCCATGCGCAGCGTAGTGCGTGCGCCGTCACTGCGTATCGCCGGGCTGGGCACGCCGGCGGGGCTGTTGCCGTTGCGCCAGGCGCTGCAACAGAAACTGCACGGCGAAGGCTTGTCGGTACCGGTGGAACAGATCATCACCACACCCAATACCGTGCAGGGCCTGGACATGCTCATGCGCCTGCTCGCACGCCCCGGCGACACGGTGCTGCTCGACGCGCCGTGCTACTTCAACTTCCACGCCAACCTGGCGCTGCACGGCGTCAAAGTCATCACCATTGCACGCCGCCCCGACGGCTTTGACTTCAGCGCCCTCGAACAGCTGCTGGCCGAACACCGCCCCAGCCTGTATCTGACCACCAGTGTGTTGCACAACCCCACCGGCCACTCCTTCAGCCCCAGCCAAGCGTTTCGCCTGTTGCAATTGACCCAGCAGTACCACTGCCACATCGTCGAGGATGACCTCTACGGCGACCTGCACCCCAACCCTCCCCCACGCCTGGCCGCCGTCGCCGGGCTGGACCAGGTCACCTACCTGTCGGGGTTCTCGAAGATCCTGAGTGCCAACACCCGCGTCAGCTATGTGGTGGCCGCCCCGCAACTGGCCGCCAACCTGACCAACATGAAATTGATGAGCGGCGGCGTCACCTCGGAACTGTTCGAACAGATCGTCTACCGCATGCTCAGCGAAGGCAGTTACGCCAAGCACCGCAAACGCATGGTGCAGCGCCTGATGGAAGCCGGTGGGCGCGTCGAACAATGGCTCAAGCGCTGCGGGTGCGAACTGCCCATGGCGTATGAAGGCGGGATGTTCATCTGGGCACGCCTGCCGCCTGGCGTGAACGGCGAACTCCTGGCCCAAGAAGCCCTGAAACGCAGCATGGTACTGGCACCTGGCGCGCTCTTCGGCTACGACCCGGCCCACCGCGACTCAATGCGCTTCAATGTGGCCCACAGCGACGAACCACGGGTACAGCGGGTGTTTGAGGCGCTATTGCTGCACGGTGTTGCACAGAGCAATCCCCGCGCAAAAAAGTGATACACGACCCTGGTGCAGCGCGCCTGCCTACCTGACCGGCATCAAGGCAGGTCAGGACCTCGGTGCCTCAGGTACATAGGCGTCGCCCTGGGCAACCAGGAACTTCTTGCGATACGCCGCCGGCAGCATCCCCACCCGTTGCTGGAACAGACGCCGAAACGAGTTGCTGTCCTCATAGCCCACGGCATACGTGATGCTGGCGAGGGTCATGCGTGTTGACTCCAGCATCTGCTTGGCTCGTTCCAGGCGCAGGGTTTGCAGGTAGCCAATCGGCGTACAACCAGTGGCATCCTTGAAACGCCGCTTGAAATTACGCACGCCAAAACCAAAGCGCCGGGCCACCTCATCGATCACCATTGACTGCGCAAAGTGCTGCTCCAACCAATGCTGCACACGCAAAATCTGCGCATCACCGTGGCTTTTGGGCAGCGACCACATCGCGTAGGCCGACTGCTCGGTGCGGCCGGCATCGATCAGCAAGTACTTGCCGCAGGTATGAGCCAACTCCGGCGAGCCGAAACGGCGGATCAGGTGCAGCATCAAGTCCATCGCCGCCGTAGCGCCCCCGCACGTGATCAGGCGATTGTCTTCGCAAAGGATCTGCCCCTCATCCAGGCTGACCTGGGCATATCGACGCCGGAAGAACCCGGCAAATGCCCAGTGAGTCGTCGCACGCAAGCCGTGCAATAAGCCGGTCTCGGCCAGCATGAAGGCCGCCGTGCACATGGAAGCCAACACGGCGCCCTGCCCATGCTGCTCACGCAACCAGGGGCCGTAGGCAGCAAACGTCGGCATAGCCTCCTTGAGGGTAAAGAGAAACCCGGGAATCAGCACCAGGTCGGTGTGCGCGATCTGCGCCAGTGAGCCCTGCACCTGCAAGCGCTGCCCGCCCCATGCTGTCACCGGCTGGCCGTCCATAGACGCGAGCATCACCTCAAACGGCGGGCTGTCAGCGAACAGATTGGCCGCACTGAGCATTTCCATGGCCAGGGTGGCACTGGCAGCGGAACATTGATCCGCCAGGAGCAAGGTGACATGCATGTAAAAACTCCGGCTTGCACTTTTCGCATGTAATAAGTCATTTACGCATCTACCTTAGCCGATCCCACCCCCGTACAGTGCGGCCATTGATCAACTGCCTGGCGTTTTTATGAATCTCTGGTTTCGATTACTGCACATGCTGTTGCGCCGCCCCTGGCGCAAACCGGTTCACGGCCTGGCTACCACGGTGGTGCGCATGCGTGTCTGGCCGCTGGACCTGGACCTGAACCGGCATGTCACCAATGGCCGGTATTTCACCCTGGCCGATGTGGCTCGCATGGATTTTGTGCTGCGCACGGGCGCCTTTCGCGTGGCGTTGCGCCATAAGGCGATGCCGATAGTCGGCGATACCTGGGGCAAGTTCCGTCGGGAATTGAAGCTGTTCGAGGTATTCGAGGTGCATACCCGCATTCTCGGCTGGGACCACAAGTGGAACCTGATGGAGCACCGCTTCGTCAGTAATGGGCGGGTGGTCGGCGTGGTGGTGATGCGTGGGCTGTTTCGATCCGCCAAAGGCACCCTGCCCCCGGCCGAATTCATCCGCGAGTTGGGCTTGGACGACACCTCACCGCCGATGCCGCAATGGTTGAGCGACTGGGCACGCAGTTGCGATGAGATGAGTGCGCAATTGCGCGAGGAAGAGCAGGTTTAAAAAAACCTGCTAAGCCTCGCGTTTGAGTTTCAGATGCCGCGCATACCATGGCCGCTGCGGCACACGTTTGAACAGCCCCTTGAGCAGCTCTTCATCGGCACCGAAGGTAATGCGCAGGGCCAGCTTCATGATCTCCGGGTCCATTTCCATCGAGCGCCCCTGTTGCAGCCCCGGTGTGGTACTGCAGCCATGGGTGTCCGGGCCCAGCCACGGGTCACCTATTTCCACCCAGCGGCCTGGCGCAAACCAGGCTACGCCGTTGACTTCCAGTCGGCTCACCTCGCCTGGGTTGAAGCGCTCGTGGGCACGAAACCAGTCTTCGATGCGGTCATCGATCCAGCCGTGGAAATGCCAGAACACCGGGTTCACATGGGATGAAAACGGGTCGCCCAGAAAGTCGTTCTCCGGCGCATACCAACGTGCGGCAAAGTCTGCGGGGTCACGGGCGAAGGGGACCGGGGCGCCGTTGGACGGGTCGCGGGGCACCGAGGCCCAGCGCATATGCAGCCAATCGTGCAGGCCCAGCTCCATTTCCGAGCCCAGTTGGCCCAGGGTCAACTGGGCCAGGTAGCGCGGGTCGCGGTATTGGGATTCCCACACCTGGAAGTTGCTGTGGTAGGTCTCGGCCGCCTTGATATCGCTGACCCACTGGGTGTAGTCGGCGTCATCTGGCGCTGACCAACAGGGCGGCAGTGCGAAACCGTCGTGGTTGTCGAAGTAGCGCACAAAGCCCGGGCGATCCCGCTCCAACGGCGGTTGCGGCTCGGGGAATTGCGGCCAGGAGGGCAAGTCCTGCATGGAACGTGCGGTGCCGAGCATGTGGCGGTGCATGAAGAAGAAGTCGATGCCCGAACCATTGCGGTCCTTGCGCTTGCCGCGGGCGTCGCGTTCCTGACCACGGGGCCCCGGTTGCCAGCCGATGCCGCGCAGGGCCTCGCGTTTTTCTTCGGAGAGCTTGTGCCATTGGTCGCGGGTGGCGTGCCACAGTTGGTGAAACAGGCGGTGCTCGGGAGAAATCAGCCAGGCCAGCAAGGTCGGGTTGAGGCCGATGCGCTGGCGGGCTTCGGGGAACAGTTGTTTGTGGGCGATAAAACGGTTGTCGCGTTCGGTCAGCGCCAGGCGCCGCTCAAGGTCGAGGATGTGCCCGCTGAGGGTGGCGCTGCCGGCATTGCCGAAATCGGCCCAGACTTCATCCAGGGTCATCTTGAATTCATAGGCCGGCACGCCGCCGGCTGAATCGCGGTCGATCAAGCGCCAATAGAGCACGGCGCCCTCGCCCGTCAGCACATCACCCAAGACCCGGTAGCGCGGCTCGCCTTCAGCGCGCAACTGCTCGGCGGTGTCCAGGTAACCGCGCAGGCCACGCCCACGGGGAGCGATGTCCAGCAGCAACTCCAGGCCATGCAGCGGCAGGCCCGCAAGGCCAGCATCGCGGCCTTCCAGGCGCAGGCTCCAGACGCCCCGCAGGGTGTTCGCCAGGTGCTGGCCCTGGGTGTCAGCGAGGTCGACCGTGGCTTCGCCGGGGGTGATGGGAAACTCTTCTTCCCGTGTCAACTCGCGATGGGCATAAAAGGCCGCGGGCACGGCTGCACCGGTCAGCGCCAGGCCTGCGATGAACCCACGTCGAGAGATTGTCATTGGCTACCTTAGGAAACGGCTTGATCAGAGCTAGAACGTTTGCAACCCGATGAAATTTACCGCCCTGCCCCCGCCACCTAAATTTCCCCCGTCATCGCTCGTCCTTCCCTGATAGCAAAGGCCTCAACTGACTGAGATGGCAATGACAAAATCACGTTCGAAAAAGGCGCTGTATATCGGCCTGCCGCTGGCCCTGGCTATCGGCGCCGGGGCTGGCTTGCTGGTCTGGGATCAGTGGTTCAAGGGCAACGCCGGCTACCCGCTGGAGGTGATCAAGCAGGCCAATGAAATGCAGGATCGCCTGTTGTCATTTGACAGCCACATCACCCTGCCCCTGGATTTCGGCACGGCGGGCAACGAGGCCGACAAGGATGGCAGCGGCCAGTTCGACTTGGCCAAGGCCGCCCGCGGTCGATTGTCGGGCGCCGCGCTGACGATCTTCGGCTGGCCGGAAATCTGGAACGGCGCCAACGCTCCGCACAAACCCACCGATGGTTTTGTCGAAGAGGCCCGCCACGAGCAGGAGGTGCGCTACAAGATCATCTCCGGCATGGTGCGTGACTTTCCCAACCAGGTGGGCATTGCCTACACCCCGGACGATATGCGCCGCCTGCACGGCGAAGGCAAGTTCGCGATTTTTATCAGCATGCTCAACGCCTACCCCCTGGGCAATGACCTGAACCAGCTGGACCTGTGGGCCGCACGCGGCATGCGCATGTTCGGGTTCAGCTACATCGGCAATAACGCCTGGTCCGACTCGTCACGCCCGCTGCCGTTTTTCAATGACTCCCCCGACGCCCTTGAAGGCCTGTCGCCGATCGGCCAGCAGGCGGTGCATCGTCTCAATGACCTGGGCGTGATCATCGATGTGTCGCAGATGTCGACCAAGGCCCTGGAGCAGGTCGCGCAGTTGAGCCGCACGCCGATGGTGGCGTCCCATTCGGCGCCTCGGGCGTCAGTGGATATCCCGCGCAACCTCAGCGACAAGGAACTGCAACTGATCAAGAACAGCGGCGGCGTGGTGCAGGTGGTCGGCTTCCCCGCTTACCTGCGCCCTTTGAGCCAGCCGACTCAGGACAAGCTCAACGCTCTGCGCGCACGCTTTGACCTGCCGCCACTGCCCAACCTGGCCATGGCCTTGATGCCCGGCGATGCAATCATTGCCGCCTGGCCCGAGCAACGCTTCGGCCAATATGCCAGCGCGCTGTACGGCATTCTCGAGGAAGAACCCAAGGCCACCCTCAAGGACCTGGGGGATGCGATTGACTACACCGTGCGCAAGATCGGCATCGATCACGTCGGCATCGCCTCGGACTTCAACGACGGCGGCGGCCTCCAGGGCTGGGAGAACGTCGGCGAGGTGCGCAACGTCACTGCCGAACTGATCCAGCGCGGCTACTCCGAAGCCGATATCGCCAAGCTGTGGGGAGGCAACTTCCTGCGGGTGTGGGACCAGGTACAAAAAGCCGCCAAACCCTTGGCCAACCGCTAACTACTCACGAAGTAAGTCCATGACCGACCGCCGTACATTTCTCAAGCAGGCCGGCGTCTTTGCCGCGAGCCTGCCGCTGGGCACCGCGTTGCTGCCTCAGGCAGTAGCCGCCGTTACGAACGACCCATGGACGGGATTGAAGCAACTGTTCAACCAAGACCCCAATTACCTGCACTTTTCCAACTTTCTGGTGGCCTCGCACCCCAGGCCCGTGCGCGAGGCCATCGAACGCTACCGCCAACAGATCGACCGCAACCCTGGCCTGGCCATGGACTGGGACCTGCAGGAAACCTGGAAGCGTGAGGGCCAGGTACGCGAGTGGGCCGGCCGCTACCTGAACGCCACGCCAGCGCAGATCGCCCTCACCGGCAGCACGTCCGAAGGGCTGGCGATGATCTATGGCGGGATCAAGGTGCGCGCCGACCAGGAAATCCTGACCACGGTGCATGAGCATTACGCCACCGCGTTCAGCCTGGACTTCCGGGTACGCAAGGAGCACACCCAGGTTCGCAAGATACGCCTGTTCAAAAACCCCAATCAGGTCTCGGCCGATGAAGTGCTGGGCAACATCCAACGCAACATTCGCCCCAACACCCGCGTGCTGGGCATGACCTGGGTGCAATCCGGCAGCGGCGTAAAACTGCCCATCGGTGAGATCGGCAAGCTGGTGGACGAACACAACCGCAACCGCGACGAGCCGGACCGCCTGCTTTATATCGTCGATGGTGTGCATGGCTTCGGCGTGGAAGACCTCGACTTCCCCGCTATGCACTGCGACTTCTTCATCGCTGGCACCCACAAGTGGATGTTCGGCCCGCGGGGCACCGGCCTGGTGTGCGCCCGCGAGACCGAAAACAAATTCGTCACACCGATGATTCCGACCTTCTCCGAAGACAAAAACTTCGCCACGACCATGACGCCCGGCGGCTATCACGCCTTCGAACATCGCTGGGCCGCCGACGAAGCCTTCAAGCTGCACCTGCAACTGGGCAAGGCGCCGGTGCAGGCACGTATCCATGCCCTCAACACCGAACTCAAGGACCAACTGCTGGCCCACCCGCAGATCGAACTGGTGACACCGCGCAGCCCCGACCTGTCAGCCGGATTCACTTTCTTTCGGGTCAAGGATCAGAACAGCGATGCCGTCGCGGCCTACCTGATGAAAAACCGCGTGGTGGTGGACGCGGTGGACCGTGACGTTGGCCCGGTGATTCGCACCTCGCCGGGCCTGCTTAACAACTCCGATGAGATCCAGCGCTTCATGACCCTGCTGAGCCAGCGGTTATGACCCCTTTTCCCTTTGAACGAGACGCCTCCATGATGCCATCCCGACTCAAACCGCTCACCGCATTGGCACTCACCGCCCTGTGCGGCGCCCTGCTGCCCGGCCTGGCCCAGGCCGCTGCCCCACAACCGGGCAAGGTCTTCAAAGACTGCAAGGACTGCCCGGAAATGGTGGTGCTTCCCGCCGGCACCTTCACCATGGGTACGCCGGACGACGAAGTGGGCCGCGAGCCTGACGAAGGCCCGATGCACGAGGTGACCTTCGCCAAGCCGTTCGCCATGAGCCGCTTCCATGTCACCGCCGGCGAATGGGACAGCTACGTGCGCCAGACCGGGGTCAAGATCGCCAATGGCGACGACCGCCCCGGCCGCGAATGCATCGCCAGCAAGCCGCGCTATCCCCAGGGGCCACGGCAGCCGGCGGTGTGCATGGACATGGACGACATCAAGCAGTACGTGAGCTGGCTGTCGAAGAAGACCGGGCACACGTACCAGATGGTCAGCGAAGCCCAACGCGAATACGCCGCCCGCGCCGGCACCACCGGCCCGTTCCCCTTCCCGTTCGACGAAGGCAAGGGCTACAGCATCGCCCAGCACGCCAACACCTACGGCCCGGCGGACGGCTACAGCTATTCGTCGCCCGTGGGCAGTTACCCCCCGAATGCCTTTGGCATGTATGACATGCACGGCAATGTGTATGAGCGGGTGGCTGATTGCGAGCATCCGAACTACGTCGGCGCGCCAACTGATGGCAGCGCCTGGGTGGAGCCCAACTGCGAGGCCTACCAGATCCGTGGTAATGACTGGGGCGAGGCGCCGGTGTTTTCACGCTCGGGCAATCGCAACAACATCTACCCGCAGACTCGCGGGGACTGGATCGGCTTTCGGGTCGTGCGCGAGCTCTAATACCTTGTAGGAGCGAGGGGGACGCCTAGTTCTTGCTCGCGAAAAACTCATAAACGCCGCGTGTACTCAGGAAGCACGCGTCATCGTTGACGTTTTTCGCGAGCAAGCTCGCTCCTACAGGGCTAGCGTCCGCAGGTTCAGCCTTGTTTGGCCAACAGCTCCAAGCCTTCATGCAGCGCCGGGAACAGGCTGTTGTTGAAGTTGTTCCAGCGCAACTCAAGGATGGTGTCTTCGGGCGAAATCTGGGTCTTGAGCACGTCGTGAAACACCTCTCCCGAGTCGATGCCGTTATCCACGTAGTGGAATGACGCACCGGTCCAATACAACGGCTCGCACGCCTGAGTCGCTTTGGTTGCCCAGTCGGTGATCGCCTGCCCACGTGCGCCGTACAGCGCATTCCAGGTGGCGTACGCCCCACGGCGCTCGTAAGGCGACTCGAGACGGGTGATGCCCGGATGAATGTTCATGATGCGCCGCGCAAACGTCGCACCCGGGCGCACCAGTTCGTCGAGGATCACCAGCAAACCATCCAGCACCACGATGTCAGCCTTCAACTCCACCAGGGTGTCATGCAGGCGACGCTCGAAATCCTGCTTGCCGGCGACATGTTCGGCGCTGCCTCGTGGCAGGCGACGATAGGTCGACGGCACGCTGAGCAGCAGGTCGTTGACCAACGTGCCCTGCACACGCAAGTCCGCCGGGTACAGCCACTGGCGACCCGGCTGGTAGGCGAAGCCGTAGTCCGCCACCAACTGCTGGTCCCGCGGGTTGTGCTCATCGTCGTCATACACCACGCCTACGAGGTTGTAAGCCTCGCCCAGCGACGTGTCGTTGAGCGAGCCCACCAGAAACTCCAGCACCGATTTCATATAGCGCTCGTGGTCTTTATAGGCCACCGGCTGCCCCGCCTTATCGGCGGCGGCGTTTCTCAGGGACCAGACATACACCAGGTTCTTTTTCGTCATGTGTTTCGCTCTCGCTCAAAGGGCCACGCACGGCATTGATACACCTGCGCCTACAGAACAAGAACGAACCAGGCCCCGGGCAATTTATCGCTCACTGCCACCGCCCGGCATGCCGCGCTAAATAGTCACGCCACAGCTTCGTTTGTCATGGGTAA
Organism: Pseudomonas sp. DWP2-2; assembly: GCF_049897065.1. Classification (NCBI taxonomy): domain Bacteria; kingdom Pseudomonadati; phylum Pseudomonadota; class Gammaproteobacteria; order Pseudomonadales; family Pseudomonadaceae; genus Pseudomonas; species Pseudomonas sp. DWP2-2. Next base: position 437,795 of record NZ_JAFCVN010000004.1, on the reverse strand, counting down.
GGGTCTGTGTGCCCAGCCCCCTCTTTTCACTTTCCGGGAAGTATTTATGACCGACCCCAAGCGCGGCGCCTTCAAAGGTTTGCTCGCATTGCTCAGGCCCTTTCGCACCATCGTGACGGTCTCCGTCGCCCTTGGCATGGCGGGTGGCCTGGCCATTACCTTGCTGTTGGCGACGATTAACAATGCCCTGCATTCGGCGGGGGGGATGACTCAGGGTGTGGTGTTGACCTTCGCCGCGTTGTGCGTGGTGGCGCTGGTCAGCTCGATCATTTCCGACATCGGCACCAACTACGTCGGGCAACGGATCATTGCCGCCCTGCGCAAGGACCTGGGTGAAAAGGTGCTGTCAGCGCCCATCGGGCAGATCGAGCAATATCGCTCTCACCGCCTGATCCCGGTGCTGACCCACGACGTGGACACCATCAGCGACTTTTCCTTTGCCTTCACGCCCCTGGCCATCGCCGCCACCGTTACCCTGGGATGCCTGGGTTACCTGGCTTACCTGTCCGTGCCGATGTTCCTGATGATGGTGGTCGCAATCATCATCGGCAGCGCCGTGCAATTCATCGCGGGCGGCAAAGGCATCCAGGGCTTCGATCTGGCCCGTAGCCACGAAGATGAATTGCAGCGTTACTACAATGCGATTGCTTCGGGAGCAAAGGAACTGCGCATGCACCGTCCGCGGCGGTTTCGCATGAACACCCACCGCATCCAGGAAACCGCAGACCGCATCAGCGATATCCAGGTGCGTTCAGTCAACATCTATATCCTGGCCAAGACCTTTGGCTCGATGCTGTTCTTCGTGGTCATCGGCCTGGCCCTGGCGATGCAGGCCTACAACCCCAACCCCGACCCCACGGTGATTACCGGCTTCGTGCTGGTACTGCTGTATATGAAAGGCCCGTTGGAGCACCTGCTGGGTTACTTGCCCGTGGTTGGCAAGGCGAAGATTGCCTTCGGGCGCATCAGCGAACTGTCGGAACGTTTTTCTTCGCCCGAGCCCCACTTGTTGATGGACGACAGTGAAGCGCCGAAGCCTGTGGTCAACAGCCTTGAACTGAGCGGCGTCAGCTACAGCCCGCCAGCGGTTGAAGGCAGCCAACCGTTCCACCTGGGGCCGATCAACCTGAGCATCAAGCAAGGCGATATCGTGTTTGTCGTGGGCGAGAATGGTAGCGGCAAGACCACCCTGATCAAGCTGCTGCTGGGCCTGTATCCACCTCAGGCGGGTGAGATCCTGCTCAACGGTACAGCGGTGACCGACCCAGAGCGCGACGATTATCGCCAGTTGTTTACCACCGTGTTTTCCGACTATTACCTGTTCGATGACCTGGTACAAGGCAGCGCCACCCAGTCCCTGGACAGCGCCACCAAATACCTTGAGCGCCTGGAAATCGCGCACAAGGTCAGCGTCAAGGACGGCGTGTTCAGCACCACTGACCTGTCCACCGGCCAACGCAAGCGCCTGGCCCTGGTCAATGCCTGGCTGGAAGAGCGCCCGGTACTGGTGTTCGACGAGTGGGCCGCCGACCAGGACCCGGCCTTCCGCCGCATCTTCTACACCGAGCTGCTGCCGGACCTCAAACGCCTGGGCAAGACCATCATCGTGATCAGCCACGATGATCGTTATTTCGACATCGCCGATCATCTGGTGCGCCTGCGTGCCGGTCAGGTGGTGCATGAGATGGAGCCTGCATGAAGTACCGGAATAATTTTTTCCGGTTTTGCGAAGTAGGAACGTCTCACTAGTGGTAATGAGAACTAACCTCAATAAACACTTAGAATTGCCCACTTAAAACATAGAAGAGAAAGCATCCATGCCAGCACGACTCGGTCTCAGCCCCCTGAGCAAAGCGCTATCCATGCGCCGGGCCCTGAACATCAACCTCTTGCCCAGTGCCTTGGCGTTGGCTGTGTCGATGCCGATTGCAGGCTATGTGCAGGCCCAGGAGATCGAGTTGAATATTCCTGCGCAGTCGCTGGGGAGCGCACTGCAGGAATTTGGCCGCCAGACCAATGTGCAAGTGCTCTACAGCCCGGGCGATGTGCAGGGCAAGAACAGCCCCGCCGTCAAGGGCAAGATGCAGCCGCAGCAGGCCATAGCTGCATTGCTGGCCGGTAGCCAGACTACCTATAACCTCAACGGCAATACCTTGACCGTCACTGCTGCTGGCAGCGGTGGTGGGCTCGAGCTGAGCCCGACGCAAGTGACCGCCAACTACTTGGGCAACGTCACCGAAGGTTCTGGTTCCTACACGCCTGGCACGATTGCCACGGCTACACGTTTGACGTTGACCCCACGGCAAACTCCGCAGTCGATCACCGTGGTGACTCGCCAGCACATCGAGGATTTTGGCCTCAACAACATGGATGACGTGATGCGCCATACGCCGGGCATCACCGTTTCCGCCTACGACTCCGACCGCACCAACTACTATTCCCGTGGTTTTTCGGTCAATAGTTTCCAGTACGACGGTATTCCATCGACTGTGCGTAACGTCGGCTATTCGGCGGGCAACACCCTGAGCGACATGGCGATCTACGACCGTGTTGAAGTCCTCAAGGGCGCTACCGGCCTGCTCAACGGTGCCGGTTCCCTGGGTGCGACCATCAACTTGATCCGCAAGAAGCCAACCGCGGAATTCAAGGGCCATGTGCAATTGGGGGCGGGTTCCTGGGACAACTACCGCAGCGAAGTGGATGTCAGTGGCCCCTTGACCGACAGCGGCAATATCCGTGGCCGTGCGGTGGCTGCGTATCAGGACAAGAAGTCCTTTATGGACCACTACTCGCGCAAGACCGAAACCTACTACGGCATCACCGAGTTCGACCTGTCTCCCGATACCATGCTGACGGTGGGCTTCGATTACCAGGACAACATTCCACAGGGTTCCAGTTGGTCCGGCTCCTTCCCGCTGGTCAACTCCAATGGCAGCATCAACAAAATGCCGCGCTCCTACAACAACGGCACCACCTGGAGCTCGTGGGAGCAAAACACGCGTACCGCCTTTGCCATGCTCGAGCATGACCTGGGCGACGGCTGGGTGACCAAATTCCAGCTCGACCACAAGATCAACGGCTACCACGCCGATCTGGGTTCGATCCAATTCGTCCAGCCGGCAGCCGATGGCACCGCTGAGATCAACGGGCAGAAATACACCGGCGAGACCAAGAGCACCTCGGCCGACCTCTACGCCACCGGCCCTTTCAGCCTGTTTGGCCGCGAGCATGAACTGGTGGTGGGCGGCTCGATCGGCACCTCACGCTGGCAAGGCAAGGGGTACTGGTCGCCGGAATGGCCTGGCGGTAACAAGGTCGATTTCTATAACTGGAACGGCCATATCGCCAAGCCTATCTACGGTCCTGCCCAACAGCACATCGACGACACTATCCGTCAAACCGGGTATTACCTGACCGCGCGTTTCAACGTGATTGACGACCTGAACGTGATCCTGGGTGGGCGCGTGGCCAACTATCACGTGACTGGCAACAACCCTTCCTACAAGGAAACCGGGCGGTTCATTCCTTACGCCGGTGTGATCTACGACCTCAATGACAACTTCTCGGTATACGCCAGCTACACCGATATCTTCCAACCTCAGGAAAGCACCTATAAGGACCGTAACGAGAAGCTGCTGGAGCCAGACGAAGGGCAGAATTACGAGTTGGGCCTGAAAGGCGAGTTTTTCGATGGCCGCCTCAACACCAGCATCGCTTACTTCGAAGTGCATGAGACTAATCGCCCCATCTCGGATGACGCCTACAACAACCAGACACCTGCCCCGAACAACTGGGCGTTCAAGAGCTCCAAGGCCGTCACCAAAGGCTACGAAGCGGAAATTTCCGGTGAGTTGAGCCCAGGCTGGCAACTTCAAGGTGGCTACACCCACAAGATCGTACGAGACGAAGACGACAAGAAACTCTCCACCTTCGAACCCGAGCATCAGGTCAACCTGAACACCACCTACAAACTCAAGGGCGACCTGGACAAGTTCACCATCGGTGGCGGTGTACGCTGGCAGACCAAAGGTTGGAACGAGATCTGGAACGGGCCACTTGAGAAAAACCAGGACATCACCCAGGAGTCCTACTGGTTGGTGGATTTGATGACCCGCTACCAGGTCACCAAGAACCTGTCGGCTACCGTCAACTTCAATAACATCTTCGACAAGTCTTACTACACCAACGTGGGCTTCTATAACTCGGCCGCCTACGGTGAGCCACGTAATGTGATGGTCAGCACGCGCTGGGACTTCTGATTCCACGCGTCGATCGATCAAACGCCCGGTGAGCACCCCATGCTCACCGGGCTTTTTTTTGGGCGTGCAGAGATACTGGCGAAGAGGGATTGGAGCATAAAAAAACCCGGACACTGGATCCGGGTTTTTGTGATTGAGCGGCGGCTTACCTCAACGCCTCTACCAAACTGCTGATAAACACCGCGCTGTCGATAATGCCGTCATGATCGGTCTCAATCATCACTGAGCGCTCGATGCGCCCTTGGCTGATCACCGTTGCCATTTGCTGCTCGATCAGGTCCTTGAAGCGCCCTGCCCGGCTCATGGACGCCCACCAACAAGTGACGGGCGCCTTGATCGGCTTGAAGTCAGCTTGCAGCAAATGCTCACTGAGTGCCCGGTCAACGTCCCAGGAAATCTGCGCCTCATTGCCACGCAGTAATTCATCCTTGATCACCGTGAAGGCTTCGCCCAAAGACTGTTCAGCCCAATTCACAAATTCCTGCCATTGTCCCGTTTCATCCTCGCTATCCCGTTGGCATTGCTGCCAGGCGTGTTGGATGGACTCGGCGAACTCAGGAAACATAACCCCCAGCAACGCTGCGCGGCGCTCATTGGCTGAGATCTCGCGAGCGTCCTCGACCACCACTGCGTCCCAATAGGGTGTGACCCATTGCGGCGGCGCAGCGTCGATCCAGCCGACAAACTCCACTTCTCGGCCGGCTTGCTCCAGGCCGTAGGCGACCTCCATCGCCAGGTTGCCGCCCAATGACCAGCCACCCACGCGGAACGCGCCTTCGGGTTGGGCCACCAACAATTGCGCGGTGTAGTCCTCGACCATTACCTGCCATTGCGGCACCGTGGCGCCCAATTCGGCCAAGGCACGACACATGACCCCGAACACCGGGCGCTGCTCGCGCAAGGCCAGGGCAATCGCGGTGTAGCAATGCACCGAGCCGAAGCTTGGGTGGAACAGGAACAACGGCGTGCCTTGCGTCTGCTGGTTGAGCTTGACGATCAACGAAGACCGGCTATTGCCCTGCAGGCATTTGACCTGTCCCGCCACAGTAGGGTTAAGCATCAGTTGGCTGACAGACAGGTTCACGCCGCTGACCTTGCGAATTCGCTCCTTGAGCATCAACACTCGCAATGAATGGCCACCGAGCTCGAAGAAGTTGTCGTTGAGCCCTACGCGCTCCACCTCCAGCACCTCGCTCCAGACCGCTGCGATTTGCTGCTCGATCTCGCTAACGGGCGCCTGGAATTGCGCGGCACCGTGAGCCTCTGGCTTGGGCAACGCCTTACGGTCCAGCTTGCCGTTCGGGCTCAACGGCATCTGCGCCAGTACCACCCACTGCGCCGGGACCATGTAGTCGGGCAACTGCTCGGCCAGGTGTGCAACTACCCCTGCCTTCCACTCTTCAAGGGGCTGTTGCAGCACCAGGTAACCCACCAGGTGGGTACCGTCCACCGCCAGCACCGCGGCTTCGCGGACATTGTCGAGCTCCAGCAGGCGCGCTTCGATTTCGCCCAACTCTATGCGCAGGCCGCGCAGTTTGACCTGGTGATCGATGCGCCCGGCATATTCAATCACGCCATCGTCGCGATAACGCGCCAGGTCACCGGTGCGATACAGACGCGTGCCGCTGCCGAACGGGTCGGTCACAAACCGCTCGGCGGTAAGCGCCGCACGGCGGTGATAACCTCGCGCCAAGCCAATACCGCTCAAATACAGTTCGCCCAGCACACCCACTGGCGCAGGTTCCAGGTTGTCGTCCAGCACGTAGCAGCCCAGGTTGGCAATGGGGCGGCCAATGGGCACGGCGTCGCGACCTTCCTCGACACAGGTCCAATGGGTTACGTCGATAGCGGCTTCGGTAGGGCCGTACAGGTTGTACAAGCCGGCGTGAGGCAATTTGGCGAACACCTGTTGCTGGGCATCCGCAGGCAACGCCTCCCCACTGCAAACGATGTGTTGCAGGCTCTGGCATGAAGTAACCGCCGCGTCTTGCAAGAACGCTTGCAACATGGAAGGCACGAAATGCAAGGTGGTGACCTGTTGCTCGTTGATCAGCCGTACCAGCCTGGCTGGATCACGATGATCGCCCGGTGCCGCTACTACCAGACGCGCGCCGGTCATCAGCGGCCAGAAAAACTCCCACACCGACACGTCAAAGCTGAACGGAGTTTTCTGCAACACGCTGTCGTGCGGCGTGAGCCCATATGCCTGTTGCATCCAGCACAGGCGGTTGGTCAGCGCGATATGGCGGTTGCCAGCGCCCTTGGGCTGACCGGTGGAGCCGGAGGTGTAGATCACATAGGCAAGGCTTTCGCCGTGCACCGGGATATTCGGGTTGTGGCTGCTGAAGGTTTCCAGCCAGGTATCGCCACATTCCAGCACCAGGGTTTGTACACCGGCGGGAACCGGCAGTTGCGCCAGTAGATGAGCCTGGGTCAACAGCAGTTGCACACCACTGTCCTGCAGCATGTAGGCCAGGCGATCACGAGGATACTCGGGGTCCAGCGGCACATAAGCGCCACCGGCCTTGAGCACCGCCAACAGGCCAACCACCATCTCCACCGAGCGCTCTGCCGACAGCCCCACCAGCACATCCGGGCCAACCCCGGCAGCCATCAAGCGATGCGCCAGGCGATTGGCCCGGGCGTTCAACTCGCTGTAACTCAAGGCTTGCCCCGCGAAAATCAAGGCAGGTGCATCCGGTGTACGCAGCACCTGAGCCTCGATCAGCGTGTGGACCGCTTGATCCAGCGGGTAATCCACCGCAGTCGCATTCCAATCATGCAATACCCACTGCCGCTCGGCCTGCGCCACTGAGGGCAACGCGCCAAGGCGTTGACTGCCGTCGCTGGCCAGGGCCAGCAGCAACTGCTGGAAGTGCTCGGCCAAGCGCTGGATATGCGCGCCGCTGAAAGCGTGGCGGGAGTAATTGAACTCCAAGCCCAGTGTCTGGCCAATAGCCAACAACACGGTCAATGGATAGTGGGTCTGTTCCAGGCTGTGCACTGCGCCAAAACGCAGCCCCGACGGTGCGCCCTGCTCCAGCGCCTCGGACACCGGGTAGTTCTCGAACACCAGGATACTGTCGAACAGCGCCTCTCCACCCAGCCCGGCCCAACGCTGGATCTCGAACAGCGGCGTGTGTTCATGCTCACGCAAGCCAACGTTCTGTTGCTGAAGTTGCTCCAGCCAATGGCTGACCGACATTTGCGCATCCGGCGTCGCCACCACCGGCAGCGTGTTAATGAACAAGCCGACCTGCTGTTCAATCCCACGCAGTTCCGCCGGACGCCCTGCTACCGTGGCGCCGAATGCTACGGTGGCTTGCCCGGTGTGGTGATGCAACAGCAACAACCAGGCGCCTTGCACCAGGGTATTGAGGGTCACCTTGTGACGTTGGGCGAAGGCTTTGAGGTGTTCGGTTTGCGCAGCATCCAGGCTCAAGCGATGCTCGCCATTCACCGCCTGGGCCGCATCCACCTCAGTCTCTATGGCATCGGCCAGGCGCGTGGGCGCCTGCAAGTTGACCAGTTGCGCCTGCCAGAACGCCTGGCTGACGGCTTTGTCCTGTGCCTGCAGCCAGGCGATGTAGTCGCGGTACCGCCCGGTAGGCGCTGGCAGCGGCTCACCGGCATACTGTTGCAACACCTCGCCGAACAGCTGCGAACCACTCCAGCCATCCATCAAAATGTGGTGATTGGTGTAGATCAGGTGGTAGCTCGTCGCCCCCGTGCGTACTAGCGTCAAGCTCAACAGCGGTGCCTGCTCCAGGACAAAACCCTGGGTGCGTGCCGACTCGGCCAGCTCATCCAGGGCCTGGTTGCAGTCCTTACGGGTCTGCCAATCCAACGCCATAAACGGCAGGCGCACCTGCTTGTAGACCACCTGCAAAGGCTGTTCAAGTTCCGCCTGCCAGACAAAACCGCTACGCAGGATCTCGTGGCGTTGCACCGCCACCTGCCAGGCCTGGTGGAAGCGCGCCACATCCAGGCCCTGCACATCAATGCGCATCTGGTTGATGTAGTCACCCGAACCTTCGCCGTACAGCGATTGGAACAGCATGCCTTGCTGCATGGGTGACAATGGGTACAGGTCTTCGACCTCAGCCACGTTCAGTGCCAAGCCATCCAACTGGTCCTGGGACAACCGCGCCAACGGGAAGTCCGACGGCGTCACGCCCTGATGCGCCGACTCACAACAATGATCAATCAGAGCCTTGAGTTCCAAGGCATAGTCGTCGGCCAAGCATTTGACGGTTGCTTCACCGAACATCGCCTGGCTGAAACTCCAGTTCAACTTCAGCTCGCCACCATAGACCTGACCGTTGATTTCCAGCCAGTTGCCCAAAGGTGCCTGCGGGCTTTGCTCGGCACCGCTGGCATCAGCGGTCGGCGTGAACAGTCCTGGCTGTTCGCCGCTGTCGAAGCTGGCATCGAACTGCCCCAGATAGTTGAAGGTGATACGTGGCTGCGGCAAGGCCGCCAACGCCTGTTGCGTTGCGGCATTACCCAGGTAACGCAGGGCACCGAACCCCAGGCCCTTGTCGGGTACGGCTCGCAGCTGCTCCTTGATGCGCTTGAGGGAAGCAGCCAGGGAATCGGCCGGTACCAGTTGCACGGGGTAAAGGCTGGTGAACCAACCGACAGTGCGAGTCAGATCGATGTCATCGAACAGATCTTCGCGGCCATGACCTTCAAGCCGGATCAACGTCGAAGCCTCGCCGCTCCAGCGCGTAATAACTCGCGCCAGGGCAGTCAACAGCAGGTCATTGATCTGGGTGCGATAGGCACTCGGCGCGTCGTGCAGCAAGCGCCGAGTATAGGTGGCATCCAGGTGTGTGCTCACACTCAGGGCCAGTTGGTTGCTCAGGCTCGCCTGTGGATCGGCGCCCGGCAAGCCGACCGGACTGCCCTGCAATTGCGTCTGCCACCAAGCCAGCTCGTGTTGTAACGCCGGGCTGTGGGCGTAGGTCTGCAGGCGAGCAGCCCAGGCGCGGGTGGCGCTGGTCTTGGCTGGCAGTGTCACAGGGGCGCCTTGGGCCAGTTGCTGATACGTGCTTTGCAAGTCTTCAAGCAGGATGCGCCACGACACACCGTCCACCACCAAGTGATGGATCACCAGCAACAAGCGCTGTGAACCGTCGGCCAACTGCGCCAACACCGCACGCAATAACGGGCCTGCGCCTAAGTCGAGACTGCGTTGGGCCTCTTCGCCCAAAGCCTCAAGTTCTTCGACGCTGTTCAATGTGGTTTGCCATAGCACTTGTTCAGCCTGGTGCTGATCCGGACCACGGTAGGCCGCGCTCCAGCCCTGTGCGCCCTCGACAAAGGTGCTGCGCAAGGCATCGTGATGCACGATCAACGCCTGCAGTGCGGCCAACAACAGCGGTACCTGCAACGGCTGGTGCGGTTGCAGCACCGCAGATTGGTTCCAGTGATGACGCTGGGGAATCTCATCGGCAAAAAAACTGTGTTGCACCGGCAACAACAGCAAATCGCCAGTCAGCGGCGACTGATCCATCTGCACCACACCGTCGCCTTCCCTCGCGACCGTCGCCAGGCTCTGCACCGTCTGATGCTGGAACAACTCCTTGGGCGTGAAACGCACACCCGCCTGGCGGGCGCGGCTGACCAGTTGAATCGAAATGATCGAATCGCCGCCCAGCTCGAAGAAATTATCATGCAGGCCCACCTGTGGCAGGCGTAGCACATCGGACCAGATCGCGGCGATCTTCTGCTCCAACTCGCTCTCGGGCGCCACATACACCTGCTGCATCTGGCTCACATCCGGCAGCGGCAAGCCCTTGCGGTCGAGCTTGCCGTTGGGGGTCAGCGGCATACGCTCAAGGAACATCAAATGCGTCGGCACCATGTAGTCCGGCAAGCGGGTTTTCAAGGCGCGCCGCAAGGTTTCGCGACCGTTTGATTGAGCGACAGCATCACCCAGGAGCGTCGGGTCCAGTGGTACGACATAGGCCACCAGTTGTTTGCCGGTCGGCCCCTCCTGGGCCACCACCACGGTTTCACCGACACTGGCTTGCTCACGCAAGCGCGCTTCGATTTCCCCCAGTTCGATACGGAAACCGCGAATCTTCACCTGATGGTCCACACGCCCCAAGTAATCCACCACGCCATCCGGACGCCCGCGGGTCAGGTCGCCGCTGCGATATACGCGACTGCCGGGCTTGCCGAACGGGTCCGGCACGAAGCGTTCGGCGGTTAACGCCGGACGCTCCAGATAACCCCGGGCCACGCCCTCGCCGCCCAGGTACAACTCGCCGGCTACGCCGATGGGTTGCAGGTTCAGTTGCGCATCCAACACGTAGCCACTGCGGTTACCCAACAAAGTGCCGATGGGCGCGTAGACGGCGCCACATAGGTCGCCCTTGCGTGCCTTCCACAACAGCGGTGTGACCACGGTTTCCGTCGGGCCATAGCCGTTGAACAGGTACTTGGGTTTCAGCGCGCGCCACGCCAGGTCATAGCTGGCCTGGGCCACCGCATCACCGCCAAAGCAGTACACCCGCACCGCAGGAGGGTTGCCGTCGCGCTCGGCATGTTCGGCCAACTGTTGCAGGTACACCGGTGGGAACACCGCCATGGTCACGTTATGGCGATGCATCTGCTCGTAGGTGTATTCCGGCAGCCACAGGCTGTCGTCACGGATCAACACGCTGGCGCCGTTGATCAGCGGGTGCATCCAGCCTTCGTGGGAGCCGTCGAAAGCGAACGACATGAAGTGCAGCTCGCAATCGGCCGGCGAGGTTTCATAGCGCTCGCCGGTAGCGATGATATGCGCCACCAGCGGGCCGTGTGACACCGCCACGCCCTTGGGCAAACCGGTGGAGCCGGAGGTGTAGATCACGTAGGCGAGGTTGTCGCCGTCCAGCGCCACATCCGGGGCCGTATCGCTGTAATCCGACCTGGCTTGCACCTGATCCACCGCCAAGACGTCGAGGCCGTCCGGGATCGGCAACCGGTGTTGCACGGCCGAATGGGTCAACAGCAATTTCGAGCGGCTGTCTTGCATCATGTACAGCAGGCGATCACGTGGGTATTCGATATCCAGCGGCACGTACACACCGCCGGCTTTCATCACCGCCAGGAACGCCACCATGATCTCGGCACTGCGCGGCATGGCGATAGCCACCCGCACTTCCGGGCCGACGCCACGAGCGATCAGGGCATGGGCCAGGCGGTTGGCCTGGCGATCCAGTTCGCCGTAGCTCAGGGTTTGCGCGTCGAACTTCACCGCCACCGCAGTCGGGTTTGCCCGGGCGCGATCGGCAAACAGTTGATGCACCAGGCGCTCGGCCGAAAAGCCAGACTCCGTGCGGTTCCACAGTTGCAGGATCTGTTGTTGTTCGGTCGCGTCCAGCAGGCTTAACTGGCTGAGCTGCTGTCGTGGGTTGGCGACCATACCTTGCAGCAGGTTCTGCCAGTGACGCGCCATGCGTTGCACGGTGCTGGCTTCGAACAGGTCCTGGGCATAACCCAAGGTGGCCCATATACCTTCGGTGGACTCCTGAATATCCAGGTCCAGGTCGAAATGTGCGGTCTTGCTGTCCCAGTCCAGCCCTTCTACCCGCAGCCCTGGCAATTGGTGCTGAACCTGAGCCTGGCCGACGTCAGTCTGATGATTGAACATGACCTGGAACAGCGGGTTGTGGCTCAGGCTACGCTCAGGTTGCAGGGCTTCCACCAGTTGTTCGAACGGCAAATCCTGGTGGGCCTGGGCTTGCAGGGCGCGTTGCCGAACGTGCTGCAGCAACTGCTCGACACTCATCTGCCCATGCACATCCGCCTTGAGCACCTGAGTGTTGACGAAGAAGCCAATCAAGCGCTCGGTCTCGCTGCGATTGCGGTTGGCAATCGGCACGCCGACACGTATTTCTTCCTGGCCGCTGTAGCGGTGCAACAAGGTCTGGAACGATGCCAGCAACAACATGAACAGGGTCACGCCCTGCTGTTGGGCCAAAGCCTTGAGCCCCTGGGTGAGTTCGGGCGCCAGCTCGAACGCCAGGCGCGCGCCGCGGTGGCTCTGCACAGCCGGGCGCTGATGATCGAACGGCAACTCCAGCACGCTCTGCTCACCGCCCAACAGTTCACGCCAGTAGGCCAGTTGACGTTGCTTTTCACCGGCGTCCATCCAATTGCGCTGCCATACGGCATAGTCGGCATACTGGATCGGCAGCGCCGGCAACTGCACGTCCTGGCCTTGGCTGTAACCGGCATACAACTGCACCAGTTCCTCGACCACCAACTGCATCGACCAACCATCGGAGACGATGTGATGCTGCACCAACACCAACACATGCTCGTCGGCGGCCAGGCGCAACAGCGTGACGCGCAGCAACGGGCCTTGTTGCAGGTCGAACGGCTGGGCGATCAGCGCTTGCACCCTGGCTTTGAGCTGGGCGTCATCGACATCAGCCTGGGTGATCGGCAAGGACATTGGCGGCTCAATCACTTGCACCGCGCCGTCGTGATCCTGGCGGATATGGGTGCGCAGACTTTCATGACGCGCCAGCAAGCTATCGAAACTGCGTTGCAACGCAGCCAGGTCCAATTGCCCTTTCAGGCGCAGCGCGCTGGGAATGTGATACGCCGCGCTGTGGGGTTCCAGTTGCCAGAGAAACCATTGTCGCTCCTGGGCGTAAGACAGTGGCAACGGCTGCACGCGCCCCGCCGGCAGTAGGGCCGGCGCCGTTGGCAATAGGCTCTCCTGGGTTTGCAAGGCCGCGACAAACGCCTCCAGCCGCGGGTGTTCGAACACGGCTTTGAGCGGCACTTCCAGGCTCAGGGTCTGGCGGATGCGTGACACCACCTGCATTGCCAACAGGGAATGCCCTCCCAGTTCGAAGAAGTGCTGGTTCAAGCCCACCCGTTCGGCCCCCAGAATAGCCGCCCAGATCGCCGCCACCTGTTGTTGCAACGGGGTGACCGGCGCTCGCCAATCCTGTTGTTCCACGCTGGCATCTGGCTTGGGCAGGGCCTGGCGATCCAGCTTGCCGTTGGGGTTGAGCGGCATGCGGTCGAGGAAGATCAGGTGCGCCGGCACCATGTAGTCCGGCAGATGGTCGCGCAAGGTGGCCATCAACTGTTCGCCCACCTCGGCGCGCTCGGTTTCAGACAGCGTCTGCGCAGGCACCAGGTAGGCCAGCAGTTGGTTGTCGGCAGCCAGCAACAGCGCTTCACGCACGCTGTCCTGGGCCAGCAGCACGGTTTCGATTTCACCCAGTTCAATGCGGAAACCACGGACCTTGACCTGGTGATCGACCCGCCCGACATATTCCACCACACCATCGGCGCGATAACGCGCCAGGTCGCCGGTGCGGTACAGGCGCTCGCCGGATGGGCTGAACGGATCAGCGACAAAGCGCTCGGCGGTCAGGCCTGGCCGTTGCAAATACGCACGGGCCAAGCCATTGGCGCTGGCGATATAGAGTTCACCCACGGCGCCCAGCGGTAGCAGGTTCAGGTCACGGTCCAGCACATACAGGCCACGCCCTGGCAGCGCCCGGCCAATGGGGCTGGCACCGCCGGCGCCGACGGCGCTCGGGTCAGTGCAGTCCAGCACGCTGGAAACCACGGTGGCCTCGGTAGGCCCGTAGGTATTGAGCAAGCGCACATGGCCGAGCCCGGCGCGCTGCCACAATAGTGGGCCGTCCAACGGCATGGCTTCGCCGCCGATATGGATCTGGCGCAAAGCACCATAGGTCCTTGGGCCTGCTGCCAGGCAATCTTGCAGGAACAGCTTCCAGTAGGCCGTGGGCAAGTCGGCCAGGGTAATGCCCTGGGCGATGATCTGCCGATACAGCTCGGCACCGTCCCATAACTGCGGGCCACGCAGTACCACGGTGGCGCCGAGGGTCAGGGCTGGATATAGCTGCTCGACGAAACCGTCGAAGTTCAAGGTGGCAAACTGCAGCACTCGGTCCTGGGCAACCAGTTGCGAGTAATCCGCCGCGATGCCAGCAAACTCACTCAGTGCAGCCTGGCTGATGGCAACCCCCTTGGGCTTGCCTGTGGAGCCGGAGGTGTAGATCACATACGCCAGGCTCTGGGGCTCGACATCAACCGGTAAATTACTGTCGGCACACAACGCCAACTGCGCCTGGACCCGGTCGATGTCCACTGCCAGCACCCGGGCCGGCAACGGCAGACGCCCATGCAGGTGGGATTGGGTCAACACCAGGCCCACACCACTGTCCTCAAGCATATGCGCCAGGCGTTCGCGGGGGTACTCAGGGTCCAGCGGCACATAGGCCGCTCCTGTCTTGAGCACCGCGAGCAAGCTGACCACCATGGCAAAAGAGCGCTCCACGGCGATCCCCACCAGCCCTTGGGGGCCGACGCCCTGGGCCAGCAGGTAATGCGCCAGGCGGTTGGCCTGACGGTTCAGCTCTCCATAGCTGAGGGCCTGCTCATCCAGGGCCAGGGCCTGACGTTCCGGCTGCTGATCAGCCTGGGCTTCAAACAGCCGGTGTACAGCCTCAACGGGGGTGACACCCGCCGGGGTGTTCCAGTCCTGGAGCATCCTGTGTTGCTCAGCGGCGCTCGCCATCGGCAGTTCACAGAGGCGGCTGCGGGGTGCACTCACCACCGCCTGCAGCAGGTGCTGCCAATGTTGCGCCAAGCGCTCGATGGTGGCGGCATCGAACAGGTCGGTGGCGTAGGTCAGCGCGGCCCAAAGCCCGTCGGCGGATTCATGGGTGTCCAGGCTCAGGTCAAAATGGGTGGTCTGGCTGTCCCAGTCCAGTTCCACCACACGCAGGCCCGGCAACTGTTGGCCTTCGCGGCCGGCCTGGGCCTCGGTCTGGTGGTTGAACATCACCTGGAACAACGGGTTATGGCTCAAGCTGCGTTCAGGCTGCAATGCCACCACCAGTTGCTCGAACGGCAGGTCCTGATGAGCCTGGGCCTCCAGGGCGCGGCGTTTGGTTTGTTGCAGCAGCTCGGCAAAGCTCATCTGCCCGTCAAGGTCAGCCTTGAGTACCTGGGTGTTGACGAAGAAGCCGATCAGCCGCTCGGTTTCGACACGGTTACGGTTGGCGTTCGGCACGCCAATGCGGATATCCGACTGCCCGCTGTAGCGATACAACAGGGCTTGGAACGACGCCAGCAGCAGCATGAACGCGGTCACACCCTCTTGCTGCGCCAGGCGCTTGAGCCCCGCCACCAGCGTCGGTTGCAGATGCACCTGCAGGCTTGCACCGCGATGGCTTTGCTGCGCCGGGCGCGGACGGTCCAGCGGCAATTCCAGCACCGGTTGCTCGCCGCCCAGCAGGGCCTGCCAATACGCGAGTTGGCGCGCCTGTTCCCCGGCTTCCATCCAGCCGCGTTGCCACAGCGCGTAGTCGGCGTACTGGATCGGCAGTTCCGGGAGTTGCAGGTCATGGCCCTGGCTATGGGCGGCGTAGAGCTGCACCAGTTCCTCCACCATCACCTGCATCGACCAGCCATCGGAGACGATGTGGTGCTGCACCATCACCAGCACATGCTCATCCTCGGCCAGTTGCAACAGCGTCACACGCAACAACGGCGCCTGGTGCAAATCGAACGGCCGCGCCACCTCCTCTTCCACCCGCGCCATCAACTGCGCTTGGTCGACGTGCGCCTGCTGGATCTGCACCCGTGTCTGCGGCATCACTGCCTGCCACAGGCGTTGACCGTCATCGACCAATTGCGTGCGCAAGCTTTCATGCCGGGCTAGCAGGCTGTCGAAACTGCGTTGCAACGCTGCCAGGTCCAAGTGCCCGTGCAAACGCAGGGCGCCTGGGATGTGATAGGCGGTGCTGTCCTTGTCCAGTTGCCAAAGGAACCACTGGCGTTCCTGGGCGTAAGACAACGTCGGTGTGTCGCTGTCGTGGCGGGTGGGAGCAATCGGCAGTTGAGCGAAACTCATGCCCCGGCTTTGCAGGCGCTGGTAAAACTGCTGGCGCTGCTCCAGAGGCAAGCGAAGAAAGCGCGACACCAGGTCGGTATTAGGGTTGGAAAGCATGGTTCAAATCGCCTCTAGTTCGCTCAAAAAGTCACGAAGGTCATCAAAATCTTCCACGCTGCCGGCGCGGAAAGTGGCTGCGGCCTGCACGTAGGCGCGCAGCGATTCGGTCTGGAACAGTTCCATCAACGGTACGTCCAGGCCGAGCTCGGCCTGCACCCGCGAGGTAATCTGGATAGCCAGCAAGGAGTGACCACCGACATCAAAGAAGTTGTCGTTCAGGCCCACTTGCGGCAGGTGCAGGATGTCGGCCCAGATCGTGGCGATCTGCTGCTCCAACTCGCTCTGGGGCGCCACATACGCCTGCTGCATCTGGCTCGTATCCGGCACCGGCAGGCCTTTGCGGTCGAGCTTGCCGTTGGGGGTCAGCGGCATCTGCGCCAGGAATACGAAGTGGCTGGGCACCATGTAGTCCGGCAGGTCGGCTTTCAGGGCACGACGCAGGGCGTCACGGAACTCAACCTGGTCGGCCAGGCTGGCGTCGGCCGGTACCACATAGGCCACCAGTTGTTTGCCGGTCGGCCCCTCCTGGGCGACCACCACGGTTTCACCGACACTGGCTTGCTCACGCAAGCGCGCTTCGATTTCCCCCAGTTCGATACGGAAACCGCGGATCTTCACCTGATGGTCGACACGCCCCAGGTAATCCACCACGCCATCCGGACGCCCGCGGGTCAGGTCACCACTGCGATACACGCGACTGCCGGGCTTGCCGAACGGGTCCGGCACGAAACGCTCGGCAGTCAGTGCCGGGCGCTCCAGATAACCCCGGGCCACGCCCTCGCCGCCCAGGTACAACTCGCCGGCTACGCCGATGGGCTGCAGGTTCAGTTGCGCATCCAACACGTAGCCACTTCGGTTGCCCAACAAGGTGCCGATGGGCGCGTAGACAGCTCCGCAAGGGTCGCCCTTGCGTGCCTTCCACAGCAGCGGCGTGACCACGGTTTCGGTCGGGCCGTAGCCGTTGAACAGGTATTCAGGCTTCAGCGCGCGCCACGCCAGGTCATAGCTGGCTTGAGCAACGGCATCACCACCGAAGCAATACACCCGCACCGCCGGTGGGTTGCCGTCGCGCTCGGCATGTTCGGCCAACTGTTGCAGGTACACCGGTGGGAACACAGCCATGGTCACGTCGTGGCGATGCATCTGCTCGTAGGTGTATTCCGGCAGCCACAGGCTGTCATCACGGATCAACACGCTGGCGCCGTTGATCAGCGGGTGCATCCAGCCTTCGTGGGAACCGTCGAAGGCGAAGGACATGAAGTGCAGTTCGCAATCGGCCGGTGAGGTCTCATAACGCTCGCCAGTGGCGATGATATGCGCCACCAACGGCCCATGAGCCACCGCCACGCCCTTGGGCAAACCGGTGGAGCCGGAGGTGTAGATCACGTAGGCAAGGTTGTCGCCGTCCAGAGCCACATCCGGTGCCGTATCGCTGTAACCGGCCCATTCTTCGGTGCGATCAATCGCCAGGGTATCCAGACCCTCGGGGACTGGCAGTTGCTGCAACGCCCGGCTGTGAGTCAGCAGCAGTTGCGCACGGCTGTCTTGCATCATGTACAGCAGGCGATCACGTGGGTATTCGATATCCAGCGGCACATACACACCACCGGCTTTCATCACCGCCAGGAACGCCACCATGATCTCGGCACTGCGCGGCATGGCGATGGCCACCCGCACTTCCGCGCCGACACCACGGGCGATCAGGGCACGGGCCAGGCGATTGGCCTGGCGATCCAGTTCACCGTAAGTCAGGGTTTGAGTATCGAATTTAACCGCCACTGCGTCCGGGGTTTGCCGGGCGCAATCGCCGACCAATTCATGCACCAGGCGCTCGGCTGAAAAACCGGTGTCGGCCTGATTCCACAGCTCAAGAATCTGCTGTTGCTCATCCTCGCCCAGCAAGCTCAATTGGCTGATGGGTTGCTGTGGGTCGATCACCATTGCCCGCAAGAGGTTCTGCCAATGCCCGGCCATGCGCTCGATGGTCGCCACGGCGAACAGATCGGTGGCATAACTCAGAGAGGCACGCAGGGCCGTCTGGCTTTCTTCCACATCCAGCGCCAGGTCGAACTGGGCCACGCCTTCGTCCAGGTCCAGGACTTCGACGTGCAGGTCGGCCAGGCGATGCAGATGGCTGTCGGCAGCGCTCACACGGTGGTTGAACAACACTTGGAACAACGGGCTCAGGCTAAGGCTGCGCTCCGGTTGCAATGCCTGCACAAGCTGTTCGAACGGCAGGTCCTGGTGAGCCTGGGCCTCCAGGGAACGCTGACGCACCTGGTGCAGCAGTTGCTCGGTGCTCATTTGCCCGTGGATATCGGCCTTGAGCACTTGGGTGTTGACGAAGAAGCCGATCAACCCCTCGGTTTCCAGGCGATTGCGGTTGGCAATCGGCACGCCCACGCGCACATCTTCCTGGCCGCTGTAGCGATGCAGCAACGCCTGGTAAGACGCCAGCAGCAGCATCGGCAGCGTGACGCCAGCGTGCTGCGCCAGTGCGCGCAAACTGCCCAACAACTCCGGATGCAACTCGATACCCAAGCGTGCGCCACGATGGCTTGGCTGTGCCGGGCGCGGATGGTCGAACGGCAACTCCAGCACCGGTTGCTCGCCGCTCAACAGCTCGCGCCAGTAGGCCAGTTGACGCGCCTGCTCCCCCGCCTCCATCCAACCGCGCTGCCACACGGCATAATCGGCGTACTGGATCGGCAGCGCCGGCAATTGCACGTCTTGGCCTTGGCTGTTAGCGGCATACGCCTGCACCAACTCCTCGACCATCAACTGCATCGACCAGCCGTCAGAAACGATGTGATGCTGCACCAGCACCAGCACGTGGTCGTCCTCGGCCAGGCGCAGCAAGGTGGCCCGCAGCAGCGGCCCACGCAGCAGGTCGAAAGGCTGGGCGACCACCTGCGCGACCCGCGCCTTGAGGCCGGCATAGTCGCTGTCGACCTGCTCGATATCGACCCGGCCCTGGGCGTCAATGACTTGAACCGCGCCGGTGGCGTCCTGACGGAAATACGTGCGCAGGCTTTCATGGCGAGCCAGCAAGCTATCAAAGCTCTCTTGCAGCGCGGTCAGGTCCAACGGCCCTTGCAAACGCAAGGCGCTGGGGATGTGATACGCGGCGCCGGCCGGGTCCAGTTGCCAGAGGAACCACTGGCGCTCCTGGGCATAAGACAGCGGCAGAGGCTGCGTGCGGTCGACCTTGATCAACGCCGGCGCGGTGACGCCCTCCTCGCCCAAGGCCCGCACGAAATCACCCAGTAGCGGCTGTTCGAACAAGGCCTTGAGTGGGACTTCCAGCGCCAGGGCCTGACGCACCCGTGACACCACCCGCGTGGCCAGCAATGAATGCCCGCCCAACTCGAAGAAATGATCGTCGAGGCCCACCCGGGGCAATTCCAGTACCTCGGCCCAGATCGCCGCTACCTGCTGCTCACGCGGGGTGACGGGCGCTACATGGCCCTTGAGCGACAGGCTGGCATCCGGTTTGGGCAATGCCTTGCGGTCGAGCTTGCCGTTGGGGGTCAGCGGCAGGCTGTCGAGGAACAGCCACTGCGCGGGCACCATGTAGTCCGGCAAGCGCTCGCGCAGCGCGGTTTTATAGACCTGCGCCGCCTGCGGCGCGGCGCTGACCAGGTAAGCGATCAGCCGGTCGTTATCGGCCAGCACCACGGCTTCGCGTACGCCGTCGAACTCACGCAAGCAGGCTTCGATTTCACCCAGCTCGATACGGAAACCCCGGACCTTGACCTGATGGTCGACGCGGCCGATGTATTCCACCACGCCGTCGGCCCGATAGCGTGCCAGGTCGCCGGTACGGTACAGGCGTTCGCCCGGAGCCCCAAACGGGTTGGGCACGAAGCGTTCGGCGGTCAGCGCCGGCTGCCCGTGGTAACCCCGCGCCAGGCCGACACCGCCGATCAGCAGCTCACCGGACACACCTTGGGGGCATGGCGTGAGACCGGCATTGAGGATGAACAAGCCGGTATTGGCGATGGGCCGTCCAACGAACGGCAATGCCTGATGCAAACGATGAGCCGCCGACCAGATGGTGGTTTCCGTCGGGCCATAGAGGTTCCACAACGGGCCTTGCAGGTCGAGCATGCGCTGGGCCAAATCGACGGGCAGCGCTTCGCCACCGCACAGGCAGGCGATGCCACGCAGTGAATGAGCCCGTGGGCTGTCGAGCAACATGCGCCAGGTCGAAGGCGTGGCTTGCAGCACATTCGCCGCCTGACGCTGGGCCAGATCGAGGATCGCCTCGGGGTCGAGGGCCGTTGCCTGGGTGCTCAGCACCACGGTACCGCCGACACTCAGCGGCACATACAGCTCCAGGGCGAAGATGTCGAACGAGAAGGTGGTCAGCGACAACAGCCGCGCATCCTGGCCGATACTCAACGTGCCGGCCATGCCGCTGGTGAAGCTGCACAGCGCCTTGTGACGAACCATCACCCCTTTGGGCTTGCCAGTGGAGCCAGAGGTGTAGATCACGTAGGCCAGATGCTCCGGTGTCACGGCAACCTGGGGATTGTGCTGCGCTGTGCCGGCCTCCTCCACCATCAGCACCTGCACGCCGTGCGGCTGAGCCAGGTGCCCCAGCAGGTGCGGTTGGGTCAGCAATACCCGGGCGCGGCTGTCTTCAAGCATGTAGGCCAGGCGCTCTGCCGGGAATTGCGGGTCGAGCGGCACATAGGCGCCACCGGCCTTGAGGGTCGCGAGCAAGCCAACCACCATGTCCAGGGAACGCTCCACGTGTACTGCAACCAGCACGTCCGGGCCGACGCCCATGTCGATCAGACGATGGGCGAGCCGATTGGCGCGACGGTTGAGTTCGCCGTAGCTCAGGCGCTCATCATTGAAATGCAGCGCGATAGCGTCGGGTTGCGCCGCGGCCTGGGCCTCAAACAACTGGTGTACACAGCGTTCGCGTGGGTAGTCGGTGTCGCTGCGGTTCCAGTCGTGCACCATGTGCTGCCATTGCGACGGGCTGAGCATCGCCAGGTCGTCCAAGGCCACCGAGGCATCCTGCAGGACCGCGCGCAGCAGGTTTTGCCAATGCTCGGCCAAACGCTCCACGGTCGCCGCGTCAAACAGATCCGTGGCGTAAGTCAGCGAGGCCCAGAGACCGTCCACCGATTCCTCGGTTTCCAGGTTCAGGTCGAATTGCGTGCTGTGACCGGCCCAATCCACGGGCTGCAAATCCAGGCCGGGCAATTGCACCGGGGCTGAACGCAGGCTGTCCTGATGGTTGAACATCACCTGGAACAGCGGGTTATGGCTCAAGCTGCGCTCGGGCTGCAACACTTGCACGAGCTGCTCGAACGGCAGGTCCTGATGGGCCTGCGCCTCCAGGGCACGCTGCTTGACCTGGGCCAGCAACTGGTCGAACGGCATCTGCCCGTGCACGTCAGCTTGCAGCACCTGGGTGTTGACGAAAAAGCCCAGCAGTCGCTCGGTTTCGAAGCGATTACGGTTGGCGACCGGTACGCCGACACGCACCTGTGCCTGGCCGCTGTAGCGGTGCAGCAAGGTCTGGAACGAGGCCAGCAACAGCATGAACAGCGTCACGTCCTGACGCTGGGCCAGGGCCTTGAGTTCAGTCAGCAGCGCACGCTCCAGATGAATCTGGCGGCGCGCGCCACGATGGCTCTGCACTGCGGGGCGTGGATAGTCCAGCGGCAGGTCCAGCAACGAATGTTCGTGCCCCAGACGAGCGCACCAGTAATCGAGCTGGCGTTGTTGTTCCCCAGCCGCCATCCAGTCGCGCTGCCACTGGGCGTAGTCGGCGTACTGGATCGGCAAGGCCGGCAACCCTGCGTCGCCTTGGTACAGCGCCACCCACTCGTCGATCATCACTTGCATCGACCAGCCGTCAGAGATGATGTGGTGCTGGGTGATGACCAGCACATGGTGATCAGGCGCGACGATCAGCAACTTGACGCGCATCAGCGGGCCGTTGCGCAGGTCGAACGGGCGCTGGATCTCTTCGGTGACAGCCTGCTCGATAGCGCCGGCGTCGACCTCTTGTTGTTCAACCGGCACTGCCAGGCTTGGGTGGATGACTTGCACGATGTGCTCGCCCGACTCCACGAAGGTGGTGCGCAGTGGTTCATGGCGCTGCACCAGGGCCTCGACGGCGCGCTCCAGCGCCGCGATGTCGAGTTCACCGCGCAGGTGCAAGGCGGTGGGCACATGATAGGCCGCGCTGGTGGGATCCAATTGCCAGAGAAACCACTGCCGTTCCTGGGCAAAGGACAACGCCAGCGGCTGCTCACGGCCAACCGCCTGCATCACAGGCGCGGTATCGGCCTGCACGCCTGCGCACGCCGCTGCGAAAGCGGCCAGCGTCGGCTGTTCGAACAGGGCCCGCAACGGCACTTCCAGCTTGAGATCGTGGCGCACCCGGGAGATCACTTGGGTGGCCAGCAAGGAGTGGCCGCCGCGTTCGAAGAAGTGATCTTCCAGGCCAACCTGCTCGACCTGCAACACTGCTTGCCAGATCGCCGCCAACTGGATTTGCAATGGACTTTGCGGCGCCACGTAGGCGGCGCTGGCCTGGTTCAGGTCGGGTGTGGGCAGCGCACGGCGGTCGAGCTTGCCGTTGTGGTTCAACGGCAAGGCATCGAGGACCACCCAATGGCCCGGCACCATGTAGTCCGGCAACGTCTGGCGCAAGCGCGCCGCCAGTGCCTGGGCCTCCAGCGCTTGGCCTTCGGCGGGCACCACGTACGCCACCAACTGCACGCCGGTAGCGCTCGGCTGCGCAAGCACGGCGGCTTCTCGCACGTTGGGCAAGGCTTGCAGGCTGGCTTCGATTTCGCCCATTTCGATACGCAGGCCACGAATCTTCACTTGATGGTCGATACGCCCAACGTACTCCAGCGCACCCGCCGGGTTGTACCGGGCCAAGTCGCCACTGCGATAAAGCCGCGCACCGGGCATGGCGGAAAACGGGTCCGGCAAGAAGCGCTCGGCGGTCAGCGCCGGGCGGTCGAAATAGAGTTGCGCCAAGCCAACCTCGGCACCAATGCACAGCTCGCCCACGCCATCGGTGGCCAACAGTTGGAAACCGCTGTCGAGTACATACAGGCCGCGCCCGGCAATCGCCTGCCCGATTGGCACGCCGTAGGCGTCGTTGGCATCGGCCAATTGGCACTCATGCACGCTGGAGACCACTGTGGCTTCGGTCGGCCCGTAGGTGTTGACCAGGCGCACATTGCCCAAGCCCGCGGCGTACCACGCACGCACGCCCTCCACTGACATGGCTTCACCCCCCACATGCACCTGGCGCAGCTTGCCCAGGGAGCGACGGTGCTCGGCGCACTCTTGCGCCAACAGGTACCAGTAGGCGGCGGGCAAATCGGCCAGGGTCACGCCCTGCTCGACAATCTCTTGCGCCAGTTGGCCGGCATCCCAGAGTTCATCGCCACGCATGATCAACGCCGCGCCCGCACACAGGGGCGGGAAGCATTGCTCGACAAAACCATCGAAACTGAAGGTCGCAAACTGCAACACGCGGTCCTCGGCGCAAAGTCGGCTGTACAGCGTGGCGCTGTCACAGAACTGGCCGAGGGCGGCATGGTCGATGGCCACGCCTTTGGGCTGGCCGGTGGAGCCAGAGGTGTAGATCACATAGGCCAGGTCAGCCGCCGCCGCGTGATTAGGCGGATTGGTTGTCGGGTAGCCGGTCAGTTCGTCGCCACTGGCACTGAAATCCATGCGGGTCAGGCCGCGGGGCAAAGGCAAGTCGGCGAGCAAGCCGGTTTCGCTGAGCAGCACGTCCAGGCGGCTGTCGGCGAGCATGTAGGCCAAACGTTCCGCCGGGTATTCAGGGTCCAGCGGTACGTAGGCCGCCCCGCTTTTGAGCACTGCCAGCAGGCTGACGATCAACTGCGGCCCACGCCGCGAAGCCAGGCCCACCCGTTGGCCGGGGCCGACACCAAGCGCCAACAGGCGATGGGCCAGGCGGTTGGCGCGCTGGTTCAACTGGGCGTAACTCAAGCTGGCGTCACCGGCCTGTACAGCCAAAGCGTCTGGCGTCGCCTCGGCCTGGGCTGCGATACGCTGATGCACGCGTTCGTTGGCCTGGGGCGCTGCGGCTGAGCGGCTCAGAGCGACCATCTGCCGTTGCGCTGGGGCGTCGAGAAGGCGCAGGTTGCCCAGCGGCATGTGAGCGTCTGCGAGCAATTGCGCCAGCAGGTGTTGCAGGTTGGCGCTCAACTGCGCCACGTGCGCCTCGCTGAATTGGGCACGGTCATAACTGAATTCCAGGCGCAGGCTGGCGCCCAGTTCGATGCCCAGGGTTAATGGATAGTGCGTGCGCTCATGGTTGTGCAGGCGACCGAAGGTCAGGCCGGCCGGCGCGCCTTGCTTGAGCGCCTCGGCGACCGGGAAGTTCTCGAACACCAGCAAGGTGTCGAACAGCGCGCCCTGCTGGCCAGCCCAGCCCTGGATGTCGTAGAGCGGCACATGTTCATGGTCGCGCAGGCTGAGGTTGAGCGCTTGCAGTTCGCTGAGCCACGTCGCGGCCGACTGGGCTGGCGAGGCTGTGCTGATGATCGGCAAGGTGTTGATGAACAGGCCCAGTTGCTGCTCGATCCCCGGCAGCGGTGCGGAACGCCCGGCCACGGTGGCACCGAAGGCGACGCAGTCCTGGCCGGTGTAGCGTTGCAGCAATAGGCTCCAAGCCCCTTGCAACAGGGTATTGAGGGTGACTTTGTGCTGGCGTACGAACTCAGCGAGGCGGCGGGTAAAGTCGCTGTCCAGTGCCACGTGATGGTCAGCCATGCCAACCGCGTCCATCGGCTTGCGCAACGCTTGCGCCAGCAGGGTCGGCGCCGGCAATGCCGCCACGGCGGTTTTCCAGAACGCTTCGCCCGAGGACTGTTGTTGCAGCCAGGCGAGGTAATCGCGGAACTGCCCGAGCGGCGCCGGCACTGCCTGCCCCGCATAGTGAGCGATGACTTCACCGAGCAACTGCGCGTTACTCCAGCCGTCCATGAGGATGTGGTGGCTGGTGAAGATAAAGTGCCAGGCCGCACCGGCACCGCGCACCAGCGTCAGGCGAAACAGCGGCGCGGCATTCAGGGCAAAACCGCGTTCGCGTTCGGCCTGGGCCAGGGTGTCGAAATCGGCGTCGGGGTCTTCGATCACTTGCAGTTGCAGGTCGACCTGGCGCTGGATCAGCTGATGAGCACTGTCCAGGCCCAGCCAATGGAAGCTACTGCGCAGGATGTCGTGACGATCCAGTGCAGCCTGCCAGGCACGCCCGAAAGCGAGCAAATCGAGGCCCTCGATGTCCAGGCGCAACTGGTTGATGTAGGCCTGGGCCTCGGGTTCCAACAGGGTGTGGAACAGCATGCCTTGCTGCATCGGCGACAGCGGATAAAGGTCGGCAATCGCCGGCCCGGCCACGGGCAAGGCATCCAGTTGCTGCTGGGTGAGGCGTGCCAGCGGGAAATCCGACGGGCTCACCTGGCCTGCCGGCGTGGCACAACAATGCTCGATCAGCACCCTGAGTTCAGTTGCGTACTCGTCCGCCAGACCTTGAACAGTTGCCGCCTCGAACATCTCCCGGCTGAACCCCCATTGCAACGACAGCTCGCCGCCATATACCTGACCTTCCAGCGTCAGCCAGTTGGCCAGCGGCGCCTCTGGATCCTGGGCCTGGCCACTGCCCTGACTGGCCGGCACGAACAGTGCCGACTCGTTGAACTGACGGTCGAACTGGCCCAGGTAGTTGAAGGTGATGCGCGGCGCGGTAAGGTTCGCAAGGCTTTCCTGCGCGTGTGGCGCGCCCAGGTAGCGCAGCAGGCCGTAGCCCAGGCCTTTGTCGGGCACGGCGCGCAGTTGTTCCTTCACCGCCTTGATCGCCTCGGGCAACTCGCCTTCGGCGTGCAGACGCACCGGGTACAGGCTGGTGAACCAGCCGACGGTGCGGCTCAGGTCGATGTCGTCAAACAGATCTTCACGGCCGTGACCTTCCAATTGAATGAGCGCAGCAGGTTGCTCGCTCCAACGGCTGATCACCCGCGCCAGGGCGGTCAACAGCAGGTCGTTGACCTGGGTGCGATAGGCCGCTGGCGCGTCTTGCAGCAGTCGGCGGGTGTGCTCGACGTCGAGGCGTGTTTCCAGCTTGGCACCCAGGCGGTTTTGCAGGCCGCCTTCGGGGTGATCACACGG
The DNA here is from genome assembly GCF_049897065.1 of Pseudomonas sp. DWP2-2. NCBI lineage: Bacteria > Pseudomonadati > Pseudomonadota > Gammaproteobacteria > Pseudomonadales > Pseudomonadaceae > Pseudomonas > Pseudomonas sp. DWP2-2. The sequence continues at coordinate 411,344 of NZ_JAFCVN010000004.1, read as the reverse complement.
CAGCTCGGCGCCGATGGATTGGGCTTGCCAGTACGGCAGTTGCTCCTCGACGGTCTGCGCGTGGCGGTGCAACTGTTGCGCCCAGCGCTGGTAGGCACTGGTTTTTGCCGGCAGCACCTGTTCGCGGTAGGCCTGTTGCAGGTCTTCGAGCAGGATGCGCCAGGACACACCATCCACCACCAAGTGATGGATCACCAACAGCACACGCTGGCTGCCATCGGCCATGCTCACCAACGCGGCGCGCAGCAGCGGGCCTTGGGCAAGGTCAAGGCTGCGCTGGGCTTCATCACACAGCGCCGCCAGTTCAGCGTCGGTGCCGGCCTGGCATTGCCACAACAGCGGTTCGCTGACATAGGCAGCATGGCTCTGCTGCCAGCCGCCAGCCTGCTGCACAAAGCGCAGGCGCAAAGCGTCGTGATGCTGGATCAACCGCGCCAGCGCGGCCTCCAACCGTGCAGGCTCAAGCACCTCACCGGGCACCAGTAACAAGGATTGATTCCAGTGATGCCGCGCCGGGATCGGCTGGTCGAAAAAACTGTGTTGGACGGGCGTCAGCATCACCTCGCCACTGACCGGGCCCTGGTCGATCAGGCTGACCTGCTCAAAGCGCGCCACCAGAGCCAGGCTGCGGATGTTCTGGTACTGGAACAGGTCACGCGGGCTCAGGCGAATGCCGGCCTGACGGGCGCGGCTGACCACCTGGATAGAGATGATCGAATCGCCGCCCAGCTCGAAGAAGTTATCGTCCTGGCCGACCTGCTCAACGCCCAGCACGTCGCTCCAGATGGCAGCCAGGGCTGTTTGCAGGTCGCCTTGGGGGGCGACAAATGCCTGCTGCTGCGCCGCATCCGGCACTGGCAACGCCTTGCGGTCGAGCTTGCCGTTGGCGGTCACCGGCAGCTTGGGCAGCGCAATGAAATGCGTCGGCACCATGTATTCCGGCAAGCTGCTGAGCAACCATTCCTTGAGGCCCGTTGGCGCCTCGCCTGCGTGTACAAGATAGGCGACCAACTGCTTGCCGCCCTGTACCAGTACCACGGCTTCGCGCACGTGTGGATGCTGCATCAGGCGTGCTTCGATTTCACCCAGCTCGATACGTAAGCCGCGCAACTTGACTTGATGATCGAGACGGCCGAGGTATTCGATCACCCCATCGGCACGTTGGCGCACGCGGTCACCGGTGCGATACAGGCGTTCGCCTGTCACAAAGGGGCTGGGTACAAAACGTTCGGCGGTGAGCGCCGGGCGCCGATGGTAACTGCGCGCCAGGCCGACGCCGCCCAGGTAGAGTTCGCCACTGACGCCGGCCGGCACCGGGTTGAGTTGCGCGTCCAGCACGTAGGTGCCGAGGTTGGCGATGGGGCGGCCGATGGGCACGCTATCGGCGCCTTCGTCAATGCAGGTCCAGTGTGTGACGTCGATGGCCGCCTCGGTCGGGCCATAGAGGTTGTACAGCGCCGCAGCGGGCAACTTGGCGAACACTTGCTGTTGCGCGTCCAGGGGCAAGGCTTCGCCGCTGCACACAATGCGCGTGAGGCTTGCGCACGCCTGTACGCCCGGCTCATGGATAAACGCCTGCAACATCGACGGCACGAAGTGCAAGGTGGTGATGACGTGTCGGCCAATGGTGTCAATCAGGCGCGCCGGTTCACGGTGTTCGCCAGACGCCGCGACCACCAGGCGGGCGCCGGTCATCAGCGGCCAGAAGAACTCCCACACCGACACGTCAAAGCTGAACGGGGTTTTCTGCAACACCGCGTCATTGGCGCCCAGGCCATACGCCTGTTGCATCCAGCTCAAGCGGTTGACCAAGGCGCGATGGCTATTGCCGGCGCCTTTGGGCTTGCCGGTGGAGCCCGAGGTGTAGATCACGTAGGCCAGGTTGAGGGCATGCAAGGCCACGTTCGGTGAATCGCTGCTGTAGCCGTCGAGCAATAGCGCCGGCTGGTCCAGGGCAAATACCTGGATACCGGCGACGGGCAGCGACGCCAGCAGGCTCTGCTGGCTGAGCAGCAACTGAATGCCACTGTCTTCGATCATGTAGGCCAGGCGTTCCCGGGGGTACTCAGGGTCGAGGGGCACGTAGGCGCCACCGGCCTTGAGAATCGCCAGCAGGCCAACCACCATTTCGATGGAGCGCTCGATGCAGATACCTACCAGCACGTCGGGCCCCACGCCCTGCTCGCCCAGGGCATGGGCCAACTGGTTGGCGCGCGCATCCAGTTGGGCGTAGGTCAAGGTGGTGGTACCGAACACCAGTGCCGGTGCATCGGGGCTGCGCCGCGCCTGGTCTTCGATGAGGTGATGAATCCCGCGCTCGGTCGGGTACGCCTCGGCGGTCTGGTTCCAGCTGTGGACCAGCCGTTGCTGTTCAGCCGCGTCAAGCATGGGCAATTCGCCAATGCGCTGTTCGCCATCGAGCACCATGGCTTGCAACAGGCCGATCCAATGCCGGGCCATGCGCTCGATGGTGGGCGTATCGAACAAGTCATTGGCGTAGGTCAGCGCGGCATGCAGGGTGCCGGACTTTTCATAGGTGTCCAGTGTCAGATCGAACTGGGTGGTGCGGCCTTGCCATTCCACCAGGGCCAATTCCAGGCCCGATGCGGTGCTGACCGAGGCGATGTCGGCGACTACCGGCTGATGGTTATACATCACCTGGAACAGCGGCGTGTGGCTCAGGCTGCGCTCGATTTTCAGCGCTTCCACCAGCCGTTCGAAGGGCAACTCCTGATGGGCCTGGGCGCCCAGGGCATGCTCCTTGATACCTTGCAGCAACTCGGCAACCCGGGTTTGCCCGGTCAGTTCGGTGCGCAACACTTGGGTGTTGACGAAGAAACCGATCAGCCCCTCGACTTCGGTGCGATTGCGATTGGCAATCGGCACACCGACGCGAATGTCGCCCTGGCCGGTATAGCGGTGCAACAGCACATTGAAGGCACCGAGCAGCAGCATGAACAGGGTGACGTTGTGTTTTTGCGCGCAGCTGCGCAGTTGCGCGGCCAGTGCCGGCTCAATCGCGAAGTTGTGCCGTGTGCCTTGGTAGCTGGGCATGGCCGGGCGCGGGTGGTCGGTGGGCAGCTCCAGAACCGGATGTTCATCGCCCAGGCGAGCCTGCCAGTACTCCAACTGGCGGGCCTGCTCGCCCGCTTCCAGCCAGCGGCGCTGCCACAGGGCGTAGTCACTGTACTGGATGGGCAGCGCCGGCAGTTGGGGCGCTTCGTTGCGCTCATGGGCGTCATAGCAACGGATGAATTCGTCAATCAGCACATTCATCGACCAACCGTCGGAAACGATGTGGTGCAGGGTCAGCAGCAGCACGTGTTCCTGCTCGGCAAGCTTGAGCAGTTGCACGCGCAGCAGCGGCCCGTGTTCCAGGTCGAACGGCAACAGCGATTGACGGGTGGCGGCGGCGTTGACGGCCTGCTCCCGTGCGTCGATGGCCAAGGCCGTGAAGTCCAGGTGCTCGACGGTCACCGACGGCTCCACCGCCACCTGCACCAGCCGCTCATCAGCCTGACGCTGGAACACCGTGCGCAAGGTTTCGTGACGCGCCACCAGGTTGGCGAACGCTTGCTCCAGCGCTGGCAGGCTCAGCGCCCCCCTCAGGCGCACTGCGCCGGGCAAATTGTAGGCGCCGCTGGCCGGGTCCAACTGCCATAGAAACCACATGCGCTGCTGTGCGTAGGACAGCGCCTGACGGTCCTCCACCTCCACCCCTGCCGGAATCGGAAACCTTGAAAAATCCACGCCTTCTTTCTGCAAGGCTTGCAGGAACAGTTGGCGCTTTTCCAGGGGCAGCCCGATAAACCGGCGAGCAAGTTTCAAGGAGTCTTCAGCATTCATTTCTTGGAATCCGGGGCAATAGGCGGGAAGCACAAAGGCACGTCGTCCCTATAAAACGAACCGGGCGGGGAAAAATTAGCGGGGGAATGGGGGGCGCCGCACAGGCTGTCATCGGGGGTTACATCAATCTCCGCGAAGCCGCACGAAGCTGAGCTAGCATTGACGAACACCACTTTTTGCAACTACATTTAGTTACACGCAGGGAACGCCGTGTCCAAGAATGAAAAGCTGCTCGCCAAACTGCTCAATGAGCACATGGCATTTACCTGGTCTGAGCTCGTCACGTTATTACGCCGATTGGGATACACACAGATTGAAGGGGCCGGAAGCCGGGTCAAGTTCGACATGGGCGACCCCAGTGCAATGATCACCCTGCACAAGCCTCACCCCGGCAACGAACTGAAACACTACATTCGGCGCCAGATCATCGAACAATTGAAATCAGGAGAACTGATTCAGTGAACAACCAACTGAAACACAAAGGCTACATCGGCTCCATCGAAGCCAGCCTCGAGGACAACTGCCTGTTTGGTAAAATCCTGTTCATCAAGGCATTGGTGAGCTATGAAGGCAAAACTGTGGCTGAACTGGACGCAGCCTTCCGTGGCGCGGTGGATGATTATCTCGCTACCTGCCAGAGCCTGGGGCACACGCCGGAGAAACCGTGCAAAGGTTCATTCAACGTACGCGTCGGGCATGACTTGCATTTGGCCGCTGCCCTGGCGGCAAACCGTAAGAAAGTGACATTGAATGATCTCACGCGTCAGGCGCTGAACGAATTTCTGCAGCATCACTACCCAGAGCCATGCCCGACGATTGGCTGACTATCCCAACCGCCGGTAACCCACTACCGCCGAGCCCGCTACCACCGCCCCCGCCGCCAGCGCCACCCAAAACCCGCTGGTGGCGCCAAAGTGGTCGATCATCCACCCCGAACTGGCGGCGCCAATGGCCACGCCGATGCTCAGGCCGGTGATCAGCCAGGTCATGCCTTCGGTAAGGCGGCTGGCCGGGACGATCTGCTCCACCATGGCCATCGACACAATCAAGGTGGGCGCGAAGAACAGCCCGGAGATAAAGATTGCAGCGGCCAAGCCGGGAATATTGCTCACCAACAGCAAGGGCAAGGTGGTCAACGCCGTGGCTACGCCGCAGTACAGGAACTGGCGTGGCAACGGTGCCTTGAGTTTGAGGGCACCGAAGGCCAACCCCGCCAGGCACGAACCAATGGCATACACCGACAGCACGATACTCGCCGCCGCCGGCTGGCCTTGATGCTGGGCGAAGGCCACGCTGACCACATCCACCACGCCGACGATCACGCCCATGGCCAGCAGCAAAATCATCAGGATCAATACCGACGGCGACGCAATCAGCCAGCGACCGTGTGCTCCCTGATGCGCGTGTACCGGTGGCTCGGTTTGCCGTTGCAGCACAAAGGTGGTGACGCCCACCGCCAGCAACAACGCCGCCACCAGGGGCCCGGCTTCTGGGAACACCGCCACGCTCAACCCCACCGAAATGGGCGGGCCGATGATGAAGCACACCTCATCAAGTACCGACTCCAGGGCAAACGCGGTTTGCAGCCTGGGCTGGCCACGGTACAACTCGGTCCAGCGCGCTCGCACCATGGCCGACATATTGGGTATGCAGCCCGCCAGCGCGGCGAACAGAAACAGCGTCCAATTCGGCGCCTGCAACCGCGTACACAGCAGCAACATCAATAGCGCCCCGCCGCCGATCAGCGCGGCAATCGGCAGCACCCTGCCCTGGCTGTAGCGGTCCACCCAACGTCACACTTGCGGCGCGCAAATCGCCGTGGCCAGGGCAAACACTGCCGCCACCGAACCGGCCAGACCATAGCCGCCATGCACCTGGGACAGCATGGTGATCAGGCCGATGCCGGTCATGGATATCGGCATGCGTGCCAGCATGCCAGCGAGCACAAAGGCCCGGGCACCAGGGACCTGGAATAATTCAGCGTAGGGGTTTGCCATCCTGCTTGACCTCTTGCTCGACGCCCTGGGCTTGCTATCTGAAACCATCAGGGCAGAATACATACGGTGCGTATGTGGCAAATCATGCTTCGCATACGCAGCGTATGTCAATCACTTAGCCAAGAGACGCCCATGAGCCGAGCCCGAGCTGAAATGATCGAAGACACCCGCGCCCGCCTGATAGCGAGCGCGCGCCGGGCCTTCGCCACCCAAGGCTATGCCAATACCTCGATGGATGACTTCACTGCCCGCGCCGGCCTGACGCGCGGTGCGCTGTATCACCACTTTGGTGACAAAAAAGGGCTGCTGGCGGCGGTGGTCGCTCAACTCGACAGCGAGATGGACGCGCGCTTGCAACGCATCTCGGAGCAGGCCGTAGAGCCTTGGAGTGGTTTTTGCGAGCGCTGCCGGGCCTATCTGCGCATGGCCCAGGACCCGGAAATCCAGCGCATTGTATTGCAGGATGCACCGGCGGTACTGGGCGACACCGGCTCCCAACAACACTGCGTGGAGTCCTTGCGTCAATTGCTGGAGGCCCTGATGCAAGCGGGCCTGATGCCTACGGCACCCAGTCACGCACTGGCGCAGTTGATCAACGGCAGCCTGGTCAATACCGCGTTGTGGATTGCCCGGGATGAACACCCGGGCACACGACTGGAGGAAGGCTTGCAAGGCCTGGAGCTGCTCCTGCAGGGGCTGAGCCTCACACCAACCGTTTGATCTGCTTATGCCGCCACACCAGGCGGTAATAGGCGATCTGCAACACCAGCATCGCCAGGTAGGTCACCGGAAATGCCATCCACACTCCTTCCAATCCGAAGTGGGCGTTGAACAGATAGGCCATTGGCAGTTCCACGCCAAGCACGCAGAAGATCGAGATCGCCACCGGCATCAGCACCACGCCGCTGGCGCGCATGATGCCGCCGATCACCGCCTGGAAGCCGAATACCAGAATGCTCCAGAGCATGATGTGCAGCAGGTGTTCGGCCCGTACCCGTGCGCTGTCGTCGGTGATGAACAGGCCCAGCAACCAGTGGGACAGCCCATAGCCGAGCACGATCAAGCCACCGGTGAGGCACAGGTTGATCACAAGCCCCGTGCGCAGGATCGGCCCGATACGCTCCAGGCGCCCGGCGCCAATCGCCTGGGCGCCGAGGATCGAGGCGGTGATGGCAATCGACAGCGCCGGGAACTGCACATAGTTGACGATCTGCGTCACCGCGCCATAGGCCGCCGTGGCCTGGGAACCGTGGCCGTTGACCAGGGCCAGGATGACCAGCTCCGACAGCGATAGCACCACCATCTGCAAGCCCGTCGGCAGGCCGATGCGCAGGACTTTGCCGAGGATGACGCGGTCCAGGCGCAAGGCGGCAAGCAACTCGCGGTCTGGTGCCATCACGTGTTTTTTGTGGCGCAGGCGCAGGACCAGAAACAGCATCGCCAAAGCGTTACCTACCAGCCCCGCATACACCGCACTCTGGATGCCCATGGGCGGCAGGCCGATCCAGCCGCGAATCAGCGCAGGCGTCAGCAGCAAGCCCACCAGGGTGGAGACCATCAATGCCAGCAACGGCGAAATCGTGTCGCTGACCCCACGCAACAGTTGGGTATAGAGGATGAACACCAGCAGCAACGGCATGATCAACATCATCATCTGGGCGTAGCCCACGGCGTCGTCGAGCACATCCACCGGCGTGCCCAACGCCTGCAATGCCGGGCGCGCAAACAGGCTGCCCAGCACGGCGGCCACCAGGCCCACCAACGCGCCCAGGGTCAGGGTGGCACCGGTAATCACCTTGACCATTCCGGTCTCCTGGGCGCCCCATGCCTGGCCGATCAACACCGAGGCGCCCGCCCCCAGGCCGATCACCAGGGCGATAAAGAAAAACACGATGGGAAACATCCCCGACACCGCGGCCAATGCCTGGGTGCCCAGCATCTGGCCAACGTAAATGCCGTTGAGGGTGCCGGAAAAGCTTTGCAGGAAATTGGACAGCACCATCGGTGCCAGGAACATGAGGTAGATCTGCCACAGCGGGCGTTGCTGGGTAACGTCCATAAGGGGTCGAGTTCCGGTATGTTTAGCTACAGAAGGCATTGCGCGACAACCAGGCCAGGTAGCTCCGCACGTCCGGCGGCCAGTGCGCGATCTTGCTGGAAAAGTCGGCCTGGTCTTGCGCAAACAACGCTCGCGAGGCGTCTTCAAAACCCGGCAGGTTACCGCCGATGGCGCTCATGAAGCGGTAGCTGGCTTCCTTGGCCTGGCGTGCCTTATCGGCGCCGGCCTGGCCGGTACGCGCCTCATCCACTAACCGGCGTAAGGCGGCCGAGGCACCACCGCGCTGCTGGCCGAGCCACTCCCAATGACGTGGCAACAAGGTGACTTCGCGGGCGACCACGCCCAACTTCGGGCGGCCCACCGAGGGCGTGGCGGGCGGCTCATCCTCGATGTGGGCCTGGGCAGGTTGCTGCGGCGCATAGCCCGCCGGCCACGGGTAGTCGACCTGCCTGCCGGTGGCATCATCGAAGACCAGGAAGCTACCGGCGGGCAACGCTTGATCGGCAAGTGCCTCGGCGACTGCGGGGTAAGTACCGGCAGCAATGCGCTGATGAACTGCGAAAGCCGTGCAGAGTGGGAAAATTTGCGTAGGCATTTTTTATTACCCGGATTTTATTTGTTTTACCCGGATCATATTAGTCAACATTTACCGACTTGCAAGGCTGCAACACAGAGATTTTTCCGTGAACATTAGTGGTTGTCGAATCCCTACCCCCAAACGCCTGCGAGGACCTGCGCAACGCAGGGCGGTGGCTGCTGATTCGTGCTTGAGCAACTCCACCACCATCGGCAAGCGGCTCGGCCCCATCCCTTTGGCCCAAGATTTACCCATTTATCCATCTCGGTTGCGTCTTGAATCAACAGCACCACGGGACTGCTTTACATTCTCTCAAGAGTCGCGTCCTGATTGGGCTGAAGCACTTTTTGGAACATGACTTTTCATCATCAAGAAACCGATAAGCGGCCATCGTCTCGGCCAGTCGCCGACAAGCCGCGGGAATGCTGCTACTTGGGTGATCGGCCATCCTCGCCAAAGTCCAGGCCAACAAGGCCAACCCGCAGATGCATGTAATGTTGCTTGACGACGGCTTCACCCCTGAAAAGTTGCCGTTTTCGCGTTTGGCAAGCGGTGTCGCAAGTCACTTTTTTCCGGCAGCCCCGCGATTACTGAGTTTGGCGCGCTGCCGGAAAAATCTGGGACTTGGGCTTACAACCCCAAATACCTGTCAACTATGACAGTAGACGTGGCTCGATATTAGCTTGTAACTTAAAGCTGCAAGATAAAAACATTACTCACAAATCGAGAGAGAATTTATCATGGGTTATCCAGCAGATACTGCATATAGAGGTTTTATCATTCGCCAACATGATCCTGCCTATCAAGCGAATTCATTTCAGGGCTTTGACATTAACGGGAACGCTATTACTCTCCTTAACGCAACCGCAGATCAAGTAAAAGTTTTAATTGATCAGCGCCTTGATCAAGGCTCGGGAAGACACAACTAGTTAACACATCTTCCGGCTTCAGCTAATAAGTCTAGCGGCTCGACAACATCGGCCGCTTGGCCCGACTACATCACTCGTTTCTGGATCACATTAAGTGCCCGAAGAAAAATTTCAGGCATTTTCAGTACCTAGATTCTTTTAGAGAGGCCATTTTGTACAAGGGCTTAAGTTGACATGCTGATCCGCCTAACGTACATAATTTCTATTCGGGCGCTTGCATTTTCAGCCAATGTGAGCCGATGGCTTTGCCTGGTTGCAGTTAATGGGAGCCAGACATTTCGCTGAGTGCGAGCCCACGTGTTTTCAAACGCAAGCCATTACAATTACGCTTCAATTTTCAAGGTCAGTTTGGGGGACTCTCCCTGTTCATTTTTAATTATGTAATGCAGCGTTATTCTCTTACCAATCCAGTCGACAGAAGGTGACCAGAGCCCGACAACACCCACTACCGACAAGACCCGTGCGCAGGTGAAAGCCATGCAGGGTTACTTGCAGACAGCGATTTCGATTGATTGGGACCAGGTCAACCAGGCGCGACCGGAGTGGAATGCGCGGTGAGGTCGGTCGATTGAGCGTTGAGGCTTGAGCCCAGCGCAATCGTGACGCGGAGCGTCACAGGGCGCACTTTCCATGGCGTGTCTCCTTAACGCGCGGCTAACACGGCCAGCTCTTCGCGGGTGCTGCTAATGCCAGCACCCGCCTTAAGCAACTCATTCACCGCCTGTACACCCCCGTCCTCGCTGATGCTGCGGCACGCCGGCAAATGCAGGACCACTTGCAATCCGGCTTTGAGCAATTGCAACGCGGTGGTCTTGACGCAATAGTCCAGCGCCAGCCCGCCCACAATCACGCGGGCCACGCCGTGGGCCTTGAGGTACTCGATGACGCCGGTGGACAGTTTGTCGTGCAGGTCGTGGTAACAGGCGCCGTAGGGGTGCAGGTCGGGCTCGACACCTTTCCAGATGAAGTAGTCGTAGTCATAGGGCGTGGGCAATTCATCGAGCAGGGTGAACCCTTCGGTACCCGGCACGCAGTGGCTGACCCAGGTCACATCGGCATGGGCCAGGCCGGTGGGTTGCAGCATCTCGCTGTGCTGCGCAACCACCCAGGGTGCGTGGGGGGTGTGGGCGTCCTTGCTGCCGATGCGGTGGCCGGCGAGACTGGCCATGTAATTGAGTTCGGCACCAATGCCGTCGCCACCGGCCACTGGCAACTCGTTGGGACACAAGGGCGTGAAGCTCTTCTGGGCGTCGACGTCAAATGAAGCGATGGCGGCTTTCGAAAGGCTCATGGTCGTTCTCGGGTGGTCTGCACGTACGACCGCCTCCGGGCGAGCGTAGAAATCTTGAAGTATGGGACAGTTTACTGCGGGGATCGATGCGTTGCTGACTTACCCTATTCTCAAGCACGCTGAAGTTCAAAGGTGGGAGCTGGCTCGCCTGCAATGACGGGAGTGAATCCACCAACGCTATCGCAGGCAAGCCAGCTCCCACAGTTGGGTCAGCGTTAACTGCTAGTTCAGCCAATTGCCGCCATCAACGTTATAGGTCTGGGCCACCACATAGTCGGCGTCCGTCGACGCCAGGAAGATCGCCATGCCAGCCAGGTCTTCAGCTGTGCCCATCCGCCCAAACGGCACCTCATCCCCTACGCGCTTTTTCTTCTCGCCAGGCGCCAGCCCTTCATGCCTGGCGAACAGCGCATCCACCCCATCCCAATGCTCGCCGTCCACCACACCGGGGGCGATGGCATTGACGTTGATGCCCTGCTTGATCAGGTTCAAGCCCGCCGATTGCGTCAGGCTGATCACCGCCGCCTTGGTCGCGCAATAGACCGCCACCAACGGCTCGCCCCGCCGCCCGGCCTGGCTGGCCATGTTGATGATCTTGCCGCCATGCCCTTGGTTGATCATCTGTCGGGCTGCGGCCTGCAGGGTGAACAGGGTGCCGGCGACGTTGATCGAGAACAGTCGTTCAAAGCTGTCGCGGGTGATGTCGACGATGGGCGCCAGGTCGAACAGTGCGGCGTTGTTGATCAGGATATCGAGCTTGCCGGCGTGGCTCACCACCGTGGCGATCGCCGCGTCGATGGAGGCTTGGTCGGTGACATCCATCGACACCGCGTAAGCCTTGGGCCCCAGTTCGGCGGCGGTGGCCTGGGCCTGCTGCAGGTTGATGTCGGCGATGGCCACGGTGGCGCCTTCAGCGATGTAGGCCTGGGCGAACGCACGGCCAATGCCTCGCGCCGATCCAGTGATCAGCGCGCTTTTGCCTTCGAGTCGTTTCATGGGGGGTCCTGTAAAGGTTATTGCCGGTAGCCGGTGAACACCGCCGAGAACAGCTTGCCGACCTTTGTTGTGGAGCCTCGATTACAGCAGCTTGACCTGCCGCCTCACAAACGGCTGGCGAATGCGAGGCTGATACTTTTTTAACCTGAGGCACAGGATCAAAAAAGTATCAGCCTCAGGCGAAACCAGGGCTAGCGCAGCGATTGCCAGTGCGGGTATTTTGGGAAAATTGCACCGCCACAAGAGGCAGCACCATGCCCGTCAGCCCCGCCACCCTGTTCGAGCATCGCCCTGCCGAGCTTGAGGTGATCCTGACCGAACCGGAACATGGTTTTCGCTGGTTCGAACATGACTATCCCTATGAACTGGCACGCTGGAACCACCACCCTGAATTCGAAATCCACCTGATCCGCCAAGGCAGCGGCAAGCTGGTGGCGGGCGACTATATCGGTGCATTCAGCGCCGGGCACGTCGCGCTGATCGGCCCTGGCCTGCCCCACGACTGGATCGGTGACCTGGCCCCGGGCGAATACCTGCACGGGCGTGATGTGGTGCTGCAATTCGACGGCGCCGCCCTGCTCGCTCTGCGCACCACCCTGCCTGAGCTCGGTGATTTACAGTCACTGTTTGCACGGGCGCGACGGGGCATCGAATTCACCGGCGAGACCGCAACGAGCGCGGCACGGCTGATGGAGGCCATCGGCTGCGCCCATGGGCTGCAACGCCTGGCCCTGTTCCTGCAATTGCTCGACACCCTGAAGAACGCACCGCCTGCACAGGCCAATACCCTGGCCAGCCCGTGCTATGCACCGACGCTGGATGCGCGCAGCGCCGAACGTATCAACAAGGCGCTTGACTACCTGATGCGGGAACTGACCGGCGATGTACGCCTGTCGGACATCGCCCGGCAACTGGACATGAGCGAACCCGGCTTTTCGCGGTTTTTCAAGCGCAACACCGGCCACGGCTTTATCGACCTGATGCGCAAGTTCCGCGTGCAGCGTGCCTGCCGCTTGCTGTTGCACAGCCAGATGTCAGTGGCGGACATCTGCTTTGAGGTGGGCTACGCCAACCTGTCGAATTTCAATCGCCACTTTCGTATCGAAATGCACCAGACGCCGAGTGAGTACCGGCGGCAGGCCGCACTTCAATTATTCACCCCGGTTACCCATCACCCGCCGCCTTACTCGCCCGCCCCTTGAGCCAGTGCCTGCTGTGCCAGACGGGCAACCTGCAACTCAATCATGGCACGCTCGCGCTCCTGGTCTTCCAGAAACCAGGCGGCAGACAACCCGGCATGAGCCACCACCCATTGCAACAAACGCGGACGTGAGAGGCCGGCCGCCAGGGCGATAACCCCAACCTGGCGGCTGAAACGCAGTGGATCGCTACTGGTCGGCAAGTCCGGATTGCAGATCAGATTAGCGTAATCGTAACCGCGCTCGCCCATCACCCGCTTTGGATCAATCGCCAGCCAGCCACGAGGGCCAAAGTCGAGGATATTGTCGTGATGGCAATCACCGTGCAGTACCACAACCTCCTGTTGCGCAGCCAGCAATGTCCGGGCCGTCGCCGCGCAGTCGCGTAAGGCACCGCCCTCCTGTTCGGCGGCGTGCCACAAGGATCTGAACCACTCATCCAGCCCAACCAACCCTTCGGGCGGCGACACACGAGGCGCATGCAGCCGGGCCAGGGTTGCGCAGGCGATCTGGCTGGCTTCGTCGTCCTGACCATTGAGGGCCATGCGCATCAAGGAACCTGGGCCCGTGGCGCGTTCCATTAACACTGCAGTGTGGTCATGGGCGAACACCCGTGCCGCACCGTCACCGGCCCACCAACTCAGCAGGCGGCCGCCGAGTTTTTCCTCAGGGGTATGAGCAATTTTCAACATCGCCGGCACGCCCTTCCAGCGGACCGGCAACAGGTGGCTGCCGGGTGTGACGATAGGCTCTCCATCGGCACTCAGCTCCCAGGCACGCAGGTAGTGTTCGAACATCAGATTCCTCCACAGGGGTGACGCATCAGGATGACAGAAATCCCACTGTTTTCCTGACCAAAGCGTCGGCTAATTGCTCTTTTTTCTAGATAGTTCAAGCCATTGACCCAAGTTGGTACAACCTGTGCAAACGTTTGCGGAACGAACTTGACCGCCAAGTTCACTCCTCCCCGTCTAATCGGGTTTAAACCGCGTAAGAATAAGGACTTTCAATGCACCCCACCTCAAAGCCTCGTGCTGGTCTTGGCGTTTCGTTGCTACTGGCTGCCGTTACGGGAGTACTCAGTGCACCCATTTTGGCGCAGGAAAAGCCCGTGGATGACTCAGCACAGGGCGAAACCCTCAGCCCTGAAGCCAACCCCCCGGCGAAAAAAGGCGTGTATCTGTCCGAGTGGTTTAACCAGGACCTCACGCTGATTGGCAGCAAAGACATCAGTTTCGGCCCCAAGCCTCAAGATGACGTCTACCTGGAATACGAGTACTTCGGGCGCAAGGGCCCCTTTGAGTTGTACGGCTATATCGATGTGCCGAAGATCCTCACCATCGGTAACAGTAATGACAAAGGTGTGTGGGACCATGGCTCGCCGGTGTTCATGGAGCATGAACCGCGGATCTCCATCGACTACCTCGCAGGACGCAGCCTGGCAATTGGCCCATTCAAGGAATGGTATGTGGCCTTTGACTGGATCTATGACCACGGCAGCCGCAAGGAAAACCGCGCCAACACCCTGTACAGCGGCCTGGGCACCGATATCGACACCCACTCGCGAGTCAACCTGTCGGCCAATTTCTACGGGCGCTACCAGTGGGAAAACTACGGCGCCAGCAATGAGTATTCCTGGGACGGCTACCGAGCGCAGATGAAGTACATCGTGCCCATCGGCAAGTTCGACAACGGCGCCTCGCTGACCTACATCGGTTTCACCAACTACGATTTCGGCTCGGACCTGCACAAGGACAACCCGGCGCGCACCGCCAACTCCCTGGTGGCCACCAACGTATTGCTGTACTCGTTTACCCACCTGCGCTTTACCCTGGTCGGCCGTTACTTTCACAACGGCGGCAACTGGGAGGATGGCAGCGAGTTGAATTTCGGCGAAGGCAACTTCCGCGCACGCTCAGACGGCTGGGGTTACTACGCTGGCGTGGGCTATCAATTCTGATCAAGGAGCTGTAGATGAACGCATTGACCCGTATCTCGCTGGCCGTCGGCCTGGCCCTATTGCCTCACGTGGTGCTGGCGGATAACCCGCCACCGATCAAACCCAAGGTGATGCTGATCACCATGTTCGCCCCCGAGGCGCAAACCTGGATCGACCGCCTCGAGCTTAAACAAGAAGTACGCGTTCCGGGCTTGTCCGCCGAATATCCCGTGATTCGCTGCAACACCCAAGACGTGTGCCTGCTGGTGACCGGCATGGGCCAGACCAACGCTGCCGCGTCTACCCTGGCCCTGGCCTTGTCGCCTAAGTTCGACCTGCGCCAGAGTTACTTCCTGATCGCCGGAATCGCCGGTATCAGCCCCAAGCACGGCACCATCGGCACCGCCGCCTGGGCTCATTACCTGGTGGAGTTCGGCACGCAGTGGGAGCTGGATTCACGGGATGCACCCAAGGACTGGCCGACGGGCTATATCGGGATCAACACCAAGGGCCCCAACGAAAAACCACCGTTGGACTACAAGACCGAAGTGTTTGAGCTCAACCCCAAGCTGCAAGCCAAGGCGTTTGCCTTGTCGCACAAGGTGGAGCTGACAGAAAGCACAGAGTCCGCCGCTTGGCGCAAACACTACCCCGCCGCCCCGGCCAACCAGCCGCCGCAAGTCACCCGCTGCGACACCCTGGCGGGCAACACCTGGTTTTCCGGTACCCGGTTGAGCGAACGTGCCGAAGTCTGGACCAAGTTGCTCACCGACAACAAAGGCGAATACTGCACCACCCAACAGGAAGACAACTCCACCTACGAAGCGCTGCTGCGCGCCAGCCGCGAAGGCTTGGTGGATATCCAGCGTCTGGCCGTGGTGCGCGCAGGTTCCGACTTTGACCGGCCTTACCCTGGCTACAGCGAAGTGGACAACCTGCTCAAGTATGCGGACCAGGGTGGGTTTGTACCGGCGCTGGAAAACCTGTACCGCACGGGCAACCCGTTGGTCCAAGCGATTGTGAAGAACTGGTCGGCGTGGGAAAAAGGCGTTCCCGAAGCCGAATAAAGATCAACACGGTGGGAGCGGGCTTGCTGTGGCGAGCAAGCTTGCTTGCGCTGGGGTGCGTAGCGCCCCCAAAAAAGCCGGCTCCAGCTGCGCTATCGAGCGGGAGCAAGCTCCCTCGCCACAGCAAGCCCGCTCCCACATTTCTATCCATCAGGGCAGGAAGATGATTTTGTCTGGGCTGCCGTTGTTCACTTCTGCATAGCACTGAACACCCTCCGCCAACGCCACTTCACGCAACCCTGTAGGCAGCGGCAACAGGCCTTCATCAAAGAAGCGCCCAAACGCCTCCAGCATCACCGCGCATTGTTCGCAGCTATAGAGCAAAGAGTTGATCCCAACCACCGACCCGCCCTTACGGTACAGCGCCAGGGCCGGTAACTGCACATGGCCGTCAACGGGTGCGGCGATGATGGCGATGCGGCCGAACGGTGCCAGCCCCGCCACCGCGGCAGGCAGCCAGAAACCGGTAGTGTCAAAGATCACGTCGGCGCCGCCCTTGAACACGGCCTGCACTTGCGCGCCCAATTCCTCCGGCTTGCCCAAGGCAATCGCCTCCAGCCCTTGGGCCTGCAACATCTCGAGCTGATCGGCCTTGCGCACGGCCGCCAATACCTGCGCACCGCGTATCTTCGCCAGCGCCAACGCCGCACTGCCGACCGCGCCGTTGGCGCCGATCACCAGCAAGCGCGTGCCCTTGCCAACGCCGCTGCGCTCCAGGGCATCCCAGGCGGTGGTATAGGGCACACCGAGGCTGGCCGCCTGGGCAAAGCTCAAGTGCGTAGGTTTGTACGCCATGCCCTTGGCTGACACGCGTAGGTATTGGGCATGGGAACCGTCAGCGAAAAAACCCAGGTCACGACCGGTGCCCCAGACCTCCTGGCCGAGCAATGCCTGCGGGCCTTCCACCACCACGCCTGCGAAGTCACGCCCAGGGATGCGTGGCAGCGTGGTGTAGGGGAAACGGCCAAGCACGTTTTTGACGTCGCTGGGGTTCAGGCCCGCCGCGTTGACCTTGACCAGCACTTCGCCGGCAGACGGTACCGGCATGGGCACCTCCAGCAGGCGCAGGTGGGCGAGGTCGCCGGTGGCGGTAAATTGCAGTGCGTTCATAGAGGGCATCCGTGGAAGGAAAAAGGGATCAGGACAACCAACCACTGACCAACTGCCGCGCCATGGGCCAGAGCTTTTCGCCGAGCAGCATGCCCATCAGGCCGACCAGTGCGATAGCGGGCGGTGCAGGCGAGCGGAAGTCCAGCGCGCCGTAGATCACGCCGACAAACAGGCCGATGGCCAAGGAAATCAAATAGCTCATGAACGCTGCGCCCGGTTGATTGATGGGCTCAGTCTAGGGCGCGTCTACCGTGGGTATCGGCCAAGTGCTTCAGGATTTCGGCCAACCCCTGTACTGCGACGGCGATACTCCCAGTTCACGTCGGAACATGTCACTGAAGCTACTGGGCGAATAGCCCAGGGTGCGCGCTATGCCGCTCACCGAATGGCCCTGGATCAACTCCGCCGCCGCCGTAGCCAACTGCACCTGACGGCGCCACTGGGCAAACCCCATGCCCAGGTGCTGCTGGAACAACCGCGCCAGGGTGCGCACGCTGGCGCCCGCGGCCTCGGCGTGCTGCTCGAACGGGATGTCCAGGGAGGGCGACGCCATGACCGCCTGGCACGCATTGATCAGACGACGATCAGCCGCCACCGGCATGGCGATGCGAATAGGCGAGCGCCGTGCGCGTTGCAACTCCAACAGGGCCAGGCCTACGACAGCCTCGTAATAGGCCGCATCACCGTGATCACCCTGCTCGACCAAGGTCACGATCAACTCACGCAACAAGCGGCCCACTTCGATGACCTGCACCTGGCTGTCCAGCGTCGCCGCCAACGCCGGGCGCAGGTAGATATTGCGCATCTGCAAATCGGAGACCACGCGGATCCCGTGCTCCACCCCCGGTGGCAACCACACCGCACGCTGGGGCGGCACTACCAGGGCTTCGCGGGGCGTCTCGACCCACATCACTCCGCTCATGGCGTAGAGCAACTGGCCCCAATCGTGACTGTGCGGCTCTACGTACAACCCACGCGGATAGGTACGCGCCAACGGCTGCACGGGAACGGCGAGATCACTGAGGTCGGGGGGCGCTGCCAGGGCCATGGCGGGTACACATCAATCGGGTCGGGTGACCATGGTAAAGACTGGTCGCCGGCAAACGAACTGTTTTTACTCATCCTGCAGGCACCGGGTGGCCGGGCCTGCAGGTCAATCCTGTCAACCGTGGGCTGACTTGGCGCATTCGCAACCCGTCGCCGCCGCGCAGGGTTCACCATGAGCATGGTGCTCGGCACAGCCCTGGCAGCAATAGCCCTTGCCGTCTTTCATTATTGCGTCAGCGCCCAATACACATTTGCAGTGAGGGCAAGCACAGGTTTGATCTGGCATGGTCAGACTCCTTTTTCATGGTCGTCCGATGCGGCGAGCGCCGCACCTTAAGCAGTGACCCTGGGCAAGCAAGCATGGTTCAGCGCCGTCAGTCGGCCCGGCGGCTATTACTGCGGTACATGAACACCAACGCCAGGGCAAGCAATAGCATGGCGAGGATACGGCTGCCCGACAGCTCGATCGCCGGGTTGCCCAGCCAGCCAAAGTTGTCGATCAGCATGCCCATGCCCAGTTGCCCGACAATCACCGCCACCGTGGCGACGGCTGTGCCGACCACAGGCACTGCGCCGACCATCACCATCATGTACACCACGCCAAACAGGGCACCGGTCAATTGCCACTTTGGCACCTCCAGCAGGCTGACGGCCTGGGCCGGTTCGAAGAAAAATATCAACAGCGCCGTGGTCAGCGCGCCCACCGCGAAGGTCAACAGACTGCTGCGCAATACCCCCACCGTCTGGCCCAGACGCCCATTGATAGCGGCCTGCACACTCAGCACCGCCCCCGCTGCAATCACCACCACCAACAACATAAACAGATTCATCGTCTTAACCTCGTGCAATCAGAACCAGAGCCGCCACAATCAACGCCAACGCGATCCAGCGCTCGCCATTGACCCGTTTGCGCGCCGTGCCGAACCAGCCGAAGTGGTCGATCAACACACTCTTGCCCACCTGGCCCGAGAGGATCGCGATCATGGTCATCGCGATGCCAATGTGCGGTGTGGCCAGGGTCAACACCACCACGTACATCGGCCCCAGAAACCCGCCGATCAGCTGCCAGCGTGGCAGTTGCGTGAATGCTGGACCCTTTTGCGGGCCGCTGAACAGCAGCAGTAAAAACAGAATCGCCGTGCCAACGCCAAAGATGCTCAACGTCGCCCACAAATGCCCGACCTGCGCGCCCAATGGCCCGAGCAACCCGGCCTCCACCGACAGGCCCATGCCCGCCAGAATCACCAACGGCAACAGCAGCAGCCGTAAAAGGTTATTGCTCGGCCTGGCCTGCGCCAGGCCTTCGGTAGAACGTGCCTGCATACATCACCCGTGTATCAAGAAAGGAAAAACATGGCGCGCATTATCCGGTGGCCGTACTGTGCGATAAATGGGAGTATGCGGACAACACCTTTGCGCAAAACGCACAGCCTGGAGAGACGATGCAGGGCTTGAATGAACTGAGTTTCAAGGCGCTACGCCTGTTTGTGGCCGTGCTGGACCAGGGCAGCTTTTCCGAAGTGGCCCGCCGCGAAAGCCTGGCGCCCTCCTCCATTTCGCGGCAGATTCAACTGATGGAACAGGCCGTCGGCCAGCAATTGCTCTACCGCCATACGCGTGCCGTCAGCCCCACCGAAGCTGGCCGCCTGCTGGGCCGTCACGCACGCTTGCTACTCGAGCAATTGGAGACGGCTAACCAGGCCCTGCAGGAGCAAGACAGCGAACCCAGCGGTCTGGTGCGCATCAACGCGCCCATGGCGTTCGGCCAGCGTCACCTTTCACCCTGGCTGGGAGGGCTGTGCCGGCGCTACCCGAAGCTGCAACTGGATATCCAGCAGACCGACACCTTCGTCGACCCGCTGCAAGACGGCACCGACCTGCTGTTTCGTATCGGCGTGCTCAATGACTCGGGCATGCAGGCGCGCATCTTCGCGCCGCAACGCTTTCGCATCGCAGCCAGCCCCGCCTACCTGGCCCAGCATGGCACGCCGCGCCACCCCGACGAACTGGCCCACCACCACTGCCTGGCCTACAAAGGCATCACCGGTCAGCAGCGCTGGTTCTTCCGCCGCGGCCAAGGCGATTGGACCCCCTATAGCGTCAGCGGCCCCATCACTGGCAACCACGCCGACACACTCACCCACGCCGCCGAACAAGGCCTGGGCCTGGTGGTGTTTCCGTCCTGGCTGATTGGCGAAAGCCTGCGCGCCGGCACCTTGCAGGCGGTGCTGAGTGAGTATGAGGTCGCGACAACCCTGGAGCCCCAACAGATCGCCGCGTTGTGGCCGGGCAGCCGCAGGCTCTCATTGAAGGTGCGCACGGTGATCGACTATTTCGTGGAGTGTTTTGGGACGGTGCCGTATTGGGATCGGTGAGTGTGACCGCCCCCTGATGGAGCGCAAACTGTTCGAAGGCGGTGTTGAGAAAACGAGCACATGACTCAACCCTGGCTCAGAACAACCACTGCCCGATCAACCACGCATTCGCCCCACTGATCACCGCGAACAAAAACCACGCCAGCAGCCGCGTGGGCAGCCGGTTGACGAATGGCCCCATCAATTGCTTGTCGCCAGTCATGCGGATCAGCGGGTACAGCGCAAAGGGCAACTGCAGGCTCAGGACCACCTGGCTGAGAATCAGCAGCTTGCCGATGGCATCATCACCCATCAGCCATACACCTAGAAACGCCGGGATCAGCGCCAGCCCACGGGTAATCAGGCGGCGCTGCCAGCAGGGTATGCGCAGGTTGAGGTAACCCTCCATGATAACTTGGCCGGCAATGGTGCCGGTAAAGGTCGAACTCTGACCCGAAGCCAGCAAGGCGATACCGAACAGAATGCTGGCGAAAGCACCGCCGACCAAGGGATCGAGCAGGTGATAGGCGTCCTGGATCTCCACCACATCGGTATGGCCGGTCTTGTAGAAGGCTGCAGCCGCCAGCACCAGGATGGCGCCGTTGACCAACAGCGCCAAGGCCAGGGAGCCGATGGTGTCGATACGCGCCAGCTTGACCGCGTCCTGTTTGCTCGCCAGGTCCTTGCCGATCAGGCGGGTCTGCACGATGGAGGTGTGCAGGTAGAGGTTATGAGGCATGACCGTCGCGCCGAGAATACCGATGGCCAAGTACAACGGCGCCGCATCGCTGATAGCCGACAGTGACGGAGTGAAGCCACTGAGCACGTCGGGCCAGTAGGGTTTGATCAGCACCAGTTCGATGAAAAAACACACGCCGATGGTGGCGACCAGCGCCAGCATGATCGCTTCCAGGCGGCGAAAACCACGATTTTGCAGGGCCAGGATCAACAGCGTATCGAAGGCAGTGATGACAATACCAGTGGTCAGCGACACGCCCAGCAACAGGTGAAACGCCAGGGCGCAGCCGAGCACTTCGGCAAGGTCTGTGGCGATGATGGAGATTTCCGCCAACACCCACTGGGTACGAGCAGAGCGCTGGCTGTAGCGCTCACGGCACAGTTGCGCCAGGTCCTTGCCAGTGGCGATACCCAGCCGTGAACACAGGCACTGCACCGCCATCCCCGCCAGGCTGGCCAGCAGCACCACAAACAACAGGCTGTAGCCGTAGCGTGAACCGGCTTCAATGGCCGTTGCCCAGTTGCCGGGGTCCATGTAGCCGATGGAGATCAACAGGCCGGGGCCAGCGAACATCAGCACCCGTTTAAAAAACGAGGCCTTGGGATCAACAGCGACAGAGCCGGCCACTTCCGGCGGGCAGAACGGGGCGGTAGCGATTTTCGGCAGGCTGAATTTCACGCGGTATTCCAGGCAAATACACAAGACTTGGGCAGCAGCTTATCAGTCGGACGCGACCGTGCGCATCACCGTGTCTCGCGGCAGGTCAAACGCTTCCACCACTTGCACCACCAGCTCCAGTTCCTGGTTAAGCGCCTCGCGCTCCATGCGCTGGCGAATCACGCCGATCACCAGTACCGCCAGGGTGGTGATCGAATATGCCGGGCCGGAAAACGCTCGCACCCCGCTGACCAGCAACATCGCCGCAGCCAGCGCCTGGCCCACCACCGGAATCGCCGTGGCCGCACCGCGCCGCAGGATAAACCCGGTCAGCCCGGCCAACGCCGTGCCGCTCAAGGCGGTGGTGGCCGAACGCCCCAGATCGAAACGGTTGAACAGCCCCTGCTCTTTTTGTGCAGCCGCCTTGAGCTCGGCCTCGAACGCCTGGCGATCAGCGCGACTGAGTTTGTCCTTGTACTGCTCGATCAGTGTTTCTGCGACCTGCCCTTCGATCTCTGCCAGCGCCACGTGCTCAAGTGGCTGGTCGAACTTGATGCCCAGGCGTTGCGCCACATCTTCGGCAATCTGGCGATAGCCCACGCCATGGCCACGGGCCAGGTTCATAAAGCTATCACCGCCCATGCGCTGCAATTCAATGGCCAGTTTCAACGGCTCGCGCACACTGGCATCAATCGCGGCACTGCGCTTTTGCGCCATCAGTTCGGCAAGAAACTTCAGCTCCTCCGGCCGCGCTTGCACCAATGCCGGGTACAGGTCCACGTCCGCTTCGGCAAAACGCACTTCACTGCTGCGCGAGTCCACACGGATCATGCCGCGCCGCTCCTGCAGCAAATCGGTGTACTGCACCACCGTCTTCAACTGCGGCCAATAGGCGGCATGATCGAAGCTGGCCAGGTGCACATTGGTGACCTTGGACTTGAGCGCGGGCGTTACGTCAATCGCATAGCGGCCAATGCAACGCTCGGTATCGGGTTTCATGGCCAGCGCCCAGTCCTTGCTGGAGTGGCAGTTGATCAACCGCCCCTTGAGCGGCGCCGACACATCATCCCAGGGGCTCGATGTACAAATCGCCCCGCCCATCAACAACAGGTTATCGAGCGGCAGTTCGCGAGCAATCTCGGGGCTGGCCAGCAAGCTCTTGACCAGGATACGCGCGCCCAGGGAGTGGCCGATCAGGTTGATACGCCGTACCGGCAGCGACTGGTCGTGCAGGTAGCCGGCCAGCTCTGGCAATAACGTCTTGGCCACTTCATCGACCCGTGCCTCGACACTTTTGTAATGGTCGAGAAAATAGGCAATGGCCTTGCCCACGCCCACCGTCGCCGCGCCCAGGCCGCCACCGCCGAGCAGCGAGGCGAGCACGTCCTTGAACGGTGCAAACAGGTTTTCCAGAAAATGCCCCGCCGGCCAGAACAACATCAGGTTGGTCGACCCTTCGATACCGGCCAGTTGCTCCTTGAAACTGCCCAGTTGCTGACGGTTGAAGAATGCCGAATAACCGTGAACATAGAGATTGAGCACATCCCCCTGGGGCTCGCCACACAAGACGAACGTGGGTTTGCGGGTGCGGTGCATTTCATCCCACTGGTGTTGCATGGGGCGGTGACTCCTGGCGGAAGGGATGGCGATAGTAACAAACAGAGCCGACAAGGAAGGTGAATCCTGACCAGCGTTCGCCACGCTCAGGACAATTGGAATAGCCTGAATCTGGCGAAGAGCCCAGCTACTTCAACAGGCAAAGTTGTCAATTTTGACCTGGCCATCCGGAAAAGTGGCGATGATTTCCAGCTCGCCCCCCATCGCACGTATGTAGTCACGCAACGTGCTGATGTACATATCAGTACGACGCTCCATCTTCGAAACCGCTGCCTGGTTGATATTCAATGCCTTTGCCAGGCTTGCCTGGCTCAGTTGCTGGGCTTTGCGCAACTCATGCAGCGGCATTTCTTTCAAGTGTTGCTGAAATATCTGCTCGGCATCGGCGTGCGCCTCAGGTGTCATGCGAGCTTTCAGTTCCGCGAATTTCTTAGCCATGGTCACGGCCCTCTTTACGCAATGAGTCTAAATGTACGTCGTACAGCTTCTCTGCCAAGGGTACGTACTCGTGGTACCAACGGTGCTGTGCGGTTTTATCGCCACCTATCAGCAACACTGCACAGCGCCGAAAATCGAAGGCATACAACACCCTGTAAGGTCGCCCTGCATGCTATACCCGCAACTCTCGCAGGTTGCCGTGCCGAGCACCCTTGATATCGCTGCTATGGGGAAAGCGCAGCCCAGGCCCGAACAGCCCCAGCAAATCAACACTGGCAGCCACCGACGATTGCTCCTTTGCATCCAAGCCATCCCACCACTCTTCGAATTCATCCGTGTATTCAATGTCCCAGACCATGCAAATATGCCACCCAAGGAATATAAACTCAAGTGCATAACTTTAGGCCGGCGTCGGTTGGTCGCCAGCCGTGTTCCGGAAGAAATTGTATTCACATCCTTCAGGCTGCCCGGTGAGCAATAAATGCCCTGCTTTCATGAACCAACGTACTTCTTCAAAAAATCTTCCAAAAAAAACCGCCCTTTCGGGCGGTTCAAAAAACTCGGCCGTGATCAAAAACCGAGGGAGAAACTCACGGTCACTGCGTGGTCCTTGTCGTTACGCGAGAGTTGGCCCGAATAGCCCAGGCCCAGTCTGCCGTTCTGGCTGATCTGGTAATCCAGCCCCGCTTCCACCACTGCACTGTCCTTGGCAATCGGCACGCCTTGGGTGCTGAACGAGCCACCGCCATTGATAAAGCTCAGGTCGGCGTCGGGCTTGGTATCACCGAAGGCATGGCGCCAGCCGATGCTGCCCCGTGGGGTGATTTTCGAGCCGTTGCCCAGGGTGATGGTCTGGCCAATGCGCACGCCCAGGGTCGAGTAGGTGATGTCCTGGTCGGCATCGCCACGCAGGGCTGCCGAACCGCCTTTTTCCTTGATGGTGTCGCTGTCGTAGTTGACGTAGGCCAGGCCGGCGAACGGTTCCAGGGCCACGCTAGGGGTTTGGATGGTGTAGCCGACTTCACCGAACACCTGCGCACTGCGTGCCTTGTAATCGGCTTTGAGGCGTTGGCCCTCGGCACCGACGGCCACGTTGCGTTTGCTTTCGACGTCATGCCAGCTGTACGCCACGCCCATGCGTGCGGCGAAGGCTTCCTGCTGGTAGGCGGTGTAGGCCATCAGGTGGTAGCTGTCCACATCGGCGCTGGAATTGCGGCGCTTGGCGTCCAGGTCGCTGCGGGTGTAGCCGGCGGCCACACCGACGCGCCAGGCGTCGTCCACTTGCTTGTCGGTGCCGAGCAGGAAGCCGCTGAGGTTGCGGTCCAGCTTGGCGCTGTTGCTGTCACCGCCCATATGGCCCCAGGTGCCGAGCACGCGCATCCAGCCGACCATCTCACCGTGACAACCGGCGCTGCTCAGGTGGTTTTCGCTGGGTGCCAGGGCATTGCGCGGGTCGTCCTCGCGGTAGCAACCGGGTTGGCGCAGGCGCTCGTTGACCGCATCACGCACGTAACGCGAGTCTTCAAGCATGGCGCTGGCGGTGCTGGCGTGGATTTCGCCGGACAAGCTGTCGAAGGCCGCGCGTGCCGCTGCCACATCACCATTAAGCAGGGCGTTTTGCACCGCTGCGCCACCGACTCCGGTGCCTGTGCCCAACGCCGCCGCCACGCCGCGCTGGTTACCAGTGGCCGCCACACTGGCGTAACTGACGTCGTTGCGGCTGACCGCCAGGGCCACTTGGGTTGGGCTGTAGTTCAACGCGGAAGTGAGGAACGCCAAGTTCTCCAGATTGGTGGTGGCAAAGGTACCGTTGACTGCGCCCGCCGTCAGCAGGGTGTAGGTGGTGGCGCCGGCATAGGGTGCCAGGTTGACCACATTCAAGGTGCCGCCCAGGTTGGCGGTACCGCCCACGGCCAGGGAGCCGGTGGTGGATGGGGTGATCACCAGGTTCAGCGCACCGGTGCTGGCGTTGGTAAAGTTGCCGGCCACGGTCAGTTTGCCGCTGTCGGGTGTCACCGAGCCGTTGTTGACCAGCGAACCGACACTGCCGTTACCGGTCAGCCCCGCACCGTTGGCCACGGTGACTTGGCCGCCGAGCACGGCGCCTGGGTTGGCCGCGTTGCCCACTTGCAACACGCCCTCTTCCACCGCCACGGTGCCGCTGAACGGCTGGTTGCCGGTCAGCAACAGCGCGCCTGCGCCTTGCTTGATCAGCGCACCGGTGCCGCTCAAGGTGCCGCTGAATTGGCCATTGGTGCGTTGGGCAAACAACAACCGCGCGTTGTTGAGGATCCTGCCACGCAGGCTGGTGGTGGTGCCCGCCAGCGTACCGCCACTGACGGTAGTGCCGCCGGTGTAGGTATTCGCGCCAGTCAGCAGCAAGGTACCGGCATCCAGTTTGTTGATGCCGCCGGTCCCCACCAGCGGAGCATCAATCTGAGCGGTCACGCCGGAATTGACCCGCACTGGCGCCAGGCTGCCATCCGCCGCATTGGTCGGGCTCAAGCTGCCGCCTTCGCCGGCCGTCAGCACGTAGCCGGCGTCCAGCACTTGCAGGCCGGTGAAGCCTTGGTTGCCAACCACGGTCACGGTGCCGCCCTGCCCGCCAAATACCGCGAACTGGTTGGTGGACGCCTGCCCCTGGGTGCCGGTCGGGTCAGTCCAGTTGGTGCCCGGGCCCCAGGTACCACTGCCACCGGTAATGGTGCCATCGGGGTTGGTGGTGCCGCCGTTCCAGAACTGGATTTGCCCTGGCGCGGTTTGCACCACCAGGTTGAGCTGGTTGGCCAGCGCCGTTTGCAGGCTCAGGTTGCCCAGTGCCACCGGCAAGGTGCCAAAGGTGAGGCCGTTATCGGTCAAGCTGCCGCCGTAGCGGAACAGTTGGTACACGCCGACGCCGAAGCCGCCGGTATCGCTGACGTTGAGAGTGCCGTCCAGGGTCAGGTTGCCCGCCACGTTCACCGCCGTACTGGAAGCACCCGGTGCGCCGAGGGCGAAGTCCAGGGTGGTGCCCGATGACAAGGCCAGCGAACCCACCGACAGCGGCGTCGCGGCGCCGGCCTGGAGCACCGAGCCGTCTGCCATGTTCACCGCACCGCCCAGGGTGCCGCTGCCACCGAGGGTCGCGCCGCTGGCGACTTGTACCGCGGCGCTGTTCAAGGTGCCGTTGACCAGCAGGCTGCCGGTGTTGACGTTGGTGTTGCCGGTGAAGGTGTTAGTGCCGCTGAGCAGCAACGCACCGGTACCGGTTTTATTCAACACGCCGGTACCGGTGAGGTTGCCGGTGTAGGTGCCGTCGGTGGCTTGCTCAAAGGTCAACGCCGCATTGTTGACGATAGCGCCTTGCAGGCTGGCGGTGTTGCCCGTGGTGCTGCCGCCGTTGAGCGTGGTACCGCCGCTGTAGGTGTTGGCCGCGGTCAGCAACAAGTCGCCGTTGCCATTTTTCACCAGGCCGCCGCTGCCGCTGACCACGCCGTTGAGGGCCAGGTCGTGGCTGCCGGCCAGGGTAAGCGGGCCACCCAGGTTGAGGGTATTGGCCAGTTGCAGGTCGGTGCTGCCATCCAGTTGCGCCGCGCCGCCGACCGTCAAGGCACCACTGCCCAAGGCAGCATTATTGCCAAGGATCAATTGACCGGCGTTCAGGCCAGTGCCGCCGCTGTAGCTGTTGACGCCATTGAGCGTCAGCGCTGCCGCACCGTTTTTCACCAGGCTGCCGCTGCCGCTGATAACCCCGTCGAGGGTCAGCGCATTGCTGCCTGCCACCGCCAAGGCACCGTTGAGTACAGCCGCATTGGCCAGGCTGACCGCCGCGTTGCTGTCCAGGGTGGTGCCGCCGGCCGCCGTCAGAGCGCCTGTGCCGAGGGCACTGTTGTTACCCACCACCAGGGTGCCGCCATTCAGCGCGGTACCGCCGGTGTAGCCATTATTGCCGTTGAGTACCAGGGTGCCGCTGTCGAGCTTGGCCAGGGTGCCAGCGCCGTTGAGGGTCACGCCCAGGGTCGCGGTGGCATTGGGGTCGACGCGCACCGCGGTGTTGCCGGTGCCGCCATTGACCAGGTTGAGCACGCCCGCCGTGCCGGAGCCCAGGGTGTAGCCATCAGTGACGAACTGCATGCCGGTGATGTTTTGCGTGCCGTCCACCGTCACGTTGCCCGCCGCGCCTTGGAACACCGCGAAGCTGTTGACCCAGCCCTGGTTGAGGGTGCCGTCGACATTGGTCCAGTTGGTATTGCCGGCGTTCCAGGTGCCGTTGCCGCCGTCAATCGCACCGTTGCCGATCAGGCTGTTGCCATCCCAAAACTGTACGGTGGTGTTGGGCGCAGTCACCAGCAGGTTGACCTTGCTGGTGATCGCGGTCTGCACTTGCAGATCACCCGGTACCACACTGCCTGGCAGTGTGCCGAGCGCCAGGCCGTTATCGGTCAAGGCCCCGGTGTAGTTGATGAGGTTGTAGACGCCGCTGCCAAAGCCGCCGATATCGGTGACATTGAGGTTACCGTCCAGAGTCAGGTCGCCGCCGACATTCAGCAGGCCTGTGCCGCCGCCCAGCACCGGGGTGCCGAGGCCAACATCCAGGTTCGAGTTGCCACCCAGCACCAACGAGCCCACCGACAGTGTGCTGCCGGAGGCCAGGCCGATGTGCCCACCGTCGGCCACGGACACAGCGCCGGCCAATGAACCGCTGCCGGCCAGGGTTGCGCCGCTGTTCACCGCCACCGTGCCGCTGGCCAGGGAACCTGTGACATTCAAGGTACCGCCGTTGACGTTGGCCGCGCCGCTGAGGGCATTGGTGCCGCTCAGGTTGAGCACCCCGCTGCCGTTTTTATCCAGGTTTCCGGCACCGTTGAGCGCGCCGCCAAAGCTGTTATCGAGGTTGCTGCCTCCCACCGCCAGCGTAGCGCCGCCCGCCACCTGCACCGTACCGGTGCCAGCCAGGCTGTTGAGGTTGGCATTGCCACCCAGGTTGAGGCTCGCGCCGCTGCCGACAGTGACGCCGGAGGTGGTGCCCAGCGCACCATTACCCGCCGTGGTCACGCTGCCGGCCGCCACGGTCAGTGGGCCGCTGAAGCTGTTGTTGCCGGTCAGCAGCAGGTCCGCCGCGCCATTTTTGATCAGCGCCGCGTTGCCAGCGAGTACACCGCCCAGGGTCAGGTTGTTGCTGCCAGCGACAGTAAGGTCGCCATTGAGGTTGACCGCATTGGCCAGCACCAGCGGCGTGCTATTGGCCAGGGTCGCCGCACCGCCGACGGTCAACGCGCCCGAGCCCAGGGCCGTGGTGCTGCCGAGGGTCAGCGTACCGGCATTGAGTGCCGTGCCGCCGCTGTAGGTATTGGCGCCGTTCAGGGTCAGGTTGGCGCCACCGGCCTTGGTCAACGAACCACTGCCGTCCACCACGCCGTTGAGGCTCAGGTCGTTGCTGCCGCCGACGGTGAGCGCGGCATTCAGGCTGGTGTTATTGGCCAGGGCCAACGCCGTGTTGGTGTCCAGGGTGGTTGCCCCATTGACCGCCAAGGCACCACTGCCCAGGGCCGACGCATTGCCCAGGGTCAGGGAGCCGGCATTCAACTGCGTGCCGCCCAAGTAGGCATTGGCGCCGTTGAGCGTGAGGTCGCCCGCGCCGGTTTTGGTCAGCCCACCGGTACCGCTGACCAGGCCGTTCAGGCTCAGGTCGGCGGTGCCTAGAATGCCCAGGTTGCCGGCCAGATTGACCGTATTGGCCAGGGCGACCGCCGTGCTGCTGTCGAGGGTGGTGCCGGCGGCCGCGTTCAGGGCGCCACTGCCCAGGGCCGTGTTGGAGGCCAGGATCAGGCCGCCTGCGTTGAGTGCGGTTGGGCCGGCATAGGTGTTGTTGCCACTGAGGGTCAGGTTGGCGATGCCATTCTTGATCAGGCTGCCCGTGCCCGCCACGGTGCCGGCCAGGGTCAGGGCATTGCTGCCGCCGACGGTCAACGTACCGTTGACGTCCACATTGTTGGCCAGGTTGACCACAGCGTTGCTGTCCAAAGTGGTGCCATTGGCGGTGGTCAATACGCCGCTGCCCAGGGCACTGTCATTGCCGACCACCAGCGTGCCGCCATTGAGTGCGGTGCCGCCGGTGTAGCTATTGGCGCCGTTGAGCACCAGGGTGCCGGTGTCGAGCTTGGCCAGGGTGCCACCGCCGTTGAGCGCGACGCCCAGGGTGGCGGTGACGCCAGGATCGACACGCACAGCGGTGTTGCCACCGGTGCCATTGAAGAGGGTCAAGGCCCCCGCCGTGCCGCCCGCCAGGTTGTAGCCATCCGTGACGAACTGCAACCCAGTGATTGCTTGCGCGCCGTCAACCGTGACAGTGCCCGCCGTGCCTTGGAACACGGCAAAGCTGTTCGGGGTCCAGGCTGTATTGAATGCGCCGTTGACGCCGGTCCATTGGCTGGCGCCTGCACTCCAGGTGCCGCTGCCGCCTTCGATGGTGCCATTGCCCGTGGTTTGGCTGCCGTCCCAGAACTGCACGTTGGTGCTGCCGTTGACCAGCAGGTTGACCTGGTTACCGATAGCGGTTTGCAGGTTCAGGCCGCTGGCCGGGATGTTCACCGGCAGGCTGCCCAGCAGCAGGCCGTTGTTGGTCAGGCCGCCGGTGTAGTCGATCAGGCGGTAGATACCCGCACCGAAGCCGCCGATATCCGTGACGTTGAGGGTGCCGTCCAGAGTCAGGTTGCCGTTGACCTGCACCAGCGCGGTGCCGCCCGTGGCGGGCGCGCCGAGGCCCGCATCCAGGTTGGAGTTGGCATTGAGCAGCAGCGAACCGGTGGTCAGGGTCGCGCCGGAATTGACGGCCAGGTGGCCGCCGTCGGCGATGCTCACATTACCCAGCAAGGTGCCGGTACCGCCGAGGGTGGCGCCACTGCCCACCGCCACATTGGCGCTGGCCAGTGAGCCATTGACGAGCAAGCTGCCGGCGTTGACCTGGGCATCGCCGGTCACCACGCTGAGGCCACCGAGGGTCAAGGCGCCTGTGCCGTCTTTGGTCAGGTTGCCGAGGCCTGCCACGACGCCGTCGAAAGTGCTGTCGAGGTTATTGTTGCCGACGCTCAAGGTGCTGCCGGCCCCTACTGTGGCAAGCCCGGTACCCGTGAGGGCGCCCAGGCTGGCGCTGCCGCCCAGGTTCAAGGACGTACCGCTCGCCAGGTTGACCCCGGCGCCGACACCCAGTGCTCCGTTGCCCAGCGTGGTGAGGCTGCCCGATTGCACATCGAACAGGCCGTTGAAGGTGTTAGTGCCGGTCAGGCTCACATCCGCCGTGCCGGTTTTGACCAGGCTACCGCTGCCGGCCAGCACGCCGGCCAGGGTCAGGTTATTGTTGAGAGCACCCACGGTCAGCCCAGCGTTGAGGTTGACCGCATTGGCCAATACCAGCGGCGTGCTGTTAGCCAGCGTGGCCGCGCCGTTTACGTTCAAGGCGCCGGTACCCAGGGCCGCTGCCGTGCCCAGGGTCAGCGTGCCGGCGTTGAGGGTGGTGCCGCCTTGGAAGGTGTTGACACCATTGAGGGTCAGGTTGGCCGTGCCGTCTTTGCTCAGGCCAGCCGTGCCGGTGACCAGGCCACCCAGGGTCAGGTCATTGCTGCCGGTGACGGCGAGGTTGGCGTCAAGCACGACGCCATTGCCCACACTCAGCGCTGCCGTGTTATCCAGGGTCGCCGCGCCGCCAACGGTGAGGTTGCCCAGACCAAGGGCGGTGGCGCTGCCCAAGGTCAGCGTACCGGCGTTCAGGGTGGTGCCACCCAGGTAGGCGTTGGCGCCGCTGAGGATCAGATTGGCCGCGCCCTCCTTGGTCAGGCTGCCCGCACCGTTGATTGCGCCGCCGAGCGTCAGGTCAGCGGTGCCGCCGATGCCCAGGTTGCCAGCCAGATTGATCGCGTTGGTGGTGGTAACCGCCGTGCTGGCGTCCAATGTTGTGCCGCCGGCGGCGCTCAACACGCCCGCGCCCAGCGCCGTATTGCTGGCCAGGATCAGCCCGCCTGCGTTCAAGGCCACAGGGCCCAGGAAGGTATTGGTGCCGCCGAGTGTCAGGTCTGCCGTGCCGTTCTTCACCAGACCACCGATGCCACTGATGGCGCCATTGAGCGCCAATGCGTTGCTGCCGCCGACCGTCAGGCTGCCGCTGAGTACCGCATTATTGCCCAGGGTTACGGAGGCGTTGCTGTCCAGTGTGGTGCCCGCCGCAGCAGTCAGGGCGCCAGTACCCAGCGCGGTGTTGCTGCCGACCACCAAGGTACCGCCATTGAGCAAGGTGCCACCG
The DNA here is from genome assembly GCF_049897065.1 of Pseudomonas sp. DWP2-2. Lineage (NCBI taxonomy): Bacteria > Pseudomonadati > Pseudomonadota > Gammaproteobacteria > Pseudomonadales > Pseudomonadaceae > Pseudomonas > Pseudomonas sp. DWP2-2. Next base: position 379,207 of record NZ_JAFCVN010000004.1, on the reverse strand, counting down.
GTGTAGCTGTTGGCGCCATTGAGCACCAGCGTGCCGGTATCGAGTTTGTTCAGAACGCCCGCGCCGGTGATATCGACGCCGAGGGTGGCAGTCGCCAGTGGGTCGACGCGCACGGCGAAGTTGCCGCTGCCGGTGCTCAACTGCCCACCGGTGCCATTGACCAGGCTGTAGCCATCGGTGACGAATTGCAGACCGGTGATGGTTTGTACGCCATTCACGCTGACAGTCCCCGCAGCACCTTGGAACACCGCAAAGCCACCGCCCCAGGTCTGGTTGGAAAGGCCGTCGGCCGAGGTCCAGTTGGTGCCCCCCGCTGTCCAGGTGCCGTTGCCACCGTCGACAGTGCCGTTGGCAAGGGTGTTGCTGCCGTCCCAGAAACGAATATTCGGCGCCGCTACCACCAGGTTGACCTGGCTGCCCACTGAGGTCTGTACCAGCAGATCACCCAGGCCATAACCCAGCGGCACCGTGTTGACGTTCAATGCGCCGGTCAAGCCGCCGGTGTAGTTGATCAAGCGATACACGCCGGCGCCAAAGCCACCGGCATCGCTCACATTAAGGTCGCCGGCCAGATTCACGTTGCCACCGACATTCATCAGCGAGGTCAGCGACGGTGCGCCAAGCGCCACATCCAGACTGGCCCCGGCACTCATGTTCAGGCCGCCAGCCGACAAGGTCGTGCCACTGCCCAGCGCCAGGTGCCCGCCGTTGTTGATATTCGCCGTACCCAATAGCGAGCCACTGCCGGTGAGGGTGCCGCCGGTATTCACGTTGACCGACGCGCTGCCCAGAGAACCATCGACATCCAGGGTGCCCGCGTTGATCGCCGTGTTACCGGTGATGCCATTGATTCCGTTGAGCGTGAGCGTGCCGGTACCCACCTTGATCAAGCTGCCCGCGCCGCTGAGGTCACCGTCAAAGGTACTGCTGGTGTTCACGCCACCCACGGTGAGTTCCAAACCGCCGCCGACTGCCACGCCACCCGCACCGCTGAGGCCAGCCAGGCTGGAATCGACGCCCAGGTTCAGTGCGGCGCCGGTGCTGACATTGACGCCAGAGGTGTTGCCCAATGCACCGGTGCTGCCGGTGGTGACGCTGCCGGAGACAATATTCAATGGCCCGGTAAACGTGTTGTTGCCGCTCAAGGTCAGGTCAGCCAAGCCATTTTTGATCAGCGCACTGGCGCCGCTGAGCACGCCGCTGAGATTCAGGTCATTGTTGCCCGCGAGCGTCAGGTCGCCATTCAAGGCAATCCCGTTGCCCAGGGTAAGGGCCGCACTGTTATCCAGGGTTGCCGCACCGCCGACCGTCAAGGGGCCTGCGCCCAAAGCGCCTGCCGTGCCCAAGGTCAGCGTACCGGCGTTGAGGCTGGTGCCACCGGTGAACGTGTTGGTGCCGTCAAGGGTCAGGTTGGCCAGGCCATCCTTGATCAGCGCCCCCGCACCGCTGACCACACCGCCCAGGGTCAGCCCATTGGTGCCGCCGACGGTCAGCCCGGCGTTGAGGACAATGCCATTGCCCAGCGCCACCGCCGAGTTGCTGTCCAGGGTTGCGGCGCCGCCGACGGTCAAGTTGCCCAGGCCAAGCGCCGTATTGCTGCCGACGGTCAGGCTGCCCGCATTCAGAGTAGTGCCGCCCAGGAAATTATTGCTGCCGCTGAGTGTCAGGCCGGCCGCGCCGTCTTTGGTCAGGCTGCCTGCACCGTTGACCGTGCCGCCCAGGGTCAGGTTGGCGCTGCCACCGATTCCAAGGTTACCGGCCAGGTTGATCGCGTTGGCCAGCGTCGTACTGGTACTGGCGTCCAGGGTCGTGCCCCCGGCTGCATTCAACGTACCCGCGCCCAAGGCACCACTGGCGCCAAATACCAGCTTACCGCTGTTCAGCGCAGTGTTGCCCAGGTAAGTGTTCGCTTGATTGAGGATCAGATCCGCCGGGCCGTTCTTGATCAACCCACCAAGGCCCGCCACCACACCGCCAAGGGTCAGCGCGTTGCTGCCGCCAAGGGTCAGGTTACCGCCCAGGTTGAGGTTATTGCCCAGGCTCACTGCTGCACTGGCATCCAGCGTGGTACCCGCCGAGGCGTTCAACACACTGGCGCCGAGCGCAGTATTGGAGCCAACCACCAGCGAACCGGCGTTGAGGGCCGTGGCGCCGGTGTAAGTATTGTTGCCCGTAAGCGCCAGGCTCGATACGCCCTCCTTGATCAACCCGGAACCACCGCTGACAACCCCGCCAAGGGTCAGCGGGTTCACGCCGTCTACGGTCAGATTCGCGTTCAAGGTAATCGCATTGCTGGTTGTCAGCGCAGCATTGCTTTGCAAAGTACCTGCACCCGCCACGGTCAAGGCACCGGTGCCTAGCGCGGTGGCATTGCCCAGCGTGAGCGTGCCGGCGCTCAAGGTAGTACCACCCTGGAAGGTGTTGGCGCCGCTGAGGATCAATTCGCCGGTCCCGGCTTTGTTCAAGCCAGTATTGCCCGAGATCAGGCCGCTCAAGGTCAGCCCGGTAGCAGCCCCCTGCACCGTCAGTCCACCGGTTCCGAGGGTCATCAGGTTAGCCAGCGTCAAGCCGTTGCCAGTGGCCTCGATAGCACCGCCGTTAGACGTGAGCACACCGCTGCCAAATGTCGCGTTGTTATTGAATTGCGCCACACCCCCATTGAGCGTAGTGCTGCCGCTGACCAACGGCCCCTGCAACGTCCAGGTGCCACTGTTGATGGCCAGGTTGTTGAAGTTGACATAGTTGGCGCTTGAAGCCGTGCCGGTGCCCGTACTGCCACCACCGACACCCGTCGTGTTTTCAAGGATCAGCGAGTTGCTGCCGCCTGCGCCGCCGTCCACCTGGCCGGTGGGCGCGAACGTCAGGTTCACGCCGATCAGTCCGCCCAGGCTTAAGCCGAGGCCGCCGCCACTGGTCACCTGCGACCCCGTGACCGCTGTAAACGTGTTGGTACTGGCGGTCCCCATCGACACGCCGCCAGAGATAGTGCCGGTGTTGCGGAACGTGTTCCCTGTAGTGGAGCTCTCGAACGCCACGCGCCCGGTCAGGGCGCCGTTGTTGGTCATATTGACCTGCCCGCCACCCTGCACGGCTACCACCGGGGTATCGGACGTGAACAGCGACAGGCCGAGCAAGGAGGAAGAACCAATGACGCCGTTGTTGACGATCGTGGTGGTGCCGCCTGCGCCGTTGGTGGCGTTGAGGGCCATGCCATCCAACGAGGCCAGGTTCAGCCCCAGCAACGCGCCAGTACCGCGCATGATGCCGGTGGCACTGTTGGTGATGTTCAACACGCTGGCTGCCGTGTTGCCGATCACCACACCACCGCTCAACACTGAAACCAATCCGAGGAGTGCCGGGTCAATGGTGCCGGAGTTGTTCAACGTGGTGCTGTTGCCGGTCAGGGTCAGTGCTTTGCCGCCCAGCGTTGCGTTGAGTTGCGCCCCGGCGTTGACGTTGACCGTCAGGTTGTTGACCGCGCTGCTGAAGGTATTGAGGAACAATGGCAATGACGGCACGCCCGTACAGGTCACCGTCGCGCCGGCCGCAGGACTTGCCGGGCTACAGGCGGCAAACACATCCGGGCTCGCCAGCCCCATCACCAGCCCGGCCACTCCCAGGCGGATCGCAAGAGAAAGCGCAGAAATACGAGGTAAAGCGGCAGTCGCAAGTCTTCTATCCACGTTCTACTCCTTGTGGTCCAAGCCTTTCATCCGTGACTGCGTGCACGCCTTGTTTCAACGATCCACACGCATCGAATTCGAAACACCTGACCGTGGTGACTACTGATCCAGTTTTTCGAAACGTTAGTAGACCTGCGCGAAAGCCATTGAATTAAATGGTATTAATACTTTCGTAAAACCGGCGTAAGAATGGGATGAGAGCCAACATCCATTGACTGTCGCGACAAAAATACAAGTTTCAAAATGTGAAAAAGCGCTCTAATAGCGCTCTATTTCCCCTGCTGTGGAATATTTTTGTGGCCAGAGATTGCTCCCGCTCGGGTGCGCAGCGCCCGCAGTTTTTTGGGGCCGCTTCGCAGCCCAGCGGGAGCAAGCTCCCTCGCCACAATGGCCCCCCGAGTTGATCTACGTAAACGATGGAGTTCGTGATGCCCCATGAAGGCAACCTGTTACAAGCAGCCGTGGTGTTCCTGTTCGCCGCCGTGCTGGCCGTGCCCCTGGCCAAGCGCCTGCAATTGGGCGCGGTGCTGGGCTATCTGTTTGCCGGTGTGATCATCGGCCCGTCGGTTCTCGGCCTGATCGGCAACCCGCAAAGCGTGGCGCAGTTCTCTGAACTGGGCGTGGTGCTGTTACTGTTCATCATCGGCCTGGAGCTGTCGCCCAAACGCTTGTGGGTGATGCGCAAGGCGGTGTTCGGCGTCGGTCTGGCCCAGGTCCTGCTCACCGGTGTGGTGATGGGCGCGGTCGCGCTATGGCTGTTTGGCCAGTCGTGGAACAGCGCCATCGTGCTGGGCCTGGGCCTGGCGCTGTCGTCTACGGCGTTTGGCCTGCAAAGCCTGGCCGAACGCAAGGAGCTCAACCAACCCCACGGGCGTCTGGCCTTTGCCATCCTGTTGTTCCAGGACATCGCCGCCATCCCGCTGATCGCCATGGTGCCGTTGCTGGCCGGCAGCGATCATCCGACCACCGAAGCCCAGGGCCTGCAACATGTGTTGCAGATCCTCGGCAGCATCGCAGTGGTGATCATCGGCGGGCGCTACCTGTTGCGCCCGGTGTTTCGCATTGTGGCCAAGACCGGCCTGCGCGAAGTGTCCACCGCCACCGCGCTGCTGGTGGTGATCGGCACCGCCTGGCTGATGGAGTTGGTGGGCGTGTCCATGGCCCTGGGGGCCTTCCTCGCCGGCCTGCTGCTGGCGGATTCGGAATACCGCCACGAACTGGAATCCCAGATCGAGCCGTTCAAGGGCCTGCTGCTGGGGCTGTTTTTCATTAGCGTGGGCATGGGCGCCAACCTCAGTTTGCTGCTCAGCACGCCGCTGGTGGTGATCGGCCTGACCCTGCTGCTGATCGGCTTGAAACTGCCGCTGTTGTACGCCGTCGGGCGGATGGTGGGCGACCTCAATCGCGAAAGTGCCCTGCGCCTGGGCGTGGTGCTGGCGGCGGGGGGTGAGTTCGCCTTTGTGGTGTTCAAAATCGGCCGCGACCAGGGCCTGTTCGAACCGCAGCTGTACGACGTGCTGGTGCTCACCATCACCCTGTCCATGGCCGTGACTCCGCTGCTGTTGCTGGTGTGCCCGAAGCTGTTCAAACCCAAGGCCAAGCCGGTGGAAGTGCCCGAGGAATACCGCGCCATCGAAAGCGATGCGCCTCGCGTGGTCATCGCCGGCATGGGCCGGATGGGCCAGATCGTGGCGCGAATCCTGCGCGCGCAGAACATCTCGTTCATCGCCCTCGACACCTCGGTGGAAACCATCGAGCTGACCCGCAGTTTCGGCGGCATGCCGGTGTTCTACGGCGACCCCCAACGCCCGGAAATCCTCCACGCCGCCAAAGTCGATCAAGCGGAATTCTTCGTGATCGCCATGGACGACCCGGAGATCAACATCAAGACCGCCGAGCTGGTGCGCAACCTCTACCCGCACATGAAGATCATCGCCCGCGCGCGTAACCGCCAGCACGTACACCGCCTGGTGGACCTGGACGCTTCACCGGTGCGCGAAACCTTCTACTCCAGCCTGGAAATGAGCCGCCGTACCCTGGTCGGCCTCGGTTTGAGCCAGGCCCAGGCCGATGCGCGCATCAACCGCTTCAAGACCCACGACCAGCAGGTACTTGCCGCCCAACACGCGGTATACGACGACGCGGCCAAGGTCATGCAAACTGCCCAGGAAGCCCGTGCGGAACTGGCGCGCTTGTTTGAAATGGACAGGCTTGACGAGGAATCCTCCGACAAGCTGTGATGGGCTGGATGAACGAAATTGCGAATTTTCTGACAGAATACGCCGCAATTTCGTTCAACCCCGGAGTGCTTCATGGCCACGTTCACCAAAACCGCAATGCTGCTCGCCCTAGCGCTTACCGCCGGCAGCGTGTTCGCTGCCACCAAGCCCGCCACACAGACAATCTCCACCTTGGGTGGCAAGTTCACCTTCAAACTGCCCAAAGCCTACAGCGCCGACACCCTGCCCTCCGGCACGGCGCAAGACGGCACCGCTGACACCCAAGGCACCCTGTACGCTAACTCAACGACGAAAAGTGTGGTGATCGTCGCCGAAACCGTGCGCAACGATGGAGCAACTATCCAGGATAACGACCCGAAGTTCCTCGACGGCGCCGTGGCTGATTTCGTCAAAGACCAGAGCGCCGCCATGCCCGACTTCAAGAAACTGGGGGAGAAGAAACTCACCTACAAGGGCCTGGGCCTGCGCCAGGTGGACAGCAGCGCTACCCAAGGCGGTGGCAAGACCCTGAACTCCACGTTCCTGGGTGGTTCGGGCAACCATTTGCTGGTGATCCAGGCGATTTCCCGGGCGGATGATGTGAAGGGGCATGCGGCGTTGGTGAAGCAGATTACGGGCGGCAAGTAGCCCCCTCTTCCAGCCAACACAAAACCCATGTGGGAGCGGGCTTGCCTACGATGGCGGTGTGTCAGTCACTGAATCTTTTACTGAGCCACCGCTATCGCAGCATAGGCATCTACATAACTCTGTAAGCTCAACGGTAACCACGATGCGAAGCGAGCCGCTCTTGATCTGCTCTTGATCTCAGGCGCCCCGTTAAACCACGCTGGCCGGAATTCGACAGGGATTTGGGGGGTAAACCGGCAGGGATGCCGGTTTAGCCGCCCCGCGCCATGGATGGCGCGTGGCGGCGGCCCCCCAAATCACTGGCGGATTACGGGCACACCGAGCCTAGGCGAGGTGCCGAGTGGTGGGGCAAGAGCGTTTTGCTTACTTTGCCGCTTTTGCAAAGTGAGCCGCCGTAAGGGCGGAACCCTAAGTGGCCGTTACCGCAGGAATGGATATGTACACGGTCCAACTGTGTTGACTGCCAGGCCGTCTTCGCAGGCAAGCCAGCTCCCACATTGGATCGCGGGGCATCAGTTATATCTGTGTCGGCTGCCAGGCCGTCACGGGAGCAAGCTCCCTCGCCACAGATTTAGCGTCGTGCCGAAGTTGTGTAGATACCTATGGCTATCGCAGGCAAGCCAGGTCCCACATTTTTAACCGCATTTTCACTTCAGGCTTTTCTCAAGCCAGGCTTTTAAGTCCTGGATTTCCGCTTCGCTGATGGTGTGATTCATTCCCGGGTACTCATGAAACTCCGGCTTGAGCCCCAACCCCGTCAGCACCTTGTTCGCCTGCGTGGCCGAGCTAAAGGGCAGCGCCTGGTCCAAGGTGCCATGGCCGATAAAGATCGCCAGCTTGCCCATGGACGCATCCGGTTTCAGCGCAGACCTGAGCACCGGTAGCACGCTGCCACTGAGCGCAGCGATACCGCGTACCAACTCGGGTTCACGCAAGGCCACCTCGTAAGACATGATCGCGCCCTGGCTGAACCCCACCAGGAACACCCGATCACTTTGGGTGTGGTACTTGGCGGTAGCCTTGAGCACAAAGTCCTTGATCAGCCGGGCGCTGCTGAACAGTTCATCAGTCTCGCCGTTGTACTCAGGCTCATCGGTCTTGGTGAACCAACGATAACCTTGCGGCTCCACCGGCAGCGGCGCGCGCACCGACAGGTAGGTCCAGGTGGACGGCAACGCGTCCTTGATACCAAACAGATCTTCCTCGTTGCTGCCAAACCCATGCAGGAAGATCACAAGCGGCTGGTTGCGCGCATCACCCTGGGTCTGTTCCAGGTAGGACAAAGGCAAGTCGGCGTGCAAGCCGGAGTCGGCATGAGCGGCGCCGGCCACCAGGGCCAAGGCGAGGGCAAGTTGTTTGAGCATCGGGTTTACCTCAGGGTTTGCGCAACAAATAGGTGTCCATGATCCAGCCGTTTTCCAGGCGCGCCGCCTTGCGTACCCGTTCGATCTCTTCTGCCACATGCGCCACTTTACCGCTGATCAGGATCTCGTCCGGGGTGCCCAGGTAGGCGCCCCAGTAAATATCCAGGTCCTGATCCGCCACACTGCGGTAGGAATCTTCGGCGTCGAGCATGACCACCAGGGTATCGGCATCACTCGCCTGCCCCGCCGCCAACCGGCGCCCAGTGGTGATTTCGATGGACTTGCCAATACGGTTGAGCGCCACCTTGTGCTGCGCCGCCAGGGCTTGCACGCTGGTGATGCCGGGGATCACTTCAAACTCGAAGACACAGCGACCACTGGCAAGAATCGCCTGCAAGATGCGGATGGTGCTGTCGTACAGCGCCGGGTCGCCCCAGGCCAGGAACGCACCCACCTCACCGTCAGCCATTTCTTCGTTGATCATGCGTTCGAAGGTCTGCTGCTTATCCCGGTTGAGGTCCTGCACAGCGGTGGTGTAATCGATTTCACCGCGCACACGCTCCGGGCAGTCGGCCTCGACAAAACGGTAGCCGGGCTCGGTGATGTAGGTGTCGCAGATTTCCCGGCGCAGGTCGATCAGCTTGTCCTTGCTCTGGCCCTTGTCCATCAGGAAGAACACGTCGGTACGGTTCAGCGCCTTCACGGCCTGCATCGTGATGTAGTCGGGGTTGCCGGCGCCAATGCCGATGATCAGGATGCGTTTCATGGGTTGCTCTCAGTGCGGGGCGTGGATTTTGCCATGATCAACGCATCAGGCGTGAGTTTCCAGGCGCAGGCGCCAGACCGCGTTGAAACGCAGCTCGGTGTGCGACAGCGGTTCGACATCGATCAGGTAGAACATCGATACTGGAAATTGCATGACGTACAGCATTGCAGCGCGGATGACTAAGGGATGTGTAACGGCCACCACATGGCCGGGTTGGCACTCCAGTGACCTCATCCATTCGCCCACGCGCGCGCAAATGTGGTCCACCGACTCGCCGCCATGGGGGGCGCTGGCGCTGTCGGTGAGCCAAGTCATCAATTCATCGCGATCAAGCTGGGCAGTGTCCTGCCCCTTCCAATGGCCAAAATCGCCATCGCGTAACGCGGGCTCAACCACGGCGTGGTCACCGAACAGCGTTGCCGTCTGGCGAGTCCGCGCTTCGGGCCCGCATATCAGGCGCACACTTTTGCGGAACCGATCCGTCAGTGACAGCCGCGCATTCTGCCAATCCATCAGTAACGACTCGTCATCGGGAAACCGCCCCTGCTTTTGCATGGGGGTCACGGCATGACATACGAGAGTCAATCGGGTTGCTTGCATAGGCACCTCACTCTGCTCAGGGACGCGGCGGGGAGAAAACGGCGGCGTATTTCAACCTGTCACAACGAACAGGCAAAGGACTGTGACACATGACGGCTCCCCGCATCAGCGGCTGTAACCCTTCATATTAAGTGGATACGGAACACCTTCGTACAGAAAAGCCACGAAAATTCGCCACAGAAGGCGCGCTTTTCATAACGATAGACGGAGACTTCCATGACGATCCCGGCAGCCACGAACCATGTTCCACCCTCATCTTCGCAACAAACGCCAACAGGCACCTTTGCGTGGCCGGTCAACCCGGATGAAAGGCTGAAGTATGACATCGCTCAGCAGCCGGAAAATCCTGGTCGATCCGAGCCCGTTTCAAGACGCGCACCAAGTTCGCCTCAATTTCTGCTCACTCAAGGACACGTCAGCACGTTGGTGGAAAAGAGTGATGCCGAGCTGGCACAGCAGCTCAGCGCGGCATTGATGGGCCTGGTCGCTGAGGAGCTCACAACCAACAGACAGTCACTCACCGCCCCGACCCTCACCCAGGTTCCGCCTTTTTCCAGCTTCGGCCAAGCGTGGGCACGTTTTAACCAGGCGCTCAGGGCAGAGCCGTTTGCAACCTTTGCCAAAGCCCATCACATCGACCTGTCCAATTTCAGCTGGAACCCTCAAGAGGGAACCATGACGTGCATGATCAATGGCTCCCCCAACAGCTTCACGGAGTTCACCCCTGGCTGGTCACAGGCATCGGCGGACGTCGCCGCAGCGGCCAGAGAGCTGGGCGCCCCGTCGACGACCTGGTTCCGCTACACCGGCGAACACACGCCTCCCAGTTACCTGGTCGGAGACTTCTACGCTATCGCTAGAACCGAGCTTACGCGCAATCCGCGGGCCGTGATCGCGGCACTCCAGCAAGCCGATACATTCCCCTCTCTGGTCATCCCCAACGGCCCCCTGCCATTGGACATCTCGCAACAGACCTTGCGTGCCAGGCAAGCACAACGCAGCGTGAAGGAGACGATCACCCAAGCCACCTTTGAACGCAGCGGCACACTTGCCGACTCCAGTCGCACACCGACGCCCGCCGAACGCGTCGAGACGGCTGATCGGGAAGTGGCACGGGAGTGTGCCAGAATCCTCACGAGGATCGGCTATCAAAGGCGCATCGATGATCAGTCGCTAACCTTTCTCCCCTTCTTGAATGTGCCTGACGACTCAACCTACGCACACACACGCGAGGCGTTCGGCAAATGCTTCTCCAGCCCCGCTTTCCTGGCGTTTGCGAAAGAACATAATCTCGAGGTGTCATCCTTGTTTATCCACTTGCCGACAGGCCAGTTGGAAGGCTACGTACGAAACCCTGACGGCAGCCGTAAATCGATTGTTTTGCGCACGTCGACTTGCCCCCAATGGGCGGCCCTCGAACCCGACATTTCAAGCGCGGCCCGCAAATATGGGAGAAGCGGCTCGGTCTACGAGGGGCCCGTTCGTACCCAGCAAGCGCTGGATCTCTCTATGATGCTGGACTTTTACGGCGTGACTCGGGAAACCGGCTCAGAGCAGAAGTGGCTCGAACAAGTCGCAGGGCTCATCCGCGATGGCTTCCCCTCCTTGAAAAAAAACAACCCTTCTGCTGACACCTCGCGTGGGATTCGCGAACTGCAGCAGGCAGCCCTACAAACACTTGCAGGCATCACAACCCCTCCAACACCTACTGTCGTTCAAGCGCCTGCGCCGGTAACCACCGCCAAGCCGCCCGTCGCCAGCCCCGTGAGCGACATCGCCCACCGTCTGTTTAACGCAGAGCCCGGGTTGCAATCGGTCGTATCGGGATTACTCAAGGACGCCATCGATGCGTCATTGAACCTCGACGTGGAGCAGTTGGCGTTCGCCGTTCCCGATCCGGACAATCCAGGTGAGCACATTGAAACACCGCTGATGGAAATGATCATCAGCCATGTCGCTGGAGGCGCCGCGCCGGTTTTCGACAGCGCTGGCAAATTCGTCGATACGCGCGAGGACGTGATCGCCCGTACCGGCAAACCTGCGGGTACTGCACTTCCTATCGATAGGTCAGCGCTACAGAAGGCTATGAGCGAGTTGCCCGGCAAGCTGAACGAAACGCTTCGAGCGGCAAAGATCACGTATTGGAATGAGCCGCCGTTCAATGAGCCGGCCCCTGGGCTGAGTGCCGACACAGCGCTCAGTGTCACCCCGATTTACGCGGGTAGTCGGCGGTCAATGCTCGGCCAACTGCTGCACAGCAACCTGCGCCTGGCCAGTTTAAAATCTCCAGGTCTCAATGACATACAGCGCGAAACACTGGATACGGTAGCAAGGTTTCCCCACGGGTACCTCAACCCCACAGACAACTCCAAGACAACCATTCACTTCATGGTCCGCACTGACCCGGCCAACCCAGACAGCCCGAACGTTCAAACCCCTAACCTGTTCATCGAACGCAAGGCTGGGGATCGCACCCTCGCAGTGCTGATGTGCGAACCCAGCGGAAAGGTTACCCCTTATGCTTCCCTGGATGCTGCCCAGCAGGCCTGGGAACAGCAAAACCCCGAGGCGCAACCACCGACCCGCACCAACAAGCCCAGCCTGAAAGCCTTCGACGCTGATGCGTTCTACCTGCAAGCGAACGTCATGATTAACAACGGGGACGCCAACGCCGACACTGATCCCGCGCTGATCGTGGCGCGACCATCCCAAGAGTCCGGGCTCAAGCGTCCCGAATGGTCGAAAACCGCCTCGGATGCCAATCGCTTTATTTACCATGACCTGCTTCTGGAGATGGCGGGCTTCGAGCGCCGGCACAAGGGCAAGAGCTTTGGCAGTGATATTCCGGACATTAGCACTTATATCCAGGAACAGATCAAAGCCCTCAACCCTCCACCCTTTCACTATGACATCAAGGATCTGGAAGTCATCTTTCACACTCCCTATGGCGCCCCGGCCAGCGGATTCGGATCAACCCAAACCACCACCCTGCCCTTCACCGAAACCTTTGTACGCAACCTTTCAGGATTACCAAAAGGTCGGGTGGAGGTGCGTCACAAACCGACGGGCATTCATCTAGCCAAGCTCGGAAAAGAGGGCGAACTGGGTAAGCTGATTCAGCAAATCGATGCCGGCAAGAACTACCCCGAATTAGTCAGGCGCGAGCTGCTCGACGATCCTGAAAAAAAAACCAGCCGCCAAGCGCTGTTCGCCGAGCAAGTCCCGATTGAACTGAAAATGAGGGCCCTGGAACTGACGGCCAAAGGCGAGGCTGGCTTCGATAACGCCATGGGTTTTCGTTACCTCCAGGCAATACTGGATCCAACGCCAGGGAAGAAGTTCGTCAATGGCAACGAAATCACCGTGCGCCCGTTGGCGCTCATGCGCCTGCCCGGCGCGGTGCCCGATGTGGTCGAAAACATGTTCCTGATCGAACCCAAAGACACCACAGTCGGCCCGCACATTCTTTATCGCCCGTTGAATTCCAGCGCACCCCTGCTGCAGTTTCCTTCGCGCCAGGCGCTAATGGAGTCTGTCCAGACACAGAAGGAGCTACAAAAAGACATTCTTGCCTGGCTGCCTGATGAGACAACCCGCGCCGTCTACAGGCACGATGGCTTTCGCGAACCGCATATGCCGACATATACGCCCGTGTTCACGCCTGCGCCGCCCACACTGGCGACTCACGACCTGTCGTCCGAGCTGCAAACCGGGCAACTGATGAACTACTTGTATGAAGCAAATTCAAGGGCGCTGACATCGCTGGCCGAACACCAAGCCGTATCCAACGGGGAAAGTCGCTGGGAAGGGATTAAAGAAGGGGCAGGCCTATTACTCAATACGGCATTTCTGTTCATGCCAGAGAGTGCCTTTTTAATCGGTATGCCGTTTCAGGCAGACAGCATCATAAGTGATATCAAGACGCTTGCCGGGAGCAGGGAAGGAAACAAAGAAGCAGCCGCAACAGATTTATTTATCAACATAGCGATGTTAATGCTTCACCTCGCAAGAGCACACCCCACTCAAACCTCCTCACGTACTGGAGTCGCGGCCATTCATACGGTACCGCAGGAAACACGCGTAGGTGATTTACCGGCGGCGCCTTCGCCTGAGTCAGCATTACGTGAAGTGATTCGGTTGGGCGGTCCATGGAGGGGTTTCAAGGCCATCGATGGCGACATACAAACCTTCGAGGATATTTACAAAGGCGCCCCACGACTCAATATATTCGGACATGGGACTGAACCGGCCACCGGAGAGCCCGCGAAAGTCGTAGGCGCAAACGGCAAGTTCTATTCGGCGCAAGACATCGTCAATAAACTTCGTGCGGAAAAAATTGACTTCAGCAAATATAAAAACATTGTGCTTCGCGTCTGCTATTCCGGCGCAAACGGCCCGAACTCGCTGGGTGATGAAATCTCCAACCTGACCAACATACCCACCAAGTCATTCGCAGGTCCTGTGCACATGGATTATTTTTTGGGCAAAGACCCAATAGGCCTGTTCAAAACGTACTATCGGGAATTCAAAGCGAAATACCCCACGCTTTCTCCACGCGACATAAAGTTGCTCGCTGATTCGAAAGTGAGGTTGGATTTTGCCAAGAACAACCACCTTAATACGGTGGAAAAGACATCAGGAACGCTGCTGCGATTCAATATTGGCACCCAGAAAGAGCCTGAGATGGTTCAAGAACTTGTCGATTACCGGCCACATTACTCCTACCCTGCCCTGCACGCGGCCCACGTGTTGCCAGCCAATTCAACCCGGTAGCCTGTTGCGGCAGGTTTGCCAACACAACCCTGCCGTTTGATTACCAAGATGCAAACACGGCGTCAGGCCAGCGCCGTTTTCGCAGACGCCACCCTAGGCGTGGCACCGACCACGAAGTCCTCCTTGCGCAACAGCACCAGCGCTACCAACGACACCACCCCGGTCGCTACATAGAAATACCACGGCGAAGTAATGTCGCCTGTCACCTTGATCAACCAAGTGGAAATCAACGGCGCACTGCCGCCAAACACCGCGACGGGCACGTTATACGCCACGGCAATCCCAGTGGAGCGAATCCGCGTCGGCAACAGCTCACTCATCAACGCATAGGTTGACGACGCGTACAGCCCGAACAGAATCGCCACCGCCATCAACGGCGCGAAGAAGGTCGCCGGGGTGGCGGTCGGGGCGGATTTGAACAGCCAGAACATCGCCAGGGTCGCCAGCGTGCCGATCACCATCAGGAACGGCTTGCGCCCGTATTTATCGGTAAAGGCCCCGCCAAACGGCATCACGAAAGCCGCCGAGAAGCTGGCGACGAACACATAGAGCAAGGTGGTGCCGCTGTCGAACTTGAGGATCTTGGCCATGTAGGTCGAGGCGAAGGTCAGCACCAGGTAAAAGATCGAGCTGTGCAAGGTGATGATAAAGAACACCAGGGCAATCGCCCGCTTCCACTGCCAGACCTCACGCAGCGGCGCCCGCGAAGTTTGCCCGGCGCGTTGCAGGGCGAGGAACTCGGGGCTGTCTTCGAGCTTGAGGCGAATGTACATGGAAATAAAGCCCAGGGGCGCGGCGATCAGGAACGGTACGCGCCAGGCCCATTCCTGCATGACCTCGGCGCCCAGCACCCAGGTCATGCCGTTGGCCACGGCGCCACCGAGCAGCAGGCCGAGCACGGCGGTAACCATCAGCCAGCAGGTGGCAAAGCCACGGCGACCGGGGCCGGCGTATTCAGAGATGAAGCTGGTGACGGTACCGATTTCGCCGCCCGCCGAGAAGCCCTGCACGCAGCGCACCAGAATCAACAGGATCGGTGCGGCGATGCCCAGGCTGGCGTAGGTCGGCAACAGGCCCAGCATCACCGTGGAGCCGGTCATCATCACCAGCGCCATGATCAGGGTTTTGCGCCGGCCGATCTTGTCTGCCAGCGGGCCGAAGAACAGCCCACCCAGAGGGCGGATAAAAAAGCTCAGCGCAAACGCGGCAAAGCTGGCCAACAGGCTGGTGGTGGGGTCATCGGAGACGAAGAACGCCTGGCCGATATAGACCGCGAGAAAGCCATAGACGCCGTAGTCGTACCACTCGATCAAGTGGCCGGAGGTGGCGCCCAGAAACGCACGGCGGCGCTTGCGGACGGTGTCTTGTGCGGATTGCCCATCGTGGGGACTCCTTGTCTGATTATCGATCCATGTTAAAGCGCGGCGATACTCGCGGTTTGCAGCCAATGCCGCAAGTCGGTCTTGAGAATCTTGCCGTAGCTGTTCTTCGGCAAATCGCTGCGCCACACATATTTTTTCGGCTTTTTGAACGAGGCCATGCGCGCCAGGAACCACGCCGTCAGCTCGCCTTCGTCCAGCGGCTGGCCGCTGCGGGTCACCACGAAGGCCACCACCGACTCCCCCCATTGCGCGTCGGGCTCGCCCACCACGCACACTTCGAACACCTCGGGATGCTGGGCCAGCACTTCCTCGACTTCACGGGGGTACACGTTGCTGCCGCCACTGATGATCACGTCCTTGGAGCGATCCGTCAGGGTCAGGTAGCCGGCCGGGTCGAGGTAGCCGATGTCGCCGGTCAGCAGCCAACCGTCCACCAGCGTCTGGCGCGTGGCCTGCGGGTTGCGCCAGTAGCCCTGCATCACCGTGGCGCCACGCACCGCGATTTCACCGCGCTCGCCGGTGGGCAGTGGCTGGTGCTCGGCATCGAGAATGCGGATCTCGACACAGGCTTGCGCGTGGCCCACCGAGGCGGCCAGGGTGGCCCAGTCGGGGCGCTGGCGCTCGGCGATCAAGGCGCGGGGCAAGACGCTGATGGTCATCGGGCTCTCGCCCTGGCCGTAGATCTGCACCAGGCGCGGGCCGAAGGTGTCGACTGCTTCGCGCAGGTCGGCGAGGTACATGGGGCCGCCGCCGTAGACGATGGTCTTGATGCCGGCGCCGTGATAATCCTGGCGCCGGGCCTGTTCGACCATGCGCTTGACCATGGTCGGCGCAGCAAACAGCGACACCTGGCCCATGTGCTCGGCCAGCCCGAACAGCTCGGCGGCATCGAAGCCATGGGAGGCCGGCACCATATGGCGGGCGCCGCAGCGCACATGGATGAAGTTGTACAGGCCGGCGCCGTGGGACATGGGCGCGGCATACAGCGCCGCATCGTCGGCGCTCACTTGATCGACATCCGTGGCGTAGCACAGCGACATGGCGATCAGGTTGCCGTGCGACAGCATCACGCCCTTGGAGCGCCCGGTGGTGCCAGAGGTATAGAACAGCCAGGCGAGGTCGTGATCCTGGCGGGGCACCGGCTGTTCCAGGCTGGGCCAACCATGGCTGGGCGGCAGCGGGTGGCCGTCCAATTCCGTGCAATGCGCGGGCAAATCCCGCGATGAAAACACCTGGCCGCCGTCGGTAAAGATCAACCGCGCCTCGGCATTATCGGCAATCCACGCCGCTTCGCTGGGGTGCAGCTTGGCGTTGATCGGCACCGCCACCCCGCCCATCCACCAGATGGCGTAGAGCAGTTCCAGGTAGTCGCAGCTGTTTTTCATCAGCAGCGCCACCGCGTCTCCCGGCACCAGGCCATGCTGCTCCACCAGGTGCGCGGCGCGTTGGCGCACGTGGGCGGCGAAGGTGGCGTAGTCGGCCACTTGCACGCTGCCGTCGAACAATGCCGGGCGTTGCGGGGCCCGACGCTGGGTGTCGTGCAGCCAGTTGGCAATGTTCATGACTCAGCTCCGGCGTGCCTGCAGGACCGAGGCGTAGTTGGCCACCGCCATGCCGCCCATGTTGAACACCAGGCCGAACTCCGGGTTGGGCACCGCCAGGCCAATCGGCTCGCCGGTCAATTGCCGGAACGCCAAGGCATGCATGGACACCCCCGTGGCGCCGACGGGGTGCCCCTTGGCCTTGAGCCCGCCGGAAAGGTTCACCGGCAAGCGCCCGCCGGCGCGCACCACCCCGCTGTCGAGCACGCGATGGCCTTCGCCCTTGGGCGCCAGGCCCATGGCTTCATAGATCAGCAACTCGGCAATGGTGAAGCAGTCGTGCACTTCGGCGAAGCTCAGGTCAGCCAGGGTCACATTCGCCCCGCGCAGCGCTGCATGGATCGCGCGTTGCGGGCCCTCAAAGGCCAGAATGTCGCGCTGGGCGATGGGCAAGGTGTCGTTGACCTGGGTCATCGCCCGGATTTGCACCTCGCGACGGAACGCCCGCGCACGTTTGGGCGAGGCGAGGATGATCGCGGCTGCGCCATCGCTGATCAGTGAGCAATCGGTCAGGCGCAGGGAGTCAGCCACGAACGGGTTGCTTTGGGACACGTTGTTGCAGTGTTCGAAATTCATCTCCCGATGCATCTGCGCCAGCGGGTTGGCCATGGCATTGGAGTGGTTTTTGGTAGCGATGGCCGCCATCGAGCCCAGCGGGCAGTGGTAACGCTCGGCGTATTGGCGGGCGGCGCGGCCGAACAACTGGGGGAAACTCAGGCCGGCTTCGGCCGGGTCGTTCTGGTAGCCGGCCCCGGCCAAGGCTTGGGTGACCGCGGCAGTGCTGGTGTGGGTCATCTTCTCGGCGCCCACCACCAGCACCAGCTCAGCGCTGCCGGAGAGGATCGCATTGACCCCCGCCTGGATCGCTGCCGAGCCGGACGCACAGGCGTTTTCACAGCGAGTAGCCGGTTTGAAGCGCAGCCCGGGGTCGGCTTGCAATAGCAATGAAGCGGCAAACCCGTCGGGCACCAGCCCCGAGTTGAAATGGCCGAGGAACAACGCATCGATTTGCGACGCATCAATCTCGGCGTCGCTCAGGGCTTCTCGGGTAACCTGGACGATCAGGTCTTCCAGCGTCGTGCCTTCCAGGCGACCAAAGCGGGAGTGACCAGCGGCAACAATGGAGACGCAATCAGCAGGCATAATCAATTTCTTCTGTTCTTGATTCGGACTTTACTTACAATGACCCACCCCTGATCGTGCGCCAATTCGTGTAACTACTTACACGGGTAAGTAGCGCCCCAGGGCATTGAACAACGAGGCAGGATGCCCCATGACCGCGCTAGCCCAGCAATTTCCCGACCTCGAACGCCTGGCGTTCAAGCTGTCCCCTGCCCCGCAGATCGTCACCAGCGACCGCGTGATACTGGACTGCAACGACGCTTTCCTGAAGCTGTTCGGCTATACGCGCGACGCACTGGTCAACCAGCTGACTCTGCTGATCTACCCGTCCCAGGCCGACTACCACGCCATCGGCAAGCGCAGCCATGACTGGCTGCTCGACAGCGACAACGGCTTTTATTCCGATGAACGCTTCATGCAGCACCACAACGGCGAAGTATTCTGGGCCAAGTCCCACGGCTACACCCTCACCCCCAAAGACCCGTTCAAGCTGATGATCTGGCACTTCGAACGCCTGGACCGCATGCACCAGGGCACCGGCGACCTCACGCCCCGGGAGCGGGAAATCGCCATGCACATCGTCAACGGGTTCAAATCCAAAGAAATTGCCCTGTGCCTGGCGATCTCCCACCGCACCGTTGAGGTGCACCGGGCGCGGTTGATGAAGAAACTGCAGGCCAAGACGGTGGTGGAGTTGGTGTCGAAGATCATTATGGTGGCCTGACAGATAAAGGCTGTTTAACCGATGCCCCGCCATCCAAATGTGTGGGCAGCTCCAATGCCGAACAGTCAAGCGAACGCAATGCCCAACGCAACGAAGATCAAATGTGGGAGCTGGCTTGCCTGCGAAAGCGGTCGTGCAGTGATAGATGCAGTGACTGAAACGTCGTCATCGCAGCATAGGTATCTACACAACTGTGCAGTTCGCCGCAGCCACCGGTAACTACGATGCGAAGCGAGCCGCTCTTGATCTGCTTTTGATCTTGATCTCAGGCGCCCCGTTAAACCACGCTGGCCGAACGCAGGCTTGAATTCGTGGGTAACCCGGCAGGACGCCGGGTTAGCCGTCCTGGGCCAAGGATGGCCCATGACGGCGGCCCACGGATTCAAGCCGGAGTGAGGGCACACCGAGCCTAAGCGAGGTGCCGAGTGGTGGGGCAAGAGCGTTTTGCTTACTTTTGCGCTTTTCAAAAGTGAGCCGCTGTAAAAGCGGAACCATAAGCAGCCATGACCTAAATAATGGATATGTACACGGTCTGATCCAAGATTATGGTCGGCTCTCAGGCCGCCTTCGCAGGCAAGCCAGCTCCCACAGTTTGATCGTGGGGTATCAGCTAGAGAAGCGTCGGCTGGCAGGCCGTCATCTCAGGCAAGCCAGCTTCCATATTTGGATTGAGGGGCGTCAGGTAGACAGGCGTCGGCTTTCTGGGCCGCTTAGCTGAAACGTTCAACCGAGCACGTCCATACAATTCCCCACCGCCCTGCCCCCCTAACCTCACGGCTTTCGAACCCTCAGAAGCGCTGGAGAACGGGCATGGGTAACACAGCAACCAAGGTATCGCTGGCATTGACGCTGCTGGCAAGTGCGATGATGAGCAACGCGTTTGCCGCCACCCCGAACGTGGCCGTGGCGCCGCAGTACGACACCAGCCATGTGTATGTGGCACCGGCCGATGTGGACCGTTTTGCCCAGAGTTTCCTCGCCACCTTCGGCGGCAAAAGCACGCCCCAGGTCGTGGTCAACGTGCTGCCGGTGCCGAGCAGCACCACCTCGCAATTGCTCCAGACCCCGGCGGGCACCGTGTCGTTGTTCGGCTTTACCACCCCCGTGCCTCACCCGTTCGGCCAGGAACGCAACGGCTATCTGGTCAAGGACATGGACGTGGCCCTCAAGGCCGCGCGTGAAAATGGCGCCGACGTAATCGTCAGCGATTTCCCCGACCCCATCGGCCGTGATGCCGTGGTGCAATGGCCGGGCGGTGTGAACATGCAGCTCTACTGGCACACCAAGACCCCGGATTACGCCGCCTTCGACACCGTGCCGGAAAACCGTGTGTATGTGTCCAACGACAGCGCCGAGCGGTTTATCAAGGCATTCCTGGGTTTCTCCCACGGCAAGGTAGTGAGCGACGACAAGCACGCCCCTGGGGTTGATGTCGGCCAGGCCGGCGGCCACTACCGCCGCGTCGAGATCGAATCGCCGTTCGGGCGCATGGCGGTGCTGGTCACCAACGGCCAACTGCCCTACCCGTTCGGCCACGACACCACCGGTTACCAGGTCAACGACCTCGCCGCCACCCTGGGCAAGGCCACTGGCTCTGGCGCCACAGTGCTGGTGCCGGCGTTCGACAGCAAAGGTCGGCGCAGTGCGTTGGTGGAGTTCCCGGGCGGTTATGTCGCAGAAATCCACCAACTCAGCGCGGCAAAATGATTCGTCACGCAGGCTGGAGCCTGGCTGTGCTGTGGCCGTTGCTTGCTGGCAGCGTGCAGGCCGACGACCAGCTGGTACGCCCGGCGATCAAGGCCAACCGCTGGCAGGAAGACTGGTCTGTGCTCAAGGACCCGGCATTGCGCACGCAACCGCTGGACAACCTCAAGTACATCCCACTGTCCGCCGCCAACCCGTTCACCTACTTGTCGTTGGGCGCAACCTTGCGTGAACGTTTCGAGATGAACGACGCCAGCGGGTTCGGCGTGCGGGATGTACCGCGTGACCGCTACCTGATCCAGCGCTTTCAGGTGCACGCCGACTTGCACCTGAACGAACACTGGCGGCTGTTCACCCAGTTGGAAGATGTGCGGGCCTATGACAAGACCACCATTGGCGGTGCCGACCAGAACCGCGTCGACCTGCGCCTGGCCTTTGCCGAATACGTGAAGACCTTCAGCGCTGGCACCTTCAAGGCACGGGCTGGCCGCCAGGATTTCGCCTTCGACTTGCAGCGTTTCATCTCGTCACGGGACGGCCCGAATGTGCGGCAGTCCTTCGATGCGTTGTGGGCGGACTGGGAAACGCCGCAATGGCGCTTCATCGGGATCGCCAGCCAACCGGTGCAGTACCAGGATGGCCGGCATTTCGACGATAAGTCCAACAGCGACGCGCGCTTCCACATGCTACGGGTCGAGCGACTGGTGGGCGGCACCAATGAGCTGTCGGCCTATTACGGCGTGTACGAGCGCAGTGCCGCCCATTACCTGGACGCCGATGGCGAAGAGACGCGCCAGTTGCTGGACGCCCGCCTCGGTGGCGCAGCCCAGGGTTTCGACTGGGACGTCGAAGCCATGCTGCAACGCGGCTCGGTGGGCAGCAAGACGATTCGCGCCTGGGCCGGTGGCAGCCGCACCGGCTACACCTTTGACACGCTGGCCTGGAAGCCGCGTATCGGCCTGCAACTGGATATCGCTTCCGGTGACTGCCAGGCCGGTGACGGCCGGGTCGGCACCTTCAACCCGCTGTTCCCCAATGGCTATTACTTTTCCCTGGCGGGCTATACCGGCTACAGCAACCTGATCCACGTCAAGCCGTCGATTACCGTCAAGCCCCTCGCCAAGCTCAGCGTGCAAACCGCTGTCGGCCTGCTGTGGCGGCAGACCACCGCAGACGCCGTCTACACCCAGCCCAACCTGCCCGTGGCTGGCACGGCGGGCCAAGGTGAGCGCTGGACCGGCGCCTACGGCCAACTGCGCACCGACTACGCCTTTACGCCCAACCTCAGCGGTGCGGTCGAGGCCGTGCACTACGCGATCGGCCAGACCCTGCGCGATGCCGGTGGGCACGACAGCAATTACCTGGACATGGAGCTCAAGTTCAGTTGGTGAGACAAGCACACCCATACAAGCCTGGGCTCAGGTTTACGGCAATAGTGATGCGGTTTTTTCACCGCCCTTTTTCAGCCCTGCAAGGAGTTTCAGATGAGCACATTCGTTGCCAAAGACGGTACCCAGATCTACTTCAAGGACTGGGGCAGCGGTAAGCCCGTGCTGTTCAGCCACGGCTGGCCGCTGGATGCGGACATGTGGGAATACCAGATGGAATACCTGAGCAGCCGCGGCTTTCGCACCATTGCCTTTGACCGTCGTGGTTTTGGCCGCTCGGACCAGCCATGGACCGGTAACGACTACGACACCTTCGCTGACGATATCGCCCAGTTGATCGAACACCTTGACCTACAGGACGTGACCCTGGTGGGCTTCTCCATGGGTGGCGGTGACGTGGCGCGCTACATCGCCCGCCACGGCAGTGCCCGTGTCGCCGGCCTGGTGTTGTTGGGCGCGGTCACGCCGATCTTCGGCCAGCAAGCCGACTACCCCCAAGGCGTGCCAGGCGAGGTGTTCGATGGCATCAAGGCCGGCCTGTTGAAGGATCGTGCGCAGTTCATCAGCGACTTCAACACGCCGTTCTTCGGTCTCAATAAAGGCCAGCACGTTTCGGAGGGTGTGCTCAGCCAAACCCTGCAGATCGCCATGCTCGCGTCGCTCAAATCCACCGTGGATTGCGTCACCGCGTTTTCGCAAACCGACTTCCGCGCGGACATGGCCAAAATCGACGTGCCGACCCTGGTGATCCATGGCGACGGCGACCAGATCGTGCCGTTCGAAACCACCGGCAAGGTGGCTGCTGAAATGATCAAGGGCGCGCAACTGAAGGTGTACAAGGATGCACCTCACGGGTTTGCCGTGACCCACGCTCAACAGCTCAATGAAGACCTGTTGGGATTCCTGAACCGTTGACATCTTGATGCCCCTGTAGGAGCGAGCTTGCTCGCGAAGAACGTCAACGATAACGCGTGCTTGCTGAATGAACGCGGCGCCTATGCGTTTTTCGCGAGCAAGCTCGCTCCTACAGAAGGCAGAAGGCCGGGCGAGCCCGGCCTTTTTTGTTCAGGCAAAGCGCTGGCTCAGCACCAGCCGCCCCGGCCCTGCGATCAGCACGCTGGTAAAGATGATCAACAGCAGCCAGCCGAACTGCCCTTCGAACAGCGTCCACTCCGGGTGCACCACCAGCAACGCGATGACCAGCACCGCCAGGATCGGCAGGCACGCCAGGCGCACCAGCACGCCCGCGACGATCAGCAGCGGGCACAGCACCTCGGCAAAGATCGCCAGCAGCAACGTGACATGGGCGCCCAAGTGAAACGGGTCCTCGATCAGCTTCAATTGCTCGCTGTAGTGGAGCAACTTGGGCAACCCATGCACCCACAGCAGGAACAACGCCCCGCTGACCCGCAGGAACAACAACCCGATATCCTGATTTCTCGCTTCGTTCATACGCCACCTGTGTCCGTCAAAAATGAGCGGCAGCCAGTGTGTCCGAAGCCACGCCGACGCACTTGCAGGCTTGTGCTGAAAGCCTGCGTTTGCATTGCCCGAAGAACCCGGCATGATCTTGCTGAACTGCCGACCCCGCGCTACGGTCCCAACCCATACGCTCATCGCTACAGGAACTTTTCCATGACGCTTCCACAAGAAATGAACCTGATCGAAATCACCACCCCTGGCGGGCCCGAGGTCTTGCAGCCGCGCAGCGCCGACGTGCCAGTGGCCGGGCCGGGCGAGATTCTGATTCGCGTGCACGCCGCCGGGGTCAACCGCCCAGACGCCTTGCAGCGCGCGGGTAAATACCCGATGAAGCCCGGCATGAGCCCGATTCCGGGGTTGGAAGTGGCCGGTGAAGTGGTGGCGCTGGGCACTGGCGTGAACGAATACAGCCTGGGCGACAAGGTTTGCGCCCTGACCAATGGCGGCGGCTATGCGCAGTATTGCGCGGTGCCGGCCAGCCAGGCGCTGCCGATCCCCGCAGGCATGGACTGGATTCAGGCCGCTGCCGTGCCGGAAACGTTCTTTACGGTCTGGGCCAACCTGTTCGGTCTCGGCGGTGCCCGCAAAGGCCAGCGCGCCTTGATCCACGGCGGCACCAGCGGCATCGGCACCACCGCGTTGATGCTTTGCCAGGAGTTCGGCATCCAGGCATTCGCCACGGCGGGCAGCGCCGACAAATGCGCGGCGATTGCCAAGCTCGGTGCCGAGCCGATCAACTACCGCGAACAGGCATTTGCCGAGGTCATCGCCAAACAGACCGATGGCAAAGGCGTCAACGTGATCCTCGACATCATGGGCGCCTCGTACCTGAACAATAACCTCAAGGCCCTGGGCATGGACGGCCACCTGGTGATCCTCGGTTTCCTCGGTGGCGCCAAGGCCAACGACGTTGACCTGCTGACCATCCTCGGCAAACGCGCGGTGATCACCGGCTCGCTGCTGCGGGCCCGCACGCGGGAAGAAAAGGCCGAGATTGCCCAGCAACTGCGCGAACACGTGTGGCCGGTACTCAGTGCCGGGCGCTGCCTGCCGATTATCGACCAGGTCTACGCCTACACCGACGCCGCCCAGGCCCATGCGCGGATGGAAGGTGGGGATCATATCGGCAAGATTGTGTTGCGGGTGGAGTGAGGCGATTCGACTTGCCCGCGAAGGTGGTGTGTCAGTCACTGTATCTGTTACTGCACGACCGCTTTCGCAGGCAAGCCAGCTCCCACATTTGATCTTCATTACTTCGAGCATAGCGTTCGTTTAACTGACCGGCGTTAGGGCAAGCCTCCTCCCACCCTGGATAAAACACAGGCCATCATGGGCTATCACGGCTGTTGGGCATACACCGGATAATCCACATACCCCGCCTGTGTCCCGCCATACAAGCCTTCGGCCTTCAACGCATTCAACGGCCAGCCATTGAACAGCCGCTGGGGCAAGTCCGGGTTGGCAATGAAGGGCCGTCCAAAGGCGATCAAGTCCGCCAACCCGGCCTCTACCAGCCGTGTGCCGCGCTCGGCGGTGTAGCGCCCGGCGTAGATGATCCTGCCGCTGAAGGTGGCGCGCACGGCCTGGCGAAATGTGTCGGGCAGGTCGGGGGCGTTGTCCCAGTCGGCCTCGGCAATGGACACATAGGCGAGGCCCGACGCTTCCAGCACTTTGATCGCTTCGATATAGGTAAGGTGCGGGTCTTCTTCCACCAGGCCGATGTAGACCCGGTCCTGATCGGTGCCACTGAACAGCGGCGAAAAGCGCACGCCCAGGCGTTCCGGCCCCACCACTTTGCACACCGCTTCGACAATCTCGCGCAGCAAGCGCAGGCGATTGTCCAGCGAGCCGCCGTACTCATCCTCACGGAGGTTGGAATGGGCCGAGATGAACTGGTTAACGAGGTAGCCGTTGGCCGCGTGAATTTCCACGCCGTCGAACCCGGCGTCCAGGGCATTGCGCGCAGCCTGGGCGTAGTGCCCGACCAGCTCTTCGATTTCCAGCGTGGTCAAGGCACGCGGGACGGGTGGCTGCACCAGTTCCCCCCTACCCGGCCCGGTTTCAATGAAGGCTTTGGCTTGCAACGCCGGCAGCGCAGACGGGCCCACCGGGGCTCCACCGTCAGGTTGCAGCGCGTTATGGGACACCCGCCCCACGTGCCATAGCTGGGCGAAGATTACACCACCCTCGGCATGCACCGCTGCAGTGACTTTGCGCCAACCCTCGATTTGCGCCGGTGTATGAATGCCGGGCGTCCAGGCGTAGCCCTGGCCCCGAGGTTCGATCTGCGTACCCTCGCTGACCATGAACCCGGCACTGGCCCGCTGACGGTAATACTCGGCCATCAGGCCGGTGGCGATATTACCCGGCTGGGCGCTGCGCTGGCGGGTCAGCGGTGGCAGTACCACACGGTTGTTCAAGCGGTGATGCCCCAGCTTGATCGGGGTGTTCAAGATGCAGTCAGGCACGGCGATATTCCAAATTCAGGACGAACGAAAACCGTGGCGACTCCTGGGAGTCGCCACCGCGTAGATCGGTTGATTAATTTAAGCGCAGAGTGTCAGCAGGGCCTTGGCCACTTCGCTGGAGCTGCCTGGGTTTTGCCCAGTCACCAGCAAACCGTCGACAATGACGAAGGATTGCCAGTCGGCGCCCTTCTCATACAGGCCGCCCAATTTACGGAATTCATCTTCAATCAGGAACGGCACGACCTCGGTCAACTGCACAGCGGCCTCTTCCGAATTGGAGAACCCGGTGACGCGGCGGCCCTTGATCAACGGCTCACCGTTAACTGCCTTGACGTGACGCAAGGCACCCGGTGCATGGCACACAAAGCCAACGGGCTTGCCGGCCCGCTCGAAAGCTTCGATCAGCGCGATGGACACCGGCGACTCCGCCAGGTCCCACAGCGGACCGTGGCCGCCTGGGTAGAACACGGTGTCGAAGTCGGCGGCATTGACCGAGTCCAGCTTCACGGTGGTCGCCAGGGCTTGCTGCGCAGCCGGGTCTTTGCCGAAGCGCTCGGTCTGCTCGGTTTGCGCATCCGGTTCATCGCTCTTGGGGTCCAACGGCGGCTGGCCGCCGGCCGGAGAAGCCAGCACCACTTCGGCGCCAGCGTCCTTGAACGCGTAATAAGGTGCGGCGAATTCTTCGAGCCAGAAGCCGGTCTTGCGCCCGGTATCGCCAAGCTGGTCGTGAGAGGTCAGTACCATTAATACTTTCATTTTCCAGTGCCTCGATCGATGTGAATAACAGGGTTTTCAGGGCTGCCCAACAACTGTTGGGTCAGCAGCAGCGCCTCGGTGAACGGCGCGGTGGTACGGGTGATCTTGCCCATGACGCTGGTTCCCAACCATAGCGCATACAAACGCCTGGCCAGGCTTTCGGGGGCCTGCTCGAACCTGAGCGAGCCGTCTTCGACGCCGCGTTGAAGGGCCACGGCAAGCAAGTCGATGGTGCGCGAAGTACCGCGTTGCAGCGCCAGCCGCATGGGTTCTGACAGATCGGAGACCTCCGCCCCAAGCTTCACGGCCAGGCATTTGCCGGCGTCGGTGCAGCCGGTGTGGTTGTCGATCCAGCCTTGCCAATAACGCATCAGCTTGGCGTGGTGGGTCAATCCCGGCTGATCGAACAGCTGCTGCATGCCCTCGACGTAGTGGTCGAAATAGGTATCGAGTAACACCACGCCAAAGGCATCTTTGGAGTTGAAGTAGTGATAAAACGAGCCCTTGGGCACTTGCGCCGCTTGAAGGATCTCGTTCAAGCCCACCGCCGAAAACCCCTTGGCCCCGACAATGGATTGCGCCCGTTCAAGAATCGCTTGCCGCGCACTGCTGCTTGCGTTGCTCATGCTTGCCCCTCTGCGATTAGACCAGTCGTCTAGTGCGTTGGGCTCATGTTAGGCAGCGCGGCATTGGCTCACAATGTCATATCCGCAAGGATTCCGGACACGCACGAAAGTCGGTTGCCGTTTGCCCGGCACACGCCGACAATCGCCTCTCCCCTGCCCCTTGGAGAGATGCAATGCACAGCGTTGCGCTGATGGTTTACCCGAATTTCCAGTCGTTGAGCCTCAGCCTGGGCTCGGTGTTCGAGTGTGCCAACCTGCTGCGCGGCGAGCCGGCCTATGAGTTTCACCTGGTGTCGGAAAGCGGCGGCGCCGTGATGACCTCCCAGGGCTTTTCGGTGAACACCAGCGCGCTGCGCCCAGAGGGCTATGACACCTTGATTGTCAGCGGCTACCTGGAGTTTCGCCTGCCGGAAGCCAACCTGCTGGAACTGGTCAAGGCCGCGTCCGCGCAGTCGCGCCGGGTGGCGTCGTTATGCATGGGTATCTTTGTGCTGGCCGAGGCTGGCCTGCTGGCTGGCAAGCGCACCACCACCCACTGGATCCACGCACCCGCGTTTCGCAAGCGTTACCCGGATATTCGCCTGGAAGAAGATAAGTTGTTCATTGTCGACGGCCAGGTGTGGACCGGTGCGGGCATGAGTGCCGGGGTCGACCTGGCGCTGGCGATGGTGGAGGACGACCTGGGCAGCGACCTGGCCCGTCGCATCGCACGCAAACTGGTGATTGCCCAGCGCCGTGGCAGCGAGCAGTCGCAACTGTCCGCCTTGTTGGAGCTGGACCCCAAGTCCGACCGCGTGCAGCTGGCCCTGGCCTATGCCCGTGAAAACCTCACCCATGATTTGTCGGTGGACGCACTGGCCGACGTCGCCCGGCTCAGCCCACGCCAGTTCAGCCGGGTGTTTCGCGAAGAAACCGGGCAGACCCCGGCCAAGGCCATTGAGGCCCTGCGGGTGGAAGCTGCGCGGGCAATGATGGAAACCAGCCGGCACCCGGTGGAAGTGGTGGCGCGCGAAACCGGGTTTGGTGATCGCGAGCGCATGCGCCAGGCGTTCCTCAGGGCCTTCGGGCAGCCGCCCCAGGCGATGCAGCAGGTGCTGTTCAACCCGGGCTAGGCCCGTGACGGCCTGACAGCCGACTCCTATCTACCTGAAGTGCCATGATCCAAATGTGGGAGCTGGCTTGCCTGCGATGGCGGCCTACCAGCCGACACTTACCTACCTGACACCCCGCGATCAAACTGTGGGAGCGGGCTTGCTCGCGAAGGCGGCCTGACAGCCGACCAGAATCTTGGATCAGACCGTGTACATATCCGTTATTTGGGTAACGGCTGCTTATGGTTCCGCTTTTACAGCGGGTCACTTTTGGAAAAGAGCCCCAAAAGTAACCAAAAGGGCTCTTGCCCCACCACTCGGCACCTCGCCTAGGCTCGGTGTGCCCGAACACAGGCTTGAATCCGTGGGCCGCCGCCACGCGCCATCCATGGCGCGGGGCGGCTAACCCGGCGTCCTGCCGGGTTACCCACGAATTCAAGCCTGCGTTCGGCCAGCGTGGTTTGACGGGGCGCTTAAGATCAAGATCAAAAGCAGATCAAGAGCAAGATCAAGAGCGGCTCGCTTCGCATCGTGGTTACCGCAGGATATCGATGCTCATCGAGAGAAAGCCCCAGCCCCTCAATGCAACGAAGCCCGGGTAATCAGGTAACTCACCAACTGCGGATCATCCTCCAGTTCAATCATCTGCACCGGACGCGGCAAGTTATCCAGCACGGTGCGCCAGAACGCCTGGGACACCTCGTCCTGATCATAGAAACGCACCAACCAATTGGCCGCGCCGCTGCACAGCACCTGGCTGGCAATGGCACGGCCGATGCCTTTGCGGCGGTAGCGCTTGAGGATGAACAGGTCAGCCAGTTCCAGGGCGTCGATGCCCGGCAGTTCGCTGCTTTCGATCAACAGGAAACCGGCGATATAGCCGTCTACCAGCAACAGGTTGGCGCTCCATTGCGGGTCGCTCCAGTAGCGGGCCAGGTGTTCGTCATGGATGTAGTAACGCCCATCGGCCTCGACATCTTCCTGTTCCCAGTCCGAAGACTCATAGGCGTAGTACTGGTAAAGATTGCGGATCAGTTCAGCTTCTTCAGGGCCGGTCTGGATCAATTCGACGGTGGTTTCAGGCATGGGGCTCTCGGTGGAAAAACGCAGGGCGCCATTGTTCACAAAAGTGCTGCCCACGCCAATGGCCTGCCGAATCCTTTCTATTAGCTGAACCGATTGCAAATAGCGGTTGCCCTGGCCGAAATCCTGAAACATTTAGAATAAACTTCGCCGGTTTCCCCCTATTGCTCAAGGACACGTATTTTGACCAACGTCTGTACCGCCGGCCTGGATCTGGGCTTTGCCTCCCTGGATTACCTGCAAATCTTCATCCTTGGGGTGATCCAGGGCATTACTGAATTGCTGCCGGTGTCGTCCACCGCCCATATGCGCGTTGTGCCCGCCCTGCTCGGCTGGCAAGACCCCGGCTCGGCGTTTTCCGCGGCCATGCAATTGGCGGCGCTGGCGGCGGTAGTCAGCTATTTCTGGCGCGATGTGCGTCAGGTCACCACCGGCAGCATCAGTGCGGTGCGCCGGGGCGACTACAACGACCGCTGGTTCAAGCTCGCCGTGGCGATTGTGCTGGCAACCGTACCGATTGGCATTGCCGGGCTGGCGTTGTCGTCGACCTTGAATGCCTGCAACTCACCCTTGCGCGGGCTGATGGTGATCGGCATTTCCTGCGTGGTGATGGCGGTGCTGCTGGCAGTGGCCGAACTGCGTGCCCGGCATACACGCGACGTGAGCCAAATGCGCCTGCGCGATGCCTTGATTGTGGGAGTTGCGCAGATTGGCGCGTTGATACCGGGCGTATCGCGTTCGGGCTCCACGTTGACCGCGGCGCTGTTCCTGAATTTCAAACGCGAAGAAGCGGCGCGGTTTTCCTTCCTGCTGGGCCTGCCGGCCATCGCCCTGGCCGGTTTGAAAGAGCTGTGGGTATTGCTGCACGCCGACCTGCCCGCCCACGCCTGGCCCCATTTGATGTTCGGGCTGGTGGTGGCCAGCGTCTCGGCGTTCTTCGCGATCTGGGGCCTGATGAAGTTTCTGGAACGGTTCTCCACCTGGCCGTTCGTGATCTACCGTGCGCTGCTGGGGGTGTTTTTGATCGTGGCCGTCAGCACCGGCCTGCTTACCTGACGCTTGTAGGAGCGAGCTTGCTCGCGAAAAACGTCAACGATAACGCGGGCATTCTGTATGTTCGCGGTGGCCTTGGTTTTTTCGCGAGCAAGCTCGCTCCTACAGGTTATTGGCGGTCGGCCAGTGCTTCGAGCAAGTCGGCCGAGGGCACGAAGAACAGGCCGCCGGTCACCGCCGTGCTGAAGTCGAGCAAGCGGTCGTAATTGCCGGCCGGGCGGCCGACGAACATGTTTTCCAGCATCTGTTCCAGAGGCTGAGGCGAGCGTGCGTAGCCGATGAAATAAGTGCCGAATTCGCCCGCGCCTGGGCGGCCGAAGGGCATGTTGTCGCGCAGGATCTTCACTTCTTCACCGTCCTGGTCAGTGATCACTGTCAGGGCGCTGTGGGAGTTGCTCGGCTTGGCGTCTTCGTCCAGTTCGATGTCCGATAATTTGGTGCGCCCGATCACCTTCTCTTGAGCCTCCACCGTCAAGCCATTCCACGCGGTCATGTTGTGCAGGTATTTCTGCACCAGCACATAGCTGCCGCCTTCGAACTCAGGGTCTTCATCGCCCACCAGGGTAAACGCCTCGGCCTTGCGCCCCACCGGGTTCTCGGTGCCGTCGACGAAACCGATGATGCTGCGCATATCGAAGTAGCGAAAGCCCTGGACCTCATCGACCACCTTCACGCTATCACCCAGGGCCGCCATCAGCTGGGTCGCCAGCTCGAAACACAGGTCCATCTGCTCGGCACGGATGTGCAGCAGGATGTCGCCGGGGGTCGACACTGCCTTGCGCCCTTGCACACCGAACTCGCGAAACGGATGCAAGGCCGCCGGGCGCGGCGCGCCGAACAGGCGGTCCCAGGCATCCGAGCCAAACCCGCAAACGCAAGTCAGGTTGCCCGAGGGCACGCGCTTGCCTACCGAGCGCACCAGGCCTGCGATGTCGGCGCACCAGGCCCGCACGTTTTCAACCGCATCGGGCGCCAGGGTGGCGACCATGAAGATCGCGCTGCTGGTGATCGGGTGGCACACCGATTGTGGTTCGAGCGGGGGACGGACGGGGCAGGTTTTCATGGGCATTCCACAGGCTGAGGGCGGTGAACCCGCGCAGATTAGCAGATCATCGATGGCAACTGGCCCACACCAGGCGAATCAGGGCTTTGAGCTTGAGCGCCTCGGCCCAGCGATCGGTGAGTTCGCGGCCCTGTGCGTCGGTAATCGCATAGGGTGGCGGGCCCAACTCGCAAGTGAAGGACAAGCTCTGCGGACTGTCAGCGCGGCCCAGCCAGTGTTCGATCCCGTAGCGCCACCAGCCGGTAAACCGCTCGACCCACTGTTGGTGCTGGGGAAAATCCAGACAAACCTGCACCTGTTCGCTGCTAGCAATGCGGCCATGAAAGCCCCAGCTGTGACGCAGGATGGTGCGTATCTGTTCGTCGTCTTCCACACTGCCGGGCTCGGGCAACTCGCGGCCAACCACGTAGTGGGAAAGGTCTGCGAGCAGTTTCAGATCGGGCATCTGTGCCAGCAGGTCGAGGGTGAACAATAGGTCGTTGGTGAGCCGGTAACGGTGGGTTTCCAGCAGGATCGGGAAGTCCACCTGTTCGGCCAGGCGTTGCCAGCCGTCGATCAGCCTGGCCGCCTCGGCCTGGGTACGCGGGCGCACGTCGGCTTGCAAGGTGAGGTGGTGACAGCCGTGACGGCTGATCACCTCCAATGCCCTGGCTAGATCTTCCACCGATTGCGGGAACAGTTGCCCTTCAATCTGCAAGCCCCTGGCCGTGGCCGCCGCGTGCAGGCGCTGCACCGATGCAGGTGCCCAGTAATGGTCGGTGATGCCGTCATAACCGGCGGCGGCGATGCGGTCCAGTTGCGCTTCGAGGCTGCCGGGCTCGGTTTGCATGGCCCACATCGATTGGAATACTAACAACTGGTGCATGGTCAGCCTCGCAATAACAGCTTCAGGGATACCTCAGGGTCGGCCAGGCTGGCCGGGTTGAGCGGGATTCGGGCAGTAATCAAGTGCTCGCACAGCTTGATGTCCTTGGCTGCGCGGTTACCCAAGGCCCAACTGCAGGCGCCCTGCAAACGGTGATGGCCGTCCAGGTAGAACAGCAGCTGGCCGCCGTCTGGCAATTCCCGGCGAACCATCAGCGCCGTCATCACCCCGACGGTGTGCAAGCCCCACGCGTATTGATCGGACCAGAAACCCGGGATCGTCTCGAACGCCAACTCCTGCCCTAGCAGGTTCAACGCCGCGAGACGGCCCTGGGCTTCGGCGTTGCGCCAGGTTTCCTGGCGCTGATAAAGGCCCGCCAGGCGAAACTCGCACACATCCCCCGCCGCGTAGATATCCGCCGCACTGGTGCGCAACTGCGCGTCGACACGAATGCCCTGCCCGACTTCCAAGCCCGCCGCCGCGGCCAACTCGATGTTAGGCTGCATGCCAATGCCGACCACCACTAGGTCGCAGGGCAGCCGTTGCCCGTCGACCAGTTGCACGGCGTCGGCGTGGATGCACTCCAGCGCGACGTTCAAACGCACATCCACACCCTGCTCACGGTGCAAGGCCAGCAACGCGTCACTGATCACCGACGGCAAAACCCGCCCTGCCAGCCGTGGCCCGGCTTCCAGTAGCGTCACCTCGCAGCCCAGGCCCCGTGCGGTCGCCGCCACCTCCAAGCCGATAAAACCACCGCCGACCACCACCAGCCTGGCGCCAGGCTTTAATTCATTGCGCAAGACCAACGCGTCGTCATGGGTGCGCAGGTAAAACACGTTGGCCTGCTCCTGGGGTAAGCGTCGCGCCCGGCCTCCGGTGGCCAGCAGCAGGCCGGCATAGGTCAACCATTGGCCATCGGCCAATTGCAGCCGGTGGTGCTGGGGCTCCAGGCGGCTGACCGGGTTGGCGGCGATATGCTCGACCCCGAGCACCGCCAACTGCTGGCTGTCGCACAGGCTGCATTGCGCCAGGTCGCTCGAACCTTGCAGCAAGCCCTTGGACAACGGTGGCCGTTCGTAGGGCAGATGCGCTTCATCGCCGATCAGGATCAGGCGCCCGCTGTAGCCTTCTTCACGCAGGGTCAGTGCCGCACGGCCACCAGCATGGCCGGCGCCGACGATGATCAGGGGGGCGTTCATCCTTCGGCCGTGACGGCGAGCAGCACCCGCCCCGCATCCACCCGCACGGGGTAGGTCTTGAGGTTGACGCACACCGGCGCGCCCAAGGCCTTGCCGGAGCGGTAATCAAAGCGCCCGTTGTGCTTGGGGCACTCGATCACATGGTCCATCACCAGGCCGTCGGCCAGGTGGATTTTCTCGTGGGTGCACAGGCCGGCGGTGGCGAAGAATTCGTTATCGGCTGAACGGAACACCGCGTAGGTCTGCGCGCCGTGGTCGAAGCGCAGCACGTCTTCTGCTTCTATTTCGCCCACGGCGCAGACGTCGATCCATTGATCGTTCATACATTTATCTCCAATGACTGGCTCTTACTCTGTGGGGGGAGCTTGCTCGCGCTGGGCTGCGAAGCGGCCCTGGATTCGTCTGTACGGTGTAGGTCTGAAGGGTTATTGGGGCTGCTGCGCAGCCCAGCGGGAGCAAGCTCCCTCGCCACGGGTGGGGCGTTGGACGAAATAGCCGGGGTCGCTGCGCTGGCGCCAGATCGTCGGAATGATTTCCTGGTAGGCCTGCCACAAGTTGGCATACGGCGGCGGGCAGTCGCTGCGGATCTCTTCGTGCAGTTGACTGAGCGCGTGGTAAGGCACCATCGGGTACATGTGGTGTTCGAGGTGGTAGTTCATGTTCATGTAGATAAAGCGCAGCACGCGGTTCATGTAGATGGTGCGGCAGTTACTGCGGTGGTCGAGCACATCTTCGGCCAGGCCCACGTGTTGGCTGATTCCAAACAGGTAACCGAGCCAGGCGCCATAGAGGCTGGGCAGGCCCACCAGCATCAGCGGCAACCAGCTGTGCAGGTACAGCGCGGTGCCGATGATCAGGGCGTAGAGGCCGACCCAGATACGTGCATCTCGGTACACCTTGGGCCACTCTGATTCGGGGATGAAGTCCTGCTCCTGGGCGCTCATTCGCCCGAGCGCATGGCGGGCCACGCCGCTGAAAGTCTTCCAGGCCAGAGGCAGGTTGAACAGGCTGAGGGCCATCATCCATAAGCTTGGCGGGCGCGGTTCGACGATCTCCGGGTCACGGCCGACGACGATGGTGTCGGTGTGATGACGAGCATGGCTCCAGCGCCACACGTGGGGTTCGAAGAGGCACATGAAGCTCGCCACCTGATACAGCGCATCGTTCATCCAGCGGGTCTTGAAGGCGGTTCCGTGGCCGGTTTCGTGCCAGCGCGGGTTGGAGGCCGTACCGTAGAGCACACCGTAGGCGATAAAGAATGGCACGCAGGCCCAAGTGCCCCAGAACCAGTAGCCGCCGACACCGGTGGCCAGCAACGTCGAGAACCACAGGGCGGTGTCGCGCAAGGCCGGGCCGTCACGGCGTTGCATCAGGGCTTTCATGCGATTGCGCGGGATGGGCGACTGGTACCAACGGGCCGAGACCAGGCCCTTGTCGGCGGCGCGGGCCGCTTCGGGGCCGGTGAGGCTGTAGTCGCGCCGAGCGCGGTGAGCGGTGTGTCCAGGCATTGTTATTGTTCTCCGCAAGCGTGGGTTTCAGGGGCTTTGCGAAACCCACGATAGAGCGCGGTTAAATCACCCTCAAGGCCTTGAATCCATTCCCTATCAAGCTATCATCCAGGCCCAGCGGGGCTTGATAGTTTTCTATCAAGACGCTCAAGGGGCCTGCCATGCACAACAACAAACGCCCAACCATCGCCACCGTTGCCGCCCATGCGGGGCTCAGCGTAGCCACCGTCGACCGCGTGCTGAACGCCCGCGCGCCGGTCAACCCCGGCACGGCCGAACAGGTGTTCCAGGCCGCCGAAGCGGTGGGCTATTTCGCCGCACGGTTGATCGGCCAGCGCATTCGCGAACGTCGGCCCACCTACCGTTTCGGCGTGCTGTTGCTGGGCACAGCCCAAGCCTTTTATGCGCAGTTGGCCCACGCCATCAGCGAGGCAGCGCAGCATCACGCCACCGCCAACCTGAGCTGCCAGTTCGACTACATCAACGACCGCACGCCCTCCGCCATCGTCGCGCAAATCGAACAACTGGCCGTGCAGTGCGACGCCCTCGCGGTAGTCAGCTTCGCCCATCCGTTGATCAACGCCTGCCTGGCGCAGATCCGCACAGCGGGCGTGCCGGTGGTGGCCCTGCTCTCGGACATCCATGAACACGCCGCCGAACCCTATGTGGGCCAGGACAACCACGTGGTCGGGCGCACCATGGGCTGGCTGTTGGCGCGCACTTGCGGCGCACGCAAAGGCAGCGTGGGCATCCTGTTGGGCGGCCATCGTTTTCTCGGGCATCAGGCCCGGGTCGAGGGCTTGCACAGCTACCTGGCCGAACACGCGCCGGGGCTCAAGCCGTTGGAGCCGCTGATCAACCTGGACAACTGCGACATCACCGAAGAAGCCACGCTCGACCTGCTCAGCCGCCATACCGATTTGCGTGGGTTATGCGTGGTGGGCGGTGGTGGCGACGGTGTGATCAACGCCCTGGCGCAACTGCCCAAGCGCCCGACGCTGTGCTGCATCCTGCAAGAGTCCACGCCCTTGTCGCGTCAGGCATTGAGCAACGGCTTGATTGATGTGGTGATGGACTCGCAGCCACGGCAGACGGCCGTGGCGCTGGTGGAGTTGCTGGTGCGCTTGCAGAGTGATGAGGGGTTTGACCCATTGAGGCACCGCGTGCATATACCGCCGCAGATAGTGACCCCGGAAAACCTGTGCAGCTGATCGGTTTGGCTTGAGGTTTCAGCACTCACGGAAATCGGCGGCGCTCAAGCCAAACCGACTCATCTTGTTGTACAGACCGCCCCGCGACACATCCAGTTGCTGTGCGGCCAGACGAATGTTGCCGCGGGTGCTGGTGAGCGCGGCGACGATGGCGTGCATTTCATGGCTGCTCAAATCCTGCGCGGGCTGGGGCTGGTAGGCGCGCAACGTGGTGCGTTGCGGGGTTTCCAGCGGCAAGTCGGTCGGTTGAATCAGCTCGCCCATCGCCAGGTTGGTCGCCCGCTCAATGACGTTCTCCAGTTCACGCACGTTGCCCGGCCAGCCATGGGCTGACAGCAACGCCAACGCATCCGGCGCGAAACCTTGCACCGCTTTACGTAGCGAGCGGGCACAGCGCTGCAGGAAGTGCCGCGCCAGCAATGGGATATCGTCACGGCGCATGCGCAGTGGCGGCACGCTCAGGTTCAGCACGTTGAGTCGGTAGTAAAGGTCTTCACGAAACGCACCCTCGGCCACCGCCTGGCTCAGGTTGCGATGGGTGGCGGCGATGATGCGCACGTCGACTTGCCGCGATTGCTTGGCCCCGACGCGGGTGATTTCACCCTCCTGCAAAACCCGTAGCAGACTGACCTGGGCATCGAAGGACATGTCGCCGATTTCATCCAGGAAGATGGTGCCGCCATCCGCCAGTTCGAACTTGCCTGCCGCCCCACCCCGCGCCGAGCCGGTGAACGCGCCTTCGACGTGGCCGAACAGTTCGCTCTGCACCAGGTCCCGTGGGATCGCGCCGCAGTTGACCGCCACAAACGGGCCGTTGCAACGCTCGCTGCCGTTATGAATGGCCTGGGCAAACAGTTCCTTGCCGGTGCCGCTTTCGCCGAGGATCAAGGTGGTGGACTCGCTGCGACTGGCGATACGCCCCAAGTGCAGTGCGTCTTGTATGGCCCGCGAGGTGCCCAGGATGGTCTCGAAGGTATAGCGGGCCTGGGTGCCGATAATGCGCCGGGTAATCTCGCGGATACGGCGGTTTTCGCGCACCGACACAATCACCCCACCCTGCTCCAGTGGGCATACCGAAACCAGGCAGGCGAGTTGGCTGCCGTCGTGCAAGTAGAAGGTGCAATCGCGGTCGCGCACAGGCTCACCCAGCGCGTCGCTCAATTCGCTGCGGCCCAAACGCTGGAAAGGACTGCCGATCAACTCGCGCCCCACCCCGAACAGTTGCCGCGCATAACGGTTGAGTGCCTTGATGCAGCCACGCTCATCGAGCACCACCAAGCCTTCGTTGAGCACTTCGAGTACGGCCTGTTGCTCTTCCAGCAACACCTGCAGCGCCATCTGCCGCGACACCGCCTCGGCCGCCGCTTGAACGGTGCCCAGGGTATGGAAATGAAACCAGCCGGGCTCGGCGGTCAGGGTGAGCATGGCCAGGGTCTGGCCTTGGGCATCTTTGATCGGCGCGGCGGCGCAGTGCATGTGGCGCTGGCGCAGGCCGCTGGCGAAATTTTCTTCAGCCAGCACATACACCAGGCGATCTTCGGCCAGGGCCAAGCCGGTGCAGTTGGTGCCTTGCACCGATTCGAGCAAGCGACTGCCCACCGGGGTGATGTCCAGCCCGCAAAAATACAGAGTCGTGCCCTCGGCATCCGTGAGGTTGATATGCCCCCGCGGGTTGTAAGCCAGCAATCCATGCATGACCTGCGCGGCGGCGGCGATCAGGGCGCGATGGTGGGCCAGGGTCGCCGCCAGCGCATGAGGCGCAACAAAGCGGTAGTCGCTGTTACCGGGCTCGATACCCGCCTCGACACTGCGTCGCCAGGAATCCCAGATGACCTGGCGTACGCCGTCGGGACGCACGACTTGGCCAGCCAGGCATTGGCGCCACGCCTGTTCCAACGCGGCAATGGGCCCGTCGTTCAGCGCGGCAGGCCCCAGGTTCGTGAGGTATTCGAGGTCTTGCACACTGAACGCCTGGGTCATTGCGGTTATCCATGTTCATATTTTCGACATGTCAGTATAGACATGTCACAAACATGAACACTTTTTGTTTAATTAAAATAATAACCCGATATAAATCAGTTAGTTATAAATTGGCACAGGCCTTGCTCCTGCCCCCATGTCACCCAGGACGGTCCTGGGGGCCCACAACAACAAGAGGGGTCGTTTCATGAGTACACAGAACATCCGCCTGGGCTTGATCGGTGCCGGCCGCATGGGCAGCTTCCATGGCCTTACCGCCGCACGCCACATCCCCGGTGCCTGCCTCGCCGCCATCGCCGATCCCGTCCCAGGCCAGGCCGCTCGCCTGGCAGCAGAACTGGGGGTGGACAAGGCCTACACCGACCCGCAACAGCTGCTGGACGACCCGGACATCGACGGCGTGCTCATCGCCGCCCCTGCCCGTAGCCACACGGAGCTGGTGATCAACGCCGCACGCGCCGGCAAGGGTATCTTCTGCGAAAAGCCCATGGCGATTACCCTGGACGAAGCCGACCGCGCCATCGCCGCCGCTGCCGATGCACGGGTGCCCTTGCAGGTCGGCTTCAATCGGCGCTTCGCCAAGAGCTTTCGCACGGCGCACCTCGACGTCGTCGCCGGACGTATTGGCACGCCGCAGCTGCTACGCTCGCTGACCCGCGACCCGGCGCTGAACAACCCGGCCAACTCACCGCAATGGGTGATCTTCCTCGAAACCCTGATCCACGACTTCGACACCTTGCGCTACCTCAACCCTGGGGCCGAAGTGGTACAGGTGCAGGTGATGGCCGACGCACTGATTGCCCCGCAATTCAAAAGCCAAGGTTTGCTCGACACCGCCGTGGTCACCCTGCGCTTTGACAACGGCGCCATTGCCACCGCCGAAGCCAGCTTCCAGGCCGTGTATGGCTACGACGTGCGCGGCGAAGTGTTCGGCAGCAAGGGCATGCTGAGCATGGGCAGCCTTAACGACTGCGACCTGGTGCGCTACCTGGCCGAGGGCATCCAGGCAGACACCCAGCGGATGGACACCGACCTGCTGCGCGACGCCTACATTGCCGAGCTCAACCACTTTGTCGACTGCCTGCGCAGCGGCGCCAAGCCCCTGGCCAGCGGTGAAGATGCGCGTGCAGCCCTGGCAATTGCCCGTGCCTGCATTGAGTCGTACCAAACCGGCAAGGCCGAGGCCGTTCAAGGAGCCCGCTGATGATGCCGTTCAAATTGGCCGTCAGTGCCGAAATGGTGTTCCTCGACCTGCCCTTCATCGAACGGGTCAAACGTATTCATGCCTTGGGCTTCAGCGCCGAAATCTGGAGTTGGGCCGACAAGGACATCAACGCCTTGGCGGCGACCGGCGCGGACTTCACCTCGATGACCGGCTACCTCACCGGCACCCTCACCGAGCCCGACGGCATCCGCCAATTGCTCGACAGCGCCCGTGAGTCCCTGGGCATTGCCGAGCGCCTCAATTGTCCCAGCCTCAATCTGCATGGCACGGGCCTGGGTGAAGGCGGCCTGCCCGTGCAGCCCGTCAGCCACACCACCGGGCGCATGTGGCTGAGCGCTTGCAAGAGCCTGGAAAAAATCGCGCGCCTGGGAGAAGACGCCGGCCGCGTGTTCCTGCTGGAAAACCTCAACACCGCCGTCGATCACCCAGGTACACCGTTCGCACGTGCCGACGACACCCTGGCCCTGATCGAAGCCGTCGGCAGCCCGCATTTGAAGATGAACCTGGACCTGTACCACGCGCAGATTGGCGAAGGTAACCTGATCGAATTGATCCAGCGCGCTGGCAGCGCCATCGGCGAAATCCAGGTCGCTGATGTGCCTGGACGCAAGGAGCCCGGCACGGGCGAAATCCACTACCCGGCGATTGCCCGGGCCTTGCACGCCATGGGTTACACCGGCGTGGTCGGCCTGGAGGGCTGGGCCAGCGGCCACAGCGAGTCGGCCCTGGAGCGTTTCCGCCAGGCATTCACCCTATAACAATAAAAGGAACAGCCTCATGCACCGTTATTCATTACTAGTGGCCGCGCTGTTGTTGGTGTTCAGCCAGTGGACCTTCGCTGCCTATCGCATCGGCGTGAGCATTGCCCGGGTGGACGATAACTTCATGACCTATGTGCGCACCGGCCTGGAGGCGGCAGCGAAACACCAGGACGTGCAGATCCAATTCGAAGACGCCCAGGGCGATGTAGTGCGCCAGCTCAATCAGGTCGAAGGCTTTCTCAACCAGAAGGTCGATGCGGTGATCGTGCTGCCGGTCGACACCGCCGCCACCGCCAACATCACCCGCGCTGCCGTGGCGGCGAAGACACCGCTGGTGTACGTCAACCGCCACCCGGATGAGCGTACGCTGCCTGAGGGCGTGGTCACCGTGGCCTCCAACGACATCGAAGCGGGGCAATTGCAGATGCGTTACCTCGCCCAAAAACTGGGTGGCAAGGGCAACGTGGCGATCGTCATGGGCGACCTTGCGCAGAACGCCACCCATGCCCGCACCGAGGGGGTCAAACAGGTGCTCAAGGACTTTCCTGGGATCAAGATCGTCGAGCAACAAAGCGCCGAATGGCAGCGCAGCAAGGGGATGGACCTGACCAGCAACTGGTTGCTGGCCGGCACCCCGTTCAATGCCATTGTCGCCAACAACGATGAAATGGCGATTGGCGCGGCCATGGCCTTGCAGCAAGCGGGCAAGGCCAAGGGCGAGATTGCGATTGTCGGCATCGACGGCTTGCCCGATGGCCTGGCAGCGATCAAGCGCGGGCTGCTGGCGGGCTCAGTGTTCCAGGACCCCAAGGCCCAGGCTGCCCAGGCCGTGCAAGCGGCGGTGCGGATGATCAAGGGCGAGCAAGTTGACGCGCAGGTGTGGGTGCCTTTCGAGCTGATCACGCCTGAGCAGGTGGGGGTGTTTGAGCAGCGCTACAAATAACTCGAACAATCAGCTGGATACTATCGAAGGCAGAAGCGGCAACTGTGGCGAGGGAGCTTGCTCCCGCTGGACTGCGTAGCAGTCCCAGCCTTTTTAAACAAAGAGCGGGGCCGCTTCGCGCCCCAGCGGGAGCAAGCTCCCTCGCCACGTGGTTATCGTATCAATCCAGGTCACTTGCATCATGGCGCTCGGGCAACTGATCATCCCCCGACACCCGGTTCACCCGCCGCCCACGCTGCACCGCCGGCCGCGCATCAATCGCATCCGCCCAGCGCATCACATGCTTGTATTCATGCACCGACAAAAACTCTGCCGCACCATACAAACGGCCTTTGACCAACCCACCATACCAAGGCCATATGGCGATATCGGCAATGGTGTATTCATCCCCGGCGATGTATTGGCTGACCGCCAGGCGCTTATCCAGCACATCCAGTTGGCGCTTGGTCTCCATGGCGAAGCGGTTGATCGGGTATTCCATCTTGCTCGGCGCATAGGCATAGAAATGCCCAAAGCCGCCCCCCAGGTAAGGCGCGCTGCCCATCTGCCAGAACAGCCACGACAGGCATTCAGCCCGTGCGACGGGCTCCGTGGGCAGTAACGCACCAAACTTCTCGGCCAGGTACTGCAAAATCGCGCCTGATTCGAACACGCGAATCGGTATGGCGCCGCTGTGGTCCATCAGCGCAGGAATCTTCGAGTTCGGGTTCACCGCCACAAAGCCACTGCCGAACTGGTCGCCGTCGCCGATCTTGATCAGCCAGGCGTCGTATTCGGCGCCGCTGTGCCCCAGGGCCAGCAGCTCTTCCAGCAGGATCGTGACCTTCTGCCCATTGGGCGTGGCCAGGGAGTATAACTGCAGCGGGTGCTTGCCCACCGGCAGCGGCTTTTCGTGAGTGGCGCCGGCGATGGGCCGGTTGATGCTGGCGAAGGTGCCGCCGCTTTCGGTGTCCCAGGTCCAGACTTTGGCAGGTACGTACTCGGTCATAATCAATGCTCCAGAGGCGCTTGCGATCAACTAAGCGCTCCAGACTAAACCAAAGGTCGATGATTCGTCACACCTATCAGCATGGAAGATCCGGCATGAATGATCGACTCGACGACCTCCTCGCCGACCACTTGCACGTACTGTTCTGCGGCATCAACCCTGGCAAGGGCTCGGCAGCCCTCGGCCTGCATTTTGCCAATCGCAGCAATCGTTTCTGGCGCACCGTGCACCTGGCCGGTTTCACGCCCAATGAAATTCGCCCGCAAGACGGCGCCACCTTGCTGCACTACGGTTGCGGATTGACCACTTTGGTGGCACGGCCAACGGCCAGTGCAGGCGAGTTGGCGCGGCATGAGTTCCAGGACGCGGCTGCGGCGCTCGAACATAAAGTTCGCCGCCATGCCCCGCGTTTCGTCGCGTTCCTCGGCAAGCCCGGCTATAGCGCACTGACCGGCCAGCGCGAGGTCGCCTGGGGTTTGCAAGCGCAGCTACTGGGCGACGCTTCGGTATGGGTGCTGCCCAACCCCAGCGGGCGCAACCTGGCGTTCAGCCTTGAGCAACTGGTGGAGGCGTATCGGCGGCTACGCGAGGCCGTTGTACAAGCGCCCCAACCTCAAGCGCCATGCTGAACGCCTGGGGCAGCACCCGGCGTTCAAGCGTTACCCTTACCAAGAGCCCTGTTCGCGTCGCTACACCCACCCGCCGTCGACGATAAAGTTCTGCGCCGAGCACATCGCCGAGGCATCCGAGGCCAAAAACAGCGCCATGTTGGCGATGTGTTCCGGCATCACGCTGCCGGGCAGGCACTGACTGCGGGCGATGAGCTCCTTGGCGGCGTCGTCGACCCACATGGTCAGTTGTTTTTCGGTCATCACCCAACCCGGCACCAAGGTGTTGACGCGGATATGGTTGGGCCCCAGTTCACGCGCCAGGGCTCGGGTCATGCCGTGAGCGGCAGCCTTGCTGGCGGCGTATACGGGGTAGCCGGCCGAGGCCATCATCCAGCCCACCGAGCCCAGGTTGATGATCGAGCCGCTACCGGCCTCCTTCATCATGGGCACCACCGCCTTGGCGGCAAAGAAGGCGTGCTTGAGGTTGACCGCAATCAGTTGGTCGAACATGTGCGAGTCGATTTCTTCCAGGCTGTGGCGCACATCGTTCGCCGCATTGTTGACCAGTACCGTGATCGGCCCCAGGGAGTGCTCGAAACGCCCGATCGCCGCACGGTAGCCGATCTCGTCGGTGATATCGCAGCACTCGAACTCGACACTCTGGCCTTTGGAGTTGAGCAGCGCCGCCAAGCGTTCACCCTGGCTCTGTGCACGGTCCACAAACGCCACCTTGGCACCCTGCGCGGCGAAGGCCCGCACCATGAACTCGCCAATCCCCGAAGCCCCGCCGGAAACCAGCACGGTTTTGTCCTTGAGGTCGGGATAAATCGCTTGCTGGGTAGTCATAACAATGAGTGCTCCGCTTAATTAGTCTTATTTTATTTTGCAAGAACGGCGTTAAAGGCTATAAATCTGCTGTCATATCGACAAAATATCTCAAATTAGTAGAACTATTCCAGCAAAACAACAAAAGGAAGTTCGACCATGAAGCACCCTCGATACCTGCTGTCCGGCCTCGCGCTGTCTATGCTGATCGCCAGCGGCGGCGCGCACGCAGCCGGCCTTAGCAGCGAACACAAACCCTTCGGTAAAACCAACGATGGCACCGCCGTCGAACAGTACGTGTTGCGCAACAGCCACGGCATGCAAGCCACGGTGATCACTTACGGCGGTGTGCTGCAGTCGCTCAAGGTGCCGGACAAACACGGCAAGCTCGACGACGTGGTGCTGGGCTTCGACGACGTGCAAGGCTATCAAGGCGGTACCGCGTTTTTCGGCGCCACCATTGGCCGCTTCGGCAACCGCCTGGCCGGCGGCGCCTTCGAACTCGACGGCAAACGCTACCAGGTACCGCTCAACGACGGCCCCAACTCATTGCATGGCGGCGCCCAGGGCTTCGACAAGCAGGTGTGGCAAGCCAAATCGGTCAAGGACAAAGACTCGGTGGGGGTCACCCTCACCTACCTGTCCAAGGACGGGGAAATGGGCTTTCCGGGCAACTTGAAAACCGAGGTCACCTACCGCCTCAACGACCACAACGAACTGCACATCGACTACACCGCCACCACCGACAAACCGACGGTGCTCAACCTCACCAACCACAGCTACTTCAACCTGGCCGGCGCGGGCAACGGCGACATTCTCAAGCAGGTCGCCACCTTGCACGCCAGCCACTACACACCGGTGAATGCCACCTTGATTCCCACCGGCGAACTGGCGCCGGTCAAGGGCACGCCCATGGACTTCCTGAAGCCTACCGCCATCGGCCAGCACATCAAGGACGACCATCCGCAGCTCAAATTCGCCGAGCCCAAACAAGGTGGCTTCGACTTCAACTGGGCGCTGGATACCAAAGGGGACGTCAAGCAACTGGCCGCCGAGGTGCATGATCCTGAATCAGGCCGACGTTTGCAGCTCTAC
Organism: Pseudomonas sp. DWP2-2; assembly: GCF_049897065.1. Classification (NCBI taxonomy): domain Bacteria; kingdom Pseudomonadati; phylum Pseudomonadota; class Gammaproteobacteria; order Pseudomonadales; family Pseudomonadaceae; genus Pseudomonas; species Pseudomonas sp. DWP2-2. The sequence continues at coordinate 334,397 of NZ_JAFCVN010000004.1, read as the reverse complement.
ACCACAGAGCCTGGCGTGCAGTTCTATACCAGCAACTTCCTGGACGGTTCGGTGAAGGGCAAAGGCGGCAAGACGTACCAGCACTGGAGTGGGTTTACCTTGGAGACCCAGCATTTTCCGGATGCGCCTAACCAGCCGAGCTTTGCCTCAACGCGTTTGAATCCAGGGCAGACTTACACCCAACACACTATTTTCAAGTTCACCGCTGATTAAATTGTGGGAGCTGGCTTGCCTGCGATGGCGGTGGCACAGGCTACTCAATTATTGCCTGAACCAACGCTATCGCAGGCAAGCCAGCTCCCACATTGGTTTTTCACAGCGCCTGGGTTCAGCGTTGTTTCATGCGGTCGATGACCACGGCCAACAGCAGGATCGAACCGCGGATCACATACTGGTAAAAGGTATCGATGTTCTTCAGGTTCATCGCATTCTCGATGATCGCCAGAATCAACACCCCGGCAATCACATGGCGGATCATGCCGATGCCGCCGCTCAGCGACACCCCACCCAGCACGCAGGCCGAGATCACCGTCAGCTCGAAGCCCTGGCCGATCATCGGCTGGCCGGAGGTCATGCGTGAAGCCAGGATCACTCCCGCCAGCGCGCCAATCAGGCCGTGCACGGCAAAAATCAGGATCTTGGTGCGGTCAACGTTCACGCCCGCCAGCAGCGCCGCCTCCGGGTTACCGCCGATGGCCATGGTGTTGCGCCCATAGGTGGTGTAGTTGAGCAGCCAGCCGAAGAACAGGAAGCAGACAATGGTGATCAGGATCGGCACCGGCACACCAAACAATTGGCCGTTGCCGAACACGAAGAATTGCTCCTGGGACACGCCTACGGCCTTGCCGTCGGCAAAGATGTAAGCCAGGCCGCGCACGATTTGCATGGTCGCCAGCGTAGTGATCAAGGCGTTGACCCGCAGCTTGGCGATCACGATGCCATTGATCAACCCCACCATCAGGCCCATCAGCAGCGCTGCGCCAATGCCCAGCATCACGCTGTCGGTATCGCGCATCACAATCGCCGCAACCACGCCGGCGCAGGCGATCACCGAGCCTACCGACAAGTCGAAGTGCCCCGAGGCCAGGCAGAACAGCATGGTGCACGCGGCGATGCCCACAGTGGAAATAGCCAGGCCCAGACCGCGCATGTTCAGCGGCGAGAGGAAGTTATCGATCAGCAGCGCGCACAGTACGAAGATGCCCACCGCCGCCAAGAGCATCGCCCAGTTATCGAGCAATGCGCGCATATCGAGGGGTTTGCGTGCCGAGGGCAGCGCGTTGTTTTGGATAGTCATGGTCGTCTCTCAGTTCGCCAGGCCGCGTGGCAAGGCCAGTTGCAGCAGGTTGGATTCAGTCGCGTGCTCGCGCAGTTGTTCGCCGCGCAGGGCGCCTTCGCACAGCACCAGGATGCGGTCGGAGATGCCCATCACTTCCATCAGGTCGCTGGACACCACGATCACCGCTATACCGCTGGCCGCCAGGTTATGGATGATCTGGTAGATCTCCGACTTGGCGCCGATGTCGATACCCCGGGTGGGTTCGTCCAGCAGCAGGACCTTCATCGGCATCGACAACCAGCGGCCAAGGATGGCTTTCTGTTGGTTGCCACCGGACAGGTACAGGATCTTCTGCGCCGCGTTCGGCGTTTTGACCCGCATCGCCTGGATCTGTCGGTCGGCGTTACCTTTCTCCCAGCCTTCGCGCAACAGCCAGCCAAAGGTGGAATGGGCGCCACGGGCGCTGATGTTGATGTTCTCAGCGACGCTGCCCAGCGGGATGATGCCCTCTTTCTTGCGATCCTCCGGACACAGCAATACTCCGGCGGCAATGGCGTCGCGGGGTGAGCGCAGTTGCAGCGCTTGCCCGCACAGTTCCAGGCTGCCGGCACTGGCGCGCTCCAACCCACTGAGCAGGCGAAACAGCTCGGTACGCCCCGCGCCCACCAGCCCGAACAGGCCCAGGATCTCGCCCTTGCGCACCTGAAAACTGATTGGTTCACGCAGGCCGGGGCCGAGCAAGCCGTCCACCTTGAGCGCCACTTCGCCCTGCTCACGCGGTCGGTAATCGTAAATATCCTGGATATCGCGACCGACCATGCAGGTCACCAGTTGATCGTGGGTCAGCGTGTTCATGTCCTCGAACGTACGCACGTAGCGACCGTCCTTGAACACCGTCACTGCGTCGCAGATACGGAACACTTCTTCCATACGGTGCGACACGTAGAGCACCACTTTGCCCTCCTCGCGCAGGCGCGTGATGATGGCCATCAAGCGGTCGATTTCCCGCGCCGAGAGGCTACTGGTCGGCTCGTCAAAGGCGATCACATGGGCGCCACGGGACAGCGCCTTGGCGATTTCCACCAATTGGCGCTGGCCCAGGGACAGGCGCCCGAGTTTCTCGTCGGGGTCGATTTCATCGGCCAGGCCCTTGAGGCAGGCCAGGGCCTGCTTGCGCAGCAGGCTCCGGTTGACCACGCCAAAGCGCGTGGGCAAATGCCCGAGGAACAGGTTCTCGGCCACGCTCATTTCCGGCACCAGGTGCAGCTCCTGGTGAATCACCGCCACACCGCTGGCGATGCTGTCGGCAGCGCACTTGAAAGCCATGGTTTGCGCGCCGATCTGCACCGTACCGCTGGACGGAATGTAGGCGCCGCCGAGGATTTTCAGCAGGGTCGACTTGCCTGCGCCGTTCTCGCCCATCAACGCGTGCACCTGCCCGGGGTGGGCGGTGAAGCAAATGCCATCCAGCGCCTTGACTCCGGGAAAGGTCTTGCCGATGCCGTCAAACCGCAGGGCCGCAGCGGTCATTTCCACAGCCCGATCTTGGTCAGTTCCGCCTGGAAGTTTTCACGGGTGATCAGCGTCACTTCGTCCATGGCCGTGTATTTCGGCGGCTCGGTGCCCTGGGTAACCCACTCGTACATCATCTCAGCGGTTTTGTAGCCTTCAATGTGCGGGCTGGGCAGCATCGAGCCGAAGAAGCCGCTGTTGGCTTTCTTCAATTCGCCGATGGCGTCGGTGCCATTGATGCCGATACCAATCACGTTGGCTGCGGCGAAACCGGCACTTTCGGTGGCGCGCACGCCGCCGAGCACGGTGTTGTCGTTCATGCCGCCGATGATCAGGTTCTTCGCGCTACCCGGCAGCTTGACCAGTGCCGAGTTGGTGGCGTCCATGCTGCCTGGCACGTCGAGGGTTTTCAGCGGGGCGGTGAGGATGTGATCTTTAGGAACGCCAGCTTCCTCCAGCGACTTGATCGAGCCGTCGGTGCGCTTCTTGCCGGTGTCGAGTTCGTTGAAGGTGTTGATCACCGCATAGGTGTCCTTCCAGTCCCAACCACGTTTTTTCGCTTCGGCGGCCATGGCGGCGCCCTGCTTCTGGCCGACTTCAAACGCGGCCATGCCCAGGTACGGCACGTCTTCCATGAAGTTGCCCTTGGCATCGACAAAGCGATCATCCACGGCCATCACTTTCAAACCGTTGACCTTGGCCTTGGCAACGATGGCCGGGCCCAGGGACACGTCCGGCGGGCAGATCACGAAGCCTTTGGCGCCGTTGGCGGCCAGGCTGTCGATGGCCGAGAGGGTTTTCTCGCCGTCGGGCACCGCGATCTTGATGAGTTTGAAGCCTTTGTCCTGGGCGGCTTTTTCCGCAAACGCCCACTCCGTCTGGAACCACGGCTCTTCGGCCTGCTTGACCAGAAAACCGATTTTCACTTCTTCAGCGGCCAGCAACAGGCCGCTCAAGCTCATGGCCGAGACAGCCACAGCGGCGCAGCACAGGGAACGCAAACCACGACGACGATTCATAGGGGTGACTCCTTGTTGTTGTTTTTTTTCAATGTTCGTTTTGTGTACGGGTACTGTTGTGGCGAGGGAGCTTGCTCCCGCTGGGGTGCGCAGCGCCCCCCCCAAAAAAGCCGGCTCCAGCTGCGCTGTCGAACGGGAGCAAGCTCCCTCGCCACAACAGCGCGTTTGGTTTATCCGGCGAAGCGGTGACAGGGCTTGCCTGGCACGTCGACCTCAATGGCCAATACCGCACCATCAAGGGGGTGATCCAAGGGACTCGCCGCGCTGGTGATGTACAGCGTGGTGAGCTCGGGCCCACCGAACACGCAACTGGTGGGACGGCTGACCGGTAGTTCGATGATGCGATCCACCTCACCTGAAGGCGTTAGCCGCAGCAGGCAACTGCCGTCCCAGCGCGCGTTCCAGATGTAGCCGTCGGCGTCCATGGCCGAGCCATCCGGGCCGCCGCGTGTGTGCGGCCCGAACCAGGCCTGGGCGGCACCGAGTTGACCGTCAGCCTGGATCGAATGCTGATAGAGCGTGCCGTCCATGCTGTCGCCGAAATGCACCTGGCTGCCCTCCTCGTTCCAGAGCAGGGTGTTGGGAATGCCCAGGCCCGCCAGCAACGGCGTGACCCGCGCATCGGCATCGATGCGAAACAGGCCACCGGAGCGCCGGGTAATCGGCAGGTCTTCGCCCTGCTCGCCTATGTTGTTCTGCATGGTGCCCAACCACAGCCGGCCCTGGGCATCGCAGCGTGCTTCATTGCCGCGGTTGCCCGTTTGCGGGTCGGCTACGCACAGCAGGGTCAAGGCTTCGGTGGCCAGGTCCAGGCGATACACACCGCTGCTCAAGGTCACCAGCGCATCACCGCTTTGACAGGGGATGAACGCCGAGACGTGCTCAGGCAATTGCCACACCTGCAACTGCCCCCCCATCAGACGCAGCGCCTGGCGGGCGGCGATATCCACCCAATACAGGGCCTGGGTCGGTACATCCCAGAACGGCCCTTCGCCCAACCGGGCACGGTGCGGGGTGACTGCGCTCAACGACATGAAGCCTCCTGATCAGTTACAGCGATTCGCGCGATGGCGTGCCATTTACCAGGCGCTGAATACGCAAGGGGTTGGCGTTTTTCAACGCGTCGGGCAGCAGGCTATCAGGGTAGTTCTGGAAGCACACCGGGCGCAGGAAACGGTCGATAGCCAAAGTGCCGACCGAGGTGCCACGGGCGTCGGAAGTCGCCGGATACGGCCCGCCGTGAACCATGGAATCGCACACCTCCACGCCAGTGGGGTAACCGTTGAGCAGGATGCGCCCGACTTTCTGTTCCAGCAGGGGCGTGAGTTCGGCGAACTGGTGCAGGTCGGTCGGTTCGCCGATTAGCGTGGCGGTCAATTGCCCGTGCAGCCCCTGCAGGGCGGCGCTGAGTTGGGCCTGATCGGCCACTTCGACGAACACCGTGGTGGGGCCGAAGACTTCTTCCTGGAGCACTTCATCGCCGTCAATCAACAGACGTACATCCGCCTTGAACAGTTGCGGTTGCGCCTGGTTGCCCGACTGCGCGCTGCCCGCCAGATGCTGGATGCCAGGGTGAGACCGGAGTTTTTCCAGGCCCTTGCCGTAGCTGCCCAGGGTGCCGGCATTCAGCATGGTTTGCGCCGGTTGTTCACCGATCAATTGCGCGACCTGCTGAGTAAACGCGGTGAACGCAGGCGAGCCGATACCGATCACCAGGCCTGGGTTGGTGCAGAACTGGCCGCAGCCTTGTACCACCGACGCGGTCAGGTCACGGGCAATGCTTTCAGCGCGGGCTTGCAGCGCCTGGGGCAGCACGATCACGGGGTTGATGCTCGACATCTCGGCAAACACCGGGATCGGTTGCGGGCGCGCCGCGGCCATGTCGCAGAGGGCGCGGCCGCCTTTGAGCGAGCCGGTAAAGCCTACCGCCTGGATCGCCGGATGCTTGACCAGCGCCTCACCGACGCCGCCGCCAAAGATCATATTGAACACGCCAGCCGGCATCTCGGTGGCCTCGGCAGCACGAATGATCGCATCGGCCACGCGCTCGGCGGTCGCCATGTGCCCACTGTGGGCCTTGAACACCACCGGGCAGCCGGCGGCCAGCGCGGCAGCGGTGTCGCCGCCAGCCGTGGAAAATGCCAGGGGGAAGTTGCTGGCGCCGAACACCGCCACCGGGCCGAGGCCGATACGGTATTGGCGCAGGTCCGGGCGCGGCAGCGGCTGGCGCTCTGGCAGGGCCTTGTCGATACGCGCGCCATAGAAGTCACCACGGCGCAGCACGGTGGCGAACAAGCGCATCTGGCCGCTGGTGCGCCCGCGTTCGCCTTTGATGCGTGCGGCCGGCAAGGCGGTTTCGCGGCAGACCAGTTCGACGAAGTCATCGCCCAAGGCGTCCAGCTCATCGGCCACCGTATCCAGGAACTGCGCACGCCGTGCGGCGCTCAAGGCACGATAGGCCGGGTACGCCTGGGCCGCGGCCCGGGCGGCGGCGTCCACTTCCTGGGCGGTGGCCTGGTAGAAATCCTGGGGCAAGGCTTCGCCGGTGGTAGCGTCGATGCTTTGCAGCTTGATGCTGCCGTTGGCGCTGCGCTGGCCGCCGATGTAGTTGTGGCCGAGGAACGGGGTCATGTTGATCTCCTTAAAGGGGGGTGACTTGGCCGGGTTCAAATGCCGCATCGCTGCTGCCGATACCGTTGATCAACGGCGCGCCGAATTCAGCCTGGCTGATCTCGAACACATCGCCCGGCTGGGTACGTATACCGTCGGCGAATGACAAGGTGGCGGTGCCGAAGAAGTGAATGTGCACATCGCCCGGCTTGAGGAACTGGCTGTATTTGAAGTGGTGGTATTCGAGGTTTTCCAGGCTATGGCACATATTGGCCTCGCCACTGAGGAATTCGTTCTGCCAGATCACCTCGCCGTTGCGCAGGATGCGGCTGGTGCCCGCCAGATGCTCGGGCAGTTCGCCCACGCGCAACTCCGGGCCATAGCTGCAACTGCGCAGCTTGGAATGGGCCAGGTACAGGTAGTTCTTGCGCTCCATCACATGGTCGGAGAACTCGTTGCCCACCGCAAAGCCCAGGCGATAGGGTTTACGGTCATGCCCGATCACATAGAGGCCGCCGATTTCCGGTTCTTCGCCGGCGTCTTCGGCGAACGGCGGCACCGGGAACGCCTGGCCCGGGCGCACGACGATGCTGCCATCGCCTTTGTAGAACCACTCTGGTTGCACACCGGCCTGGCCGGCGCCTGGTTTGCCGCCCTCCACGCCCCATTTGAAGATGCGCATGGTGTCGGTCATCGCGCTGTCGTCACCGGCCTGCTGGTGCATCTTGTCGCGGGCCGAAGCACTGCCCAGGTGGGTGAGGCCTGTGCCGCTGATCAGCATATGGGCCGGGTCCGGATGGTCCAACGGCGGCAGGATTTTGTGTTCCGCCAACAAGGCGGCGTAGTCATGGCTGACGCCCAGGCCGAGGGCTTCTACCTGTTGCTGCAACTTGCCGCCGACATCGATGGCAGCCAGCGCGAGTTCACGCACGCTGTGGGCGCCGCGCACTTCGCGTACCTGGTTGCCTTCTACCACGCCGACGCGGCGCTCACCGTTGCTCAACTCGAACTGAACTAAACGCATGCAGGTTCTCCTGGATTTAAGTGCGTGTGGCGCCACGGGCGCTGGCGGCGAATTGGTCGACGGGCAGCACGTGCTTGCGTTCCAACAAGCGGTAGACCACGAGGGTCAGCAGCAACCCGAACACCATCACACCGGATAAGAAATACAAGCCTGAGGCCAGATTGCCGGTGTACTCCTTGAGCGCACCGATCACGAACGGGCCGATGTAACCGCCGAGGTTGCCCACCGAGTTGATCAAGGCAATACCGGCTGCCGCACTGGCGCCGGCAAAGAAGCGCCCCGGCAGGGTCCAGAACACGGCGGTGCAGGAAAACATGGCAAACGCCGCCAGGCACAGTGCGGCCATTTGCAACACTGGCACCGTGAGCCAGGCGCTGCAGAACAGGCCGATGGCGCCCAGTACATAGAGCACGGCGAGATGGCCGTAACGGTCGTTCAAGCGGTCGGAACTGCGCGGGATGATCAACAGGCCGATGATGCCGAAGATATAGGGCACGGCGGAGATGAAACCGGTGGTGAGGTCGCTGCCGCCAAACTGCTTGATCAGGGTCGGCAGCCACAAGCCGAGGCCGTAGATGCTCAGGGTCACCGGCAGGTAGAACAGCGCCAGCAGCAACACGCGCTTGTCCTTGAGCGCATGCAAGGGGTTGCCATGGCGCGTCTGGCCGTAGGCTTGCAGGTCTTTGTGCAGCTCGCCGGTGAGCCAGGCTTTTTCTTCCTCGCTCATCCAGTTGACCTTCTGGGGGCCGTCCGGCAGGTACCGCAGCACCGGCCAGGTCAGCAGGATCGCCGGGGTGCCGATCACGATGAACAGCCACTGCCAGCCATGCAGGCCAAGGATGCCGTCCATGCCGAGCAAACCGCCGGACACCGGGCCGGTGATCATCATTGCAATAGGTTGGGAGAGGATGAACAGCCCGAGGATCTTGCCGCGATGGCGCACCGGGAACCACTGGGTGATGTAGTACAGCACGCCGGGAAAGAAGCCCGCCTCCGCCGCGCCCAGCAGAAAACGCATCACATAGAAGCTGTGCGGCCCCTGCACGAAGGCCATGCCGATGGTGATGGCGCCCCAGGTGATCATGATGCGCGCAAACCAGCGCCGCGCGCCGAAGCGGTCGAGCATCAGGTTGCTGGGAATTTCAAACAGGAAATAGCCAATGAAGAACAACCCGGCACCGAGGCCATAGGCGGCGTCACCGATGCCCACGTCAGCGCCCATGTGCAGCTTGGCGAAGCCCACGGCGGAACGGTCCACGTAGGCGATCAGGTACAGCAGGATCAGGAAGGGAATCAGTTTCAGCGTGATGCGCCGAATAAGCCGCAGTTCCTGGCTCATGGGGTCGATCTCCGATTGTTGTTTTTATAGAAGCTCGGGGGACGCCTCTGGCGAAATCCGCCAGGGCCATACCTCAGTTGAGACCGACTATATAGTATGACTATTTGCAAAACAACACTTCCAAAGCGGCGATTTTGCGCTTATGTTTAAGCACGCATAGAACATATAGTCATACAATAAGAGAATCGATCATGCCTGACAAAAAGCCCGGCCTACGCTCTGCCCAGTGGTTTGGTACCGCCGACAAAAACGGCTTCATGTACCGCAGTTGGATGAAGAACCAGGGCATTGCCGACCATCAGTTCCATGGCAAGCCGATCATCGGCATCTGTAATACCTGGTCGGAGCTGACGCCGTGCAACGCGCATTTCCGCCAGATCGCCGAGCACGTCAAGCGTGGCGTGATCGAGGCCGGTGGCTTCCCGGTGGAGTTCCCGGTGTTTTCCAATGGCGAATCCAACCTGCGCCCTACCGCCATGCTCACGCGCAACCTGGCGAGCATGGATGTGGAAGAAGCGATTCGCGGCAATCCGATTGACGGTGTGGTGCTGCTGACCGGCTGCGACAAGACCACCCCGGCGCTGCTGATGGGCGCGGCCAGTTGTGATGTGCCGGCCATCGTCGTCACTGGCGGGCCGATGCTCAACGGCAAGCACAAGGGCCAGGACATCGGCTCGGGGACGGTAGTGTGGCAGCTCAGCGAACAGGTCAAGGCCGGCACCATCACCCTGGATGATTTCCTCGCGGCCGAGGGCGGCATGTCGCGCTCGGCGGGCACCTGCAACACCATGGGCACGGCCTCCACCATGGCCTGCATGGCCGAGGCGCTGGGCACTTCCCTGCCCCACAACGCGGCGATTCCGGCCGTGGATGCGCGCCGCTATGTACTGGCGCACATGTCGGGCATGCGCGCCGTGGAGATGGTGCGTGAGGACTTGAAGCTGTCGAAAATCCTCACCAAGGAGGCGTTTGAAAACGCTATCCGCGTGAACGCGGCCATCGGCGGCTCGACCAACGCCGTGATCCACTTGAAAGCCATCGCCGGGCGCATCGGCGTCGAACTCGACCTGGATGACTGGACCCGCATCGGCCGCGGTATGCCGACCATCGTCGACCTGCAGCCCTCCGGACGCTTTCTGATGGAAGAGTTCTACTACGCCGGCGGCCTGCCCGCAGTGCTGCGTCGCCTGGGTGAGGCCAATCTGATCCCCCACCCCAACGCCTTGACGGTCAACGGCAAGTCCCTGGGCGAGAACACCCAGGATGCGCCGATCTACGGCCAGGACGAAGTGATCCGCACGCTGGACAACCCGATCCGCGCCGACGGCGGCATCTGCGTGCTGCGTGGCAACCTCGCGCCCCTGGGCGCGGTGCTCAAGCCTTCGGCAGCGAGCCCCGAACTGATGCAACACCGTGGCCGCGCCGTGGTGTTCGAGAACTTCGACATGTACAAGGCACGCATCAACGACCCGGAGCTGGACGTGGATGCCAACTCGATCCTGGTCATGAAGAACTGCGGCCCCAAGGGTTACCCCGGCATGGCCGAAGTCGGCAACATGGGCCTGCCCGCCAAGCTGCTGGCCCAGGGCGTGACGGACATGGTGCGCATTTCCGATGCGCGCATGAGCGGCACCGCCTACGGCACCGTGGTGTTGCACGTGGCACCGGAAGCCGCCGCCGGCGGGCCGTTGGCGACAGTGAAGGAAGGTGACTGGATCGAACTCGATTGCGCCAATGGCCGCCTGCACCTGGACATTCCAGATGCCGAGCTGGCAGCGCGCATGGCCGACCTGCCCCCCGCGCAGAACCTCATTGTCGGCGGCTATCGCCAGCTGTACATCGACCATGTGTTGCAGGCCGACCAAGGCTGTGACTTTGACTTCCTGGTGGGCTGTCGCGGGGCAGAAGTCCCACGGCATTCCCACTAATTGGGATGCTATGATGCGGCGAATCTAAGCCAGAGCCTCCCCGTCGTTATGGATCACCAGCCGCCCAAGCCGCGCAAGAGCCAGCATGCCCAGATCGTTCAGGACTTGGGCATGCACATCGTTTCCGGTCGCTTCAAGCCTGAAGAACGCTTGCCCATGGAAGCCACGCTGTGCGAGGAATACCAGGTCAGCCGCTCGGTATTGCGCGAAGCCACGCGGGTGCTCAGCGCCAAGGGCCTGGTGTACTCCAAGCCACGGGTGGGCGCGGTGGTACGGCCACGCTTGAAATGGCACCTGCTCGACCCGGACGTGCTGTCCTGGTTGATGCAGTCCACGCCCCACAGCGAGTTTTTCAACACCCTGGCCGGGGTGCGCCGCATTCTCGAACCGGAAATCGCCGCCATGGCCGCGACCACCGCCACCGATGAAGACATCGCCACCATCGAACAAGCCTACCAAGGCATGGAAACCGCCAAGACCCACGAGGACCTGTTACAGGCCGACCTGGACTTCCACCGCGCGATTGCCGACGCCACCCGCAACGACCTGCTCGCCTATATGTGCAACATGCTCTCGCTGCCGTTGCGCGAGTCGATCAACATCACCAACCGCCGCCCGGATATCCAGGGCCTGAGTCTGCCTCGGCACAAGGCGATCCTCACGGCGATCCAGAACCGCGATGCCTTGGGTGCACGGCATGCGTCGCTGGTGCAACTGGACGACACCCGAGTGGCGCTGGATACGGTGATGAACGTGTTGACGCCGTTGTGAGCCCGCGTCATTCCTGACTGTTATTGTTGGCCCTGGGGCAGGTGTTATCGCCCTCTTTTTTCAGCGCCAGCACGGCCTGGCGCTCGGACAACAAGTGAGTGATGGCGCCGCCGATCGCAGCGGAAATCAACGCCAAGGCTTCTTTAGGCAGATTGATCGCCGCCCAGGTCAACCCACCGATCAGCAAGATGACAAACAGGATATTGAAACGTGACACGCCGAGTTTTATCGAGCGGACGATATCGGACGTGTCCTGCATTTTCTCGAAGCGTTTAAGGTCTTCGAACTTGCGCACCGATTCCAGGGTTTCCAGGTAATGGGTTTCGGCCCGCTTCAATTTCTTGATCACATCGGCTTCGAGCATGACCTCCTCTATCTCGATCCTGACCAGGCTGATATTGGCGCCTGGACGGCCTAGAATTTCCGAACTCAGCGAACTTTCGGCCAGCTCGGCCAGCAGATAGGTATAGGAGGTTTCGCTGATCTCCTTGGCATATTTTTGCAAGGCTGACGTGTAGCACTTGGTGGCGTATCGGGTGAACAGACGCTCGGCATCGTTGGTCTTTTTGATCAGGTCTTCAGCTTTCTCGATCAGTTCCCGTTCCATTTTTAATATCCCTATTAAGCGTGGCTTCGAAAAGCAATGAGCGCCGACCGCTGCGCTGGCACGTTACGAGCAAACATCCCTCGATCGCCCGCCAGTGTCTACTGTTAAACCTGACAGGGAAGCTGATGCAGGCCCCTGTGGCGAGGGAGCTTGCTCCCACGACGGCCTGCCAGCCGACGCATATCCACCTGACGCGCCGCATTCCAAATGTGGGGTGTCAGGTAGAGAAGTGTCGGCTGTCAGGCCGTCATCGCAGGCAAGCCAGCTCCCACAGTTGGATCGCGAGGGTATCAGGTAGAAATGCGTCGGCTGGCAGGCCGTCTTCGCAGGCAAGCCAGCTCCCACAGTTGGAATGCGGCGTGTCAGGTAGATAGGGGCCGTTGCGGAGCAATTTCCTTCGCTACAGGCCCTGCGTGGTACCGCAGCTGTTCATCACAGGGTGTAGGCGATGCCCACCTGCACGGTACGCGGCGCGCCGGGGTAGGCGTAGATATTGCCGAACGCGCCTTCTTCATATTCGCGGTTGAACAGGTTCTTCACATCGAGATTCAAGCGCACACGCTCATTGACCTTGTAGTAACCGAGCAGGTCGACCACGGTATAGGCGTCCATGGAGAATGCCGTATTGGCGGTCTGGCCGGCGCGTTGGTCGACGTACTTGCCGCCGGCGCCCAGGCCCAGGCCTTTGAGCGCGCCGTCCTGGAACTCGTAGACGTTGAGCAGGCTGAAGCTGTTGCGCGGGATGTTCATCAAGCGAGTGCCGGAGCGCAGAGTGTTATCACGGGTGACTTCGGCATCGACATAGGCGTAACCGCCGATCACGCGCCATTCGGGCGTGAGGTTGCCTGCAACGTTCAGGTCAAATCCACGACTGCGAACTTGGCCGGCCGCGACATTAAAGGCACTGTCCACCGGATCGGGGGTCAGCACGTTTTTCTTCTCGATCTGATAGATCGCCGCATCCACGCTCAACTGCCGGTCCAGCGCCTCCCACTTGATGCCCATCTCGTAGGACTTGCCCTTCTCCGGCGCAAAACCACCGCCTTCGCGGCTGGCGCTGGCGTTGGGTTTGAACGAACGTGCGGCGTCAGCATAGACCGCGACGGTGTCGGTGAGGTCGTAGATCACACCCACGCGCGGGGTGACGGCGTTGTCGGCGGCCTGCCAGCTTTTACCTACATAGTTCTGGTAATCATGCTCGAAACGCTCGAAGCGGGCACCGGCCAGCACTTTCAGACGTTCAGTGAGAGCAACCTGGTCCTGTACAAAAGCGGCGTAGGTCTTGAGGTTTTCTTTGTCGTGGGTCGGCGTACGGGTCAGTGCCGGACGGGGTTGACCGTACACCGGGTCAAAGATGTCAATGGGATAGGTACCCGCCGCGGCGCTGGAACGCTGGATAATCGACTTGTAGTCGTAGTCCTCGTACTCGATACCGGTGAGCAAGGTGTGATCGAAGCCCCCAGTGGAGAAGTGCCCGGTCAGGTTGAGCTGATAGTCCTTGTCGGTCCATTCCAGCTTGCGGTAGTTGAAGTTGCGTTGCAGGGTGCGGCCATCAGCGCCCAGGCTGCCCGGCCCGTTGGCTTCGATGGCATTGCCTTTCAAACTGCCGTCCAACCACTGGAAACCGCCGCCCAGGGTCCAGTTGTCGCTCAGTGCATGCTCGAAACGCAACTGCGCCATGTTGTTGTCGTTGTGCAGCTTGCCGGCGTCCTTGTCGCCCCAGAACGTATCACGCGAGGGCGTGCCACGCTGGTTGGGGAAACGCGTCAGGCCACGGTCCAGCGGGTGGTTGTTGCGCATGAAATCGCCTTCGAAGGTCACCTTGGTGTCATCGGTGGCCTGCCAGGTGATCACCGGCGTCACGCCGTAGCGTTCCGTCTCGACGTGATCGCGGAAGGTGTCGCCGCCCTCGCCCACGACGTTCAGGCGATAGGCCAGGCGGCCTTCCTCGTCCAGCGGGCCGGAGGCATCCAGGGTGCCGCGCTTCATGCCCTGGTCATTGAGCTGGCTGCCCAGGGTGACGGTGCGTTCGGCCAGCGGTTGCTTGGACACCACATTGAAGGTGCCGCCTGGGTCGCCACGGCCGTAGAGCATGGTCGCGGGGCCGCGCAGTACTTCCAGACGCTCGATGGTGTTGGCGTCCGGCATGTTCGGGTAACCCCGGTTGATCGGGAAACCGTTGCGGTAGAACTCGCCGGTGGTGAAGCCGCGAACGGTAAAGGTGGTCAGGCCCTGGCCGCCGAAATTGTTGGCGCGGCCCACGCCGCCCGCGTAATCGAGGGCATCCTGCAGGCGCGTTGCACCGAGGTCTTCGACCACGTCCTTGGACACTACGCTGATGGACTGTGGAGTTTCATGAATGGCGGTGTCGGTGCGCGTCGCACTGGCTGAACGTGTGGCGTGGTAGCCCTGCACGGGGCCTTGGGCCGACTCAAGGTCAGCGGTGGCGGTGACATTGGTCGCTTGCAGCTCGATACTGGCGTTCTCGACAGGTGCCTGCTCTGCCCACGCGAAGGGGGAAAACGCCTGGAGCACACAGATGGAAATCAGAGTACGACGCATGGGTGTAGAACCTAGTGAATGAGCCAGATGGGACGGCAAACCTGCCAAGAATTCGCGGCGCATCATATATCAGCGGATTCTCGTTTGACATCGATTCTCATTTGTTATTTTTCACCGCGTAGGTCGCCAAAAGCGACAGGCGAAAAAAAGCCACTCAATCGAGTGGCTCATGCAACGCGCAGGCGTACCTCAGCGATAGCGTTCCAGCCAATGCGCGTAAGGCGCCGGCAAGGTCCAGGAGGACTTGTCCACGCCCAGCTCCTTGGCAGCAAAGTAGGCCCAATGCGGGTCGGCCAGATGCGCACGCCCTACCGAAACCAGGTCCAGGTGCCCGGCCTGCAAAGCGCCTTGGGCCAGTTGCGGTGTGCCGAAGCCCCAGGCCGAGGTCACCGGAATACCGGCTTCACGGCGTACCCGCTCAGCAATCGGGCCCATGAAGGCCGGGCCCCATGGGATGTTGGTGTCAGGAATGGTAAAGCCGACGCTGACGCTCAGCAGGTCCAGGCCACCGTCCTTGAAACGGCGGGCCAGTTCGATGGACTCGGTGAGGGTCTGCTCATCACGGCCGTCGTATTCGATCACACCAAACCGGGCGGTGAGCGGCAGGTTTTCCGGCCAGACTTCACGCACCGCAGCCAGGGTTTCGAGGAGGAAGCGGCTGCGGTTGTCGAAGCTGCCGCCGTAGGCATCGGTACGCTGGTTGGAGTGCTCGGAGAAAAAGCTCTGGCCCAGGTAGCCGTGGGCGAAGTGCAGTTCGATCCATTCAAAGCCGGCATCGCGAGCGCGGCGGGCCGCGTCGACGAAGTCCTGCTGCACGCGGGCAATGTCTTCCAGGGTCATGGCACGCGGTACGTTGGGCAAATTGGCACCAAACGCGATGGCAGAGGGGGCGATGGTTTCCCAGCTACGGGCATCAGAAGCCGGGATGTGGTCATCACCTTCCCAGGGGCGATTGGCACTGGCTTTGCGACCGGCGTGGGCGATCTGAATGCCCGGCACCGAACCTGCGGCCTTGATGGCCTTGACCATGGGCACAAATGCCTGGGCATGGGCATCGCTCCAGATCCCGGCGCAGCCTGGGGTGATGCGCCCTTCAGGGGCGACCGCGGTGGCCTCGACCACCAGCAGGCCGGCACCACCACGGGCCATGCCGGCCAGGTGAACGTGGTGCCAGTCGTTGACCATGCCGTCTTCGGCCATGTATTGGCACATCGGTGGGATAGCAATGCGATTGCGCAAGGTCACATCTTTGAGTTTGAACGGTTCGAACAAAGCCGACATTGAGAACTCCAGGAAGGGATGAGTGATTCGATAGTTCGATGGTAATCGAACTATGGTATTGAACGCTACCCCCCTGTTATGATCCGCCCCATGCGAGCCTTCAAACACCCTACCCCGCAAGAATTGACGCTTGAGCGTGTGCTGTACGCCTTGAGCGACCCCGTGCGCCTGGACATCGTGCGCTACCTGGCCAACGTGCCAGAGGCCACCTGTGGCGAACTCGACGGGGGGCGGCCCAAGTCCAGCATGTCCCATCACTTCCGGGTATTGCGCGATGCCGGCCTGGTGCACACCCGCAATGTGGGCACCACCCATATGAACTCGTTGCGCCGTGACGAGCTGGAAAGCCGCTTCCCTGGGTTGCTGGCCAGCGTGTTGTCACAACACTAGACGCATAACTTCGGCGCGACGCCGGGCCTGTGCCGAGGGAGCTTGCTCCCGTGACGGCCTGCCATCCGGCGCTTGCCTACCTGACACCCCACAATCCAAATGTGGGAGCTGGCTTGCCTGCGATGGCGGCCCGACAGCCGCCCCATATTTACCGGACACCCCTCAATCCAACTGTGGGAGCGGGCTTGCTCGCGAAGGCGGCCTGACAGCCGGCACAGTCATACCGAGTACATATCCATTCCTGCGGTAACAGCTACTTAGGGTTCTCTTGCCCCACCATTCGGCACCTCGCCCAGGCTCGGTGTGCCCGTAATCCGCCAGCGTGGTTTAACGGGGCGCTTAAGATCAAAAGCAGATCAAGATCAAGATCAAGAGCGGCTCGCTTCGCATCGTGGTTAGCGTTGGCTGCTGCAACTTGGAAAGTTGTGCAGATACCTATGCACTAGACGCCAAGCCTCAGGACAAGACCGCCTTTAGCAGCGCGCCGTCCAGGTGCACACAGTCCTTGCCATTGCGTTTGGCGCCGTACAGGTTCTTGTCCGCCATCTTGAGTACGGCCGACAACTCGTCGCCCGGCGAAAAACGCGCCATTCCCGCACTGCAGGTGTAATGGTGGGGCGCAGGCACACTGCTGCGGATCGCTTGCAACAAGTCCAGGGCATAATCACAGGCCACCTCCACATCGTCGCCCTGCAATAACACGCCGAACTCTTCCCCGCCGATCCGTCCAAAGCTGTGGCTGCCCTTGGCGTTTTTCAGGCACAGGGCCATGGCGCGCAGAATCTTGTCCCCCACGTCGTGGCCATACAGATCGTTTTTTTCTTTGAAACTGTCGATATCCAACATGATGAAGTAGCCGCCCTGCTCCCCACCGAGCAACTTCTCGAAGCTCTGCATAAAAGCGCGCCGGTTGAGAATGGAGGTCAGGTAGTCGGTCTCGGCCAAGGCGCGAAACTCGCTTTCCACCAGCAATACCGAACGCAGGTTCTTCAAGTAGGAATAACTCAAGATAAACCCGATGGATACCGACGCGGCGCAGAACAGCAGCAAATACACCTCGGTGCCAACGTATATATCCGCCTGCATGGGCGGCCACAGGATCAGCCAGATCAATAGCGCATCGGCCAGGTAATCCTGGACACTGATAAACAAGATCGCACTGCCCACCACCAGGGTCACGGCCAACGGCAGGCCATAGATACGCAACTCTTTGTTCATATGAATCAGATAAGCGAAGCCGACGGACAACAACACCATATAGGTGACCCCCAGAACTCGCCAGAGCAGAAAGTTCGTGGTGGTGGCATGTACCCGGCAAACAATCAGCAGGCCCACCGTGACGCCCAACATATAAAAATTCAACTTCAGGGCCGCAGGAATCAGGAGCATGCCGACCCAGGCAATAATCCCTACCCCTTCGGCTTGGGTCACCGCAGGTGACAACAAACTGCGCATTCTGGGCCGCAACTTCAAGTTAGCAGGCATCCTTACGCTCCCATCTCAATAGCATGCAGGCCCATCGCAAATGAAAAGGCCATGAACCGCTTTACCAGGCTGGCAAAGGGTGGCAGAACTTCCAGCCGGGTTTTGGAGTGGGCTTTGAAATAACCCTTTTCAACCCCCTCCTGCACCATACGGATAATGTGGGTCTTGGACACGGAAAGTTGCTTGGCCAAGGCCAGGTAGGAAGACGACCGGAAGGTGGCGCGGTCGTTCTCAGGGGCAAAGGCGTCGTTGTAGATCGCCAGCATCAACAGATGGCCGGCGTCGCGCTTCACCAGCCAGTAACATTCGGGCAGCAAGACATCCACCGTCAACTCGGCCGCGAGAATCATGGCAAAACCCTTGAAATAGAGCGCAAGGAACTCGCGGTCATCCAAGTCGCGCATCTGCCGGAACACTTCCCTTTCGGGATAGAGCAGCGCCAAAGACTCCGTGAGGGCGGTGAGCATCAACCGCGCTTCGCGGCAGGCTTCATCCGAAGGTGCATACACCCTGAAGCGACTGTCTTCGGGGTGCGGCGCAACCTCCATGAAACCCAAGGCCCGGAATAGCAAAAAAATCGATTCCAGGCTGTTTTTCGAACAATATTTGCGCGTTACGCACAAGGCTTTAACTTCTGCCAACAAAGGCAGCGGTGTAGAAAAGTATTGGCTCAATAATGCAAACGACACCATCAAGCGGCTGTATTTAAGGGCACTCTTGTAGAAAAACGGTCGTCTCGAATAGGGCACGAGCAGCACGTGGTAATGCGCTCTCATGCACGATTCAAAATCCTTATGACGTTCGAGCGCTTGCGCGGTATTACACATAGCCAACTTCAACGAACTGACACGCATGAAAGAGCCCTGATCATCCAACTTGATGCCACTGATCTCAGCTACGAAATCCCTGCAGCCCGGCCCCAAAACAAATCACTTCAAAAATCCTGCCATTAATGGCTTTTTGCCTCGAACGCAATGTACAGCGATTGCCGGACAAGACGTCATCAGTACCAAAGTTGTTCCACAGTCAGATGCCCTATGGCACACACTTACGCGCAACCTTTGGTTACATTCTCTCCGCCTGGCGGTTAGAGGACTAATCGATTCAGCACACTGCGAACCTTCCTTCCTCGGCGGCGTCGTAACAGGGGATTGTTGCCAACCGCCCGCCGCGAGGTTCTCGTTTGAAAGCTGCCCTTCTGAAGAAATACCGCCTGATCATCAAGACCATGGGCTATGTGGGCTGGGCGTTGTTCTGGCTGTTGTTGTGGGATGTGGCGGTGACGGTGGATTTCATGCTGTTTCTCACCGCCAAGATCAATTTGCCGCTGATGCCCCTGACCTTGCTCGGCTCGGCACTGGTGGTGCTGATCAGTTTTCGCAACAGCAGCGCCTACAACCGCTGGTGGGAAGCACGCACGCTGTGGGGTGCGATGGTCAACAACTCGCGCAGTTTTGCTCGGCAAGTGTTGACCCTGCTCGATGACGCCCCTGGTGAGGTGAACCCGGTGAAGTCGACGCTGTTGCGCCGTCACGTGGCTTACGTCAATTGCCTGGCTGCGCACCTCAAGGGCCAGCCGTGCCCGGAGGAAGTGCGAGCCTTTATCCCCGCCGAAGAATTTGCGCGCAACGGCGCCACCAATAACTTCGCCAATGACATCCTCACCGGCTCGGCCTCGTTGCTGGCGCGCGAATACCAGGCCGGGCGCCTGGACAGCATCCGCCTGGCGCGGTTGGAGTCGACCCTGGTGGACCTCTCCAACGCCCAGGGCGGCATGGAGCGGATTGCCAACACGCCACTGCCCTACCCTTACGTGTACTTCCCGCGGCTATTCATTTCGTTATTCTGCCTGATCGTGCCGGTGGGCCTGGTGGAATCGCTCGGTTGGTTCACGCCGTTGGCCTCCACGGTCGTGGGTTTCATGCTGCTGGCCATCGAACGCATCGGCACTGACCTGCAAAGCCCGTTCAATTCCAGCGAACACCAGATCCAGATGGAAAGCATCTGCGAAACCATCGAGAAGAACCTGCAGTCGATGCGCCGCGATGCCCTGGTCGGTGACCCGATCGCCTGATTCCCCCTCCTCAAGTGCCAACTCCCTCGGCCGATATACCGAGGGTACGCATGGCCTCGCCTCTCACAAAAACGCCTGCGACACGCAGTAGCCATTTTTCTCCCCTTGCCAAAACTATAAATACCCGCGGGTGAAGTCATGAATATCAAGCAGAAGCTGACATGGGCGTTTGCGGCCATCGCGTGCGTGCCGGTCATCCTGGTCGCCATTATCGTGGTGCTGAACCTGCGCGAGGGTGCGCTGGCCAACTTCCTCGACAGCAGCGGCCGCGAGATCCGCCAGATCGACAATGGCATGCAGCAGTTTTTCGACGGCATCAGCCAGAATGTCGACTTCGTCGCCAAAGACCCGCGTGTGATCGCGGCCAAGAACCTGAAGAACTACGCCGGCGCCGATGCAGCGCAAATTCCGCTGACGCCGACCAACACCGAACTGCTGGCGATTTTTGATCAGTTCGCCAAAAGCCACCCCAGTACCGCCTACCTGTCCCTGGGACTGAGCGATGGCGGCTACGCCAGTTGGCCGGACGACGCCAAGCTGACGCAATACGACCCGCGCACCCGCCCCTGGTACCAGGCCGCCATTGCAGCGCCAGGCAAGACCGTGCGCACAGGCGCCTACTACTGGGCCCCGGACGATGTGGTGCTGATCGGCACCGTGCGCACCGTCGCGGATGCCACGGGTAACGTCCTTGGGGTGGTTGGCCTTGACGTGTCGCTCAAGCAACTCACTGAGCTGGTGCGCACCATCAAGCTGGGCGACAGCGGCTACCTGATGCTGGTGGAAGCCGACGGCAACGTGCTGGTGGACCCCAGCGATGCCACGCACAACTTCAAGCCCCTGGCGGGCCTGGGCGCGAACTACGCCGAACTGGCCAAGCACGGCGATGGCGTGACCGAGGTGAGCATCGATGGCGTGGCCTACATGGCTAACGTGGTCAGTTCCAAAGACTTGGGCTGGCGCTTTATCGGCCTGATCAAGCGTGACGAAGTGATGGCCGGCGCCACCCGCCTGACGTGGTTGATCGCTGCGATCGCCGCCGTACTGGCCGTGGTGTTCGCAATCGTCGGTGCCAGTTTCGCCCGTGTGATCGTGCGTCCGATTCGCGGTGTGGCCGACGGCCTGCAGGAAATCGCCGAAGGTGAAGGCGACCTCACGCGCCAGCTCAAAGTGCAAGGCAAGGACGAAACCGCCAGCCTGGCCGGCTGGTTCAACCAGTTCCTGAGCATGATCGCGCAACTGGTGCAGCGCATCGGCAACGCCTCCTCAGACCTGCAAACCGCCGCCGCCGACACCAGCGCCGTGGCCAACAATATGAACCAGGCCGCCGGCCGCCAGCGCGAAGCCGTGGAACTGGTGAGCACCGCGTTCAACGAGATGGTCGCCACCGCCAACGAAGTCGCGCGCTCATGCAGCGCCGCCGCCACGAGTGCCGATGAGGGCTATCGCGACGTGCACACCGGCCAGCAGCACATCGGCGAAGCCACCGGCAGCGTGCTCAAGCTCAGCGAAGACCTGCAAAAATCCACACAGACCATGCAGTTGCTCGAGCAAGACAGCCAGAACATCAACACCATCCTCGACACCATCCGCTCGATTGCCGAACAGACCAACCTGCTGGCGCTCAACGCCGCGATCGAAGCCGCCCGCGCTGGCGACCAGGGCCGCGGCTTTGCGGTGGTCGCCGATGAAGTGCGTGCACTGGCGCGTCGCACCGCCGACTCCACCGGCGAAATCGACAGCCTACTGGGCAACCTTGCCCGCCGCACCCAGGAAGTCACCCAGCAGATGCAAGGCAGCTTGCTGGTGTCCAACACCAGCGTGGAGCGCATCCAGCAGGCCCGTGACAGCTTTGACAAGATCCGCGGCTCGGTGGATTCGATTCGCGACCAGAACACTCAGATCGCCACCGCCGCCGAAGAGCAGCATCAGGTGGCCGAAGAGATCAACCGGCATATCGCGCAGATCCACGCCGACGCGCAGTTGGTGGAAGGCTTTGCGCATTCGGCGCAGACCGGTTCAGGGCGGCTGACTGATATTTCCGGCCAGCTCAATGGGCTGGTGGGGCGCTTCAAGTTCTGATGCCCGCCCAATAAAGGCAGCGCTGTACCGTGGCGAGGGAGCTTGCTCCCGCTGGACTGCGTAGCAGTCCCAGTCTTTTAAATTAAGAGCGGGGCCGCTTCGCGCCCCAGCGGGAGCAAGCTCCCTCGCCACAGGGTACGCGTCGCAGGGTCCATCTAGGCCGACTCAGAGGCGGCCCTGCCCATCATCGCAGTACCTGCAACAGTCTATTGCAGGACTCAAATGTACTAACCGGTTACTTATCTTGCTAAAATCGCGTCTTTGCCCTCTCTCACTCGAGTCCATTCGACATGAAACGAGCATCGCGCGCCGCTGGCGTCTCTAGATTCTTACTCCTGGGCCTGGGCGTCGTCATCGCCCTGCTCGGCCTTGCGCTTGCCGTCGGCGGCGCCAAACTGGTCAGCCTGGGAGGTTCCTGGTACTTCCTGCTGGGCGGCGTGGTCATGGCCATCTCCGGGCTGTTGATTGCCCGCTGCAAGCCTGCCGGCGCCTGGTTGTTCGCCGCGTTTCTAGTGGCTACCGCCGTGTGGGCGGTGGCCGACGTGGGCCTGGAATACTGGCCGCTGTTCTCGCGACTGTTCATGTTTGCGGTGATTGGCGTGGTGGTCGCACTGGTGTATCCGTTGCTGGCCGGCAAACCGGCGCGGGGTGCCTATGGCGTCGCCGCCGTATTGGCGCTGGGCGTGGCGGTGGCAGCGGGCAATATGTTTGTCGCGCACCCCAGCGTTGCGCCCACCGGTGCAGGCCCGGGCGTCACCCCGGTGGCTGCGGCCGATGCGCAGAAAGATTGGGCCCACTACGGTAATACCGAAGGTGGCAGCCGTTTCGCCGCGCTGGACCAGATCAACCGCGACAACATCGACAAGCTCAAGGTCGCCTGGACCTATCACACCGGCGACGTGGCCATCAGCGACGGTAACGGTGCCGAAGACCAACTGACGCCCCTGCAGATCGGCAACAAAGTGTTTATCTGCACCCCGCACAACAACCTGATCGCGCTGGATGCCGACACCGGCAAAGAACTGTGGAAAAACGAAGTCAACGCCAAATCGGCAGTGTGGCAGCGTTGCCGGGGCATGGCGTATTTCGACGCCAGCGCGCCGATTGCCCAGCCGACCCAGCCCGACAGCTCGCCGGTCCTGGCCGCCAGCGTGCCTGCCGGTGCGCAGTGCCAGCGTCGCCTGCTGACCAACACCATTGATGCACGCCTGATCGCCGTAGACGCCGACACCGGCAAGTTCTGCGAAGACTTCGGCACCCACGGTCAGGTGGACCTCAAGGCCGGCCTGGGCAATGTACCAGACAGCTACTACCAACTGTCCTCAGCGCCGCTGATGGCCGGTACTACCGTCGTAGTCGGCGGTCGCGTGGCAGACAACGTGCAGACCGATATGCCCGGTGGCGTGATCCGTGGCTTTGACGTGATCACTGGTCAGATGCGCTGGGCCTTCGACCCAGGCAACCCTGAAGACAAGCAGGCCCCGACGGGCGACGCCACCTACGTGCGCAGCACCCCGAACAGCTGGGCGCCGATGTCTTACGACCCACTGATGAACACGGTCTTCCTGCCGATGGGCAGCTCCTCCACCGATATCTACGGCGTGGAGCGCACCCAGCTCAACCACAAATACGGCGCTTCGGTGCTGGCACTCGACGCCTCCACCGGTGCCGAGAAGTGGGTCTACCAGACGGTTCACAACGACCTCTGGGACTTCGACCTGCCGATGCAGCCAAGCCTGATCGACTTCACCCCGCCAGGCAGCGACAAGGCTGTGCCGGCCGTGGTCATCGGCACCAAGGCCGGGCAGATTTACGTGCTCGACCGCGCCACCGGCAAGCCGCTGACGGACGTGCAGGAAGTGCCGGTAAAAGCCGCGAACATTCCCAACGAGCCGTATTCCCTGACCCAGCCTAAATCCGTGGGCATGCCGCAGATCGGCGCGCAAACCCTCACCGAGTCGGACATGTGGGGCGCGACGCCGTATGACCAGTTGCTGTGCCGCATCGACTTCAAGGGCATGCGCTACGACGGCCTGTACACCGCGCCGGGCACCGATAAATCCCTGAGCTTCCCCGGTTCCCTGGGCGGCATGAACTGGGGCAGCATCTCCACCGACCCGGTGCACGGTTTCATCTTCGTCAACGACATGCGCCTGGGCCTGTGGATCCAGATGGTACCGTCGCAGAACAAGGCCCAAACCTCTTCCGGTGGGGAAGCGCTGAACACCGGCATGGGCGCCGTGCCGCTCAAGGGCACGCCGTACGCGGTGAACAAAAACCGCTTCCTGTCGGTGGCCGGCATTCCGTGCCAGGCACCGCCATTCGGCACCTTGACCGCCATCGACATGAAGACGCAAAAAGTCGCCTGGCAAGTACCGGTGGGCACGGTTGAAGACACCGGCCCCCTGGGTATCCGCATGCACCTGCCAATCAAGGTAGGCCTGCCGACCCTGGGCGGTACGCTGTCCACCCAAGGCGGCCTGATCTTTATCGCCGGCACCCAGGACTTCTACCTGCGCGCCTTCAACAGCGGCAATGGCGATGAAGTCTGGAAAGCCCGCCTGCCCGTCGGCAGCCAGGGTGGGCCGATGACCTACGTGTCGCCGAAAACCGGCAAGCAATACATCGTCGTCACCGCCGGCGGCGCACGCCAGTCCACCGACCGTGGCGACTACGTGATCGCCTACGCCCTGCCGTAACCGCCCTCTGTTCGCGCGGTGCTCCGGCACCGCGCTTTGTGTTTGGAAAGATCCCCCATGACCCCTACTCCTCATACCGCCTGGCGCCTGGCGCTGGGCCTGGCCTTTGCGGCCGCCCTGCCCGTTCAAGCCGACGACACCACCCTGACCGGCGACTGGGGCGGCCTGCGCCGCGAACTCGACGCGCAAGGTGTGCGCTTTACCGGTGACTACAGCGGCGAGACCGCCTACAACGCCCACGGCGGCCAGCACCGTTCGGCGCGCTATTCGCAAAATATCAAGCTCGGCGTCCAGTTCGACCTGGGCAAGCTCTACGGCTTCAACAACGGCGACCGCATCCAGCTGACCATCAACGACCGACGCGGCAACAGCGCCTCCGAGGACTTGGTGGGCAACCGCCTGCCGATCCAGGAAAACTACGGCGGCCTCTACACGCGCCTCACCGAGCTGAGCTACGAGCGCACGCTGTTCACCCCGGCGCTGAACCTCAAGCTGGGCTATATGGCCATGGGCAATGATCTCGGCGGCCTGGACAGCGGCATCCTGTGCAACTTCATGAACGCCGGCTTCTGCGGGCATCCGCTGAATATGTCCGGCGGCAGTGGCTGGGCCAACTACCCGAATGCGCACCTCGGTGCCCGGGTGAAATACGACTTTTCGCCCAACTGGCAACTGCGCGTGGCGGCGTTCAATGTCGACCCGTCCAGCAATGGCAACTCAAGCCGTGCCTGGCACCTGGGGCCCAAGCACACCACCGGCACCGTGGTGCCCATCGAGCTTATCTACAAGCATGCGGGCGCACTGCCCGGTGAATACAAGCTCGGTTATTACTACGACAGTTCCGATGTAAAACGCATTGGCAGCAACAAGGACGTCAGCGGGCGTGGCGGTCACTACCTCTTGATCGACCAGGCTGTGTGGGCCTCACAATCATCCCAAGGCCGTAGCCTGCACGCCTTCGGCCAGTACTCTGCCGCCAGCCAAGCGGCCTCGCCGTTCACCAAGTGGTATGGCGCAGGCGTGGTGCTGTACAAGCCGTTCGAAGGTCGCCCGCGCGATACCGTCGCCTTGGGCTATGGCCGCGCGGTGCCGAACCCGCGCAGCCGTGATGTGCAAGAGTTGGCTGCGTTCAATGCCGGGGCGTCCTACCCCTCAATCGACAGTGCCGAACAGTTGATCGAACTCAGTTATGGCTACCAGGCCACGCCTTGGCTGACCTTGCGCCCGGATGTGCAATACATCATCGAGCCGGGGGCGTTTTCCGGTGAGAGCATCGACAATGCGCTGGTGCTGGGTTTGCAAGTCAAAGCGGTGTTCTAGCTCGCGCCCTGCTGATACTGACGTGGCGTACAGCCAAATTCGCGGCGAAACACCGTATGCAGGTACTGCGCAGAGGTGAAGCCGCAGCGTGCGGCAATGTCGGCTATAGCAAGGCTTTGGTTTTCCAGGCCCTTGGCGGCAGCGGCGAGTTTGAAGCGCAAAATCTCATCATGCACGCTGCAGCCACGCGCCTTGCGAAAATGCGCTTCCAGGGACGAGCGGGAAACACCGACATAAGCGGCGACCTGATCGGTCTTGATACCCTGGCAGGCGTACTGACGGATAAACAACAAGGCCTGCATCACGTAAGGGTTGCCCAGGGGTTGATGCAGGCTGGAGGCTTGCACGTTAATGGCGTCTGGCGGCACCAGCACCTGCGTGCCCGTGCAGGGTTTGCCATGCAGCATCTGATGCAACAATGCCGCAGCGGTACGGCCCATGGTCTCCGTGCCCTGGATCACCGAACTGAGCGGCACCCGCGTGAGGGTGCGGGTCAGCGGGTCGTTGTCGATGCCGATCAACGCCACCTCCTCCGGCACCGCAATACCCGCCGTCAGGCAGGCTTGCAGCAATTGCCGGGCGCGGGCATCGGTCACCGCGATGATGCCGATAGGCTTGGGCAAGCTGTGCAGCCAGGCAATCTGCTGCTCCACCGCGCTGTCCCACAACGGCGCACTGGTGCCCAGGCCGCGATACACCTCTACCTGCAAGCCATCACGCTGCATCAAGCGGCGAAAAGCTTTCTCACGCTCCTGGGCCCACCGATTGGCCTGGGCTTCGGGCAGGCTGAAACAGGCAAACCGCGTCAAACCCGCCTCCACCAGATGCTCGTAGGCCAGCTTCATCAGGGCATGGTTATCGGTGGCCACATAGGGAATGCCCTTCGGGTACTTGCCCACATCCTCATAAGACCCACCCACCGCCACCACTGGAACCCGACTGCCGGCCAGCGCCTCGCCAATCAGCGGGTCATCGAAGTCAGCAATGATCCCATCCCCCTGCCAACGCTCGATACCGCGCAGGCGACAGAGGAAGTCCTCTTCCAGGAACAGGTCCCAGGATGCACGGGTGCTGCTCAGGTAGTTGCCGATACCGGCGATGATGCCGCGGTCGTAGATTTTGCTGCCGTTGAACAGCAAGGCAATGCGGTGAACGGGCGGTAGGGTTTTCATTGTTTTTGTCCTGGGGCCGGTCGGTGCAGATGAGTACGCAGAGGTTTGACTGATCAGGATAGCGGGCCTCGGAGGAGGCCCGCTTTGAGGTCACCTAAATCTAAGCAGCACAACCACGACACCCATCCAAATACAGGCAACTATCATCATTGCCAAATCGATAACTAAAAGTCGCTTCAGGTACGGGGGGAACTTCTCGATGTCGACTGGATCAACCTCTCCCATAATGATAGAGGCCCTTGGCCAAACCACCATTCCGGCGATTTTCGACATTTCCAAGAGAGACCAAATCAAACCGCGCCTCCCCAAACTTGTCCCCCATATGTACATATAACGACTGTTTTTTAGAGCCTCCTTCATGGCTTCCAGATGACAGTGAGTAAGGTAAAGGCTAAAAGCAAGGCCAGCAGCTGCAAGCAAAATAGGGCCTCCGGCAAAGATAATCGCAACCCAAGGTGGCCAAGTATCGATATTAGTCATGGTTGTATGGCCTCGTAGATCTTTTCACCCACGTATTCACCACCTTGACCACCGTAGGTGGTACCTGCCCATGCGCCAGCTCCTACTAAACCCGCGACGCAGACCACTCCCCCTATTCCCGTCGTAACACCCAGTGCCAAGCAGACTGAGCCGCCTGTCGCACCGGCTAACGCTCCTGCTCCCACACCAAAAAATGTAGCGCCTGCGAACTTCCCGCCTTCAGTGAACTTAACCCTCTCACATGCAGCTCCAGAATCAGCCTTACACACCTGCTGTATAGCCAACAACGAAGACACTCCCCCAAGTCCAATACCGATATAACCCCCTGCCTTCATGTACTTCGTGGCACGGCTGACCGCTTCCACATGAGCGGCATACCCCGGAATCTGCCCCGGCCCACCCGCCTTGTCCCAGTGATGCACCAAGCTGCGACTGGATATACCCAGGGCCGTTTTCAACTTGGGGTGATCGCCCAAGGTGGTCTGCCCGCGCAGGCGGGTGGAGTTGAGCAGATGAGCATCCAACTGATTCATAAGTCGCTGACGATCAGCAAAGAACTGCGGTGACCTAAGGTGTCCGTGCTGCCGATAGCTGTCCTGATGCAGGCGCTCCATGGCCTGCAGCGTTTCGCGCAGATTGCTCAGGTGTTTTTCCATCACCACTGCGCTGACGCCGAGCCAGGTTGAGGTTTGGCCGATGAAACCGGCGATCTCTGCACCGTGGCGATGCAGAAAGTCAGCCTCGTCCGGCGTCAGCTCATCCAGTGATGCGCTGACGTGTTGTGCAGCCTGCATCAGTTGAGCTTCTTCATACGAGCAGGAGGTGTTTTTCGGATCGCTGAGCACGGTCATCGAACCAGCTTTGACGTGGCCTGTGTTGGGATTCAGCGATTGAAACTTGCGCATTACAGCCGGGTCGAGCGTCGGAAAAAGTGTGGCTTCCAGCGCCTCGCGGGTCATGCTTTTGGGCACGATATAAAAACCTGGCTCCTGACCTTGCACACCAATGGATGCCATTGATCCAACATGACCGGACGGCACGAAACCAGAATGACGTGGCGCTACAGTGTTTCGATTTACAGATGATGCGTTTGGTTGAGCTACTCGCAGGTTAATGGGTGGTTCTGCATGTTGGTTTTCATAGGTGGCCGAGTACACCGAAGGAATCAGCTCGGCTTTACAGGGACAGTCGCTGTAACTATCCAAAGTGCCGGCCATAAGCCGGCCATGGCTGTTTATGTGGGAAATGCCACCGACGATCTTATAAGTTTGCCCATCCTTGCCGCAGGTGACTCGGTCACCTTCGCACGCATGAAAAAGGCCATGTATGTTGACTCTCTTATCACCGTCCAGCACTTCCCCGCCGCAGGTGGTCTTGTCACCCAGTCCAATGAAATAACCTACGCTCATTTTTTTGCCTCTTATCCATGTTTTTTGGCCGTACTTCCCTGCTCGTCCCGATAAGAAAACTGACGCGTAACGCCTTCCGAGGTAACGAGCAAGTGGCACACCAAACCTTGAAGAGGCATATCCCCACCGTAAAGTCAGACGTTTCTCTAAATCCTGTACTCCCTCAGCCGTTCTCAGCCCCTCACTCAAAATCGCACTCCCCTTTGGTGATTTTCATAATCAGCCGCCCAAGTGCCATTGCTAGTATCCAGACACCGCTCAGAACAATAAGGAAAACCCCATGCCGTACTTCCCCGGTGTCGAAAAGGTGCGCTTCGAAGGCCCTGCCAGCACCTCTGCCCTCGCGTTTCGTCACTACGACGCCAACAAACTGATCCTCGGCAAGCCCATGCGGGAGCACCTGCGCATGGCCGCCTGTTACTGGCATACCTTTGTGTGGCCGGGGGCGGATATGTTTGGGATGGGGACGTTCAAGCGCCCGTGGCAGCGCAGTGGCGATCCGATGGAGGTGGCCATCGGCAAGGCCGAGGCGGCGTTTGAGTTTTTTTCCAAGCTGGGCATCGACTACTACAGCTTTCACGACACCGATGTGGCGCCCGAAGGCAGCACGCTCAAGGAGTACCGCAATCACTTTGCGCAGATGGTCGACCACCTGGAGCGCCATCAGGAACAGACTGGCATCAAGCTGCTGTGGGGCACCGCCAATTGCTTCAGCAACCCGCGTTTTGCCGCCGGGGCGGCGAGCAACCCAGATCCAGAGGTGTTCGCCTTCGCCGCCGCCCAGGTGTTCAGTGCAATGAATGCCACGCTGCGCCTTAAGGGCGCCAACTATGTGCTGTGGGGTGGCCGTGAAGGGTATGAAACTTTGCTCAACACCGACCTCAAGCGCGAGCGCGAACAGCTCGGGCGTTTTATGCGCATGGTGGTTGAACACAAGCACAAGATCGGCTTTACGGGTGACCTGTTGATCGAGCCCAAGCCCCAAGAGCCGACCAAACACCAATACGATTACGACAGCGCCACCGTGTTCGGCTTCCTGCATGAGTACGGCCTGGAACACGAGATCAAAGTTAACATCGAGGCCAATCACGCGACGCTGGCCGGGCACAGCTTTCATCATGAGATCGCCACCGCCGTGTCGTTGGGGATCTTCGGCAGTATCGACGCCAACCGCGGCGACCCGCAGAACGGTTGGGACACCGACCAGTTCCCCAACAGCGTCGAGGAGATGACCCTGGCCACCTACGAAATCCTCAAGGCTGGCGGGTTCAAGAACGGCGGCTATAACTTCGACTCCAAGGTGCGCCGCCAGAGCCTCGACGAGGTGGACCTGTTCCATGGGCATGTCGCCGCCATGGATGTGCTGGCCCTGGCGTTGGAGCGTGCGGCGGCGATGGTGCAGGACGACCGCTTGCAGCAGTTCAAGGACCAACGCTATGCCGGCTGGCAGCAGCCGTTGGGCCAGGCGGTGTTGGCCGGTGAGTTCAGCCTGGAGTCATTGGCTGAACATGCCTTTGCCAACGAGCTGAACCCGCAGGCGGTGAGCGGGCGCCAGGAGATGCTTGAAGGCGTGGTGAATCGGTTTATCTACACCTGACTGTGACCAGAGATTGCTCCCGCTGGGGCGCGAAGCGGCCCCAAAAAATGGGAGTGCTGCGCACTCCAGCGGGAGCAAGCTCCCTCGCCACAAAGAGGATCTTCACCTAGTGTCTTTCCAACAACAATAAAAGGACGCACCACCATGAAGTCATTCAAACCTGCCCTGCTCGCCGCAGCCCTGGCACTGCTCGCCCTGCCGGTGATGGCGGATCCTGCGCACCCCAAAATCGGTTTTTCCATCGACGACCTGCGCCTGGAGCGCTGGTCCCGCGACCGTGATTACTTTGTCGCCGCTGCGGAAAAGCTCGACGCCAAGGTGTTCGTGCAGTCTGCCGATGCCAACGAGCAGAAGCAGATTGCCCAGATCGAAAACCTGATCTCCCGGGGCGTCGATGTGATCGTGATCGTGCCGTTCAACGCCACGGTGCTGACCAATGCGGTGGCCGAAGCCAAGAAAGCCGGGATCAAGGTGGTGTCCTATGATCGCCTGATCCTCAATGCCGACATCGACGCCTATATTTCCTTCGATAACGAAAAAGTCGGCGAGATGCAGGCCAGCGGCGTGTTGCAAGCGGCGCCCAAGGGCAATTACTTCCTGCTCGGCGGCGCGCCGACGGACAACAACGCCAAGGTGCTGCGCGAAGGTCAGATGAAGGTGCTGCAACCGGCCATCGACAAAGGCGATATCAAGATCGTCGGCCAGCAATGGGTCAAGGAATGGAACCCCACCGAGGCATTGAGCATTGTCGAAAACGCCCTGACCCGTAACGACAACAAGATCGACGCTATTGTCGCCTCCAACGACGCCACCGCCGGCGGTGCGATCCAGGCCCTGGCCGCGCAGAAACTGGCGGGCAAGGTGCCAATCTCCGGCCAGGACGCTGACCTCGCAGCGATCAAGCGCGTGATCAACGGCACCCAGACCATGACCGTGTACAAACCGCTCAAGCTGATCGCTACCGAAGCGGCCAAGCTTTCGGTGCAACTGGCACGCAGCGAACAGCCGACCTACAGCTCGCAATATGACAATGGCAGCAAGAAGGTGGACACCATCCTGCTTACGCCGACGCCGTTGACCAAAGCCAACATCGACCTGTTGGAAAAGGACGGTTTCTACACCAAAGAGCAGATCGCCGGGCAATGACCGTGGCCGCCGATTACCTGCTGCAAATGAACGGCATCGTCAAAAGCTTTGGCGGTGTCAACGCTCTCAACGGCATAGACATCAAGGTCAAGCCTGGGGAATGCGTGGGCCTGTGCGGTGAAAACGGGGCGGGTAAATCCACCTTGATG
This sequence comes from Pseudomonas sp. DWP2-2, assembly GCF_049897065.1. Taxonomy (NCBI): domain Bacteria; kingdom Pseudomonadati; phylum Pseudomonadota; class Gammaproteobacteria; order Pseudomonadales; family Pseudomonadaceae; genus Pseudomonas; species Pseudomonas sp. DWP2-2. The sequence continues at coordinate 302,462 of NZ_JAFCVN010000004.1, read as the reverse complement.
AAGGTGCTGTCGGCGGTGTACCCGCACGGCACCTGGGAGGGGGAAATCCTCTGGGATGGGCAGCCGCTCAAGGCCCAGTCCATCCGCGAAACCGAGGCCGCCGGGATTGTCATCATTCATCAGGAACTGACCCTGGTGCCCGACCTGTCGGTGGCCGAGAACATTTTCATGGGCCACGAACTGACCCTGCCCGGTGGGCGCATGAACTACCCGGCGATGTTGCACCGCGCCGAGGCGTTGATGCGTGAACTCAAGGTGCCAGACATGAATGTGGCGCTGCCGGTGTCGCAGTACGGCGGCGGCTACCAGCAACTGGTGGAGATCGCCAAGGCCTTAAACAAACAGGCGCGCCTGTTGATTCTTGACGAGCCCTCCTCGGCCTTGACCCGTGGCGAAATCGAGGTGTTGCTGGACATTATCAAGGGCCTGAAGGCCAAGGGCGTGGCCTGCGTGTACATCTCCCACAAGCTTGATGAAGTGGCGGCGGTTTGCGACACCATTGCAGTGATTCGCGACGGCAAGCACATCGCAACCACCGCCATGGCAGACATGGACATCCCCCGGATCATCACGCAGATGGTCGGCCGCGAAATGAGCAACCTCTTCCCCATCGAGCACCATGAAGTGGGCGAGGTGATCTTCGAAGCGCGTAACGTCACCTGCTACGACGTCGATAACCCCAAGCGCAAGCGCGTCGACGACATCTCCTTCGTGCTCAGGCGCGGTGAAATCCTTGGCATCGCCGGCTTGGTGGGCGCCGGGCGCACGGAGTTGGTGTCGGCGCTGTTCGGCGCTTACCCCGGCCGCTACAGCGCCGAAGTATGGCTGGACGGCCAGGTGATCGATACGCGCACGCCGCTCAAGTCGATCCGCGCCGGGCTGTGCATGGTGCCCGAAGACCGCAAGCGCCAAGGCATCATTCCCGACCTGGGGGTAGGCCAGAACATTACCCTGGCGGTGCTCGACACCTACGCGCACATGACCCGCATCGACGCTGAGGCCGAACTGGGCAGCATCGACCAGCAGATCAGCCGCATGCACCTCAAGACCGCCAGCCCGTCGCTGCCGATCACCAACCTCTCAGGCGGCAACCAGCAAAAGGCCGTGCTGGCGAAAATGCTGATGACCCAGCCCAAGGTGCTGATCCTCGACGAACCCACACGCGGGGTGGACGTGGGCGCCAAGTACGAGATCTACAAATTGATGGGTGCGCTGGCCGCCGAAGGCGTGTCGATCATCATGGTCTCCTCAGAACTGGCCGAAGTGCTCGGCGTGTCCAACCGCGTGCTGGTGATTGGCGACGGCCAGTTGCGGGGGGATTTCATCAATGAAGGGCTCACCCAGGAACAGGTGCTCGCCGCCGCGCTCAGCCATAACCCTAATGATCGGAAGACCGCGTAGATGAATCAGGTCAAACACCTTTTTACCCGCTACAAGATGCTCGCGCTGGTGATCGCCGTGGCGTTCATCTGGTTGTTTTTCAGTTGGCAGACCGAGGGCGGTTTTCTCACCCCGCGCAACCTCTCCAACCTGCTGCGGCAGATGTCGATCACCGGGATATTGGCCTGCGGCATGGTGCTGGTGATTATCAGCGGCGAGATCGACTTGTCGGTGGGCTCGTTGCTCGGACTGTTGGGCGGGCTGGCGGCGATTCTGGATGTGGTCTATCACGTGCCGCTATTGGCCAACCTGAGCCTGGTGGCGCTGTGCGGCTTGATGATCGGCCTTGCCAACGGCTACATGACCGCTTACCTGCGCATCCCCTCGTTCATCGTCGGCCTGGGCGGAATGTTGGCGTTTCGCGGGATTCTGCTGGGGATTACCGGCGGCACCACCATTGCGCCGGTGTCGCCGTCGCTGGTGTATGTGGGCCAGGGGTATTTGCCCCACAGTGTGGGCGCGGGGCTTGGCGTACTGCTGTTCGCACTGACGCTGTTCCTGACCTGGAAGCAGCGGCGCAACCGCGCACTGCATGGCTTGGCCGCGCACGCTTTGGTGCGCGACGTGTTACGTGTGGTATTGATCGGCGCGGTGCTCGCCGGGTTCGTCACCACCCTCAACAGCTACGACGGTATCCCCGTGCCGGTTCTGCTGTTGCTGGTGCTGCTCGGCGTATTCAGCTACGTCACCAGCCAGACCGTATTCGGCCGCCGCGTGTATGCGGTAGGCAGCAATATGGAAGCCACACGGCTATCCGGCATCAACGTGCAAGCGGTGAAACTGTGGATCTTCGGCATCATGGGGGTGATGTGCGCGCTGGCCGGCCTGGTCAACACCGCCCGCCTTGCTGCGGGTTCACCCTCGGCGGGCAACATGGGTGAACTCGATGCCATCGCGGCCTGTTTTATCGGCGGCACATCGATGCGCGGCGGCTCGGGCACCGTCTATGGCGCGTTGCTTGGCGCGTTGGTGATTACAAGTTTGGACAACGGCATGTCGATGCTGGATGTGGACAGCTACTGGCAGATGATTGTGAAGGGCAGCATTCTGGTGCTGGCGGTGTGGGTGGATGTGAGTACGCGCTCGGGCAGGCGATAACTCGTCCGCCAGAACACCACCGATCACCTGTGGGAGCTGGCTTGCCTGCGATGGCGGCGGGTCAGCCACCTGATGGACCGACTGACACACCGCTATCGCAGGCAAGCCAGCTCCCACATTTGATCTTCATGGCTCCCCCCACATTGATCTCATTTTTACCTCAGGTTATTGCGGATAAAAACTAAAAGTCCATAATGGACAAATTAGTTTATCCGGAGAACCCCATGTCCACGACGCCCCTCGTCATCGACCAGGCCCAGGCCCGTACTTTATTGGCTCAAGTCGATGTACCCGCGATCCTGCGCAAACTGTTCCGCGACCTCGCCGCCGGGCAAGCGGTACAGCCGGCGCAACAGCTGGTGGAATTTCCTCAAGGCGCCGGGGATTTCATCAACTACCTGGGCGTACTGGCCGGAGACGGCGTGTACGGGGTCAAGACCTCCCCCTATATCGTGCGTGATCAGGGCCCTTTGGTGACGGCCTGGACCTTATTGATGTCGATGCACAGCGGCCAGCCATTGCTGTTGTGCGATGCCGCTGAATTGACCACTGCACGCACCGCCGCCGCCACGGCTTTGGCAGTGGATGCGCTGGCACCGGCGGCGGCGCTACGCCTGGCGATCATCGGCAGCGGCAAGGTCGCCCAGGCGCACCTGCGTTATGTGCAGAACCTGCGCGACTGGCAGCAGATCCGCCTGTACTCGCCAAGCCTGGGCAGCGCCAGCGCCGAGACGCGTGCGCAGTTGACCAGCCTGGACCCGCGCCTGAGCCTCGTCTCAAGTTGTGAGGCCGCCCTGGAAGACGCGGATGTGATCCTGCTGTGCACCTCGTCCGCCGGGCCGGTCATCGACCCCTCGCGCCTGAGCAAACCCGCGCTGATTACCTCCATCAGCACCAATGCGCCACGTGCCCATGAAGTACCGCCACATTGCCTCAACCAGATGCACGTGTTCTGCGACTACCGCCAGACCACTCCGGATTCGGCCGGTGAGATGCTGATCGCCAGCGAACAGCACGGCTGGGACAAACGCACGATTGTCGGCGACCTGCCCGAGTTGTTCAGCGACATGGCCCAGCGCCCCGACTACGATCGTCACGTCTTTTTCCGCTCCATCGGCCTGGGCCTGGAAGACATCGCCCTGGCCAATGCCCTGTATCGACTGTAGGAGCGAGCTTGCTCGCCAAGACCTCACAGGCACTGCGGTCACACAGAATCGGCGCGTTATCGTCAACGTTTTTCGCGAGCACGCACGCGCCTACAATGCTTATTTCAGGAGATCTCCATGAGCCAGGCAGACTTCATCATTATCGGCGGCGGCATTGCCGGCGCGTCCACCGGGTTCTGGTTGTCGCAGCACGGCAAGGTGTTGGTGCTTGAGCGTGAAAACCACCCGGCCTATCACTCCACCGGGCGTTCGGCAGCGCTCTACACCGCCGCGTACGGCACCCCGCAAGTACGCGCGCTGACCTTGGCCAGCCGGGCCTTCTTCGACCAGCCACCCGCAGGCTTCTGCGAACATCCCCTGCTGACGCCCCGGGGCGAAATGACCGTTGATTTCAACGGTGACCCGGCCGAACTAGACAGCCAGTACCTGAGCGCCAAGGCGACCGTAGAGCAGGTGCAGCGCCTGACGGTCGATGAAGCCTGTGCACGCTTGCCGATCCTGCGCCGTGAAAAAGTCCACGGGGCAATCTACGACCCTACCGCCTGTGACATCGACACCGACGCCCTGCATCAAGGCTACCTGCGCGGTATCCGCCGCAACCAGGGCGAAGTGCGCACCGACAGCCATGTGCTGGGCTTGAGCCGCGACGCCGACGGCCTGTGGCAGGTGCGCACCCAGGATGCGACCTTCACCGCGCCGGTCATCATCAACGCCGCCGGTGCCTGGGCCGACCATATCGGCGGGCTGGCGGGCGCAGCGTCCATCGGCTTGCAGCCCAAGCGCCGCTCGGCCTTTGTCTTTGCCGGCCCCGAGGGCATGGACAGCCACGACTGGCCGATGCTGGTAGCCCTCGACGAAGCGTTCTACATGAAACCGGATGCCGGCATGTTCCTCGGCTCACCGGCCAACGCCGACCCGGTAGAACCCCAGGATGTGCAACCCGAAGAGCTGGATATTGCCATGGGCATTTACCAGATCGAGGAAGCCACCACCCTGACCATCCGCCGCCCCACGCGCACCTGGGCCGGGCTGCGCAGTTTTGTGCAGGACGGTGATTTGCTGTCGGGCTTTGACCCGCAAGTACCGGGGCTGTTCTGGGTGGCAGCGCAAGGCGGCTATGGTATCCAGACCTCACCCGCCATGGGCCAGGCAAGCGCCGCTCTGGTGCGCGGCGAACCGCTGCCGGAGGCACTGACCCGGTTCGGCCTGGACGCTGGTATGCTCTCACCGGTCCGCCTGGAGCCCCATTGATGAACACCGCTGAACAAGACAAGGTCATGCAGAACTTTCGCGCGATTGCCGATGCAATCGCTACGTTGTTCTTTCCCCATGCAGAAGTGGTGCTGCATGACCTGCGCACGCAAACCGTGGATTACATCGCCAATAACCTGTCCAAACGCAGCCTGGGTGACGACTCGTCCCTGGAGGACATGCTCGACGGCGACGTCAGCGAGGTGAATATCGGCCCTTACGAAAAGCTCAACTGGGACGGCCAGAAAATCCGCAGCCTGAGCACCGTGCTGCACGACCACAAAGGGCGCAGGCTGGCTGTGTTGTGCATCAACCTGAATATTTCAATGTTCGAAACGGCCAAGGCGGCGCTGGATTTATTCCTGTCGCCAAGCAAGCTGATCGCACAGCCGGACGCGCTGTTCCGTGATGACTGGCAGGAACGCATCAACACCTTCCTGCATGCCTGGCTGCGCGAGCGTCAGTTGAGCCTGAACCTGTTGACCCGCGACCACAAACGCGAACTGGTGCTGGCGCTGCATGCTGAGGGAGCCTTCAAGGGCAAGAGCGCCTCCAACTATGTGGCCAATGTGCTGGGCATGGGGCGGGCGACGGTCTACAAGCATTTGAAGGAATTGAAGGCCTGATCAGTTGTAGGAGCGAGCTTGCTCGCGAAGAACTTTAACGATAACGCGTGCATTCTGGGTAAACGCGGTGCCTGAGAGTTCTTCGCGAGCAAGCTCGCTCCTACAAGAGTTCGATCCGCTAGAATCAGTCGCCGTAGATATCGGCCTTGAAGTACTGCTGTGAAATCTTCTGGTATTCGCCGCTGGCGCGAATGCCGTCGATGGCCGCATTCAATTCGCTGACCAACTCGCCATTACCCTTGCGTACTGCGATGCCGGCCCCCTCACCCACGTATTTCGGGTCTTTGAGCTCCGGGCCGACAAAGGCATAACCCTGCCCGCGCGGCATCGACAGGAAGTCGCTCAGGGGAATGGTGTCGGCAAAGATCGCATCCAGGCGCCCCGCTGCCAGGTCCATGTAGATTTCTTCGTTATTGCTGTAGCGCTTGACGTTGATGCCCTTGGGCTCAAACACCTCGGTGGCATACCGGTCGGTAGTCGTTGCGCGCTGTACACCAACGTTCTTGCCCTTGAGGCTGGCGTACTGGTCATCCACCACGGCGCCGTCCTTCATCACCAGGCGCGACGAGGTGAAGTAGTACTTGTGGGTGAAATCCACCGACTTCTTGCGGTCTTCGTTGATGGTCATGGACGACAACGCCATGTCGATCTTCTTGACCTTGAGGGACGGAATCAGCCCGTCGAACTCCCCTTCGATCCACACGCACTTGACCTTCATTTGCGTACACAGGGCGTTGCCAATGTCGTAGTCGAACCCCACGATCTTGCCGTCACCGGTTTTGGAGGCGAACGGTGGGTAAGCGGCCTCAATGCCAATACGCAGGGTTTTCTCGGCGGCCAGCAGGTGGCTGGCGGCAAACAGGCTCAGGGCCAGGGCGGGAAGGAGATGGCGTTTCTTCATGGAGGGGTTCTCGCAAGTTGTTGTTGGTTTGGCAAGAGTGAAGAAAAACGTGGAGCGGCTATTTTGTACTTATAATTCCATACTGGACTTTTATGTGTTCAACCGTCAACAGGCAAAAAAAATGTGGGAGGGCTTGAGCCTTCCCACATCAGATCCTGCAGCACAGCTTGAACGTTACTTGGACACCGGCATCGCAAACTCCGCACCCTGCTCGATGCTCTCCGACCAGCGCTGCATGATCGACTTCTGCTTGGTGTAGAAGCGCACGCCCTCGGTGCCGTAGGCATGCATGTCACCGAACAGGCTCTTCTTCCAGCCACCAAACCCGTGCCAGGCCATGGGCACCGGGATCGGCACGTTGATACCGACCATGCCCACCTCGATACGCCGCGCAAACTCACGAGCAATGTTGCCATCGCGAGTGAAGCAACTGACGCCGTTGCCAAACTCGTGGTCGTTGACCAGCTTCACCGCTTCGGCAAAGTCGTTGACGCGCACACAGGCCAACACCGGGCCGAAGATTTCTTCGCGGTAGATGCTCATGTCCTGGGTCACGTGGTCGAACAAGGTCGCGCCGAGCCAGAAGCCGTTTTCCAGGCCGGGTTCGGTGGGCACGTAGTCACGGCCATCGAGCAGCAACTGCGCGCCGGCTTGCACACCCTGCTCAATGTAGCCACTGATGCGTTCCAGCGCGGCCCGCGACACGATCGGGCCCATCTCGGCTTTGAGATCGCGACCATCGGTGATGCGCAGCAGCTTGGCGCGTTCGGTCAAGGCGGCGATGACTTTGTCACCCACGTCGCCTACCAGCACCGCCACCGAGATCGCCATGCAGCGCTCGCCGGCACTGCCGTAGGCGGCGCCCATCAGCGCGTCCACGGTGCGTTCGATATCGGCGTCGGGCATCACCACCATATGGTTTTTCGCCCCGCCCAGGCCTTGCACGCGCTTGCCGTTGCGGGCGCCGCTCTCGTAGATGTATTGGGCAATCGGCGTGGAGCCGACGAAGCTCACAGCCTTGACGTCCGGGTGTTCGATCAGCGCGTCCACTGACTCTTTATCCCCCTGCACCACGTTGAACACGCCTTTGGGCAGGCCGGCTTCATGCAGCAACTCGGCCATGAACAGCGACGCGCTTGGGTCAGTCGGGCTGGGCTTGAGGATAAAGGTGTTACCCGCCGCAATGGCAATGGGGTACATCCACATCGGTACCATCACCGGGAAGTTGAACGGCGTCACGCCGGCGACCACGCCCAACGGCTGGCGCATCGTCCAGTTGTCCATGCCACGGGAGACCTGGTCGGAGTGTTCGCCCTTGAGCAGGTTGGGAATGCCGCAGGCAAATTCGAGAATGTCGATGCCACGGTCAACTTCGCCCTGGGCATCGGTGAATACCTTGCCGTGCTCGGCGACGATGATGCGCGCCAGGTCGTCCTTGCGTTCGCGCAGCAGGTGCAGGTATTGGAACAACACCCGGGCGCGACGGATCGGCGGGGTGTCGGCCCAGCCGGCAAACGCAGCCTGGGCGGCGGCGACGGCTTCGGCCACGGTATGGCGGCTGGCCAGGGCCACACGGGCGGTGACTTCACCGGTGGCCGGGTTGTAGACGTCCTGATAACGGTCATCGCGGCTGACGCGCTGGTCGTTGATGTAGTGCTCGATGGTTGCAGTCATGGCAGTCGATCCAGGTGGGTAGCGTTGGTCCACACGATAGGCTTTCACTTTGTTCCGAACCAGAGCAGAATCCAGAACTTATTGTCCTCATATGCGAACAATACCCCCATGGAAAAGGCTGAGATCGAAGGGCTGTGGACCCACATTCACTGGCTGTCTGTGCTGGAGGAACAAGGCACCTACACCGCCGCCGCCGCGCGCCTGGGGGTGAGCAAGTCAGCGGTGAGCCAGCGCATTTCCGACTTGGAAAAGGCCACGGGTACCCGGCTGGTGACGCGCACCACCCGCAGCGTGCGGCTGACCGATGCAGGGCTGTCATTGGCCCGCGAAGTGCGCAGCGCCTACGCGCAGATCGCCCGCAGTTTTTCCTCGGTGCGCGACTCGGTCGGGGAAATACGCGGGCTGGTGCGCCTGACCGCCCCCGTGGCCTTCGCCCGGCAACAACTGGTGCCGCACCTGTCCGGCTTTTTGCAGCAGTACCCCCAGGTGCGTATTCAACTGGACGTCTCCGATGCCTTGAGCTCACTGGCCGCCGAGGGTTACGACCTGGCGGTGCGCCACGGCTTCCAGGTGCCCGAAACCCACGTGGCGTGGAAACTGTGCGACACCAACTCGGTACTGGTCGCCACCCATGATTACCTGCAACACCACGGTGAACCCCGCGAGCCGGGCGACCTGTCGGCCCACAACTGCCTGTTTTACCCACGCGGCACCGACCAGCCCGCCTGGACCTTCGAACGCGGCAGCCAACCCCTCGAGCGCCTCACCGTGCCCATCGCCGGCAGCTTCGCCACCAATAACAGCGAAGCCTTGCGCGACGCCGCACTCAACCACCTGGGCATCGCCCTGCTCCCGGACTTCAGCGCCCAGGCGGCGCTGGCCGCTGGCAAAGTGGTGCAGGTATTGAAGGACTGGACACTCAAAGGCGCGTTTGCCGATGAGATTTACCTCATTCGGCCCTACTCGCCCCATGTGCCCAAATCGGTGACCGTATTGGTAGGGTATTTGAAGGAAAAGCTGTCAGGCGGGTTTCAATTTGGTGGCTGCTGATGAAGGCTCTTGTAGGAGCGAGCTTGCTCGCGAAAAAACCGAGAACCCCGCGTTAAACCTGATAGCGCGCGTTATCGTTGGCGATCTTCGCGAGCAAGCTCGCTCCTACAGAGGACAGTGACCCAATCCTGTTGAATTCTTGCCTGATCCTCTGAACTTGAGGGCAATCGGATAGATAGCCCTTGCGCGTTGGTCTAGAGTTCGACGATGGGCGACTTCCAGTCGCACCGCTCCTATAAGAACTCAGCACCACCAACCGATGATCAGCAGGTGAGCCCGCATGGAATTACGTATCAACCAAAAGGCCTATCAGGTCGATGCCGAAGCCGACACCCCGTTATTGTGGGTGATCCGTGACAACCTGGGCATGACCGGCACCAAATACGGCTGCGGCCTGGCCCAGTGCGGCGCCTGTTCGGTGCTGGTGGACGGCAACGTGGTGCGCGCCTGCGTGACGCCCGTGGCCGGCGTGGTCGGTCGCGAGATCACCACCATCGAGGCCGTGGAGGCCGATGACGTGGGCAAGCGTGTGGTGGCGGCCTGGGTCGAACATCAAGTAGCGCAATGCGGTTACTGCCAGTCCGGGCAGGTGATGGCGGCCACCGCGCTGCTCAAACATACCCCCGCGCCGACCAAGGCGCAGATCGACGCGGCGATGGTCAACCTCTGCCGTTGCGGCACCTACAACGCGATCCATGCCGCCATGGATGCCTTGGCCGCCGGGAAGGAGACCGCCTGATGAACACCACCGAGATCATTCCCGGCGTTACCCTGGGCGAACCGATCAACCTGTCCCGTCGCCGCTTCCTGGCCAGCACCGCGGTGGGCGCGCTGGTGATCGGCTTCGGCTTGCCGCTGGGCACCTCCCGCGTGCAAGCCGCGACCGGCGCGGCCGCTGAGCGTGGAACCCAGGTACCCGCCTTTCTGGAGATTCGCCCAGACGGCAGCGTGCGCCTGCTAAGCCCCTTCATGGAAGGCGGCCAAGGTACCCACACCGCCATGGCGCAGATCGTCGGTGAAGAATTGGATGCCGACCCGGCCACGTTCATCGTCGAAGCGGCCCCGCCCGGCGAAGCCTACGTGGTGATGGAAAATGGCATGCGCATCACCGGCGGCAGCATGTCGGTGCGCATGAGCTACCCGACCATGCGGCGCCTCGGCGCCCTCGCCCGCGCGATGCTGATGCAGGCCGGCGCCGAGCAACTGCGCGTACCCCTCAGCGAGCTGACCACACAGCCCGGTCGCGTGGTGCACGCCGCTTCCGGTCGCTCCCTGGGCTACGGCGAATTGGCAGGTGCCGCCCTGGATATGCCGGTGCCCGACCCGGCCAGCATCACCCTGCGCGACCCGAGCCAGTTCCGCTGGATCGGCAAGCCGGTCAAGCGCCTGGATGCCTATGACAAATCCACCGGCAAGTCGCAGTACACCATCGACCTGAAAATCGACGGCATGCTCCATGCCGCCGTCCAGCATGCGCCACGCCTGGGCATGACCGTGGGCAGCCTGCGCAACCAGGCGCAGGTGCAAGCCATGAAAGGCGTGCATTCGGTTCACACCCTGCCCGGCGCCGTAGCTGTGGTAGCTGAACGTTGGTGGCATGCCAAGCGGGCCGTCGAAGCCATCCAGGTGGAGTGGCTTGAAGCCGCCGCCGACTCCACCGTGCGGGCCATGCCAGCGGATTTCTCCAGCGACAAGTACCGCGACTTCCTCGCCGCCCAGCAGGGCCCGGCCCGCGATGACGAAAACGAAGGCGATGTGGCCGGTGCACTGGCCAGCGCCAAGACCCGCGTCGAAGCCACCTACCACAACCAGTACCTCAACCATGCCCAGTTGGAACCGCCTTCAGCCCTGGCACGCTTTAACCCCGACGGCACACTGGAGGTGTGGCTGCCTAACCAGGCGCCGGATATGTTCCGTGCCGACATTGCCAAGCGCACCGGTCTGAGCATTGAGCAAGTCACCCTGCACTCGCCGCTGCTGGGCGGCTTTTTCGGCCGGCATTTCCTGTATGACTCGGCAAATCCTTACCCGCAAGCCATCGCGTTGGCAAAGGCGGTGGGCCGGCCGATCAAGCTGATCTGGAGCCGTGAAGAAGAATTCGTGCGCGATGTATTGCGTCCGGTCGCCGTGGTCAAGTTCCGCGCCGCGCTGGATGACAAAGGCCTGCCCGTAGCCATCGAAGCGGTGAGCGCCACCGAAGGCCCCACCGAAGCCATCGCCGGCAAACAGGGCGACGCCATCGACCCTACTGCCCTGGAAGGGTTGTCGGGCAAGAGCTACGCGATACCCAACAAACGCATCGCGCAGATTTACGTCAAAGGCCCGGCCATGCTCGGTTATTGGCGCTCGGTGGGTAACTCGCTCAATGACTTTTTCTACGAAGCCTTCCTGGACGAACTGGCCGACAAAGGCGGCCATGATCCCTATGAACTGCGCCTGCACCTGCTGCGCGACAACCCGCGCCTGACCACCCTGCTGCAAGCGGCCGCCGAGCTGTCTGGCGGTTGGAAGCGTGGGCCCTACACCGCCGAAGACGGCACCCGCCGTGCACGCGGCGTAGCCATGGCCTCGCCGTTTGGCTCCCATGCAGCGGTGGTGGCCGAGGTGTCGATCGAGAACGGCCAGGTCAAGGTTCATCACATCTGGGAAGCGATTGACCCGGGCAGCATCGTCAACCCGGCGATTGTGCAAGCGCAAGTCAACGGTGCCGTGGCCTTGGGACTGTCGCAAACCTTGTTGGAGGAAGCGGTATACGTGGATGGCAAGCCAAGGGCGCGCAACTACGACCTTTATCCGGTGCTGCCGCCTTCGCGTATGGCGCAGGTACACGTGAAGATCGTCGAAAGCGGAGAAAAAATGGGCGGTATCGGCGAACCGCCGTTGCCGGCTGTGGCCCCGGCCGTGGCGAATGCCGTGGCGCAGCTGACCGGCCAACGCATCCGCAGTCTGCCTTTGAGCCGTTACACCTTCAGCTAACCGACAGGGAATGCCCATGAATAACCGCCGATTCGCAAGAACCGCAGGGTGGCTGGTGCTGCCCTGCGTGGTCGCCGCCGGCCTGCTGGCCTGGTACGTCACCCGCGAGCCTGCCTCGCCTTTTGAACAGCAACAGGCCACGAGTTTCGACCCCGCCTTGGTCAGTCGCGGCGAATACGTCGCGCGAGTGAGTGACTGCGTGGCCTGCCATAGCCTGGCCGGCAAGCAGCCATTCGCTGGTGGCCTGGAAATGGCCACACCGCTGGGGGCGATCCACGCCACCAACATCACCCCCGACCGCGAGCATGGTATCGGCACCTATAGCCTGGCCGACTTCGACCGCGCCGTACGCCACGGCGTAGCACCGGGTGGGCGACGACTCTATCCGGCCATGCCCTACCCGTCTTATGTGAAGCTCAGCGACGATGACATCCAGGCGCTGTACGCGTTTTTCATGAAAGGCGTGCAACCGGCCAACCAGCCTAATATCCCCAGCGACATTCCCTGGCCGCTCAACCTGCGTTGGCCCATCGCCCTGTGGAACGGTGTGTTTGCACCGACCGCGACCTATGCCGCCAAGCCCGGCCAGGACGCACTGTGGAACCGGGGCGCCTATATCGTCCAAGGCCCCGGCCACTGCGGCAGTTGCCACACGCCACGGGGGCTGGCGTTCAACGAAAAGGCCCTGGACGAATCCGGCGCGCCGTTCCTGGCCGGTGCCCTGCTCGACGGCTGGTACGCCCCCAGCCTGCGCCAGGACCACAACACCGGCCTGGGGCGCTGGAGTGAGGAACAGATCGTGCAGTTCCTCAAGACCGGTCGCAACCAGCATGCCGTGGTCTATGGCTCGATGACCGAAGCCTTCAACAACTCCACGCAGTTCATGCAGGACGATGACCTGGCCGCGATCGCTCGCTACCTCAAGTCACTGCCCGGCGACCCCCAGCGTGACGGCAGCCCCTGGCAATATCAGCCGGTAACGGCGCGCTCGGATGTCCCCGGTGCTCACACGTACGCCACCCGCTGCGCCTCCTGCCATGGGCTCGACGGCAAAGGCCAGCCCGACTGGATGCCGCCTCTGGCCGGCGCTACCTCGGCCCTGGCCAAGGAAGATGCGTCCGCGATCAACATCACGCTCAATGGCTCACAGCGCGTGATCACCGCCGGCCTGCCGGACGCCTACCGCATGCCAGCGTTCCGGGAGCAATTGTCCGACTCGGAAATCGCCGACGTGCTGAGCTACGTGCGCGGTACCTGGGGCAACCACGGCGGTGCGGTCGATGCGAAGGCCGTGGGCAAGTTGCGTGGGCATACCGACCCGGCGAGCAGTAGCCCGATCATCCTGCATATGCGCTGATCGGTCGCGATCAACTGTGGGAGCTGGCCATGCATTGCCCACAAAATCAGCGCCTGGCACAGGTCCGCTGTGGGAGCGGGCTTGCCCGCGAAGGCGGACGGTCAGTCACTGCATCGTTAACTGAACCACCGCTATCGCAGGCAAGCCAGCTCCCACATTCGGCAATGAGCATCAATGATATAAGCGGCGGCTGGCAGGCCGCTCTATTTGCTCTCGTCCGCCTTGCCTTCCTGCATCTGCACCGACGACTGGGTGCCACTGTTGTTGTCTTTAGTGGCGTTGTCGGCGTTGTCAAAACAGCCGTGCAGCATGAATGCGCTGCACAGACCCAGGCACATATAGAGCTTCTTCATGAGGGTTCACCTGCTGGCGAGTGAGTGATATCCGCGTGACGACAGCAACATTCGTCCGCCCATAATCTATCTGTCTGGAACAGGCGCGCTAGCGTTCAAAAAATAGCCCCTTGGCTGACGAATGGGCGCCGCGTGTTATTCAAACGGGATCACCGAAATCTTGCCGTTGCGCTCAAGAATCGCAAAGCGGATCTGCTTGAGTTCGACAAGCCCTTGGGTGGACCGGGCCGCCTCAAGAATGTCGCCCTCGTCCAGGCGCGCATGCTTGAGCCTTTTATGCAGCACCTGGCCTTGCTCGACCAGCACCGTCGGCCCGCCATCGAGCACCCGTGCGAACCAGGCTGAACGCTGCTTGGCCAGCGAGAAGCCAATGTCGATGGCAATGAGGGTGGCGATGACCAGCACGGCGTTGGTCATCGAGAAATCTTCGCCCAGCAACGCCTGTTGGGTGGCTTCGCCGATGACCATCAACAACACCAGGTCAAAGGTGGTGAGCTCGGCCAGCGTGCGCCTGCCGGCAACTTTGAACAGCACCAGCAGCACCAGGTAAATCGCCACAGCCCGCAGTACAGAGTCCATGGTTGCCCCTCGGAACAGTGAATGGGAAACGACCGATTCATACGGATTAGGTGAGCACCGTGCCGCTCAGGTTCATTCTTTCGACGCGTCCCGGCCACCATCTAAAAAGATGATGGTTCCAGCGCCGCTGAATCGGTGAAATGATCGAAATTTCGGCAGCAACCCAGTTGATACCCGGGCGCTGGCAGCGGGTCACAGCTATATATCGATCACGCTGAAGAAGGAATCCCTGTCATGAACGACTCACAACGCGCCTGGGAACTGGCCATGGTGCTGATTGCCAACGGCCGGATCCCCTTCGACCCCGCTAACCCGAGCGGTTCGGTGAAAATCCTGAACAAGCATTTGCAAGCGCTGGAAGCAGCGCTGCATCAACAGGCAAACACCGGCACGCCGCTCACAGAGATCAGCACCCGTGAGCGCCTGGGCAAGAACAACAGCCGCAGGCCCTCGTTGGTGTGTGCCGAATAGGCGTCAGACTCAGGTTCGGCTACAGCCGATCCGGCTCGGCAACTGGCCCTGCCTGGCCTTCAGCGTGGCTTGCATCGCTTGCGGCAAGGTGCTCCAGAACGTCAGCCCCGAGCGCTCTTCGATGTGATCCACGGTGACCTGGTAATCGCAGAAGTCTGCGCCCTTGGGGGTTTCCTGGTTCATCACGAATGAGGCGTACAGGCCCGTTTCCGGCGAACTGCCGACCACGATGATTTTCCAATAGCCGCTGGGGATGGTGTGCACTTTGTTCGTACCTGGCAACGAGCCAACAAAATGCTCATACAGCGGCCCGGTGGCCACATACACCTGATCGACGCCTGGCTCCTTGCTGAGAGTGCGCTCCTGGTCTTCCAGGCGCGCCCACGGCCCCTGGTTGAGTTCGGCTTTTTGCGGCGTGATGTTCGACAGGTAGTTGAGGGTTTGCCAATCGGCCACCCCCGCCATTGACGCGAGGTTGGCCTGATGCCCACGGTCGATTTTGAGCGCGACGTTGGCGCCGTTGTAATCCACCGGGTCCAGGGTTTCCCCGGCTGGAATATCCGGGTCGGTGCGCCAGTCACGGGAACGCCCGCTGGCCGCGCTGGCCTTGGTGATCTTGTAGGACACCCAATTGGCAAACTTGGTCGAACCGTTGTTGTTCAACGTGTAGGCCTGGCGGTTCAACGTCACTGGGCTGCCGCCGGTGGGGCAACCAACCGCGCAGTTATCGAACTGCAAGGGTGGCGCAGGGAGGACGGCGGACTGGCGTGTGGGCGTGGTACAGGCGGCCATCAACGGGATCAACGAAAACGCCAGGTACTTGAGCGATGTGCTTCCTTGCATGGTGTTACTCCTTGGGATGAATCTGTTAAAAGACTGAATGGCCTCGGCCGATGCGCTTCCTGCGCAAGTCGAGATAACCATTGGAACACATAAACATTTCTAAACAACGACTGCAATCAGGCCAACAAACGTAACCCCTTCGCGCCCCATAACTGTGCTATCCATAACGCCGCCCTCTAGCGGGCGATAGCATCGCGTCATCAATGCACAAGGGACTGTCATCAAGCACGTGGGGGCAAATGTTTAAACAGAGGATGCTCCACGACCATGGCTGAATACCTTCTGCCTCCCGCTGCTCCACACTGGCTGATCCGCCAAGCCATCCCCGACGATGTGCATGCCTTGGTCGCACTGGATGCCTACGCAACCGAGCATGCCAGCCGTCGTGTGTTTATCTATGATGCCGTGGTTCGCCAGCAATGCCTGGTAGCCGCCAACGCTAACGTGTGCGCCGGCTACCTGGTGCTCACCCACGATTTTTTCAACCATGGGTTTATAGCGCTGGTGGTGGTTTCACCGCTGTACCAACGCCAAGGCGTCGCCCTTCGTCTGCTGGCAGCGGCCGAAGCGGCCTGCAAGACGCCCAAGCTGTTCGCGTCGACCAATGCCTCCAACGGCGCGTCCCAGGCCCTGCTGACGAAAGCCGGCTTTATTCCCAGCGGGCAGATCGAGAATCTGGACGATAACGACCCTGAACGTGTGTACGTCAGGTTCATTCGCTGACGATACCTTTTGTAGGAGCGAGCTTGCTCGCGAAACACTCACAGGCGCCGCGCTTATTCAGGGAGCGCGCGTTATCGTTGAGGTTTTTCGCGAGCAAGCTCGCTCCTACAGAAAGCAGAACGCCATCTGCGCTACGCAGGAACCTTTTCTCGAATGCACAATCTGTGGTTCACCCTTTTGAACCGATCGAGACCCTGCGCATGCTTGTGAAAAAAGCCGTCCTCTGCCTGGCACTGCTAAGTGCCGGCTTCATCGCAGGCTATGCGGCCAAACCCACCCCGCAGCTGCAAGTCACCGCTGGCCAACTGATGGAGTGCGGCGAACTCATGATCCCGACGCTTGGGATGTGAGCCGCGCATACCCAGGTAAAAGCCGTTTCAGCCGCCCGAAGCCACGTGCGCAGGATGCACGTTGAACCCATTGCGCCCAGCCGCCTTCGCACCGTAAAGCGCTGCATCGGCCGCCTCGACCAAACCCAACACCGGCTCCAGCCGTGAGCCCATGCCCGTCGCAACGCCGATACTCACACTCACGCGCCCGAAGGGGCTGCCTGGGTGTGTGATGTTCTCCTGCTGTAGACGCGAAAGAATGCGTTGCGCGACCACCGCAGCGCCTGCACTGTCAGTCGCGGGCATGATGACCGCCATTTCTTCTCCGCCATAGCGCGCCACCAGGTCCGACGGCCGCCGCACGCACGTTTCCAATAACGTGCTGACCGCCTGCAAGCAAGCATCTCCCGCGACGTGACCAAAGGCATCGTTGAAGCGTTTGAAGTGGTCGATGTCGATCATCAGCAATGCCAGTGACGTACCCTCGCGCTGCGCCCGGCGCGCTTCCACCGCCAGCGTTTCGTCAAAACAGCGGCGGTTGGCGAGGCCGGTCAGCGCATCCTTTTTCGCTAATAGCGCCAATTGCCGATTGGAGTCGAGCAACTGTTGCTGGGCGACACGCAACGCCTCTTCCGCCGCCGTACGCCTGCGGATATCCAGGATCAGAAACCAGCCGATCAGCCCCGTCAGCCCCAACAGCCCCGCCACCACGACCGCTGACAGTGCCGCCTCGATGCGCCACGCCGCGAGGGCTTCGTGCTTGCCCAACGCGACCGTGGTGATCAGCGGCAGGGTTTCGCTTTTGCGAAAGGCATAGAGTCGCTCTACCCCGTCCAGGCTGGAGGTATAGGCCGCAGTGCCCACAGGCTGGTCGACGAGGTACTTGGAATAAATAGGCGAGGTGGAAAAGTTGCGGCCCATGTCCTGCTCGCGGAAGGGGTAACGCACCAGCAACGTGCCGTCGGCGTAGGACAGGCCGATGGCGCCCTCCTGGCCCACATCGAGTTTACCGAATACCCGCAGAAAGTTTTCCACCCCCAGGGTCACAGCGACCACGCCAGCGAAGTTGCCGGCCGCGTCGTTGAAACGGCGGCTGATGGTCACCACCCATTCATGGTTGGCGCGGCTTTGAATCGGCGGGCCAATAAAAGGTTCAGCGCTCGGATCGTCGCGATGGTGGATGAAATAGGCCCGATCACTGCTATTGGCGCCCTCCGGAATCGCACGATTGGAAGACAGCAGCCACCGGCCCTGATGATCATAAATGGTGATGCCGCTGAGCTGCGGCATCAGCGGCTGCTGTAGGTTGATCAGCGTGCTGATTCGCTGGATTTGCACCGGGCCACTGCCTTCGGTTTCCAGGCGCTCAACCAGCCCCAGCAACAGCAACGAGCTTTGCCGCACGATGCCTTCGGTATAGGTGTTAAGGGCCTGGGTCAGGTTCAAGCCATGCACATCCACTTCCGCCAGCGCACGGTCGCGGGAAGACAGGACTTTCCAAATCGTCAGCGAAGTCAGGGAACAGCCGATCACCAACAGCAACAGCATCACAAGACGGGTATCACGCTTCACGTCAGCACCTTAAGGAAGTCCGGTTTCCGTTCCAGCCATCATTCGAACGTCGGTACTCACAGGGCAACCGGTTCCAGAGTGCCAGCATACAAGCAGTCTGTGCGGGCTGCAGCAACAGAGTGTGCGGCTGAGCGCCGGCCAGCGGAGCCAGCGCCTTTAATGACCACTATCAAACAGGGTATTGAAAGCTAAACCAACCGTTAAGGTCGCCATTAATTCAATATCAATCGACGCAGAAAAACTTAGACGAAGCGGCACTTTCTGAGCCTACTTGTACAAGTTTCATCTGCCACTCTACCGTTCATCGCCCTTTTTAAAAAATTTCAAAACATCTGCGCACTTGCCCTTATCAGAAAAGATGTCCGTTGCATAAACGGGCAACTAGCGAAACGACATTTCAAAACTGGGAGTATTGTTATGACGACGAGCAATAAAAACCCTGGAAACTTTGCCAATGATCGCGAAAAAGCATCACAGGCGGGAAAGAAAGGTGGACAGGCCTCTGGCGGCAACTTCGCCAACGACCGCGAGAAAGCCTCGGAAGCCGGGCGTAAAGGCGGCCAGAACAGTCATGGTGGTGGACGTAAGTCCTGACCACACGGGCAGTACCGCTGTTCCGTTCGTTAACAAAGGGCATTCATCATGCGTGCGTCCATTGATAATCAGCGCGGCGAGCCAGCTCGCAGGCCGATTGTAGAAGTGCAAACTAAAGCAAGGACTGGCCTGCGTTCTAATACGTCTGCGTGTTACGAACATCAGCAACTTTCTGAACAAGCCGAAGCCACGATAAGTGCATCTAAAACGCCACCCTTGTGTGAAAGGCACTTATAACCGTGCAGCTTGACTCACGCGCCTAAGTGCACGTTTCCAGCACAATCGAAGTGAACGTTACATTACCGACATAACGACGAGGTAACTGAACATGACTACTCAAGACAAGCAAGGCCAGATGAGCGTCAGCGAAGCCGGTAAAAAAGGCGGCGAAGCCACTTCTGCGTCCCATGACAAAGAGTTCTACCAGGAGATCGGCAGCAAAGGTGGCCAAAACAGTGGCGGGAACTTCAAGAATGATCCCGAGCGCGCCGCTGAAGTCGGCAGCAAAGGCGGCCAGAACAGCGGGGGCAATTTCAAGAATGACCCCGAACGCGCCGCCGAGGCGGGCAGCAAAGGCGGCCAGAACAGTGGCGGCAATTTTGCCAACGACCGTGAAAAAGCTTCCGAAGCCGGGCGTAAAGGTGGCGAACACAGCCACGGCGGCGGACGCAAAAGCTGATGTGCTTGATGCAGGGGAGCCGTGCTCCCCTGCTTTCATTGATGAGGGACACCATGCCTTTACACATTATCAACTTCACCGCACCGGTCACCGCTTCTACGTGCAGCCAACTGATTGAAAAAGCCTCGATGGCCGTACAACAAGATGCCCAGGGCCTGGTACTGAATATCGCCACCATGGGTGGTGAATGCAGCTACGGCTTTACGATGTACAACTTTTTATTGTCCCTGCCGATTCCGGTGCATACCCATAACCTCGGCACCGTGGAATCCATGGGCAATATCATCTTCCTGGCCGGTGAGCGCAGAACCGCCTGCAAGCACAGTAAATTCCTGTTCCACCCCTTCCACTGGCATGTGCAAGGCGCGGTTGACCACTCGCGCATGTCCGAATATGCGATGAGCCTCGATTACGACTTGCAGTTGTACGCACGCATCGTGGCCGAGCGCACCGCCGATGCTGTCGAAAAACTGGAGACCGAAAAGTACCTGATCGCCGCGCCACGCATTCTCGACCCGCAACAAGCGCTGACCGCCGGCTTGATCCATGGGATCGAACCTCCCGTGGTCAAGGCGGACTTCGTGAGCAGCTTCATTCACTCATAGCACCTTTTATTCAATAGGGGAGCCTCACAATGGACGAAGAAACGATCCGACTCACCGCGTACCGCATTTGGGAACAGCAAGGGAAGCCTGGCGGTCAGGATTTCGTGCACTGGTTACAAGCCAGGGAGGAGCTGACAACCCCGCCGAATGACGGCCTGGCAGGCTCGATAGCAAGTAGCGTCACCCCGCCCAACCCGGACCGATCAAAGCGCCAGGCGACCGCCGCCGGGCAAAAAACCCGCAGCAGAAAACCCAACTGCTGAACCCACAGAGCAGAGAGTGAGGACGCGCCTGTCGATAAACCTGCCAGGGTTCTAAAACATCGACAGCCGTCCAAGCGCCATCCCCGCCCCGCCGCCTCTCGATACCGGCATTAAAACATCAACTAATCGCTTGTTTGAATTCTTCCTTTTTAGCAGTTGAAAACGCCCATTTCTTAATCGAGAGTGGCCGTTCATTCAGGGAGGAATCGATGTGCCCCATCTACAAGCGAACCGAAGTTGCCTGCAATGCAAACAACCCTACGAATCGACGCTGGATGACCCCGACTTTCTAGTGTCGTCGGCCTCTGACATGCTCTGCCCAGCGTGCAAGCAACACTATGCAGCCGACCTGATGAAAGAGGCACTTCAACGCAGCGTGCAAAAGTTGTGCATGTTGCAGGAGCGACGCAAAAAACAGTAAACACGCGCCTCGCCCCTACCGCCACCCGCATGGACACCGTCCATTAAAAATACATTCATCCGGGTGGCGGCGGCACATAAGGCTTTGCAATAAACGGGATACTCCCAGACGGGCGCCATCTTACATTCTCAAGACCGTAGCGCTCGGCCAGCGGTTTACTGATGCGTTTGATCTTTTCATTACGCGACCTGGGAATAATACCAATGCCTGCATCGCAACAGGCCCAATGCCACGCCTCTGCGTTATTCATCACCTCCGCTCTTATAATGAAAGACTTAGGCTCGTGGTGGTATTCGTACTCGATGACATATAAAGAATTTTTCATAACCTCTCCTTCTGATTTTTTGTTATTTGCTCAGAACGAAGGTTCAGAAATTTTAATTTTTTAATGACGACGATCACGCACTTGCTGTTGCACTACCGTTCGTCGGCCTCGCATTAAAAAAATAAAACTGCTCATGCTTCTTTTGTTTCTTAATACTGAGTCTGTTCACTCCAGGCTCTTGGTAAAAACTCCTGTCTTGCCCGCACTCTGTGCGGGCTTTTTTATTTTGCCGCGACGCTACACCCTGTGGCGAGGGAGCTTGCTCCCGTGACGGCCTGGCAGCCGACGCTTGTCTAACTGACGAACCGAGGTCCAAGCTTGCCTGTCGGACCAAAATCCTCGTCGGCTGTCAGGCCGTCATCGCAGGCAAGCCAGCTCCCACATTCAAGATCGCGGAGCCACTCAATCATCGTCGTGCACGTGAGCGTCAGCACAGGGCAGTCGGCCGGACTCACCTCCGGCAATACGTTCCGCCTGATCAATACCGCGTTTGAGCGCGTCATTCACCGTCCATTCGGCACCCGGCAACTGCTTGATGCGTTCAACCACACATTGTCCCGTCGCGGTATAAACACAGAGCAGCACTTCAATATCAGCATCGTCCCGCTCTCGGGCCCTGACTTCGATATGGCAGCCGTTTTCGACTTCCCGGGTGAAGCATTTTTCTTCCAGTGCTTTTGAGACCCAGGCTTTATAGGTGTTGCCACGTATAAACATAGCGCTTCTCCAAAACCGTTAGTGGGGTTGGCCATCAACTAACGACTGAAATCCCTAATCAGAATTCAGACTTTCTGCAAGGCCACCTCCATCATGCACCGATAAAAACCCTTTACCGTTTCGCCTGTTAAACCGTTCGTCAGGCGAGGAAACAAATTGTTAAACCAACCCATCGGGCTCTATTCAAAATGTTCGGGAGCGCGGCGAAATGCGCCCTGCAGAGCGGCAGAAAAAGCCAATAGAACCGGACAGTAGACGCACTTTATCTACTGACGGCAGCTTATTGCCGAATGTTTATCACCTGATGGTTCCTGATGTTAACAAGCGCTTCGCTTAGTTAACGCGCGAGCACAGATTCGGCACAGCAAAACGCAAGTTTCCAATACAGGAGCAAGGCATGAAACGAGCGATGGGTTATTGCCTGGTCACTATCACCAGCCTCTTCTTACTCACCAGTTGCAACCTGGTGGTATTCAACCCCAAGGGGCAAGTAGCAACCGATGAGCGCGACCTGATTATTCTCGCTACGGGCCTGATGCTGCTGGTGGTCGTTCCGGTGATTGTGATGATGTTTGTCTTCGCCTACCGCTACCGCGCCACCAATAAAAAAGCGCGTTACTCCCCCCGCTGGGCCAGTTCACACAAAATCGAAGCGGTGGTATGGGGCGTTCCCCTGCTGATCATCATCGTCCTGGGGTGGGTGACCTGGGAGACCACCCACGCACTCGACCCCTATCGCCCGCTGGAGTCAGACACCCCGCCGATCAATGTGCAGGTGGTGGCCACCGACTGGAAATGGCTGTTTATCTACCCTGACCTGGGCATCGCCAGCGTCAACGAACTGGCCCTGCCGGTGCACACGCCGGTGAGTTTCACCGTCACCTCCGACGCGGCCATGACCTCGTTCTTTATTCCCGCACTCGGCGGGCAGATCTACGCCATGGCCGGCATGCAGACCAAGTTGCACCTGATCGCCAACGAAACCGGTGAGTTCAGAGGGATTGCCGCCAACTACAACGGCCCCGGTTTTTCCGACATGCATTTCACCACGCTGTCCCTGAGCACTGCCGACTTTCAAACCTGGGTGACAAAGGTCAAGGGCGCGGCCACCTCTCTGGATCACAGCACTTACGCGCAATTGGCCAAGCCGACCCTCAAGCACCCAGTGACCTATTACTCGGCGGTACAGGAGCGCTTGTTCCTGGACATCGTCGATAAATACGAGGGCATGAACAAGGCCAATAAACCCCGGCGCTCGCCATTGAGCGACGCTGCACAACGCACCGATCAACACCCAAGTCTGCTGGCTGAGGAGCGGTAACCATGTTCGGAAAACTGTCGTGGGACGCGATCCCAACCACTGAACCCATTGTGATGTACACCCTGGCCGTCGTGGGCCTGATCGGGGTGGCGCTGGTGGGCTCGATCACCTGGAAACGCAAGTGGGGTTATTTGTGGCGCGAGTGGTTCACCTCGGTGGACCACAAGAAGATCGGTTGCATGTACATCATCGTCGCGCTGGTGATGCTGCTGCGCGGGTTTTCTGATGCGATCATGATGCGCACCCAGCAAGCCATGGCCGCCAGCGGCGGGCCGGGTTACCTGCCGCCGGAACATTACGACCAGATCTTCACCGCCCACGGCGTGATCATGATCTTCTTCATGGCCATGCCCTTCGTCGTCGGTTTGATGAACATCGTCGTGCCGTTGCAGATCGGCGCTCGCGATGTGGCTTATCCGTTTCTCAACGCCCTGAGTTTCTGGCTGTTCGTGGTGGGTGCGGCGCTGGTGAATATTTCGCTGGGGGTTGGTGAGTTCGCGCGCACCGGCTGGGTCGCGTATCCGCCGTTATCCGAGCTGGGCTACAGCCCCGGCGTCGGCGTGGATTACTACATCTGGTCATTGCAGATATCCGGTATCGGCACGCTGCTCACGGGGGTGAATTTCTTCGTCACCATCCTGAAGATGCGCACCGAAGGCATGACGCTGTTCAAGATGCCGGTGTTCACCTGGAATGCGCTGTGCACCTCGGTGCTGATTCTGGCGGCATTCCCGATCCTCACCGCCACCCTGCTGATGCTGACCCTGGACCGCTATCTGGGCATGCATTTTTTCACCAACGAGGCCGGCGGCAACCCGATGATGTACGTGAACCTCATCTGGGCCTGGGGGCATCCGGAGGTGTACATCCTGATCCTGCCCGCGTTCGGGGTGTTTTCCGAGATTGCCGCCACCTTCAGCAGCAAGCGGCTGTTCGGCTACGTGTCGCTGGTATGGGCGACCATCGCGATCACCGTGTTGTCGTTCATCGTGTGGCTGCATCACTTTTTCACCATGGGCGCGGGGGGCAACGTCAACGCGTTCTTCGGCATCATGACGATGATCATCGCGGTGCCGACCGGCGTAAAAATCTTCACCTGGTTGTTCACCATGTACCGCGGCCGCGTGCGCTTCGAAACGCCCATGCTGTGGACCCTGGGCTTTATCGTGACCTTCAGCATCGGCGGCATGACCGGGGTGCTGCTGGCGGTGCCCGGGGCCGATTTCCTGCTGCACAACAGCCTGTTCCTGATCGCGCACTTTCACAACGTGATCATCGGTGGTGCGGTGTTCGGCTATATGGCCGGCCTGACGTATTGGTTCCCCAAGGCGTTCGGTTTCCGCTTGAACGACAAGCTGGGCCGCATCGCCTTCTGGTGCTGGCTGGTGGGCTTTTATTTCGCGTTCATGCCCTCCTACGTGCTGGGTTTCATGGGCATGACGCGCCGTCTCAATCATTTCGACAACCCCGAGTGGCGGCCCTGGCTGCTGCTGGAGCTGGTGGGGGTGGCAATCATCCTCTGCGGCGTGGCGGCGCAAGCCTTGCAATTGTTTGTCAGCATCCGCAACCGTCATCAATACCGCGACCGCACCGGCGATCCGTGGGACGGGCGCACCCTGGAATGGGCCACCGCGTCTCCCCCGCCGCTGTACAACTTCGCCGAGCAGCCCAAGGTCAATGACCTGGACGCGTACTGGGGCATGAAGGAGCGCGGCGTCAGCACCCTGAGCCACACCGACTATCGCAGCATCCATATGCCGCGCAATACCGCGTCGGGCTTGGTCATCAGCCTGTTTGCGCTGGTCTGCAGCTTTGCGTTGGTGTGGCACATCTGGTGGTTGGCGGCGTTCGGCCTGGTGGCCTCGGTGGTCGCGTTCGTGGTGCGCAGCTACGACGAAGACATCGATTACTTCGTGCCCGCCCAGGAAGTCGCGCGCATCGAAACGGCCCGTCTCAAAGACCTGGCGGAGGCTTGACCCATGTCCAATATCGTTATGGAAAAAGACATTGCCCATACCCACGAACAAGGGCATGAAGACGCCGGTTCCCTGAGCCTGTTCGGGTTCTGGATCTACCTGATGACCGACTGCATCCTGTTCGCGACCTTGTTCGCCGGCTACGCCGTATTGCGCGACAGCGTGGCGGGCGGGCCGTCGAGCATGGATATTTTCGAACTGCCCTATGTGCTGGCCGAAACCATGCTGCTGCTGTTGAGCAGTATCACCTACGGCTACGCCATGCTCGCCATGAACCACGGCAAGCAACGCGATGTGCTGCGCTGGCTGGGGCTCACGTTCGTGTTGGGCGCGGGCTTTATCGCCATGGAGATCAACGAATTCCACCACCTGATCGAAGAAGGCTACGGGCCGGACCGCAGCGGCTTCCTGACGGCCTTCTTCACCCTCGTGGGCACCCACGGCGCGCACGTGTTGACCGGGCTGATCTGGATGGCGGTGCTGATGGTCCAGGTCAAGCAACGCGGCCTGACCAGCACCAACGCCACCCGGCTCAGTTGCCTGAGCCTGTTCTGGCACTTTTTGGACGTGGTGTGGATCTGCGTCTTTACCGTGGTCTATCTGTTGGGGGTGGTGTGACATGTACAAGCAAAGCTCGCTTCACAGCAGTGCCGGTACCAGCCATGGCAGCAGTCGCTCCTATCTGGTCGGGTTCCTGGTGTCAGTACTGCTCACCCTGATTCCGTTCGCCCTGGTGATGTTCCCGTCACTGCCGCGCACCGTCACCGCCTGGTTGGTAGTGGCGTTGGGCGCGATACAAATCGTGGTCCACCTCAAGTTCTTCCTGCACCTGGACACGGCCGAAGAACAACGCTGGAACCTGATTGCGCTGATTTTCTCGGCGGTCATCATTCTTCTGTTGGTGGGGCTTTCGTTATGGATCATGGACAGTATTCATCACAACATGCTGGCGCACTGAAACACTGGCGGGGGCTGTTCAATACCGCCATCGAGCTCACCAAGCCGGGCATTATTGTCGGTAACCTGGCCTCGGTGCTGGGCGGTTACCTGCTCGCCGCCAGCGGGCATGTGGCCTCGGTGACGCACGGGCTTGCCACCCTGCTCGGCACCGCCCTGGTGATCGGGTGCGGTTGTGTCATCAACAACTGCATTGACCGCGACATCGACCGGCGCATGGTGCGCACCTGTCATCGGCCATTGGCACTGCGCATCATCAGGGTGTCCACTGCCGCAGGCTATGGGATCGTCCTGGGCGCCTGCGGTTTTGGCTTGCTGTGGGGCGGCAGCAATGCGCTGGCGTGTGGGCTGGCAATGGTCGGGCTGGTGATCTATGCGGGGGTCTACACCTACTGGCTCAAGCGACGCTCCCACTGGGCCACCTTGATTGGCAGCCTCTCTGGGGCGATGCCGCCGGTGATCGGCTATTGCGCGGTCACCGGGCGGTTTGACCTCACGGCCATGCTACTGATCGCGGTGTTCTGTTGTTGGCAGATGCCGCATTCACACGCCATCACCGTGATGCGCCGCGAGGATTTCCGCGCCGCAGGCCTGCCGCTGTTGAGCCTGGCCCAAGCCCATCGGCAGATCCAGGCGTACATGCTGGCCTTCCTCGCCAGCGCCCTGATGCTAGGCGCGGTGGCGCAGATGGCGGCGTTGTATTTTGTGGTGATGCTCGGGCTGGGGAGTTATTGGCTAACCCTCGCGGCCAGCGGTACACGCCTCGCTGACCCGACCGGCTGGGCACGCAGGATATTCGGGTTTTCGATTGTGTTGGTGCTGGCGCTTGACCTGGCGCTGGCGGTGCTGAGGTAGCTTTGTGGGCGGCGCCCTCGAGGGATGCAATGCTCAAAGCAACGAAGATCAACTGTGGGAGCTGGCTTGCCCGCGAAGACGTCGGCCCACCCAACATTGATGTTGACTGACCCGCCGCTATCGCAGGCAAGCCAGCTCCCACAGGGGATTGCGCTTAACTGACTGGCATTGGGGCAAGCCCGCTCCCACATTTTGGGCACAGTGGCCTGCTCGATCAGGCATCGAGCACAGCCCGGATTTTGCGCGGCAACTCAGCAGGCTGATACGGCTTGGGAATCAACTCGAACTCATGCACCTCTATCTCCGCGCGGGCCAGCGCGTCTTTCGCATAGCCGGTGGTCAGCAAGATCCTAATGTGCGGATACGAGCGCGACACCTCCCGCGCCAACGCTGCGCCATTCATCGCGCCGGGCATGATCAAGTCACTGAACACCAGGTCATACGTCGCCTGCTTGAGCATGCCCAACGCCTCGGCGGCATTGAGGGCGATGTCCGTGTGGTAACCGTAGTCAGACAGAATGACCTGCGCCAACTCGGCCACCTCGGGCCGGTCCTCCACGATCAGGATGCGTTCGTTACCTTGCGGTGAGATGGCTGTGGGGGGCTGCTCGACCCACAGCTGGCTGTCATCTGCAGGAAAGTACAAGCGAATCGTCGTACCGATGCCCGGGTCTGAATGAATCCGCGCCGTGCCGCCCGATTGCTTGACGAAGCCGTACACCATCGACAACCCCAGGCCCGAGCCCTGGCCTTCTTCCTTGGTGGTGAAGAACGGCTGCATGACTTTGTCCTGAATACCTGCGTCGATGCCGTTGCCGTTATCCGAGACCGAAATACTCACGTAACAGCCCTCGGTCAACCCATCACGCTCGGCACCGACATCGCCCGGTACCTGGACGTTGCAGGTCTGGACGGTTACCGCTGGGTCCGCACGCCCGCGCAAAGCATCCTGGGCATTGGATAACAGGTGCTGCACTGCCAGCTCCGCCTGGACAGGGTCGATGCGGCAGTTCCACAGATCTTCGGCAAGTTCTACATGCAACTCGACGCCCTGCAGCGCACGTGCCATGAATTCGGGGCGGCTGAGCAAGCTGTTCAAGTTGATCACCCGACTGTCGAGCCGTTGCTTGCGCGAAAACGCCAGCAACTGCTGGGTCAGGGTCTGAGCTTTTTCCGCCGCTGCTCTGGCACGGCTGGCACTGTTGACGATGCGCTGCGGATCGCTACCGGGGCGCTTGGCGCTCTGCTGGATCAAGTCGAGATAACCCATCATCACTTGCAGCAGGTTATTGAAGTCATGGGCAATGCCACCGGTCAGTTGCCCCAGCGCTTCCAGGTCTTGTGCGCGACGCACGCGCTGTTCGGCATCGTGACGCCGGCTCACGTCCAGCTGCGATGCGAAAAAATACACCAGTTGCCCACGTTCGTTGAACAACGGCGAAATGAACAGCTCGTTCCAGAAGGTCGAGCCATCCTTGCGGTAGTTGAGCACCTCGACACAGGCCTCATGGTGCTGCTCAACCGCGCGCTGCACCTGGTGCAGCGCGTTTTTGTCGGTTTGAGGCCCCTGCAAGAACCTGCAATTACGTCCGATCACTTCGTCCAGTTCAAAGCCTGTCAGGGTCAGGAACGCCTGGTTGGCAAAGATGATCGGATTATCAGGCCCCGCGGGGTCGGTCACGATCATTGCACTGTGGCTGGCTTGCATGGCCGCAAAGAACAGGTCTTTGCGGCTGGCAGACAGCATTGCCAATTCCATACCGTCGACCACAGGCTTCTTCTTTGTCGCCAAGGTTCACCTCCAGATACGTGGTACGTGTTCCATGGACCGTGAAAACGCTGCGCAGTGCCATCTTGTGCCGAGCGGACGCGGCGCCCCCCAAGGGCACCGCACGTGTCATTAACGCTTGGCTTGTGTGTCAGGCGCCTCAGAGCGTTGCAAAAACGCTTGCGTAAGCTCTGGCAAGTGCTCGAGCAACCACTGAGCCATGGCGACTTCCTGGGGTAGAATCTTTTCGCACGCCGCTTGTGTCTCGGCGTCACCCGCTGCCTTCGCGGCCGCGATGAGCACCGTGTAGCTGGCCACTTCCATATTTTCAAACACGTAGCCGGCCATCGCGCCCTTGATCACCTCGTCACTCATCAGCGAGCCACCGACCGCCTGACCGAAAGCCATCAGCTTGCCGCCCACGTCTTTAAGGGTCGAGGCACTGCCTCCCAAACGCGTCAGGCATTCGTCAATCAGTTGCTGCTGCCCAAGGGTTTCCTCAATGTGCTCGTCGATTCGCGCCTTGAGTTGGGGGTAATTCTCCAGGCGCTCGGACTGTGCCTTGAGCATTTTCTCGGCCTGTTGCTCCATCGCATGGGCATCACGTAGCCAGTCGAGCAGGTTTTCCTGTGGGGTTGCCATGTCGTTGTCCTCGTCAAGAAAGTCGAAAGCACCGCACGCCCTTCAGCGTGCGGCTATTCTCAATCAAAGGTCGGGCTTGGGCTTGAGGCCCGCCCCCAGGTCAGCGCCGGTGGTGGGGTCGCTGGTGGGGTCCGAGAGCGTGCGGATTTTCATCGCGCTCAGCACCGCTTCATCGTCGGCGTCCAACTGCACGCTGGCGGTGCCGTCACCGCCATCGACCGCCGGTTGTGGGTTTTCCACAAACTCCCAACCGTCACCCTGGTTCCAGGGCCCGCGCAGGTTCTCCGCGCCTTGGGACATGTTGAAGTACACCTGGGTGAACTCCGGTTTGCCCGGCAACTTGCCCTGGGGAAAATTCGGCTGGATCGCATGCAGCGCTTTTTCGAAGGATATCTGGTGAGCGATTTCCCGCGTCATCAAAAAACCCAGCGCATCTTTTACACCCGGGTCATCGGTGACGTTCATCAACCGCTCATAGACAATTTTGGCCCGGGCTTCGGCGGCGATATTCGAGCGCATGTCTGCGGTGGGTTCACCAATAGTGTCGATGTAGGCGGCGGTCCACGGCACGCCGGCAGAGTTGGTCAAAGGCGAACCCGCCCCGTACAGCAGGCTGGTGATATGCGAGTCATTGCCGGCGCCATTGAGGGCACGATACAACTCGCCCTCCTCTTCCACGCCTTCGGCCATTCGCCCCTTGGCGCCCTTGTTGAGCATGACGATGATGGAGCCGACGATCTCCAGATGGCTGAGTTCTTCGGTGGCGATGTCCATCAGCAAATCTTTGCGCCCCGGATCGTCTTCCGCCAAGGCTTGGGTGAAGTAACGGGACGCGGCGGCCAACTCACCTTGGGCGCCGCCAAACTGCTCGAGCAAAAGGTTGGCCAGGCCCGGATTGGGCTCGGCGACGCGGACGGTGTATTGAAGTCGCTTGTTATGTAGAAACATGAACAAATCTCCTCAGGCTTACGGAAAAAGGCGCCCTGCTGGAATGCGCGCCTACCTTGCATGGGAAGTGGCCTGCGCGTGGAAAATTTCAAAATAAACCGACGCCTCACGACCAGCGGTAATGCGCTGCAGGCCAAGCGAAACGGCACTTGTAGCGCAGTTCTCTCAATCGGCGCCGTGGTTTTCCGACTCGGGCACGGCGTCGATGCCGGGCGTACCGTTGGCGGGCTTGATGCTGGCGTCAGCGGGCGTTGCGGCGCTGTCGGGATGGTCCCAATCGGTGGTCGCGTTGGGGTCTTCGTCGCGCCCGGCAGTGCCGATGACGCAACCGTCTTCATTGGGTGCGTCTGGATGCTCGAGCGGCCGGTACTGTGGGTTGGATGGGTTGTGTTTCATGGCTGAAAAGCTCCCGTTCACAGGTTAGGAACCTCGTTGGAACCACACCCTTTTTTGGAGTGCGACGAAAAAGACGAATGGCAGGACCGTTAACTAAACCAGCAGTTTCGATCTGATTAATATCAAAGCGCTGGCCGGCAATAAAAGTTATACGAAGCGGCGCATCAACCAAGTTTCTGTATAACTTTTTCAGCGAAATTACCGTTCGTCGCCGGTTAGAAAAATCGGTAAAACATTTTTCAAAAAGCCAATATCGGAATAAGTGTCCGTTGCGAAACGGCCAACTAACGAAACGCAAACTTAGCGACTGGAGAACTATCATGACTACAGGTAATAAAAACCCGGGCAACTTTGCCAATGATCGCGAAAAAGCCTCCGAAGCCGGTAAAAAAGGCGGCCAAGCGTCGGGCGGGAACTTCGCCAACGACCGTGAAAAAGCCTCGGAAGCCGGCCGTAAAGGTGGGCAGCACAGCCATGGCGGCGGTCGGAAGTCGGGTTCTTGAGTAACGGTGGGAGGGGCAGCCTGGCTGCCCCTTCAAACCAAACGCACAGAACATAAGTGACATATTCATCACTGATAAATAATCGTAAACGTCGCCGACGCATTGGCCGGGCCTGGCGTGACTCGGTTGGCGGTTTGCAGATAACGGGCACGCAAGCGGATGTTGTAGCTGGACTCGAAGGACAGTGGGTTAATACCGCTGGCCCGATTCATCCCCAGGGGTACCGGGGTACTGTCTAGTGTCGCTACTTGGATGCCGACTCCGCTTGCGGCAGGCGAATTACCTGTGCCTGTGGGATCAATGCTCAGCACGCCCGTACTGGCATTGATCGCCGGGCGCGAGGAGTCGATGCGAAATTGCAGGGTGTTACCCGCTAGGGTTCCGCCGGAGCCAACGCCGGTGGGTGAATTACCACTTTGCGAAAGCCAGCCAGGTCCGGTGGTGGAATAGGTGCCATGGAACGCCGGGCAATCATTCAAGTTGATGGAAAAATCTGTCCACCCTGTGGCGCTGTTAAGCCCGGTGAACTTATTGGTCAAGTGCGTCCCCATCGGCACTGAAACATCCGGCGTACTGCAGGTGCGCGAGACAATCTGGATACTGCCGGAGATGCCCATCCTGAAACCCTGCATCCTGGCATCGCCGAAGTTGCCAAACAGGCTCACGACCGGCAATGAGCTGCCCGCCAATACACCTGGCGTTACTTCCCCTAGTTTGATCAGTATCAATTCGAAGTTCGAAGGTCCATCAAACGGAATCAGGCAGCGAGAGCCCGATGTGCAGGCAGTCCAGGATTTGTTGGTTTGCCTGGGCAGCACGCCGCCGAGACTATTGATAACCACCCCCAGCCCTGGAATTCGGGTTCTGTAGACCTTGTTGGCATAGGGGCCGCTGGACCAATTGGCTAAGCCAGAAGTCGCCTCGACCGTCAACTCGGTCCACTGTTGAAACGGAGCAAACCGGCAGTCCAGCTCGGGTGCCTGGCCCAAGGCCATGCTGAAGCGCTGTCGATAGACTTCGGCGCCCACCGGCACATCACGTCCGACGGTAATCGCCGAGACCTGCAATGGCATGTTGCCCACTGCGGCCTGGATACCGTTGTTATATGTACAGGTCACTGCCATGGCCGTATCGGCCATCGCCCAAAGTGCCGCCAGCGCTAGGCTGGGTTTGATCAAAGCGCCCATGTTCATAACGGTACCTTTTGCATGTTGTTGGGCGGCGTGCTGCCCGCGACCTGTTTGCCGGCGGCGCAAATAGCGTCCACCTGCTGCAATTGCTGGCCCTCGCCGGGGCCGGGAGGAATCATCAGGGCACACTGTTGATGGGTCTTGCTGCCCCAGTTGATCAACAACTGGCGGGTTTCTGGCTTGATCCGGGCATAGAGCAGACCGCCCTGCCCGACCATCCCCACCGAGGCGCCTTCGCCGTCGGTCACGCCTGCGCCAAATGGCAAGCTGCTGCCATCGTCCAGGCGCACATTGAGCAGCACCGCACGGCCCTGATTAGTGGTGTATTTAAGATGCACCACGGCGCCAGCGCGTGGGGCGACTTGTTGGCTGGTCTCGTTGAGTTCGACATCCAGCGAACTGCCAATCGGGTCGATGGCCACCTCGTTCAGCTCATAAGGCCGCAGGTACGGCACCACGGCATTGCCGCGACTGTCGAGCGTCAGGCCGGGGTACCCCGAAACCTTGGCGCCCGCGGCACCCGGCGCACTGACCACCGCCATGGTTTCGCCGCGGTACGGCGTCATGGTCACGCCCTCTGCATGGGCCACCACGGTGCCGCTGGCGCCCATCGAGGCGCTGGTATAGCCATCGCCACGCCCCAGTGCCGCACTGAGCATGGCTCGCCCACCCGTGTACTGACCGTTAAGCGCGGCGCTCTTGCTGTGGTTGGCGCCGTCATGGCCGAAATTGGCGCTATAGCCATATTGACGGTCTTGGCCGGCGGTGCCGCTGATACCGGCCTGCTCACTGTAATTGCCTTGGGTATCGCGGCCCACCTGCGCGGTTATTTGCGGAGTGTTACCCGACGCGCCGAAATCCAGGGGCATGCTCATGGTCAGCAAAAAGCTGTTCTCCATGTCGCCCAGCCCCATGCGGCTGCGGTGGGCATTCACACTGAAGCTGACGCGGTTGAACTGCTTGCTGTAGCTGAACTGGTACTGCACATCACTGCCCGGCTGATTCCAGTAGTTTTGCGCGTAACCGCTGATGGAGACTTGCCCCCAAGCCCCAAGGTTCTGGTCGGCGGTCACCGAAAAACGGCTGCGCGGGCGACCGAACATGCTCGAATCCCAGCCATTTTTCTCGGCATCCAGCAGTTGGATGGCGTTGCTGAAATCCAGGTAGTCCTGAGTGGAAAACCGATAGGCTGCCAGCGAGAAGTTACTGCCGGTACTGAGCACATTCTTGCTGTACGACACCCGCATGCTCTGGCCCTTGGCAGCGCCGCCGGCCAGGTCGGTCTGGGCGTGCGTGATGTCCACGGCCATCGCACCGATGGGTGTGCCGAACGCCAGGCCGGTGAGCACCGCCGTGTAGTCATCGCTCGATTGCAGACCGGCAAAACCGGTGAAGGCATTGTTCAAGCCGTACTGCACAGTCCCTTGCAGCAGGCGCGCCTGATCGTCGACGAAGTTGTTGCGGGTTTCACCCGCAGTGAGGCTGAACCGCGAGGTGCCGGGGCGCAGCAACTGGCTGACCGAGGCGTAGGGCACGATAAAGTTCTGCTCAGTGCCGTCGGCTTCGGCCACGCTCACGCTGAGGTCGCCACCATAGCCGGTGGAGTACAGGTCATCGATCACGAACGCGCCGGGCGCCACGGTGGTTTCCAGCAAGATATTGCCGGCCTGGCGAATGGTTACCCGCGCATTGGTGCGGGCAATACCCCGGATGACCGGCGCATACCCGCGCATCGAATCGGGCAGCATGCGGTCGTCAGTGGACAGTTGCACACCGCGGTAGGACAAGGTGTCGAAGATCTCGCCGGTGGTGTTGGACTCACCCACCGTCAGTTGGCTTTTCAACGCGGTGATATCACGCTGGGCGTATGTGTCCAGAGCCTGGTACCGGCTGCCCAAACGTGACTGCCAGCTCATGGACGCGTTGTGGCGCAGGCGCCAGTCCCCCAGGTTCAGGCCCGCGTTGAGGCCCATGAACGCCGAATCGGAGTTGCCACTGCGGGTGCGGTTACGATTGGCGTTGAAGTTGTAGCTGAGCATGGCGGCCGTCACGCCACGGTCCCACAACTGCGGGCTGACGTAACCCCGCGCATTACGCTTGAGCGCCACCTGGGGAATGCTCAAGTCCAGCGCCTGGTTCTCTGGGGAGAAGTTCGCGGTAGCGCCAGGGATTACCTGCCCCACTGCCGGGCACGCCTGACTGTCGAGCATCGTGCTGGCCTCGGGCGTAAGGCTGGCCATTTGCACACCCTGGCGCTCAAGCAAGCCACGGTTCATACACACCACCGGCTTGCTGCCGTCGGCCTGGGCGTCAATGCGAATATCCTGCCGGTTGTTCAGTTGCCCGTTGAGGATGATGTCGGCTCGGTATTGGCCTGGCATCACCGGGTTGCCGGCCTGGTAGGCACTCAGGTCAAGATTGCGCGAGTCTTCGGGCAGGAAGGCGTCATTAAACTGCACTTCTTGCGCCAGTGCGCCTTGCATGCCCCACACGCCTGGAGCAATGGCCAATGCCTTGAGGATCAGGGCAGTGAGCGGATTCAAGGCGAAGCGAGGCCGCGCCCGCAGAAAAAGCCTGGAGCAAGAAAAGGTCGACATAGATGACTCGCGGGTAAAAACGTCAGGAATGGATCAGGGCTGCAGCGTGTTGTGGGTCGGGACCAACGCGCCGTAATCGTTGATGGCGCTGAATTCCACCTGGGCCTGGCTCGACGGCCTGGCCTTGAGCGTGGGCAGCGCGAACTGCCGGGTTTCTCCAGGGCCGACCATGCCGTCCTCACTGCGATAGCGTTGGTTACCCGCCACCAGGTCCAACTCGATCAGCGAGACGTGGAACGCCGACGGGTTGTACGCCTTCAGCGCCAGGCCTTGGCCATCGCGTGCCGTAACCAATTGCCACTGCACCTGCTCAACCGCCTCATTGGGATTTCCAGGCAAGCCGACCGGGCGATAGAACAGCTTGATGCGCGAACGGAAAGCCATTTGCAGCGTATTAAGGTCTGCACCCGCCTCGGGTTTGGGCGGGATTTCGAGAACGTTGAGCCAGAACACCGACTCTTTGTCCTGCGCCAAAGGCGCGCCGGTAAAGAGCACTCGCAAGCTTTGGCCCTTGGTCGGGTCAATGCGCGCCACCGGGGGCGACAATAGGAACGGCGCCTTGGAGCTGGTGGGTGTCGATTCGACGCTGCCGGTGTCGATCCATGATTGGACCAGTGCGGGCAACGTGCCGTTATTGTTCAGTTTTACGGTGATTTCTTTCTGGTCCGCCGGATAGACCAGGCGCGTACCGGTAATCACCACTGCAGCGAATGCATGGGAACACATCAGTGTGGCCAGGCCGATCAGCAGCAGTGGTTTGAATGCACGTGTGCACGACATAGAGCAATCCCTTTACCGTCTGGATGCACGCCCTTCAATACCGAGCAGGGCGTGTGTCCAAAGCCTGCGACTTACTGATAATTGATGGAGTAAGTCACGGAGCCCACAACGGTGCCCGGCGTGGTAGCCGACTGGGCGTAGTACTGAACGGCGTACGGCAGCACAGCGGTCAGGGCAGTTGGGTCAACAGTTACGCGGCTGGTGGAGGTAACCTGAGACGTGTTGCCGGCCTTGATCGCGTTGCCATTGGTGGCATCCACCAACTGCAGTTGAACCTTGGTGGCTGAACCGCTGATGTTCTTCACATTACCGCTGGCCGGATCAACACCACCGCCCGACTCAAAGAACGCCGCCGCGGTTTTGATCGCAGCAGAGCACTTGCTCAGTTCGATGTTGAAACCGGTCTGGCCAGCTACTTGCCCGGCGGAAGCCAAGGAAGCGGTGGAGATGGTTGGCAAGGTGACGGTGGTCGCGCCGGAAGCTGCTGCACCATTGACGGCCACTTGGCAGGTTTCGGCTTTCAGCTCACCGTTGAAATCAATTTTGCCGTCCGAAGCCATGGCAGCAGAAGAGACGGTGGCAGCGACCAGTACAGCGAGGGCGCGAGCTTTGTAATTCATGAGTAACTCCGAGAGCACGATAGACTTGATTAAGTTTTGAAGTTCCCTGGACGGGAAATACTTCTGCGTTGTTGCGAAGTGAAGTGTAAGCAGCGCACTTAATTTTCAAAATAGGAGTGCTCTGAAAAACAAATAACCCGGGCAAATTACCTTATAAACAGGCGATTAAAAGCAACAAACAAAGCCCCCCACCATAGTGGGCTGGCTTTAATAAGCCAACAGACAAAGCGTCTATAGGAGTGGTCCTAAAAGCGCGCCTGAACGGTATATTTAAATCCAGCTTATATAATGGGTCATCGTTATTCTGATCATCAGATGTTGATTGACCCACCGTTATCGCAGCCTAAGCATCTACACAACTTCGAGGTTAGGCTGGACCCGTGGCGGCCTGACAGCCGACGCTTATTTACCTGGCGCCCCGCGATCCAACTGTGGGAGCGGGCTTGCTCGCGAAGGCGACCTGACAGTCAACACAGTTGGATTGGGTACATATCCGTTCCTGCGGTAACGGCCACCTAGGGTTCCGCCCTGACGGCGGCTCCCTTTTGAACAGCGCAAAAGCAAGCAAAACGCTCTTGCCCCACCACTCGGCACCTCGCCCAGGCGCGGTGTGCCCGTAATCCGCCAGTGATTTGGGGGCCGCCTGAGCGGCTCGCTTCGCATCGTGGTTACCATTGAGCGCTACAGAGTTGTATAGATACCCATGGCTATCGCAGGCAAGCTCTAATGCCGTTCAGTTAAGGCATTTTGTAGGAGCGAGCTTGCTCGCGAAAAACTCACAGGCGCCGCGCTCATTCAGGAAGCACACATTATCGTTGACGTTTTTCGCGAGCAAGCTCGCTCCTACAGAGGGCGATATACGCTTAACTGAACGGCATTAAGGCAAGCCCCACCTGTGAGAACGAGCGGGTACAGCAACGAGGCTATGCTGGCGCAGGCCTTTGACCAAGCAGCACGCTGAGACGCTCGGCAATCTGCTGCGCTGGCCAGTCACGCTCATCGCGCAATAGCCGCCCCAGGCTTTCGACAGTGCCCACCAGGTCGTCCCGCTCCAGCCCCAGCGCCGCCTCGTGCAGACGCTGAACTGCCTGCAACGCTTGGCTTCGCTCGCGCAAGGCCAGTGCCTCGATCAAGTCGTTGAAGGCCGTGCGCAGGATATGCGACTCCTCCTCTGGCTCTTCCTTGGGCATTGCCGGCAGCGGACCTTGCGGCATGTCACACCAAAGCTCGATCATCTGCTGCAACTTGGCCGGTGTAACCGGCTTGACCAGCACCCCGTCGAGCCCCGCATCAAAACAACGCTCAAGGTGCTCGTTATCGCTGAAGCCCGCGACAGCTACAAGCGGACAATGGGCACGCTGCAACACCTGCTCCAACTCACGAAAGGCGCCCGCCAGCGGCTCGATTTCACTGTTTGGCAAGTCGCAATCGATCAATACCATATCGACCCGTCGCACATTGAATAGCGTCAACCCTTGGGCGCCATCAACCGCCAGCAACACCCTACAACCCAGCGCTTGCAGGTGTGCAGGCAGTGTCTGTTGGCCGGTCACAGGCGCCTGCACCACCAACACGTGTACACCGTTACCCTCCACTTGGGCCTGCGCCGCTTCAGCCTGGGGTATATCCAGGGTCTTGGCCCACTCGACAGACAGTTTGACTTCAACCTCAGTACCCACGCCTTGGGTGCTGTTGAGGGTCAGCTCACCCGACATCAGCCTCACGAGGCGACGGCAAATCACCAGGCCAAGCCCGCTACCACCGGTACGTTTGTAAGAGTGCTTGGCCCGTGCATAGGACCGAAACAGGCTGGCCTGCGCCTGCTGTGACAAGCCAATGCCGCTGTCGATGATGCGGATCAGCACGTGCGGCACAGGAACCTCTGGCCATTCAACCACCTTGAGCTGCACCTCCACCCCGCCTACCTCAGTGAACTTGACCGCATTGGAGATCAGGTTGCGCAG
The DNA here is from genome assembly GCF_049897065.1 of Pseudomonas sp. DWP2-2. Classification (NCBI taxonomy): domain Bacteria; kingdom Pseudomonadati; phylum Pseudomonadota; class Gammaproteobacteria; order Pseudomonadales; family Pseudomonadaceae; genus Pseudomonas; species Pseudomonas sp. DWP2-2. The sequence continues at coordinate 263,932 of NZ_JAFCVN010000004.1, read as the reverse complement.
CACCTGACTCAAGCGCATGCCCTCCAGCATCAAGGGGCCGCTGGGGCGTTCACCACTCAATGTCAGCAACAGGCCTTTTTCTTCGGCGCCGGCGCGATACTCCTCCACCACCTGCTGGACTAAGGCCCAGAGGTCCACAGGCTCCAGGGTCAGGGTCAGTTCCCCGGCCTCCATCCTGGAAATGTCCAGCACGTCATCCACCAGCCGCAGCAAGGTATTGGCGCCGCTGTTGGCCAATTGAGTGAAGTGGCGCTGCTGTTCGTCCAGCGGTGTGTGCTCCAACAACTCGATAGCCGCCAGCACCGCGTTCATCGGCGAACGCACTTCATGGCTGACCACCGCCAAAAACATCGCCTTTTCCCGCTCGCTCTGCACGGCCTGGCGGCGCTGACGACGGCTTTGCCAGGCGAACGCGATCAACAGCAGCACCACCGACAGCAACAGCCACAACTCACCCTGGAAATGCTCGGCGATGTCCTTGATCGTCGGAATGTCCAGGTTCATGTCATCGAACCAGGCGTCATAGATCGCTTTGCGCTCATCGTTGCTGATGGACCCCAGCACTTTTTCCAGGATCGACAACAGGATCGCGTCGCTGTCACGCACCGCCATGCTCACGCCTGTGTGCAATTGCGGCACCACCCCGGATACTTGCAACACCCCCTGATACTGCCGGGAAAGATAGGGGATCAGTAACCATTCAGAGGCGATGGCGGCATCCGCCCGACCGTCCTTGACCATCGCCATGATGTCGACAGCGTTCTGGCCGGAGATCACCGTTATGCCGGGGACTTTCTGCTGCAAAAACGCCTGATACCCCTCGCGCCCCAACATCACCAGGCGTTTGCCGGCAAGTTGTTCCAGGTCCACGAATGGCTGTTGGCCAAAGCGGCTGACGAGGATGGTGGAACTGGTGTTGTAGGGCGTCGTATAGCGCATGCCCAGGTCCTTGACCGGATCGTCGTCGCGGCGCCGGGTTGGCAAGATATCCACCTCGCCGCTGATCAGCATGTCCTTGCGGGCGCTACGATTGCCGGTGACCACCGACTGAAAATGCAGGCCCGTACGCGCCGCAATCAAACCCAGGTACTTGGCCGATAGCCCACGCAACTGGCCGTCGCTGATGTACTCGAAGGGCAGCAGGTTGTCGAACACACCGACACGCAGCACGGGGTTGGCGGCGATCCAGTCACGCTCTTGCTGGGTCAAGGTCATCGACGGCGGGTCGGCCTGCGCATCGGCCAGGCCCGCGCTTGCCAGCAGCAACCACCCCAGCAGCAGGCGCAACCGTACAACCTTCATTGTTGCGTCATCGGCGGCGGCGCGACCATGGCCAGCATGTCCAGCGGGGTCTCCTCGCTCACGGCACGCCAGTGCTGAACCAACGCCTGAAGCGTGTGCACGTAAACCGGGTTGCCCCAGCCCTCCTCTGCCCGCAACAGGTTCTCCATGTGCGCGGCCGCCTGGGCCAGGGCCGGCCATTCGATGATCAGTGCCGCGCCGTGTAACCGATGGGCAACATGGATGGCCGAAGGGCGATCACAGAGCGCCATCGCCCTGAGCAGGCTCCCCAGGTCGGCCGCCATCTCACGGTTGATAGCGGCCTGATCAAGTGTCGGGGCCATTAAGCTGGCACGCGGTGCCGCCAACGTGACGCCGCACCACTGCTCGATCACGTCACTCAACTGCCCCAGACGTATGGGCTTGCTCAACGCCCCATCCATGCCCGCCGCCAGGCAGCGTTGAAGGTGCTGCTCGCCGGTCAAGGCGGAAATGGCAATGATCGGGCAGCGCGCTCGCCCCCATTGCTGTTCGAGCGCCCGCAGTTCGCAGACCAGGCTGTAGCCGTCCTGATCCGGCAGGTCGCAGTCCATCAATACCAACGCGTAAGCGCGCTCAGCGAACCGCACGCGGGCCTGGGCCGCATCGGCGGCAATCACTGGCACACAACCAAACCCGCTGATTTGCGCCCGCAGCACTTCCTGGTTGGCCAGGGTGTCTTCCACCACCAGCAGCTGCAAACCATCGGTGACATGCAAAGGCATTGGGGCTGGGGCTCGCGTCGGTTCAGCGGCCTCAGGGGCAAGGGTTGCGGGCAAGTACAGGTTGATACACGTCCCCACTCCCGGCTCGCTGCGCAGGGTCAGCGAGCCTTGCATCAAATCGACCAATTGCCGACATATCATCAGCCCCAGGCCGCTGCCTCCCGCACGCTTGTAGGACTGACTCGCCTGGGCATAAGGCCGGAACAAAGAGGCCTGCACCGCTTCGCCCATACCGATGCCGGTGTCGCGGACTTCAACCTGCAACTGATGCTTACCGTCCAGCAAGTCTTCCAGGCGCAGGGTGATGTCAACAGCGCCGGTATCGGTGAACTTGATGGCGTTGGACAACAGGTTATGAAACACCTGCGTCAGCCGCGAACGGTCAAGCCACAACGACGGCAGGGGTGTCTGCACGCTCACATTCAGACTCAAGTGTTTTTCCCCCGCACGCAGGCGATGCAAGCCCACTACGCCATGCACCAGCGCGATGACATCCGTCGCCTCAAGTGTCAGACGTAACGCCTTGGCCCCTGAATCCGGCCGGTGCAGCACATCATCGAGCAAGCGCACCAGCATATTGGCGCCGCTGTTGGCCAAGTGCGCGAAGTGGCGCTGCTGGTCATTGAGTCGGGTGTGCCACAGCAGCTCCATGGCCGCCAGCACGGCGTTCATTGGCGAGCGTATTTCGTGACCCATCACCGCCAGGAACATGGTTTTTTCCTGCTCGTTCCGCTCGGCCTGCCGCTGCTGGCGGTAACCGCGATAGACCAGCACACACAAGCCAATCAACGCCAACATGCCCAGGATCAAAAGATGCAAGTAATGGCTGGCGATGTCCCACAGGGTCGGCGCATCTACCTCCAGGTCCCGGTACCAATGCTCGTACATCGCATTCTGTTGTGAGGGGCTGATCGAGCCTAGGGCTTTGCCAATGATCGAGGCCAGTATGGCGTTATCGGTGCGCACCGCCATGTTCACATCCAACATGCTGCTGCCCACCACGCCAGAAATTTCCAGCACGCCCTGAAACTGTCGATACAAATAGGGCATCAAGAAGGCTTCGGAGGCCACGACTGCATCGGCACCACCGTCCCGGAGGGTGTTCAGCATGGCCAAGGCCTGGGGGCTTTTGATCAGAGTGGCTCGGGGTGCCCTTTTTCTGAGCAACTGCTCGTAATACTCCACATCGGGGATCACGACCGTTTTATCTTGTAGCTGGTCAAGGTCAAAAATATCGGCGTCGTCGACACGGGTCACGATGATCGGCACGGTAGTGTCGTAGACCAGCGCGGTAAGATCCTCGATAGGCGGCTCGTCACGAAAGCGAAAGTGCGAAGACAGCAGGTCTACCTGGCCATCCAACAGCATGCGCTCACGTGCAGCCCGGGTCTTGACCGGCACATAGGTGAATTCAAGCCCCGTGGCATCGCGCACATATTGCAGGTACTGCACCGGCCGCCCTTGCAGCACGCCATTACTCATGTACTCGAAGGGGACCAGGTTTTCCATCACCCCCACTCGAAGGACCGGATGCTGCGCTATCCACAGCCGCTCCTGCTCCGTCAGCTCAACCGGCGCCGCACAGGCAAGCGCGGCATCCAGCATCAGCAACATGAATAAGAGGGCACCCGGTCGCCATCGCCTCATGGTGAGCCGATGATTTTATTGAGTTTGAACAGTTCATTGTTCGAGGTGACCCCCAATTTGCGAAACGCTGAGGTTTTCTGGGTGCTGATGGTCTTGATGCTGCGATTGAATTTTTCTGCGATTTCACTCACGGTCATGCCCGCCAGATAGCAGCGGATCACCTCCTGCTCACGGCTGGTCAGCTCGGCCTGGACCAGGGCATCCGAGGCTTCGCTGGGGTCTTTGCGCGTCTCGCTGGTGACGGTTTCCGCCAGGCGATACGTCATGTCGGTGCTCAGGTACACCGCGCCGGAGACCACCTTGCGAATGGCCTTGACCACTTGCGTCATGTCCTCGCCCTTGCCAACAAAGCCACGGGCACCGACCCGCATGGCCAGGGCCACGGTAGCCGGGTCATGATGGGCGGACAACACCAGGATCTGGCAACTGGGAAACTTGACCCGCAAGGCGCGGATCAGCGATACGCCATCCATCTCGTCGGGGCTCAGGGAGAAATCCAGCAGCAGCAGGTCAGCCGGAGCGCTGACCAGGCCGGCGAGCAAGTCGCGGCTTTTTTCATAAATGCCAACCACGTCAAAGTTGGCCTCGGCCGCCAAGGTGTTGGCGAGCCCATGCCGAACAACAGCGTGGTCGTCCAATAGAGCAATGCGTACAGGTTTCATCGTATTCGAACCCACTTGGCCCCGCTTAGGTGGCGCGGTCAAACAACAGGGACAGCTATTACGGCACTTCAAGGAGTATATGCAACAACCGCCAAAGGGCACGCCCGCCTACCGCTGTTTTTGCGCGCGTCGGCGTGGCCTGCGTTTAGCGTTAAACACTCTCGATGATGTGCTTGATCCGAAACAGCTCGTTGTTGGACATCACGCCCAACTTGCGAAAAGCCGAGGCCTTTTGCGAACTGATGGTCTTGATACTGCGGCTGAATTTTTCAGCAATTTCGGTGATGGTCATGCCCGACAGGTAACAGCGGATCACCTCTTGCTCCCGCGCAGACAAGCTGACAAAACGCATCGCGTCATCGCGTGATTGCTCCTCACCGTCATAGTTGACCGCCGTGGCTTCGGCCACCCGATAGGCCATGTCAGCACTCAGGTAGACAGCGCCCGAGGCCACCAGCCGCACTGCGCTGATCAATTGGCTCATGTCTTCACCCTTGCCGATAAACCCACGGGCACCGACGCGCAGGGCAAGAATCACCGTGGCCGCGTCATGGTGAGTGGAAAACACCAGGATTCGGCAGCCCGGGTACTTTACCCGCAGAGCACGGATCAGCAGGATGCCATCCAGCTCATGAGGGCCGAGCACAAAATCGAGCAACAACACCTCGGCCGGGTGTGTCAGCAGGCCGGCCATCAACTCACGACTGCGAGCGTAGACCCCCACCACTTCAAAATCAGGTTCCTGTACCAACCGATTGACCAAACCATGCCGCACGATTGCATGATCATCCAGCAAAGCAATTTGTAGGCGTTTCATAAATGACGGAACACTCTGTATAGCGTGCAAAAAAATGGACAACAGCGCTGCCTCACTCTGAATAAGTTAAGGTCCTCTCAGACTCATCCATTTCATCAATTACATCCGTGCAACTGAACATCACACGCCACACGCTCACTCCCTATAACTTAACGCGCACAGGCTCACCATCGCAGTTAAAAAATGCGCCAATTCTTCACAATAACAACGGTATAAAACTTAATAGATCTGCGAAAAACTTAATATAAGAAAACTCCTAAAAACCAAGAGCTGACCTACACACATCAAGTTCCAATACTTACCTGCCCGCCAAACTTTACAGCCTCAGCCGTTCTTTTCCCGCTCAATCACAAAGTTCAAGAAGGCGTCTATTTCCATCGGGCGCGCCAGCGCATAGCCCTGCCCTACCCGGCAACCCAGGCGGTGCAGCAGGGGGATCGTGGACTCGTCCTCGATCCCCTCCGCCACCAGGCTCAGGTTAAGCAGACCTGCCCAGTTCACAATGCCTGCGATCACCTTGCGTGACGAGGCGTGCTGCTCGACACCGCGCACAAACGAGCCGTCGATTTTCATTTCATCAAACGACAGGTTCGCCAACAGCTTGAAAGTGGCTGCGCCGCTGCCGAAGTCATCCAGCGAAACCTGAAAACCCTTGGCGCGAATAGTCGTCAATGACGCCGAAAGATGCAGCTCATCCGGCTCCTGCACATCTTCGGTCAGTTCGACTTTCAGCAAGCGGCTCGGCAGATCTGCCTGGCGCATGCGCAAGGCCAGGCGCTCGGCAAAATTGGGGGTGCACAGGGTCTTGGCCGACGCATTCACCGCGATAGGGATCGTAATGTTTTCGCGCTTTAACGCTAGCATCACGCGCAGAGTCCACATCTCCACCAGGCTGAACAGCAACAGGTCCAGGCCGAGACGGTTGACCAGCGGCATCAACACCGCAGGCGGAATTTCACCAAAGCGCGGGTGCTTCCAGCGCACCAACGCCTCAGCGCCGACGATGCGCCGGCTCAGCAACTCGAACTGTGGCTGAAAGACAAAGCGCAATCCCTCGCCGGTGGTCAGGGCGTTGATGACTTCATCCTCAGCCAGCGACTCAAACGTCATGGCCTGCAGCTTGGGGTCCGGTTGAGCGAGGGTCAGCAGCACCGTGCGCAAGGCATCGCCCAGCTCCAGCGGGCCACCGTCACGCAAGATCTGCACGCTGATTCCCGCCGACTGCGCCAGGCGCGAATGGGATTCCAGTGCGCTGATGGCTACGCCGCCCATGTGCTTGACCCACAACTGCTTAGCGGGCGCTTCGCACGCCGGTGTAACTGTTGCTTCGATCAAATTTTCCTGCACATTCAGGGTGGTTTCGCCGGTCCAGAAAATACTCGGAAACTGCATTAACGTACCCGCGTCATGCAGTGCTTTGAGCACACTTGGCAACATCAAGCCATCGCCACACTCGGAGCGGATTTCGCACACGATGATGTCCACGCGGTGCGCGCTTAACCACGCCTGCAGCGCCTCCAACGAGGCGACCGTGGCCAGCGGCGTGACCCCCATGCCACCCAACGCAGAGGCGAGGCGCAAGACACACGCAGGGTCGGTTGCCAACGTGATCACGCGCAGGGCGCTGAACTCGTTAGGCACGGCGGCATTTAAGATCATGACAAAGAATTTCCCGAGATTGTTTCAGCGAAAAAGCTTATCAGTGCCTAAAAAGAAGCAAATAGGAATGGGACTAAAAGCATAAAACTGAGGCGGTGGCGGGTCCCGCGAAAAGCGTGCAATAGCTCACATCAGGATTAATTGGATTCCAGCAACGGTCTGCCCGAGCGCTGTTTTATTTGCACATCCACCCGATCCATGACGCGCGCCAGAATCGATCGGTCCGGAACACCGGAGGCAATAAAGCCGCAGCGTTGCGCCGTGACTGGATTATCGGGAAACGCTTGCAGGGTCACGCCCTGATAAATCAATGAGTGTCTGACACACGCGTACTCCTCAAGCATTTGCTTAAACTGTGCGCCCGCCGCGTGCACGGTTTCTTCATTGATCACCAACAGATCAAATACATCCCTTGCGTTATCCAATAACGTAATCAACACCTTGAGGGAATCGACAGGCACAACGCGGTGGTATCCCAAATGGCCAAGGTCTTTTTCAATACTCATTCGCCGGGTGGCATCGCTATCTACCAACGCGATCCGCAAACGTGGATTGGACATAAAAGCCCTCCTGATTGACATCAAATATTGCTGCGCGAGTTCAACTGGGTCGCCAGCCAGGCCAACGCGCGCGCAGCGTTCATGGGACGAGCACAGAGATAGCCCTGGGCCTCGTTGCATCCCAGCTTCAGTAATCCCTGGCGCTGGTTTTCGTTCTCGACGCCCTCCACCACCACTCGCATGCCCAGTGCCTCGCCCAGTGCCAACGTGCTACTGACCACGGCACGGTTGCGCGCACTGCTTTGAAGATCGCGGGTAAATGCGGCGTCCAGTTTGATTTCGGTAAACGGCAACTGGCACAGGCGCTCCAGCGAGGAATAGCCGGTGCCGAAGTCATCAATCGACAGGCCGGCACCCATCATGCGCAGTCGTATCAGGGTGTCGAGCACGGCGGGAGAAACTTCCAGCAGGCCGCATTCAGTGATTTCAAACGTCAGACGACACGCAGCAATGGCGTGGGATTGGAGTGAATCGCAAAGACGCGGCAATAATGAGCCACGACCGAGCTGGTCGGACTCCAGGTTGAATGCCAGCGATAAGACCTGCTGCTGCTCTGCCGACTGCTGCAAGAACTCAAGGCCTTGTTGCAACAGCGCGAAGAACAGTTCATCCAATGCGCCAACTTGAGCGAGCAGCGGCAAAAAATCTGCCGGATACAACAGGCCGTACTGTGGATGTTGCCAACGCGCCAGCACTTCAAAACCGCGCACGTGCCCCGTGCTCAAATTGAACTTGGGCTGGAAGAACGCCTTGAACTCATGCCTTGAAAAACCCCCAGCCACGCAGGCCTTGCTCAAGAACCCAGACCGGCTGCTTCGGCGCGCCTGCTTTGTCGGCGCGCCAATCCTCTCCAAGTAGCGGCTGAGCATAGGCGCAATGGCGCTTGCTGGCACCGGGAAGTCCACATAACCCAATACACTGATGCCCAACAGGCCTGCCATGCGATCAATTGCATCGTGCAGGTCCGTGCCATGGGCGCTGAACATAATGAGCGCTTTAGCCAAGTGGCCACGGCCGAGCACTTCGATGGCCCTCAAGCCGTGTGCGCCCTCGTCCTTCAAGTTGCACAAGGCGATATCGACAGGCCCGGTACGCTCGAGCAACTCAACGGCCGCCACGACATCGGCAACGGCGGCCACCTCTTCACACCCGACCTCCCGGAACACCTGGGTGGCAACAAGCCGCTTGAACGGGTGTTCTTCGATGACCAGAACACGAATAGGTAGGAAGGACATGGCAGAGCACACATAAGTGGGGATGTGCGAATTATCGGCAGACCTTCAGCCGGCGTATTTAGGAACGCTCCTAGAAAGGGCCAGAAATATGTAAGGTAGAACATCTGCCCCAGCAGCCATTACCTTGCCAGTATTTACGCCAACTGATTCTGAGCTAGCCTTAACGCGCTGAGTCCTTTATGCGGTGAACTCATGGATACGCTAACGAAAGCCGAAATCGAAACGGCCCTTTCCGCTCGCCTTCCCAAGTGCGCGGTCAAGTGCGCGCTCAACGCAGACGGCAGCCTTTCAGTCACTGTAACGGCGCACGGTATGGACCAATTCACCATCGCGAACATCAACCGCGCCCACTACCACGGTGTTTCGGGGATCAACCGGCTTGTGCGGGAAATACGTGAAGAAATGGTCATCGCCAGACAGTCTTTCTGGCTGTCATCGGTGGGGTAACAGATATGCCAGACGCTACTGACGCAACGCTGCAACCGGTCAACATTCAATACCTGCATGACACGCTGTTCGGTGTGAACACGCTCGCCAGCGAATGCATGGGGCAACTTGTGCGCACTGCGCCCGGCGTGCAGTTGCGGCTTGCACCGCCATGGCCAAAGCTATTGCCGAAGGCCCACTGGATTAGCTTTGAATGGAATGGTCAGGCCTATCGTGGCGTGGTGCAGGAGGCTGAATCCTTGACCAACGGCGACTTGCTGATGGACATCGAACCGCAGCCGTAAACGCGCACACTTGGCAGCATTAGGCGCGTTCACCGACCATCGCCCGTTGGTGAAAATGCGGCAGCCATTTCAATGCATGAAGAGACGCGGCCAACTGCACCTGCTCACGAGAACCCATAAAGCGTTCCTTGCGACTGAACACACTCAGTGCCCCGCCGTTTCGATAGGCCCAGGCAAAACAGACAGTGCCTGGGGGAATGCCATCAATTCCATCCGGCCCCAGCAGGCCAGTGGTGGCGACCGCCACATCAGCGGGGCTGTCGCGCAGCGCGCCTTGGGCCATTTCCTGGGCGACCTCACAGCTGGTGAGATTGAAGGTATCGATGGTATAGCGACGCACGTTCAACAGCCGCTGTTTCGCTTCTGGCGAATACACCACGTACCCGCTTTCGATCCACGAACCGCTGCCGTCGACCTGCGAAAGCAAGGTGATGATCTTGCCTGCGGTACACGACTCCGCCGTCGTGATGACCAACTGATGGTGCTTGAGGTATTCAACGATAGAAGCAGCGACCGACATGCTGAGTGCTCCTTTGCAAGAGGGATTTGCTCATTGATTTTTGTCAAAAAAAACGATTTGTAAAAAAGAATTTCGAAATTCTGCTGGGGTCTACAGAGGAACATCCCCCAGGAGACAGCACCATGAAGTTCGCGAAATTCTGCCAAAAACTCTCCAACCAGGCGGGCAGCTCAAAAACCTTTCTGACAGCCGTCAGCTTGATTGCTGTTTGGGCGCTCAGCGGGCCTTACTTTCATTACAACGACACCTGGCAGTTAATCATCAACACCTCCACTACCATCATCACCTTCCTGATGGTGTTCCTGATCCAGAATACCCAGAACCGCGACAACGATATTCTTCATCTGAAACTGGACGAGCTGATTCGTGCCACCAAAGAAGCTCACAATGCGGCGTTGAGCCTGGATAAGCTTGGGTCGCGTGAGTTGCAAAAATTGCGCGAGCAATACAGCAAGCTGGGGCAACCCAATGCGGCCGATGAAATCAGGCAGGAGACAGATTCTCCAAGCGGCCCAATCTGAGCCCCACGCCGGTCAGCGTACCTTGCACCGTCTATCAGGCTGCAAGGTACTCGGCCAATGTCTCGGCACAGGCCTGCACCGCCCCATCCAGAATCAATTCATAACCATGGGTATTTTCCGTTGGAATGGCCAGGCAGCCGGCGCGGGCACAGGTCCCGTTACTCATGACCGCACTGGCATCCGAAGCGAAATCCACCAACAGCGCATATTGGGGGCTGTAGCCGCAGCGCTCTGCGGCAGCCGCCAGGTCGTTGACCACCGCCCGGGTGTAATAGCCTTTCTGGTCCCCCGTATTGATGATCGGGTCGACGGCCAGGCGCGTGCCGTATTCCTGCATCACCGGCCCCACCTCCACCGCGATGGTGGTGTCGCCGGGTAGCGTCGACGCGGCATACATTGCCCCGGCATTGCACTCCTCTTCGAGCGTGGTGAATACCAGATAGACATCCCTGGCCAACGCCTCCCGGCGCGAAGCCAGCAGCTGGGCTGTATGCAGAACGGCAGCAATCGGGGCGCGGTCATCCAGAAAATGCGCGGCAATGGCATCGCCCACCTGGAAGGGCTCACGCCAATGACGGCTCAGCACCACACGGCTTCCGGGCCGAATGCCGTACTCGCACAATGCCTGGGCAGTGCATCGCGTGATCACATGAACGTCGTTCCAGTGCACATCGCCCGAGAGCACATCAGCCCCTTGTGCCGTATTACTGGTGGCGTGCATCGAGCCAAAGGACAGCACGCCAGGAAGGATGCGTGTGTCCCCCAGGATATCCACCGGGCACACGCCAAAGTTGACCGGGTTGGCCCCACCCAGCGCCGTCACCCGCAACGTGCCATCCGCCTCGACGCGTTTAACCACCATGGCGATTTCATCCATATGCGCCATGACTTTAACCGCACCGGCAGGCTCGGCATCGCTGTGCTTGCCCTTGATCAAACCCACCACATTACCCGCCTGATCGACCCAGGCCTCATCGCACAACGGCGTCAGGCTTTCCAGGCAAATGGCGCGCACCTCGTCTTCCTGACCGCCCGGCCCGCGTGCCCGGAGCAATTGGGTAAGCAGCGTCGACGCTGGATTTTCAGTCTTGTGCATGGGATGAACACCTCACTGGCAGGTAAGCAATTGCGCTGTCAGCGCCTCTATAAAAAACGACCTGATGAATGAGTGAGTGTTCAACTCAAAGCATTTTGAACGCCCCGTACGCGCGTCTTTCCAACGAGAACAGGATCAAACCTGGCTTTAATCATCGCGCATGAACACACCGGCAACAGGAGGCAGCCGACCATGACTGACAACCCCATCCATCAAGTGACCCAATCCCTGGCCGCAGCAGTGACGCTGGCCCTGCTCAGCGCCTGCGCTGGCAACAACTCACGTTCGAATGTCGAGGCACCTGGGAAGCCGACAACACCTTCGACCCGAACGCTGGAAGCCGGCGCCGCCCTGCTGCAATCACGCCCACCGATTGATGCCCTGAATGCCTACCTGGACGGTTTTCACTTCTACAACGGCCATCCCGATGTGCAAATGGAAGCCCATCACTACTGCGCAATCCTCAACGAGGAGGTCATCCAGTGTGTGATCTACGACGGCAACCGCAAGGATGCCAAGTTGATGGGCGTGGAGTACATCATCAGCGAGGCGCAGTTCAACACGCTGCCCGCGCCTGAAAAGGCGTTGTGGCATAGCCATGTGCATGAAGTGAAGTCAGGGCAACTGGTCGCGCCGGGCATTCCTGAGGCGGCGGAACATGCGCTGATGGAGAAGCTGGTGCACACCTACGGCAAGACCTGGCACACCTGGCATACCGATCTGGATAAACGCCTGCCGTTAGGCGTGCCTCAGTTGATGATGGGGTTTACCGCAGACGGCCAGGCTGACCCGCGTATGGTCGCCGAACGCGATAAACGACTGGGCATCGACAGTGCCGACAAGAAAAAGACGCGCGCCGATATCCCCGCGCCGCCCATCGCCCCTGGGGCGGACGCGTGGCGCCAGGGCACGGTTATCCAGATCGCCGACCCGACCCTGAAGGCCCATCAACATTGACACCGCCATTCAGTCATTTGGATTGAACGATCATTTGCGGGCCTTTCTCTACCCAAGACCAGCCAAAGGAGGATGTCATGATGATTGATACCGCAACCGGAATGAGGCCTGGCGAGCGATACGCCGTGGAAAACCTGGAGCGCACACCGAACTTCAGCGGTTTTTTCCTGGACGGAAAGTACTACCTGGGCCCTGAACTGATGACGGCTGTCGGATGGCTTGAGGGCCAGACGTTTATTTATGATGAGCTCGACGCCACAGGCGAACCGGTGTTTCCCAACCGCGTCGCTGGCACCGTCGAAAACCTGACCCTGATACTGACTGACGGTACCCGCCTTCAACTGCACCCGGTGCCCGTCCACGTGCCCGAGGATTCGCCTGGCGTCATGCAGGCCAAGGGGAAACTGCACGGCAAGACCGTGGTGATCACCGGCGCCTCCAGTGGCATTGGTCGCGCGGCTGCTCACGCCTTTGCCGAGCAAAGTACCCGCTTGGTGTTGGCGGCCCGAGATGAAAAAGCCTTGGAAGAGGTCGTCGAGGAATGCGCTGCGCGTGGCGCCGAGGCCATCGCCGTTAAAACCGATGTAACCCAGGGCGACCAGATGCGCGCCCTTGCCGAACAAGCGGCGGCCTTCGGCAATGGCCGCATCGATATCTGGATCAACAACGCCGGAGTAGGCGCCGTCGGCAGTTTCGAGGACACGCCCCTGGAAGCCCACGAACAGGTGCTGCAAACCGACCTGCTCGGGTACCTGCGCGGCGCCCACGTGGTGTGGCCCTATTTCAAAGCCCAGCACCGCGGCACTCTGATCAACACCTTGTCGCTGGGCAGTTGGGTAGCCCAGCCCTATGCCGTCGCCTACTCCGCCAGTAAATACGGCCTGCGCGGCCTGACTGAGGCACTGCGCGGCGAGCTGACTGACTACCCGGATATTCATGTGTGCGACATCTATCCCGCCGTGATGGACACACCGGGCTTTCGCGATGGCGGCAATTTTACCGGCCACGAGTTGACGCCACCGCCACCGGTCTACGACCCACATAAAGTCGCGCAAGCGATGGTGGCCTGTGCGCTGCAACCGAGGGACAGCACCACGGTAGGCAGCGCTGCCACCGTGGCCCGCGTCGCGCATTTTTTGCTGCCTGGCTTTTCGCGGCTATCCGGCTGGCTTACCCGCCTCGGCCTGGAGCGCAGCCCGCGCGCCGCGACCTCTACGGGCAACCTCTACGCCCCGGCAAGCGGCGAACGTCGTGTCGAAGGCGGCTGGCGGCAAACCCACCGTACGCCCTATGGGATGGTTGCAATAGGCGCAGCGCTGCTAGTGGGCGGCGTTGTCGTTGCGCGCAAATATTCAGCTCGTCACAAATGAAAACGGGGCACATCCCGAATACCAGCCAGTCAAGCACAACTCCTCTGTGGGAGCGGGCTTGCTCGCGAAAGCGGTGGATCAGTCACATCAATGTTCGACGTCTTCGCGAGCAAGCCCGCTCCCACATTTGATCTTCGTTGTTCCCATTACATGAGGTAACCCAGCATGTCTTACGATTACCAAGGTACTGCCAGTGTCATCACTGCCTCGCGCCATCTTGGAACACCCTCAGATGAACGCCTTAACGAGCCCAAAAACATCCAAATGACCAGCAGCGGCAAGCCGACCATCGCGCGCCTGGACTTTGACACGCCAATGGATTGGCCTGGCAATCCCAACTTTATCACCGTCAATTTGCCCGACGGATCCTCCGTCAGCGGTGTCATCGCCGAACTGCAACGCCCGGCCGATGGGCCTGGATGGGTCACCTTTACGGTAGATGATTAGTCTTCATCCATGCCTTGCGCCCAGTCATCGAATTGTCGGACAACTTATTTGAATTATTTTTGACGTCAAATATCTGTAGTTCATGAGTATCAAGGAGGCCTCATGAAACACAACGACCTATTCACTATCGAGTACCAGCTGCATGGCGAGCCCAAGTCCTTCATCGTGCGCGCGCCGCGCATGGACAATGCCGAGGCTTGGCATTGGGCCAGTTGTGACGCTGGTGTGGCGGTCATCCCCAAATTTGGGCAACACACGTTCAAGCGTGTGTCCAAACCGATGGCGGAGAAATACGGCATTACCCAGGTGCGCTGGAGTGGCGCGGCACAGATTCAATGGGCGGAGGGCCTCAGAGGATGAACAGTCAGACTCTTGGTTATACAACTACAAACAGGCGGGACGACGAAGTCGTGCGAAATGCCGAGATGTTTTTCGAAGCGGATCGATTGGATGCGTTGGCGTACGAGATCATTGAGTCCTACAGCGGCGATGCTCAGACGTGGGCGCGCTTTACCGAGGCGAAGAAACGTGCGGATGCGCAGCGTACGGTGGCCTATCGAGAGTGGATGCGAATTCATCGTTCCAAGCGCAAATAACGTCAGCCTGTGGGAGCTGGCTTGCCTGCGATAGCGGCCTGACAACCAATCAGGATGTCAGGCCGAGTGTATATCCCCTCGCGTTCACGCCCCTGACTCAGGGTCTGTTGAAGGCCCTCCAGGAGCGACACCGCCTTGCCTCTGTGCCTGTTGCCCGCCTGCCGGTGCCTGCGACTTATCGTTTCGCTTAGCCGCCGGCGGGCGCACCTTGCGCTCAGAAGGATTCGGTTCGTGGTGCTTCGAGGCTTCGCTCATACTGCCCTCCTCAATCACTGATCAAAGTATCGGCTTGCCACCCGTCACGCCGTAGCGTTCGCCGGAGATGTAGCTGCCTTCATCCGACGCCAGCAGCACGTAGATCGGTGCCACTTCCACTGGCTGGCCTGGGCGTCCCAATGGGGTGTTGCCGCCAAAGTTTTTCACCATGTCCGGCGTCATCGTCGAGACGATCAACGGCGTCCAGATAGGCCCGGGGGCCACGCTGTTGACGCGAATCCCGCGCTCGCCGAGCATCTGCGCCAGGCCGGCGGTGAAGTTGGCAATCGCGCCTTTGGTGGCTGCATAGGGCAACAGGCTGGGGTTGGGCATATCGGAGTTGACCGAGCTGGTGTTGATGATCGAACTGCCCTCGGCCATATGAGGCAGCGCGGCCTTGCAGATGCGAAACATCGCGGTGATGTTGACGTTGAAGGTTTTCACCCAGTCCTCGTCGGGGATGTCTTCCAGCGATTGATAGGTCATCTGGAACGCTGCGTTGTTGACCAGCACATCGATGCGGCCGAACTTCTCCACGGTGTCGTTGACGATGGCCGTGCACTGCGCCGCATCGCCCAGGTCGCCGGGCAGTAACAGGCATTGACGACCCGCCGCCTCGACCCAGCGTGCGGTCTCCTTGGCGTCTTCATGTTCATCCAGGTACGACACCGCCACGTCCGCGCCTTCACGTGCGAAGGCAATGGCCACGGCCCGTCCGATGCCGCTGTCGGCGCCGGTGACCAAGGCGATTTTATTGGCGAGCCGGCCCGAGCCTTGGTACGACTGCTCACCGCAATCGGGGATCGGGTCCATCTTGCGCTGCTCACCGGGTACGGGCTGTTGCTGGGTGTTGAAGGGTGGTTTTGGATAGCTGTTCATCAGAACGTCTCCTGGGTGGGTTTCTCTTTGCGAGGGTTCGCCAGGAAGCGAAGTTCAGACGGATTTTCAGAAAATCGGATAACCGTGCAACCACGATGGCCACTCGTCAGTTTGATTAAACCTTCCGCAGGCTGCGCGCCTCAACCGGGTGTAAGTGGTCGGTCGAATGACCGGGTGGCCTAAACGCATTTTTTGTTGGCGGCAGGTTTTCAGCTATATTTCACTGTCGGTTCAGCCCTCGCCCTCGTTGCTCAAGTTCTTCCCTCTACACCCGTCTTCCTGTGCGCCGTTATCCAAGGTTGGTATTTATGAAGTCTGCCCCCCCGCGGTCCCCCAACGTTCCGCAACGCAAAGATTTGACCCCCAGCAACTTGAATTTCCCGGTGGTGGGTATTGGCGCGTCGGCGGGCGGGCTGCAAGCCGTGAAAGCGTTCTTCGAGCACATGCCCAGAGACTGCGGCATGGCCTTTGTGGTGATCCTGCATCTTTCGCCCGACCATCAAAGTGTGGCGGGCAAGATCATTCAGGAAACGACCCGCATGCCGGTGTCGCAGGTCAATGACGCCACGCCCATCGAAAAGAATCACGTGTACGTCATCTCGCCAGCACAGCTCTTGAAGATGAATGATGGCTACCTCGCGGTCTCACCTTCCGTGCGCGAAGGTGGACCGCACATTGCCATCGACCTGTTTTTTCGCGACCTGGCAGACACCCATAAAGAACGCGCGTTTTGTCTGATCCTGTCTGGTACCGGCTCAGATGGCGCGGTAGGGCTGTCACGCATCAAAGAGCAAGGCGGCATCACCCTGGTACAAGCACCGGAAGACGCCGAGTACGATGGCATGCCGCTGGCGGCCATCGAAACCCAGATGGTCGACCTGGTGCTGCCTGTGGTGGAAATGCCGCAGAAGCTGCTGGAACTGTGGCGCAATGCCCAGTCGATTGTGCTGCCCACCGCCAACGACCCTGAGATCAAGACCACCCCACCCAGTACCGAACGCGATGCCGCCGTGGCCGAGCAGCTGTTGCTGGATATTCTAATCCAGTTGCGCGCCAGTACCGGGCATGACTTCAAGCATTACAAGCGCGCCACGGTGTTACGTCGTATCGAGCGGCGCTTGCAGGTCACGGCCCAACCCGACCTCGCCACCTATTACAACTTCCTCCAGGCCAACCCGGACGAAACCAAGGCTTTGCTGGGCGACATGCTGATTGGCGTGACCAACTTCTTTCGCGACCGCGAGGCCTTCGAAGCGCTTGAGCGAGACGTAATCCCCAACCTGGTGAAGTCACTGGAAGACAGCGTGCCGCACCGTGAGGAAGTGCGTATCTGGTCGGCAGGATGCTCCACCGGCGAAGAGGCCTACAGCCTGGCGATGCTGGTGGCCGAGCAACTGGCGCTGGACGCCAGCGGTGCAAAGATGCAGGTGTTTGCCACTGATATTGATGAGCGGGCCATTACCCATGGCCGCAACGGCGTGTACCCCGAAGCGATCATCACCGACGTACCGCCTCAACGGTTGCGCCAGTACTTTGCCAAGGAGAAGAACCAGCACTACCGGGTGCGCAAGGAAATTCGCGAAAAGGTACTGTTCGCCAAGCACAGCCTGTTGGCCGACCCACCGTTTTCGCAGATCGACCTGATCGTGTGCCGCAACCTGTTGATCTACCTGGACCGCGAAGTGCAACGCGACATCCTGCAAATGTTCCACTTCGCGTTGCGCCCCGGAGGTTACCTGTTTCTCGGCTCCTCGGAGTCGGCCGACGGCTGCCTGGACCTGTTTGTACCGGTGGACAAGCGCAACCGCATTTTCAGGGTGCGTGCCGGCTCGTCCGCCGTGCGTCGCGCCCCGACCATGCCGCGAGGCGGCTACCTGCGCCCGAGCGCCACGACGCTGGCGATTGAAACCAAGGCGCCCAGCAAGGTCTCGTTCGCGGACATCCATCTGCGCGCTCTGGAAAAAGCCGCGCCGCCCAGCGTTATCGTGAATATGCAGGCCGATATCCTGCACATGAGCGAAGGCGCAGGTCGATTCCTGCGCTACGTGGCCGGCGAGGTGACGCACAACCTGCTGACGTTGGTGCATCCCGATTTACGCCTCGATATCCGCACCACCTTGTTTCAGGTCCAGCAATCGAATAGCCCGGTGTCTTCGCGCAAGATCCGCATCCAACGCGAGCAAGGCCCCTTCCTGGTGGACATCAGCGCCCGCCCCTACCGCGATGAAGCGACCGAAAACGACTACGTGCTGGTGATCTTCCAGGAAACCGCCGTCGACCCACAGCTGCCCGACATCGACACCGTCAGCCAGGCCGAAAACGCGATCATGAGCAACCTGGAGCGCGAGCTGCAACGCACCAAGTTGCACCTGCAGGACACCATCGAACAGGCGGAAGTCTCCAGCGAGGAACTCAAGGCCTCCAACGAAGAAATGCAGGCCGTCAACGAAGAACTGCGCTCGGCCACCGAGGAGTTGGAAACCAGCAAGGAAGAGTTGCAGTCGATCAACGAAGAATTGCTGACCGTCAATTTCGAGCTCAAGACCAAGGTGGAAGAGACGGACAAGGTCAACGACTACCTGACCAACCTGATCGCGTCCACCGACATCGCCACGGTCTTTGTCGACCGCAACATGCGCATCCGTTGGTTCACGCCACGGGCCACGGATATTTTCAGTATGTTGCCGGTGGACACCGGACGCTCATTGCTGGACATCACCCACCGCCTCAATTACCCGCAAATGACCGAAGACGCCGCCACCGTGTTTGAGTCCCTGAGCTTGATCGAGCGGGAAATCAGCAGCAACGACGACCGCTGGTACATTGCGCGGTTGCTGCCTTACCGCTCCAGTGAAGACCACATTGATGGCACCGTGCTGACCTTCATTGATATCACCAAGCGGCGTCAGGCCGAAGAGGAACTGCGCCTGGGCGAGGAGCGCATGCGTCTGGTTGCCGAGAGCACCCACGACTTTGCCATCATCATCCTCGATGACCACGGCGCCATCACCGACTGGAACACCGGTGCCGAACTGATCTTCGGCTACACCAAGGACGAGGTGCTGGGCGCTTACTACGACCTGATTTTCTCCCCGGAAGACCGCTCCGCTGGCGTGCCGGAGAGCGAACTGCGCACCGCCCGCGAACATGGGCGTGGCGAAGATGAACGCTGGCATGTGCGCAAGGATGGCAGCCGTTTCTATTGCAGTGGCGAGGTGACGCAGCTCAAGAGCGACAGCTTGCGCGGCTACGTCAAGATTGCCCGCGACCTTACCGGCCACAAACGCACCCAGGACGAACAGAATCAGCGCTTGAAGGAAACCCAGACCAAAAGCCATCTCAAGGATGAGTTCTTCGCGGTGATGTCCCACGAACTCAAGCATCCGTTGAACCTGATCCAGCTGAACGCCGAACTGTTGCGGCGCTTGCCAGCCACCAAGGTCGCGGGCCCGGCCATCAAGGCGGTCAATACCATCTGCGAAGCGGTGTCCAGCCAGGCGCGGATCATTGACGACCTGCTGGATGTCGCCCGGGTTCGCACGGGCAAACTGAAGCTGAAAAAGCAACCGATCGACCTGATTCGCACCCTCAAGGACATTCACAGCGTGGTCCTTGCCGACGGTCATCGTCGCCAGGTCAGCCTTCAGACACCTTCGGTGCCGGGCCCGTTGATCGTTGACGTAGACCCCACGCGCATCGAGCAAGTGATCTGGAACCTCGTCAACAACGCCCTGAAATTCACCCCCGAAGACGGCCAGGTGCAGTTGGTGGTCAGCCGCTCGGACGGGCGCGCGCAACTGGACGTCATCGACAGCGGCGCGGGCCTGGCCCAAGAAAGCCTGGAAGAAATCTTCGACCTGTTCGGGCAAGCGGAAAACCAGCACCAGACTCACCAGCGCGAAGGCCTGGGGATTGGCTTGTCGTTGGTGCGGCAGCTGGTGGAGGCCCACGGCGGTTCGGTGAGCGTGCATTCGCGAGGGTTGGGCTTCGGTTGCACCTTTTCGATCTGGTTGCCGCTGTGCGAACAGCAGGATCATCTGCTGGATAGCGGCGCTACCCAGAACGAAGATCAGCGCCTCAATGGCCTCAAGGTTTTACTGGTCGATGATTCAGCCGAAGTCCTTGAGGTGCTGAACATGCTGCTGGAAATGGAAGGCGCCCAAGTGAGCGCCTTCAGCGACCCGTTAAGCGCACTTGAAACAGCCCGGGATGCCCAGTACGACGTGATTATTTCGGACATCGGCATGCCTAAAATGAATGGCCATGAGCTGATGCAGAAGCTGCGCAAAGTAAGCCACCTTCGACAGGCTCCCGCCATCGCCTTAACGGGCTATGGCGCTGGCAATGACCAGAAAAAGGCGACTGAATCGGGCTTTAATGCGCATGTCAGCAAACCCGTGGGCCATGACTCGTTGATCTCCTTGATCGAAAAACTGTGCCGCTCACGCCGTTAGGGTTTGGGCTGACGGTCAAGGGTAGATGAACTGAGAGAAGCGCACGGACGCCCCTGTTGGTCGCGACACCTGGGTATCCACGCTGCCCACCGTGTCGCTGCGCAAGGTCAGGTACAACACGGCCTGGCCGGCGCTGTCACTCAGCATCCAGACGCTTACACCCTCCCCGGCCGCCCTGGCCTTGAGCGGCTGCGGCTGGAGCGTCTCGATATTGAAACCGCGCAGCAGCTCACCGCTCAGCTCGACCTCCAGGGGTTGTTGCGCCTTGCCTTGCACATGAATCACCAGCCCATCGGAGGCGCCATTGCGTAAAAAGCGTTGGTACTCCACGCGCAACTGCCCATCGGCACTGCGCACTTCGCGGGTGCTCAGCGGCCCGCTGGAAAACAGGCCCGCCAGGCTCAGCCCCATCAGCACCAGCAGCGCGTACCAACCCACCCTTTCAAAGCGCCAGACCTTGCGCTGCAAGGCCATATCTTCCGGTACCGGGTAGTTGCGGCTCTGTAAGTCGTCGGGGTCTGGGTTGTTCATAGCGCGGCCCGGACTCAGCCCTTGCTGTGCTCGGGAGAAGACGGCCCCTTGGTGACACCCCTTGGGCCGGCAATCGCCCATATCGCGGCGCCCAGGAACGGCAGTACCACGACGACAGCACTCCAGCCTGCCTTGCTGGCCGATGCGTTATCGCTGCGCCAGATGCTGTTGATGATCCACGCGTCGAGCAGTACGAGGATCACTGCCAGGCCTATCCAGAAGTAAGTGGTTTGCATGATGCACCTCCAGGTTATGTAACTTTGGGTGCGCAGGCGCAGGCAGGGTTCATTATTTTTAAGGGCCTACCGTTGGACTCATCGACACTAAGCAAGCAACAACTGCAGTCCCTGGTGGCCATCTACGATCAAGCTTTGAATCAAGGCTTGATAGTGTTGCGCGGTATTGGGTTCTTGGAGATCGAAACATGCAGACCAAGTGATGCACGTTTGGTCTTGCCCCGTCAAAGCCACCAAACGTACCGTTGCCACATAGTTGTCCAGAGGCAGTGGCGCTTCCTCAAAGCGGTAGGACAGCGTTAAGGTGCGATCATCGACTGATAACAAGCGCTCTCTCACAACCGCTCCATCAGACAGCGTCAACGTGCGCATACTCCCAACAGCCCCATCGGACTCACCGTCCTCGAGGCTGCTTTCGACAATCGCAGGGTGCCATTGCTGGATCTCACCAAACTTCTTCACCACGCTCCAGGCGCGTTGTGCATCGCTGTTCAAAACAGCGGAGAATTCAACCATTGGCATCGTATAACCCTTTGAATAGACAGCCCGGCGATCCCGGCATCAGGCGTGCCGGGATCGGTTGATGCTTACGCGTCGAACTGGTGATACACCTTGGCAATCACCTTCCAGACACCCTCAATTTTGATCAGTGTCAGGTAGTCGTTGTAATCGGCGCCAATCGCATCGTTTTCCATATCGACACGTACTACTGCGGTGCTCGGCGTGATTGCCAATACGTCAAGGCGAGTGGTGATTTGGGGTGCACCGCCGTTCTTCGCAACGAAATCAAACAGGTTGTTGATCGGGCCGCCGAGCAACTCGCCATTGGTGAACCCATACATCACTGCGTCTTGATGGAAGGCTTGTGCAACGCTTTGAGCATTACCGGTACGCAGACCTTCCACGTACTGATTGGCTGTGGCGATGACAGCGTCGTACTCGTGGGTGGGTACTGCCTTGATATTCTTCGACATGCTTGTTTTTCCTTTTATGGGGGATGAGATGCCACACCGCTCGCCTGACATAGCCGGGGGGTCTTGCTGAATGAGTCAATGACCGCCGCCCGCTACCAATCCTGGCGCGTCGGCGAGATGATCAAGTCATTGACGGTGACGCTTTCCGGCTGGTTGAGCGCGTAAATCACTGCACGGGCGACATCGTCAGGCCCAATTGCAATCCGGTTCAGCGCCTGGGCAGCCTTGCGCCCCTGCGCATCACTGACCTTGTCCGCCCACCCTGTATTGATGACGCCAGGGCTGATCGTGTTAACGCGAATACCGTGCTGCACGCCGAGTTCTTTGCGCATGGACTCGGTCATGGCCTGGACGAAAAACTTGGTCGCACTGTAGACACCCGCAGACGGCCCTACCTGATGCCCTGCAACAGAGTCCATATTGAGAATCTGCCCGGACTTCTGTTCCAACATGAACGGCAATACTGCAGCCGTCATGTTGAGGTAACCCTTGATGTTCACATCGATCATCTTTTTCCAATCCTGCACGGCCAGATCAACCCAACGGGAAAAAAGCATCAGGCCAGCGTTGTTCACCAGAATGTCGATGGCGCCGTATGTTTCACGGGCAAACCTGGCAAGTGCCTGGGTTTGATCCGGTTGAGTCACATCAGTAGTAAACGCGACCACCTCACTTGCGGCCTCGCGCAGGTCAGCGACGAAAGACTCCAACGCCTCTTCATCAAGGGCGGCGGCAACCACACGCGCACCTTGCGCTACCAGCGCCCGGGTGGTTGCCGCGCCGATGCCTGAGGATGCGCCCGTGACGATGGCTACCTTGTTTTGCAGGTAATTCATGTTCCATACCTTTTTGCAATGAATGCTATTGCGACGCCTGCACCTTAATTAGCGCGGGACCTTGCTATTGAGGCGTCAGCGGTTGGCCAATCGATGTAACCTTTTGCCCCCCCGCCGTAGTAACTCTCGCGTGGAGCGATGGTCAGCTCAATACCGCGACGCAGACGCTCGACGAGGTCGGGGTTGGAAATGAACAAGCGACCAAATGCAACCGCATCGATCCGGCCCTGCGCGCGGCGTTCGATTGCCATCGCCAGGTCATAGTTGTTATTGCCTATGAATGGCCCTTCAAACTGGGCACTCAATGCATCCAGGTCCACACCTTCGGGCACTGTGCGGGAGGTCGCCGTGGCGCCTTCAACAAAATGCAGGTACGCCAGGTTCAATTGATTGAGCTGCTGGATCAGGTAGCCATAAGTCGCCATGACATTGCTGTCAGGAGGCGTATTACCGGCATCAGGGGTCACCGGTGAAAGGCGAATACCGACACGGTCGTTACCCCATATCGAAACCACGGCTTCAGTGACTTCCAAGGTCAGTCGCACCCGGTTCTCAATGGAGCCACCGTATTGATCGGTGCGTTTGTTAGTGGAATCCCGCAGGAATTGATCGAGCAGATAGCTGTTGGCCGAATGCACTTCTACGCCATCAAAACCGGCTCGCTTGGCGTTCTCGGCGGCCCGCTTGTATTGCTCGATGATCCCTGGGATCTCCGAGGTTTGCAGCGCACGAGGCGTCGATACCTCGACAAAGCCATTTTCGGTGTAGGTGCTACCTTCAGCCTTGATCGCCGAAGGCGCTACGGGGGCATCGCCGTTGGGTTGCAACTCGACACTGGAAAAACGTCCCACGTGCCACAACTGACTGACAATTTTGCCGCCCGCCGCGTGCACTGCATCGGTGACCTTTTTCCAGCCGTCCACCTGTTCTTGCGACCAGATTCCCGGAGTCATGGCATAGCCACGTCCTTGGGCAGAAATGTTCGTCGCTTCGGCAATGATCAAGCCGGCGCTGGCACGTTGAGCGTAGTAAGTGGCGTGCATTTCATTTGGCACACCGTCGTCGGCCATCCGGCTACGTGTGACGGGCGCCATGACTATCCGGTTAGCCAATTGCAGCGCCCCCAGATGCATGGGAGAAAAAAGGTCGGTATCCGTGGTGATATCGGTCATAAAGCCTCTTTATAAATTAGACCGGTCGTCTAGTAAAGTGGTAAAAAAAACGCCTCTATGCCAGCAGGCGCTTACTCGTGTTCAGCGCTGTTTCGAAAGCAGCCGTTGTGTTTCGCACCTTCACTAACAGTGAAGCCCCAAGCCACAGTTGATACAACGATTCAGCCAATGTTTCGGCGTTCTGGGTCGATGTGATGGACCCATCAGCCATCCCCTGTTCAACACACCGGGTGATCCTCTGGATAATCAGTGCGGTGCCCTCTTCAAGTACGCTGCGCATGTCATCCGAAAGGTCGCACACTTCTGCGCCGAGTTTCACCACCAGGCATTTCTCCTCGGGATGATCGAACGCCTGTGTCTTCGCCCAATAATCCAGGTAGCCAATCAACCGCTCGGCGCCAGTCCCTTGCGCTGCCATGACGATGTCTACCCGACCGATATACTCTTGGAAATACTCTTCCAGTAGTGCCTGGCCGAACTCCTCCTTGGAGCGGAAGTAGTGATAAAACGAGCCCTTGGGCACGCCCGCCGTCGTCAATACTTCCATAAGACCGACGGCGGTATAGCCCTTGTGGGTCATCAGTGTCTTCGCTACATCGATGATGTGCTGTCGCATGTCCAGATTAGATTTTTTCATAATGACGAGAGCCTATCCAAAACTAGACCGGTCGTCTACAAAACATTAGCAATACCTGACGAATGACCCCCTGCGTTCTCGCCTATCGTTGCTCCTGCAAACGACTAGGCCCGTGCGGCTGGATAATCCGTTGAAGGTCTGAGCTCGACCTTTTCCCACTTGGCGATGACTAACGGCGCAATGGCATTGCCCAACACGTTCAACGTAGTGGTACCACTGTCGATGATCCTGAAAATGCCAGCGATCAACGCGACGCCTTCCAGTGGAAGACCTGCTGAGGCCAATGTCGCTGACAAGATGATGATGGCGAAACCTGGCACCCCTGCTGCGCCCTTGGAAGTCAGCACCATGGTCACCACCAACAGGATCTGCTGGGATAACGACAGGTCGATGCCATGGAGTTGCGCGACAAAGATCGTCGCCACCCCAAGAAAAATCGACGCACCATCGAGGTTGAACGCATACCCCACCGGCACCACGAAGCTGACGATCCGACGCGGCACGCCGTAACTTTCCATCTTTGTCATCAACTGCGGCATCACTGCGGCTGAGGCGGCACTTGAGAACGCGAGCATCAACTCATCGCGCAAGTACCCGATCAACTTGAAAATGTTTTCGCCTATCAAGTAACAGATACCGCCAAGTACCACCAACGCAAAAACAATCAGCGCCAGGTACACAACACCAATCAACTTGAGCAATGGCAACAAGGAAGCGAAACCAAACGTCGCCACGGTCGCGCCGATCATGCCGAACACACCCACAGGCGCATAAGCCATAACCATGGAGACAACCTTGAACATCGCATCGCAAACACTTTGAAGCAGTGCGATGACCGGTGCGTTTTTCTCTTTCGGCAAGGCGTTCAATGCCAAGCCGAACAGCACGGCAAAAAACAACACCGACAGCAATTACCCCTCGGACATCGCAGCCAATACGTTATCGGGCACGATGTTCTGCAATATTACCAGCGCTCCTTTGGGCGGCTCCAGCGTGATGGATGCGGCACCGTGCGAAACACCGGAAATATCGGTACCTGTTCCCGGTTCGAAGAGATTTGCGAAACACAAGCCTATGACGACGGCCAGCGCGGTAATCGCAAAGAAATAACCGAGCGAGCGCACCCCCATGCGGCCAAATGACTTGCTGTCTGGGCCACCGGCAATGCCCAGAATCATGCAGCAGAACACGATTGGCACAACGACCATCTTCATCATCTTGATAAAGATGTCACCAAGCGGTTTCAGAACCTGCACGCTGACCCATGCCTGATAGTGCGGATGGGTATTGAAGTACCAACCGACAAGCACGCCAAGCAACAGCCCGGCAACGATTTGCCACATCAAGGGAATACGTTTCATGTCTAGCCTTCTTGTTGGTATGTAAGGTCTGCGTTATCAGCAGTTGCTAGAGTCATGAGCTTGCAGCTCACGTGAGCCCCCATGGCACAGCTCAGCTGTGCCATGGGTGTTCTTATTTCGCGAAGAGCTGGCCCATATCCTTGAACGCCTTGAATTCAAGGGCATTGCCGCAAGGATCAAACAGGAACATGGTGGCTTGCTCGCCAACCTGACCTTTGAAACGAATGTACGGTTCGATCACAAATTCGGTACCAAACGACTTCAGTCGCTCGGCCAGCGCTTCCCATTGCTCCCAACCCAGAATGATGCCGAAGTGCGGAACAGGAACATCGTGACCATCGACCGGATTGCTATGAACACTTTCTTGAGAGGCGGTTTTGGGATGCTCGTGAATCACCAGTTGATGACCATAGAAATTGAAATCGACCCATTGAGTGCTGGACCGCCCTTCTTCTAAACCAAAAACCTCACCGTAGAAGGTCCGTGTTGAAGCCAGGTCGTAAACAGGTATTGCGAGGTGGAATGGCGAGAGGCTCATCAGATCTCCAGTGCTTTTTTTGTGGGCTTGGCGAACATTCCCCCGTCATTGCCTCGCTTGGCTCAGCCGTTGCCGGGGATGGAAAACATCGTAGGACGGAAAACCCAACATAAAAATCAATATATATTTCTTAGAAACACAATTAATATTTATGAATGATCAAAGAACTCAAGACACTCATCGCTGTTGCACGGGAAGGCACTTTTGCCGCTGCCGGCAACAGAATCGGCCTGACCCAGGCCGCTGTGAGCGCGCAAATCCAGCGCCTCGAAGCTGAACTGGGCGTCGAAATTTTCGACAGAAAAGGACGCTCTGCGCATCTCAATAGAATGGGCCACCAAGTACTCTTGCAAGCTCAGGAGCTGCTCAATCTTTACGACAACCTGGGTTCCTCGACGATGGGACAACCCACCAACGAGCGGGTGACTATCGGCGCAATCGCGTCGGTGCAACGCTCATATTTGCCCGAATCGCTGGCCAGGTTTCACCAGCAATGCCCGCAATGTCGCACGCGAATCATTCCAGGGCTGTCGATGGAGTTGGTCAACCTCGTCGACGCTGGCGAGATCGACATGGCCACCATCATTCGCCCACCCTTCTCGCTTCAGAGTGACCTGCACTGGACGACGCTGGCGCGGGAGCCCTACCGGCTAATAGTACCGAGCGAAGTGCCGGGTGAAGACTGGTCGGCGCTCCTGTCCAGCCATCCTTTCATTCGCTATGACCGCTCATCGTTCGGCGGCCGGCAGGTTGATCGATTTGTGCGGCAAATGCATTTCGCGCTGCATGAGGTGTGCGAACTGGATGAGCTGGAAGCCATCCTCCAGTTGGTTAAAAAGGGCGTGGGCGTCGCATTGGTGCCGCAAACGTGCAGAGATCCGGAGTGGCCTATGGGTGTTCGAGCACTCGATCTGGGCATACACACCTTTCATCGTGATATCGGGCTCATACACCGTTCTCGCCAAAGCCTCACCGAACCGGTGCGGATACTGGCTGACTTGATCTCTGACCAGTTCAAGCGAGGCCTGATCTAACCAAGCGCTCGCCAGTGGTCGCCACCCGACCACGCCGATAGCTCGAGAACAGAACGTCTAGAAACGAGACGAGATGAAACGTATCAGCCTCACAAAAAACACATTTTATGCATAAATGCATTTTTATCCTTGACCGAGAGAGCCGAGTCTTTTAAATTCAAATAACTGTATATAAATACAGTATTTTGAATCCCTTCATGGACGAGGCTTACTATGAAAAGCACCCCTTCGAAATTTGGCAAAACACCCCATCAACCCAGCCTGTGGACCCGCGCCGATGCGCTCAAAGTCCATGCGGACGACCCCACCACCACCCAGCCGCTGGTCAGTGCGAACTTCCCGGTATTGAGTGACGAGGTTTTTATCTGGGACACCATGCCGCTGCGTGACATCGACGGCAACATCACCTCCGTCGACGGCTGGTCGGTGATCTTCACCCTCACTGCGGATCGCCACCCGAACGACCCTCAATACCTCGATCAGAATGGCAACTACGACGTCATCCGCGACTGGAACGATCGCCATGGCCGGGCAAAGATGTACTACTGGTTCTCCCGCACCGGCAAAGACTGGAAACTCGGCGGCCGGGTAATGGCTGAAGGGGTTTCGCCCACCGTGCGCGAATGGGCTGGCACACCGATCCTGCTGAACGAACAAGGCGAAGTGGACCTGTACTACACCGCCGTCACGCCCGGCGCGACCATCGTCAAGGTGCGTGGCCGCGTAGTGACCACCGAGCACGGCGTCAGCCTGGTGGGCTTCGAGAAGGTCAAGCCACTGTTCGAGGCGGACGGCAAGATGTACCAGACCGAAGCGCAAAACGCCTTCTGGGGCTTTCGCGATCCATGGCCATTCCGCGACCCGAAAGACGGCAAGCTGTACATGCTGTTCGAAGGCAACGTGGCCGGCGAGCGCGGTTCGCACAAGGTCGGTAAAGCCGAAATCGGCGACGTGCCACCCGGCTATGAAGAGGTCGGCAACTCGCGCTTCCAGACCGCCTGCGTCGGGATCGCCGTGGCCCGCGACGAAGACGGCGACGACTGGGAAATGCTCCCACCGCTGCTGACCGCGGTCGGCGTCAACGACCAGACCGAACGCCCGCACTTCGTGTTCCAGGACGGCAAGTACTACCTGTTCACCATCAGCCACACCTTCACCTACGCCGACGGTGTAACCGGCCCGGACGGGGTGTACGGTTTCGTCGCCGATTCGCTGTTCGGCCCGTATGTGCCGTTGAACGGCTCTGGCCTGGTACTGGGCAACCCGTCCTCCCAACCGTTCCAGACCTACTCGCACTGCGTCATGCCCAACGGCCTGGTGACCTCCTTTATCGACAGCGTACCGACTGACGACACCGGCACGCAGATCCGTATCGGGGGCACCGAGGCACCGACGGTGGGTATCAAGATCAAAGGGCAGCAAACGTTCGTAGTCGCCGAGTATGACTACGGCTACATCCCGCCGATGCTCGACGTCACGCTCAAGTAAACGGAGGCTGTAAGACAACGGGTTTGAATTCGATGACAAACCCGTAGTGGATAGCATCGAGATATCCCGTCTGATGCAACTCACCCCACCTCACTGGCTACAAGGATGTCGCCAGTGAGGTGGGGTGCGCCGCACCTGTGGCGAGGGAGCTTGCTCCCGTAGCGGTCTGACAGCAGACGCTGATCTCACTGACACGCCGCGATCCAAATGTGGGGAGTAAGGTAGATACGCCTAGGCTGACAGGACGTCACGGGAGCAAGCTCCCTCGCCACAGGTTCAGCGTCACATCACCGTTATTTGGAGACTCAGGAAATATAAATCCCCGCCCCATTCAACTGAGTCATATTCACGCCAACCAACGTCACAGAATTGTCCCCGAAGGACAGCAGCGCGTTGTCCTCGAACATCGAGACATGGGAGCGATAATCGTATTGCTGTCCCAAGTCAGGAATACCCATGAACACCAGCTTATCGCTGGCCTGGTACCCCTCGACCCGGTCATTACCAAAGAGGCCGTTGAACAGGAAGGTATTGCTGCCACCGCCCGACACCATCAGGTCATTGCCCGCCCCGCCAACGAACACGTTATTGCCCTGCCCACCGATCAAATGATCGTCGCCGCCCAAACCAAATAACCACTCCCCTGCTGCATGAGCGGTGAGAACGTTATCCTGTACATCGCCGTTGACTGAGGGCACGTAGTGCGTCAAGGCTGTTCCGGCCAGCAGGCCCTGGCCGGTTACGGTATAGGTGATGTCGTGAGAACCCCACGGAATTGAATTCCACAGTATGTAGGACGTCTCCTTACTCACCAGCGCGCTGATATCCCGAGTCATACTGATACCACCATAGGCGTCGTTGACGTACAGCGTGCCATCGCCATCATTGGCAAAGCTGAAGCCGGCCAGTGGTTTTTGGAGTTCGAAGACGTTATCGCCCTGCCCGCCCAGCAGGATGTTGTAGCCACCGTCATCGCGAAAACGATCATCACCGGCCCCGCCTTCCAGGAAGTCATTGCCGGCCCCGCCCTTGAGCAGGTCGTTGCCCTCGGTGCCGAGGATGAAGGTATTGCCGGTGTGTTTTTCAGCGTAGCGGTTCAGATCTTCTACCCAGGTGGTTCCACGCGCAGCCTCTGTAAGGCTGGAAACCACGATGGTCGAGTCCTTGTCGGTCAAGTCATAGAACTGCGAGGACGCGATGCGCCCCAGGCCCTGGATATAACCGTCCAGGGAGTGGGCCTTGGCGACGCCCCAATTGAGGCTATTGGGTAAATGCGCCGAGAACGACGCGTAATTATCGGTAAAGCTGACGAGGTTGTTCGCGGCCGAATCCCAGCCCCTGTCGTTACCCCAGAAGAGCGCCGAGGTGTTGATGCCGTTTCCATCAATGGCTTTGAACACCGGATCGTTCTCGTAGCCGATATTCAATACCTGAGTGTCACCTGAACGTTGGGTAGGTGAAGCGAAGGTCACATAGTGAGCGTCCTGGTAGAAGCCGCCCCAATAATCGGGGCTCAAGGCCGCCAGGCTGTTGGCCCCGAGCGCGCCGAGGCTATGGCCGGTGACCAGGATATCCTTACCGCTCAAGCCTTGGCTCACGGCGTAACGGGCGACGTTTTCGAGCAAGGCGCTGAAGGCGAACTTGGCGTAATTGGCGGCGTATCCGGGAAGTGCAGCGGCTGCCAGGTCGCTGGCCACGTCACCCGCGCCATCCCAGGTCAAGCCAAAGGACGTGCCACGAAAGGCAATGCCCATGGCAATCAGCCTGCCACCCCCATCGTACTGCCCGAGAATCTCGACGTTTGCCGAAGGGGCCAAGGCAGTCTCGCCCCAAAAGGTGCCTTGCTTGTCGACGTTCTGCGTCACGCCCAACGCTTGCGCACCAATGGGCGCCCAGCCACCGGTGGCCAGGGGTTTGCCGGTGGAGTCATAAGCGTACTCGGACAACGCCAAGGCGTTGTCCAGCAGCGCTTTGGCTTGCTCGCCCCTCATGCTCTTGTAATCGAAAACGCCCATGCCCTTCGCCCCTTTCAAATGACTATCAGATGGCGATCAGTTCGCACAGCCGGGGTCGATTGAGTGCGCGGCGCTGGGGAGTGTCAAGGGTTACCTAGAAATTCAATAATGCTCATCAAATCACCCTCTCATCCGTGCGCAGGTGCATGCCGTCGATCAACGTGTGTTCTCAATCACCCAATAGTCGGCTGTGTCGACGTTGATGTAACTACCCTTCTCGATGCGTCTGTGCCTGGTCGGCGTCAGTCAGGTCGCTGGCAAAGGTATGCACCTGCAGGCCCGCTCGCTCGCACTCGCGTTGCGCCTGTTCCAGCCGCACTTGCGACCTTGAAACGATCGCCGCTCGGGCGCTTTCACCGGCGAATGCCCGGGCGCATGCCAGGCCAATCCCCGAGCTGCCGCCCGCGACCACAACCAGGCGTTCTTGCAGAGACAGATCCTTTCGGGCAGTACCTCCGTCAGGTGTTTTTTTTCAGTTGCACGAGGTAACGCTCCACTTCCCCCGATAACCAATGGGAGAACTCGCGTTGTTTATCTTCCGAACTTTCCCTGGGTGGCCACACCAGCCAATAGGGGTACGCGTACGGTGCACTGACGTCACACAGCTGGATCAGTTCGCCCCGCTCGACAGCGTCATGCACCAGGCTGCGCCGCTCCAGCGTGATGCCTTGCCCCAGGCGAACGGCTTCCAGCACCAGGTTGGAGTCATTGCTGCATAAACCCTTGCGCTCGCTGCCCATCTCGACACCTGCAGCCTCGCACCAGGACAACCAGGACTCAGTGTTGTAGATGATGGTGCTGTCGACCACCTCCTGCGGCGTCTGTGGCAGGTGCCCACCATTGAAATGAGGGGCGGCAACCACAACGACTTCATCATGAAACAACAGCTTTTGCTCGACGCCCTCCCAATCCCCCTTGCCCATGCGGATGCCGATATCCACTGACTCCTGATGCAGATTGGAGATGGTCAAGCTGGCTTGCAGACGAATGCTGATATCAGGGTAAAGCTGCTGAAAACCCGGTAGTCGCGGTAACAGCCAGGACCGGCCGAACGACGGCAGAACCGCTACCACCAACTCCCCCATCTTGGGCAGTGCCTGGATCAATCGGGTGGCCTCGGCGATGTCGCCCAGCGCTTTGCGGATCTGCAACGCATACAGGCGCCCATCCTCGCTGACTCGCAAGCCGCGCCCTTCGCGCACGAATAGCATCAACCCCACAATTTCCTCCAGCACCTTGATCTGCTGGCTGATAGCAGAATGCGTGACGTGCAACTCCTTGGCAGCAAGGGTGACGCTCCCCAATCTGGAAGTGGCTTCGAAACTGCGCAGGCAGGTCAATGGAGGAAATGCACTCATGTAAGCTCAGCTAACCTGTTCTGGTAAAAATTATCGATATTTTGAGGGCTTTACCAACGTTAAAGTAACCTCAAATTAACAATTCCTGCCAGCCACGGGCGTCTTTGCGTTCCACCGTCACCTCGAGAACAGCGGAGCGTCTTCGATGAAAACCACCCTCATGGAACCAAGCCTCCGGACCACCCGCCTCAACCAGGCCCCGCAGGTATTACTGACGAAAATGAGCCAGGGGCGCCATGCCCTGAAATGGCTGGTGACCAAGGATCAACTACTCTCCTTCTGGCTGGAGCAGCAGGCCTATGTGATCGCGCTGAAGGGCCGCCATTGGATGACGTCCCAAGGCATTGATGTCTGCCTGGAACAAGGGACTTTCACCTGCCTTGCGCCGGGCCTGATCCTGCTGGAAGGCGAAGGGGAAATTGCGCTGTACCTGGCCGACCACGAGGCCACCCCCCGCGCCTGGGGGCTGCTGTTCAACCTGTACAAGTACCTCAAGCATCCCCACTGCACGTTGAAAATTACCCTGACGTAAATGGAGGTTTCATGAAACTGGTCGGCATGCTGGACTCGCCTTACGTGCGCCGCGTAGCAATTTCCCTGGATCTTTACGGCGTCGACTTTGAGCATCAGCCACTTTCGGTATTCAGCACCTACGAACAATTTGCCAGCATCAACCCGGTGGTAAAAGCGCCCAGCCTGGTGCTGGACGATTCAACCGTACTGATGGACTCAAGCCTGATTCTCGATTACTTCGAAGCGTCGGCCCCGATTGATAGAAAGCTGTTGCCACAGCAAGCCAGCGCGCGCGTCCAAGACCTGCAGTTGATTGGCCTCGCCCTTGCTGCCTGTGAGAAAACCGTACAGATCGTGTACGAACATAACCTGCGCCCCGCAGAAAAACTCCACGAGCCCTGGCTCGACCGAGTAACCGGCCAGTTGCTGGCCGCCTACTCAGCCTTGGAAAAACGCCTGGCCCATGCGCCGGATGCAGGCTTGACCCAAGGTGCCATCAGCGCAGCAGTGGCCTGGTCGTTCAGCCAGTTCACAGTGGCCTCAGTGATTAACGCCGAGGCCTTCCCGCACCTGCAGCGCCATGCTGGGAGGCTCGAGGAACACCCGGCATTCAAGCGATACCCCATCGCATAAGCCCCCTGCAACGTACCGCGAGCCGGCACCTGCCGGCTCTTTGCCCTGCGCTCACATGAACGGCCTCTATGTACACCGTCTTTTTCTCACCCACCGCCAATGGCTATAAAATGCTGCTGATGCTGGAGGCCTTGGCGGTCAGTTATGACATCTGCCACATCCATCTCGCCGGCGATGAACAACACCTTCCCGCGTATCTGCAGGTGAACCCGCACGCCAAAATCTCGGTGCTGCTGGACAACGACAACCAGCAAGTGGTGGTGGAGTCTGCCGCGGTGCTTCTATACCTGGCGGAAAAACACGCACGTTTTGGCGGCACATCGCCCGTACAACGCTGGCAAGTGATGCAGTGACTGATCTGGCAAGTCAGCAGCCTGGGGCCGATGACTGGGCAGAGTTACCACTTCCATCATCAGTTGCCCCAACCCGATGGGTACTCGGCTACGCGCTATCTGAACCAGACCCACACATTGTGGTTTTGGTTGATTGCGTAAGGCACCTGGCTGAACTTATCCGCGGTCGGCGTCGCAAAGCGGTCGCTCAGCAGTTGTTGCTCATGCGCCAATACATTGATCGCAAAGCCCTGCGCCGCAATCGGTAGCAGCGTCGCAGGGCCCTATAACTGCTTGGGTTGTAGCCGATTTCCGTCAGCCCCAGCACGGTCCACCGTAGCTTGCGTCTCGATTTCCTCCAGGTGATTGTCGGGCTCTTTACGCGCTTCTAGACTCCGCCGCCGTGGGGCAAGTCCCTTTCCCATCATGATTCCCACAGGCGGCACGGCGCAGATTTTTTTGCCGCCGCCATTCGCAAGGAGAATTTCCTGGGCGGCGCTGGACTGAACTCAAAGCCGCGACCTCCAGAGGCCGTCTGGTCAACTGCTCGACGGTCAATAACCCGAATCACTGCATCCTGTCCATCACCATGGATCAGGACAGGAAGGTTGTCGGGTTTGAGGCCGATGCAGGCGAACCGCTGCTGCCCAGTGGTTACCAGTCAGTCAAATTTGGGCCGCCTTCGCTCTCTACGTTGATGCTGGCGAACAAAAAACGAAGCCTACCAACGTCATTTTCACCAACAAAGGATCGTCCTCGACAATGAAACCCGTCATCGTCGCCATCGCCCTACCGCTCTTTGCAGGCTGCGTCACGCCGAAATATTGGGAAGCTACCGGCGGCAACCCGTCCGATGGGCTGGTCCAACTCTCCTACGTACATACGCCATTCGAGCTCGGCCAAATCCGGGAATCCCAAGGTTTGGCGATCGCCACGGGGCGCTGCCAGTTTTGGGACTACGCACGCGCAGAACGCGAAGGTGCGGAGAAATCCGTGTGCCGAACGATGGGGCAATTTCATTGCCTGGAAACCACCGTGACTCAGGATTATCGGTGCCAAATGTGACATCCACCCAAAGCGCAACGAGGCAGTTTGGAAAACCGAATCAAAGGTGCAATGCGGGCGTGGACTCGCGAACGCCATGGACAGAAGGGACCCGGACACGCAGCGCAATCAGCAACGCAGCCAGCAGCATCAGCACCGCTGCCGCTATGAATACGCCCGCGCTGCCACCGAGGCTGAACACTGCACCGCCAGCGGCGGCGCCCGTGGCGATGGCGGACTGCACAGATGCCACCACCATGCCCCCGGCGCTTTCCGCCTGATCAGGTACCGCGCTGGCGACCCAGTTCGACCACGCTACCGGCACACCGCCGAAGGCCAAGCCCCATATTGCCAGCAGTACTGCCTGCACCGGCAACGAGGGTGGCAACAGCACCAACGCCAATGCTGCAACCCCGACCAGCGCAGGCATTAACACCAGAGTGGCCAGCGGGTGGTGCTCCAGCAGCCTGCCAGCCAACAGCGTGCCGAAGAAGTTCGCCACACCGAACCCCAGCAACATCAGCGACAGCCCTTGCGGGCCGATGCCGGTAGTGCCTTCCAGGAATGGCCGAACATAGGTGAACATCGCAAAGTGACCGCTATGCACCAGCACACAACCGAACATCCCCATGGCGATGCCCGGGCGCTGCAACACTTCGAAAACGGTGCGCAGACGTGTCGGCCGGCGCGGCGCGAGGTGCGGCAAAGTCAATGACTGAAAAGCCAGGGTCACCATGCCTACCGCCGCCGCTGCAAAGAACGCGCTGCGCCAGCCGTATAGCCCGCCCAGATAACTGCCCAGCGGCACGGCAACGACCGTCCCGATGGCAATCCCGCTGAAAATGATCGACAGCGCCCGAGGCAACAAAGCACTCGGCACCAAGCGCATCGCCACCGCCGCAGCCATGCTCCAGAACCCGCCTAGGGCAATCCCCAGCAAGATGCGCATCAACAACAGCACCGCGAAGCTGGAGGAAACGGCGACCAGAAGATTGGAGGCAACCATCAGCGTTGAAAACCCCAGCAACACCCAACGTCGGTCGATACCGCGGGTCAGGCCTGGCACCAACAAACCGGCGAACAGCGCTATCACTGCTGTCACCGTTACCGCCTGGCCAGCCAGTGCTTCGGACACTCCCAGATCAGTCGCCATCAGTGTTAACAAACTGGCCGGAAGGTACTCAGCGGTCAGTAATCCGAACACCCCCATTGCCAGCGAGAAGACCGCCATCCACGCGGGGGCCGCAGGCTCTGCCTCCGAGAAGGCGCCGGGATGGCGGTTGGATACGGCACTACATATACAGTCAGTCATTGCAGGGATCTCCAGTCTTCATTTCAGGCCGCAGTCTAGGCGCCGGAAACTGGATGATCTATGATCAAAAACCTCTACTTTTTGACTAAAACACCTGAACAATGTCTGCAGAACAGTTTGCTCTTTCCTCGGATCTCATCAACGAGCTGTTGCGCGGTATGCGCCTGCGTGGCGTCGAATACCGGCGTATACAAGCCAGTCCGAGTTTCGGTTTGGGCTTCGCTGAAAAACCTGGGCATGCCTGGTTCCATTTCATGGCGGTCGGCAATGCGGTGCTGCGAATGGCGGACGGCACCACCTACGCGCTGTCTGCCGGCAACGCCGTGTTCATCTCCCATGGCGCCGCCCATCAACTGTCTTCCCATGCGGACGCACCTGTTCAGGACATCGACGGTCTAGACAGCGTCCCCCTCGGTGACACCGTGAGCGCGGTGCACACCGCAACCGATGCCAGCCCAACGCCGAGCACTATTTTGTTCAGTGGTTGCATGGAGTTTGAACTGGGCAGTATCCATGGCCTTGGCAAACTGATGCCGGGCCTGATGTTGATTGATGCCAGCGGCCAGCGCTACCCTGGACTGGTGCCTATCCTGACCACCATGGAACGCGAGGTCAGCGCCGCACGTGTGGGCTTCGCCGGTATCCTCGCGCGGTTGGCCGACGTGGTGGCCGCCATGGTCGTTCGCGGCTGGGTGGAGTGCGCTTGCGGTAATGCCTCTGGCCTGGTCGCCGCCTTGCGCGATCCACGCTTGGCCGGTGCGCTGCTAGCGCTCCATCAACAACC
Source organism: Pseudomonas sp. DWP2-2 (assembly GCF_049897065.1). Lineage (NCBI taxonomy): Bacteria > Pseudomonadati > Pseudomonadota > Gammaproteobacteria > Pseudomonadales > Pseudomonadaceae > Pseudomonas > Pseudomonas sp. DWP2-2. Next base: position 226,683 of record NZ_JAFCVN010000004.1, on the reverse strand, counting down.
GGGCCGCGACTGGACCGTTGCCCAGTTGGCAGAGCAATGCAATACCTCACGCTCAGCCTTCGCGGATCGCTTCCAGGTGACGATTGGCATGACGCCGCTGCGCTATGTCACCGAACTACGAATGCGGCTTGCAAGCCAGTGGCTGACCCTGGAAAGGCTGCCGATTGAAGAGGTAGCACAGCGCTTGGGCTATACATCCCAGGCCGCTTTCAGTCGCGCATTCAAACGCATTACGGGCAAGACACCGGGGTTAAGTCGCAAGGTGAGGCAGCCCATTGTTACTTGACGCTGAGCGCACGTAGTCGACGATCTGTGCCTCTGAATCATTTAACGCCCGTTACGTCGAGTAATGGGTCACGGCAGTGCAACACCGGCTAAAGGACTGTCAAGTATGACAGTAGACGCCTGCGACGACTCACCTGAGAATGAACGCCACGCGGCAAGAATCCCAGCCTCTGATCCTGGGCCTGCACGTTTGCCGCCAGCACTCGATGAGAGGCTCAGTCATGGAGATCACTGAATGCCGCGCCGCAGACAACGTCATCTTGACATTAAAGCAGCCGATGAACGCGCGACGCACACGCCTGCTGTGCGGGTATCTGCGCCAGATCAATCCGCCGGCCGAGTATTTGATCCTGGTCGAGGAATGGACGGCGCAAGCCCATTACGTGCAGTTCAACCAGATTACAAGGTGCGCGCGCATGACCAAAAAACTGCGGCCACGCCTTGCCTGAGCTTTCCCTCATGAAGGTACGTTCACCCGCCATCAGCGTAACGCTGGCGATCGGTTTGTTCACCACCATGGGGGGGGCAGGCAGAACGCGGCCTCATTGAGCAGCCCCAGATGGAGCACCCTGCCCCCTTTACGAGCGCAGCGCCTCACCAATTTCTTCAATAGCAAAACCAACGTCATGCCCCGCACGAATCAACTCCGCGAACCGCAGCATCACTGAAGAGCCGACATCGTGGGACAGCGCCAAGGTCATCAGTTCGCGTATCGGTTCATCAAGCGCTGCTTCGACGCTGGGAGAACACGCCTGCCCTGTGAGCCAGGCAACAAGGGACGAGACCCTATGGCCAGGGGTATCTTCATCAACACCCAAAATCTCGCCTAACACCATTCCCAGTGTGCCTGCAGGATGTTGTTCCGGGCGGCTCCAAGTCTTGAGCTCAATTGACTCTCGCTGCACCTTTTCCAAGTTCCGCCGAATCTTTCCAGGAATGGTCGCCGCCGCTTTGGGGCGATTGTAGTACTCGCGGTTAGCTAAACTTGCGGCATCCCTGACAACCTTCCAGGCCACCGACCAAAGCTGTGAAACACTGTAGGTATGCAAAGCTGCGCGCATAGTACTTTTGATTTCTGCCAGCTCTTGTTCCGACAGATCATGGTTATAGAGTTCGCACTGAGCGCCCAGATAGCGCATGACATCGGCGACTGCGTAATCAAGCCACAGGTTGAACAGCCCGTCAGCATCGGTATACACCCTATCCGACAGGTTACGAATGACCTCGTCCGCACGCCTTGATGCGACATCTGGCGCCAAACGATAGACAACCTGGTCCCTCAACACCCAAATCTCATCGCCCTCCCAATAGTAGGTGCCCGGGCTTGCTTTACTGGGGTCATCAAGGACGAGCCCAGCCTCACGCAATTGCAGCATGAAGTCATCGACATATCGAGGCGCCAGCCCTCGACAATCACCCGGTCTGAAGCCGCCATTGGTCAACCTCGGGGTAACAGCCCTGTCCAACGCCAGCAGAAGCACCACCTGATTATCCGGGACCGCTGAGTAGTCCACCGTACGGGTTAACTGCTTGCGTACGTATTCGGCCAACTGCCGTTCAAGCTCTGCGGCTTTGGTCTTTTTAGCCTCAAGCGCAATGGCGTCATGGTCGTTCTGACAAAGCGTACAAAGCTTCGTGGACCGTTGAGGGACCTTTTTGGCCTCTGAGCGATTTTTGATTTCGATCAATTCCGCACACTTGGAGCAGACCTGATTATCATCGAATGCATTGCAACGTTGCCGTACGAAGCTGGCGAGTGTAACGCCTGGGGCCATTTCAATAACGTCCGTCAGAGCACTCACTTTTTCAAGGTACTGCCCTGACTCATCGACAGCCCAGTACCGCTCGATCAACTCAATTTCTTTAGGGTCTTCGGTCAACATTTGCAGCTTGATTGCCATGTAAGCAGTCCTGTTCCGCGTGTGATTATTTCGCACCCAGTCATCGCTGACTTATGGGCGTTCATAGGTGAGAGCTGTTGCGGCGAGCCTCTCGACCTTGTTCGGTTTTTTCTTTATTTGACGTTCTTCCAACAGAGTCCTGGGCAATACAAACCCTTCAAAACTGCGCTGTGTAATCGGGTTATTAGCCTTCTCCGCTCCAATCCGATAACGCATCAACCCATCGGCGACTGAAAAGGTCAGGTCCACACTGGTGTCGGTACGGCCATTTAGGTGCCCGCGACTCAGCAGCCGGAACAACGACCACGGCCCGCGGTAGCTCAGGCTGGCGGTGTTGCCGGTGCTATGCACCAGAGTCAGTTGACTGCCATTGCTGTTGCCCAGGCTGTTGGGCCACACCAGACCGGTGCGCTGTGGCGCGCCGTGCTGGTAGGGGATCAGTTGGCCGTCGACGCTGAGCATGCTGCTCAGGCGAGTGGCACTCAGGGCCAGGGGTTCGATGGTGAGCTGCACGGCCAGATGGCCGCGATGGTTGAAGAAGGTCTCGCGGATGCGCTCGGCCTTTTTCAGTTGCTCCAGCACGTCGCTGCGTACCAGGTAGCCGCCGAGGCTGTCGGAGTACAGGGCATCGAGGTTGTCCTTGAGGAACACGTTCAGGTATTGGATCAGCATGGTTTGGGAGAATAAACTTCACACTTTCTTGCAGCAGTGACACGACGGTCATATAAGCAGCGCGGATCCCCGGCATTTCTTTCCTGACCGTGAGGGTCGACTGCTTGAATTGCTCCAGTGCATGCGCGGAATAGTGCAACGATTTAACCGACTCCATCACCCCTCCTTCACCTGATCAAACCAAAGTAGAAAGAAACAACTGTCGTCCACTTCCTACAAATAGAAAGTTAATGAACACAACACATGATTAAACCGCCCCGCAGGCGCAGAAAATTAACTATTGCCTGCAGTCAGCATGCGCTCAGAACTTCATCACACCATAGCGCAAAAAGACCATGCAACTTGTTCCAAGTTCGCAGTATTACGTGACTTCCCACAAATAAAAGCGAAATCAACGAAGCCACGCAAAGCCCTAGCTAGAGCTGTTTCGGAAAAGACTTACGAAACCAGAGAAAAATCTCACACAAAATTCAAGGATCGGTCCTACTTGCTACTTATATTGCATTCCGGCAAGTATTGTTCTCACATTGAGATGCAAAATTCGCCACGGGCTAGAAACTCACCCAAAGCAAGAAAAATCAGTCAACACGGCTACTTTCTACCGAACCGTTCATCATGGACGATATAATGTGAACCACGCCCATCCGCTCTGTACTCATTACTTGCAGTTAGCCAAGTGCGCTATCTCGTCCGATGACTTTGTGGGAAGTGACCTACGGTATTGTCCAGAGTTTGAAGAACTCGAAAGCGAAGTGGGGCGCGAAGCCACATTTCATGAGACAGCGCAGACAGACTGGAAGCTGGTTCGCGAACGCAGCGAAACATTCCTTGAAACGCAGTCCAAAGACCTGCGCGTCGTAGCATGGCTGGCGTGGAGCCTGTTTCAGTGCGAATCCTATAAAGGCCTGCAAGCTGGCCTCGCCATGCTTCGCTATCTCATCAGCGACCATTGGGACGAGATCCACCCGCAGAAGCCGCGCACGCGGGCAGCGGCCGTCAGTTGGTTGTGCTTGCGCTTGGAGCAAATCCAATTTGAGCAGGTCGCCATCGCCGGGCAGCTTGCGCTTTTTCGCCAATTGATCGACGACCTACACGCCATTGAGGGCTCGCTATCTCATCACTTGGGCGAAGGGGCACCTCTGTTACTTCCGCTATGTCGTCGCCTGGATGAGTTGCTTACACGGGCCAGTCAAGGGCATCCAGAGCCCGGCACCCTGGGTGCCGCGTTCGCCCAGGTGAAGCACGTCGCGGAACAACTGATCACGCCTGGGGCACCGGTGGACAATGAAAAAACCGCCCATAAAACCCTTCGCACGCTTCAGGATCAGACCCGGCCACTGTGCCTGTACTGGCTCAAACAAAAATCCAGCGACATTCGAGCTTTACGCTTGGGCCGAACGCTACTCTGGCTGCCTATCGATACCCTGCCAGAACACAACGCCGAGAAGGTCACGGCACTGCGTGGCGTTCCCATCGACAAGTTGGCCGACTTTCAGGAGCGTTTTGCCCAACGGCAATACGCCGACCTGATGACTGAGCTGGAAGCCTGTACGGCCCGCTCTCCCTTCTGGCTGGATGGGCAACGCTTAACCTGGGAATGCCTTCAGGCCTTGCAGGCAGAACACGCCATGCGTGAAGTGGAAATCCAGCTGGCCCTGTTCCTGCAGCGCGTTCCCGGCTTGGAGGAATTACAGTTTCACGACGGCACCCCGTTCGCCGATCCGCAAACCCGATTGTGGATCCGCGCATCCGTCCTTCCCCACTTGAAAGCCAATGAGCCGCCGCCTGACCTTCACCCCAAAAATGGTGATGACACGACTGCACCGTGGGAGCAAAGCTTGCAGGACGCCCTCCCCACCCTGCAGGCATCAGGCCTGAAAGCTGCCGTTCAGCACTTCAAAAAAGACATGCGCATGGCCGGGAACCGTCGCGAACACTTCCTCTGGCAATTGACGCTCGCCCGCCTGAGCTTCCATGCCAAGAAATACGAACTGGCCAGGGTCCAGCTCAATGCCCTGGACACGTTGCTGCACAACAGCGGCCTGAATGATTGGGAGCCGGACCTCGTACTGGACGTACTCAATCTTTTGCATACCTGCTGCGAGCTGCTGCCGCAGAACCACGAAGTGCGCGAGCACAAAGAAGAAATTCACCGAAGGCTGTGCCACCTCGATGTTGAAGTGGTGCTCGACTAACCCCTCGGATCAACCCCGCGATGGAGAATGGACATGGCCAAAGAAGGCTCAGTTGCCCCCAAGGAACGTATCAACGTCACCTACAAACCTGCAACCGGAGGCGCGCAAGAACAGACCGAACTGCCGCTCAAGCTGATGGTGTTGGGTGACTTCACCCAGCGTCAGGACGAGCGCCGGATTGAGGACCGCAAACCCATCAGCATCGACAAGAACACCTTTGACGATGTGCTCGCCAAACAGGAAATACAACTGACCCTGGCGGTGCCCAACCGGCTTCAAGAGGATGCGGGCGACGACGAATTGGCCGTCCAGCTGAACATCCAGTCGTTGAAGGATTTTCATCCCGACCAACTGGTTGAACAGGTTCCTGAACTCAAGAAATTGATGGAGCTGCGCGATGCCCTGGTCTCGCTGAAAGGCCCCCTGGGCAATGCACCGGCATTCCGCAAAGCCATTGAGAGCGTGTTGGACGACGGCGATAGCCGTGAACGCGTACTCAAAGAATTGGGCCTAGCCGCCCGCCCTACTACGGACGCCTGATCCCCCGACAAGGAAGAGAGTACTCATGAGCACTCAAGCCGCCAAAGCCCAACAACACAGCACCGCCGACGTCGGCATCCTGGATCGCATCATTGCCGAAACCAGGCTGACACCGGATGACGATGCCTACCTGATTGCCAAACGTGGCGTTTCAGCCTTTATCGAAGAACTGTTGAAACCGCAGAACAGTGGCGAGCCAGTCAAGAAAGCCATGGTCGACCGCATGATTGCGCAGATCGATGCGCGGCTCAGCGAACAGATGGATGAGATCCTCCATCACCCGGATTTTCAAGCGGCCGAATCGGCGTGGCGTGGGTTGCGGCTGCTGGTGGATCGCACCGACTTTCGCGAAAACATCAAGTTGGAAATCCTCAGCACGTCAAAACAGGACCTGCTCGACGACTTCGAAGACAGCCCCGAGCTGGTTCAGTCGGGTCTCTACAAGCACATCTACAGCGCGGAGTACGGGCAGTTCGGCGGCGAGCCTGTAGCGGCATTGATTGCCAACTACTATTTCGACCCCAGCGCACCGGATATCAAAACACTGCAGTACGTTTCCGGGGTCGCCTGTATGGCGCACGCGCCATTCATTGCAGCTGCAGGCCCCAAGTTCTTCGGCCTGGAAAGCTTCACCGGCTTGCCGGACATCAAGGACCTGAAAGACCACTTCACCGGCCCGCAATTTGCCAAATGGCAGAGCTTTCGCGAGGAGGAAAATTCTCGCTACACAGGATTGACCGCGCCGCGCTTCCTGCTGCGCCAACCCTACGATATGGAAGGCAACCCCATCAAACGCTTTGGGTATGCGGAAAACGTCGCGCACAGCCACGAGCACTATCTGTGGGGCAACACCGCCTACGCATTTGGTACCCGGTTGACCGACAGCTTTGCCAAGTTTCGCTGGTGTCCGAACATCATTGGCCCGCAAAGCGGCGGCGCCGTGGAAGACCTTCCCCTGCACCACTTCCAGAGCATGGGCGAGATCGAAACCAAGATTCCAACGGAAGTACTGGTCTCTGATCGCCGCGAGTATGAACTGGCTGAAGAGGGTTTCATTGCGCTGACCATGCGCAAGGGTAGCGACAACGCAGCGTTCTTCTCTGCCAACTCGGTTCAGAAACCGAAGAACTTCGGCAACAGCGACGAAGGCAAGGCGGCGGAGCTGAACTACAAGCTCGGCACTCAACTGCCCTACCTGTTCATCATCAACCGCTTGGCGCACTACATCAAAGTGCTGCAGCGCGAACAGCTCGGCTCGTGGAAGGAACGTACGGACCTGGAAACAGAGCTCAACAAGTGGATCCGCCAGTTCGTCGCCGACCAGGAAAACCCCAGCGCCGAAGTGCGCGGCCGCCGCCCTTTGCGCGCTGCCGAGATCAGCGTCAGCGATGTGCAGGGTGAGCCGGGCTGGTATCGGGTCAGCCTGAATGTACGTCCGCACTTCAAGTACATGGGTGCCGACTTCACCCTATCGCTGGTCGGCAAGCTGGACAAGGAATAGGAGCACCACCATGTCGAGATACGGCAGCCTGTTTGAGCGGTTGAACAGCAGCGGAGCGCAGGCTCCCCGCCAGTCCCACGAGGCCGATCTCACGGCCTCGGTGGCCGGGCACCTGGCGAAAATGCTCAGTACCCGCGCAGGAAGCGTGCAAACCCTGCCTGACTACGGGCTGCCGGATCTCAACGACATGCGCCTGAGCCTGCATGACGCATTGAGCCAATCACGTCAGGCAATCGAACGCTTTATCGAACGCTATGAACCGCGGTTGAGCAAGGTTCAGGTGACCTCTTTACCCCGCGACCACCACCATTTGTCGTTGAGCTTTCGCATCTACGGCCTATTGGAGGTTGAAGGCGACAAACGTCCTGTTCAATTTGCTGCGAACCTGGATGGCAGTGGCCAGGTCACCCTACGCTGAGGAACTACTGATGTCTGCAAAACCTGCGGCCCGCAAGGGCGACCCAACCGCCGATGGCGACAGCAATCTGATTGATAGCGGCTCTCCCGATGTTCTGTTCGACGGTCTGCCGGCAGCGCGCGAAGGCGATACGACCGAGTGCGGCAGTGAGCTGTGCGATCAGCTGAGTTTGACAGTGCTGATCAATGGAAAAGCAGCGGTCATGGTGGACAGTGAAGGCAGTGCTGGAAATGTCGTGATGAGTGGGTCCAGGACCGTACTAATCGGAGATTCACCCTCCAAAGAGAATTCACACACGTCGCTGATCAATCTTCTTGCGAGTCCACCTACCCAAAAGCAACACGACAAACTCACCGAATATTTAGACTCCTTAATGTCACCCAAACCATCACCAAAACCTTGCCAGTGTAGCGGCACCGAAGTCACACAAATTTATGGTTACGACAGTATTCCAAGCTATTCAGGAGATATCCCCTCTCCATTCCCCTTGATGCCCTATGTTCCAGAAGCACACGAAGCCTTCAAGATCTACTTTCCCGCTAGCGAAATTCGCAGTTGGGTGCGTTCAGCCGCTGAGTACCACGGCATCCCACACGTTTTATTGGCTGTGATTATTCAACAAGAAAACTGGCCCAAAGCAGGTACTCTTCTGAAGATTGCCCAATTCGTCGAGCGCACCCTGACGACAATCTCTGCGATTACAGATGAGTTGATATTTGACCTATTCCCAGACAGGGTTTCCGCCAGCTCAAGTGGTTTGGCAAACATGAGCAGAGCAACGCTTAGAAATGCCGTGAAATATATAGAATTCAATTACAACAAGCCTCCCATGCCACCTGAAGTTCAGTACCGAATATTTGATTACAACCAAGATACCCGAATCCCTGGTGACGATTGGAAAGCTGATCTCTACTACTGCGCAGCGCACTTGCGAGAGTTGATTGATCGAGTCACTGGGCAGCTATGCCATAACGCAAAGGTCGACAAGGTACAACTTAGGGACATTATTTCCGCCTACAACGGGTCTGGCAAAGATGCAAGAAAATATGGGCGCGACGCTATCGCACTTCTAGAACGAGCAGACAAAGGCACGGACTATCTATATTTTTATGAAAAATAAAATCACAACCAAACGCATTTTTTATGCTTTCACGCTCTATGCAATATCAATGCTCATTACATTCACTAATCTATTCTCAAATACATTCATGCTCTTAACGGACCGAAGCAATTTCATCCCCGCCGAATCATCGATCCTATTTTTTGACCCCTACATCATTGACCAAGGCTCATCCAACAACTGGATATACGGAAAAGACAAAAAAAATTACTACTATTTTTCACACGACGACGACATACCTTACATCTATGTTTCAAAATCGAATACGTGCCCATACTTTGATAAAAATAATTATGAAACTTGGTGTAGCACTGTGAAAGGCCGACCAAATTAATCCCAACTTACAACTTGATTGCCCTACGACTTAGAACGGCAGGAAGTACAGATGTCACTCAACCACCACTACCAAAGTGAACTCACCGCCCTGCGCCAACTCGGCAAACGCTTTGCCGAGCGCAACCCGGCGTTGGCGCCGTTCCTGGCAGAAAGTGGACGTGACCCCGATGTCGAACGGCTACTTGAAGGCGTCGCCTTCCTGACCGGCCGCTTGCGGCAAAAGCTGGATGACGAGCTGCCGGAACTGACGCATTCGCTGATGCATTTGCTGTGGCCCAACTACATGCGCCCGCTGCCCGCGTTCGGCATGCTGCAGTTTGACCCGCTGACCCGCGCTGGCCCCGCGCAGCTAGTGCCGCGCCATACACCAGTGCAGTCCACACCATTGCAGGGAGTGCAATGCCGCTTCCAGACAGCCTTTGACACCGACGTTTTGCCGCTGGCGCTGAGCGGATTGGAGTACACGGTCACCAGTGAAGGCGCAGTGCTGTCGCTGCGGCTGACACTGTGCGCCGACGGTCACTTGGGCGAGTTGAACCTTGAACGCTTACGCCTGCATCTGACGGGTGAACGCTACATCAGCCAACAGCTTTACCTGAGCCTACTGCAACAGTTAGACAGCGTGCAGTTGCGACTGTTGAGCGCGATGGGACAACCGCTCGAAGACAGCAATGGCAATACCTACAACAGCATCCTGCAACGCGAGCACGTAAAACCGGTTGGCTTTGCCGAAAACGAGGCGCTGGTGCCCTACCCGCTCAACACCTTCCGCGGATATCGGCATTTGCAGGAATATTTCACCTTCCCTGAGAAGTTTCTGTTTATCGACCTGGAAGGGCTGGATGTTCTGGCGACACACCCAAAGGACGTGATCGAGCAGGCCCAGGGTCTAGAGCTGCGTTTTACCCTGACTGGCGCCAGCGCCCAGCGGGTGCAGCCTACCGTGGACAACATCCGGTTGTACTGCACACCGATCGTCAACCTGTTCAGCGACGATGCCGCACCAATCCGGCTTGATGGCAAACAGGACCGTTACCGCGTGCTCCCCGGCACGCAGGATCCTCAGCATTTCGGTGTGTTTTCGGTCGACAAAGTGATTGGCTGGAAGCCCGGCAACGCGGGGTACACCGAATACGCGTTGTTTGAGTCCTTCGAGCACGATGCCAGTTTCGATGGTCCGGGGGCCCGGCCTCATTACAGCGTACGCCAGGAGCCGTCGATGGTAGCTGGCCGCCTGGACACCTACCTGAGTTTCGGCCAGCGCGATGCCAGCCAGAGCGAGACGATTTCGGTCGAGTTGACCTGCACTAATCAGAACCTCCCCAGCCAGTTGGGTGACGGCACCATTTGCATGCCGTGTGTGGGCACGCCCTCTTCGCTGAGCTTTCGCAACATTGGCCTGATCACCCCCTGCTATGCCCCACCGCTGCACCGTGACTTCCTCTGGAAGCTGATCAGCAACATGTCGCTCAACTATTTGTCCTTGGCCAACGTCGAGGCCCTCAAGGTCATTCTCGAAACCTACGACTTGCCACGTTACTACGACAAGTACGCCGAGAAGATCAGCCGCCAACTGATGAGCAGCCTGATCGAGATCCGCCACCAGCACACCGATCGTCTCTACCGCGGCCTGCCCATACGTGGCGTGCGTACCCACCTGACCGTTGACACAAGTGGCTACCGCAGCGAGGGGGAACTGTATCTGTTCGCCTCGGTACTTAATGAGTTCTTCGCGCTGTACGCCAGCCTGAACTCCTTCCATCAACTGCACGTACACAGCAAGCAAGGAGAGGACTACGTATGGACGCCACGCATGGGACAACAGCCCCTGCTCTAACGCCCTTGAGCCATGCGATTCGCGAGTACAGCCTGTTCCAGGGTGTACAGCAGGTGCTGACTCAACTCGCCAAAGCGGCCCCGGGCCTGAGCGATGAGGCACTGTACGAGCGCCTGGAATTTCAGGCCAATGCCAGCATGGGTTTCCCCGGCCGGGACATTGATCAGGTGCAGTTTTTTACCGAGAAAGGCGTCACACGTGCCCGGCTGCGGATCAACCTGGTCAGCCTGCTCGGGGCGGGATCGCCGCTGCCATCCTTTTACAGTGAACAGGCGTTGGCCGACAGTGATGGCGGCCGCTGCACCCGTGATTTCCTCAACCTGATCAACCACCGTTTGCAGTGCCTGCTGCTGCCTATCTGGCAGAAGTACCGCTACCACGCCCGGTTCCGCGCCGGCGCACGTGACCCGCTGTCGGAACAGCTGTTTGCCTTGATTGGGCTCGGTGGCCAACGCATCCGCCAAACCTCGGAACTGAACTGGAAACGCCTGCTTCCCTACCTCGGGCTGCTCAGCCTGCGTGCCCATTCCGCCGCGCTCATCGAGTCAGTGCTGCGCTACTACTTCAAGCATGCCGACCTGTTCATCGAGCAGTGCCTGGTGCGACAGGTCGCCATTCCCCTGGATCAACAAAACGCATTGGGAAGAGCCAACCATCAACTGAACGAGACGGCCGTGCTGGGCGAACAGACCGTCGATGGCGGCAGCCGATTCCGCGTGCACATCCGCCAACTGCGCTGGGACCAACTGCACGCCTACCTGCCGATCGGCGACGACTACCGCCCGTTGTGCGCCCTGGTGCGATTCACCTTACGGGACCCCTTGAGCTACGACATTCAGTTGCAGCTGCGCCCCGACGAAATCCACGAACAACGCATTGGCGAAGACAACGAATGCCATCTGGGCTGGACCAGTTGGTTGGGCCATGAACACGCCGACGGCATCGTTTCATTGAATAGCGCACTAGAGGACAACTCCGATGATCAACGTTGATCTGCAGCACCTGGTCCAGGCATTGGATGCCGATTGCAAAGCTGAACTGGAACGCAGTGCCGAGCGCTGCATACGACGCGGAGGCCAGAAAGTTCTTATCGAGGACCTGCTGCTGGGGTTGTTGGAACGCCCGCAAGGCATGCTAGTTCGCGCCCTGCAGGATGCTGCGATAGAGCCCGGTGAGTTGGAGCGGGTGCTGCATGCCACCAGCGGCCAGAGCGAATCCCGCAACCCGGTATTTTCCACCGAACTGGTGCAATGGCTGCAGGATGCGCTGATGCTGGCCACGCTGGAGCTGCGCCAACCCTACATTGGTGAAGCGGCATTGCTGCTGGCCTTATTACACAACCCTCAACGGTATGCCGGCAGCCAATACCAACCGCTCCTGGCGCGGTTGAATGCGACACGTCTTCGCGAATACGCAAAGGCGACGCCCCCCGCTCTGACGCCCGCTGCCTCCGGTACTTCTGTCGCCGCCGACTCCGCTCTGCAACGCTTTACCCACGACCTCACCCAACAAGCAGTTGAGGGCAAGCTGGACCCGGTCTTATGCCGGGATGACGAGATTCGGCAGATGATCGACATCCTCTCGCGCCGCCGCAAGAACAACCCCATCGTGGTCGGCGAAGCCGGCGTGGGCAAGACCGCCATCGTCGAAGGATTGGCGTTGCGCATTGCGGCCAAAGAGGTGCCGGAAGCCCTCAGGCATATGCGCCTGTTAACGCTAGACCTGGGGTTATTGCAGGCCGGGGCAAGTATCAAGGGCGAGTTCGAGCGGCGCCTTCAAGGGGTCATTGAGGAGGTGAATAATGCTACCAAGCCAATCATTCTCTTCATTGACGAAGCCCATACCCTGATCGGCGCTGGCGCCCAGGCCGGTGGCTCAGATGCGGCCAACCTGCTCAAACCTGCGCTCGCACGCGGAGAACTGCGCACCATCGCAGCGACCACCTGGAGTGAGTACAAGAAGTACTTTGAAAAAGACCCCGCCCTGGCACGACGCTTTCAACCCGTTCAGCTACATGAACCCACCGTCCAGCAGGCGGTTACGATTCTGCGTGGGCTTGCGCCGTTCTATGAGCAGAGCCATGGCGTCTACCTGCGCGATGACGCGGTCGTGGCCGCCGCCGAACTGTCAGCACGTTACCTGTCCGGCCGGCAGTTGCCCGATAAGGCGGTCGATGTCCTCGACACGGCCTGCGCCCGCGTACGCATCAGCCTCGCTGCAGCCCCCTCACTGCTTGAGCGCCTACGCAATGAACTGGCCGAAGGTGAACGCCAACGTGAAGCGTTGCAGCGCGACCATGACGCTGGGCTGACAACCGACTCGCACGTACTAGCCGAGTTGCATCAGCAGCTCGATGCTACGGCCACAGAAGTGACGGCCCTGGAAGCAGAATGGGTGACCCAGCGCGAGGCGGCAAAAAAGCTACTGGATCTGCGCCAGCAATGCGCCGCGCTACGTCGCTCCCCCGCCAGTGAAGTGCATTCATCATCGGCGCTGGAAAACCTTGAAGCACAGCTACTCGAAGCGCAGTCGGCACTAGCCACCAGCCAGCACCACAAACGCCTGGTCAGCCACGAGGTTTGCCCGCGCTTGGTGGCCGAGGTCATCAGCCACTGGACCGGCGTGCCCCTCTCCCACCTGGCGCGCGAGCACAACAGCGCCGTCGCCGAATTCGGCCACGCCTTGGGCCAGCGCGTGCTCGGCCAGCCGCAGGCGATCAACGCGCTGGATAGGGCGATGCGGGCCAATGCCGCCGGTCTCAATCGCAGCGACGCACCGGTCGGCGTGTTTCTGCTGGTCGGCCCCAGTGGTGTGGGTAAAACGGAAACCGCGCTGGCAATGGCTGACCTGCTGTATGGCGGCGAGCGTTTCCTCACCACGATCAACATGGCCGAGTTCCAGGAAAAGCACACCGTGTCGCGCCTGATCGGTTCACCACCCGGTTATGTCGGCTATGGCGAGGGTGGCATGCTCACCGAAGCCGTTCGGCAAAAGCCCTATTCGGTGTTGTTGCTGGATGAGGTCGAGAAAGCCGACCCCGAAGTGCTCAACCTGTTTTACCAAATCTTCGACAAGGGCGTAGCCAACGATGGCGAAGGGCGCGAGATCAACTTTCGCAATACCCTGATCCTGATGACCTCCAACCTGGCCAGCGAGCAGATCACCGCCCGATGCGCCAGCGGTCAACCGCCCACCGCGCAAGACCTGGAACAACTGATTCAACCGACCCTGGTTCGGCACTTCAAACCGGCGCTGCTGGCGCGTATGCGTGTTGTGCCGTACTACCCCATCGCGGGCGACGTGCTGCACGCCCTGGTCGTACTGAAACTGAATCGCTTCGGTGAACGCCTGACGTCGCGCAAGCTGCGTTTCAGCTTCAGCGACCACCTGATCGAGCACCTTGCACAGCAATGCACCGATGGAACCAGCGGCGCCCGCCTGATCGACGCCTTGGTTGATCAACACCTGCAACCCCAGATCGTGGACCGTCTACTCGCGGCTATGGCCGGTGGTCAACCGATACAGCAGGTACACGCCAGCGTTGATGCCCAGGGAGCGGTAGCCTGTGAGTTCGCCTGAACCTGCAATCGACCAACTGATGCCCGACACCAAGGCGCTATTGCGCCACCTCGGTGAATTGGCGCAGTTGACGGACTGCGCCCGCCTTCAAGAGGGGTTGGTGACCACAGCGGCGCAGTTGGCCCAATGCCCGCTGAGCTACCTGTTCGTGCTGGATAACACCGGCACCGGGCTGAATCTGGCTGCCGCGTGGTGTGATGGTCAGGTACAAGCCCAGGCTGCCGATAGCCAGCCGCGCAACTACATGAACGAAGCGTTGCTGCAGTACTGCCTGAATCAGCATCAAGCCTTGAACATCCCGTTGCTGAGCAACGGGCTGTATCAGACGGACTTTTTACCTGCCGGTGAGCCGGGCTGGCGCTGCCTGCTGTGCATTCCCTTGCATGATGTTTCACAGGGGCTTCGCGGGTTGCTGTTGGTCGCCGATCGCAACGCCCGTGACCTGAATTCGTCGTCTGCTTCGCTCTGCCATCTAGGGCATTTCGTACTCGTTCAACTGGGGCGGCTGCGCCACCTGCACCCAGCGCCGGCAATGGCGCCGAAACACGCCAGCATTTCTGATCGGCCTGCCAGCAACTACGGCCTACTTGGCAATAGCCCCTGCATGCAGGGTGTTCGTGAGCTGATCAGCAAGGTGCTGGACTATCCGGTCAGCGTATTGGTCACCGGAGAGACGGGCACCGGCAAAGAGCTGGTCGCTCGTGCCATTCATGACAACGGCGCACGGGCCAGCAAGAGTTTTGTTGCACAAAACTGCGCCTCCCTTCCTGAGAACCTGCTGGAAAGTGAACTGTTCGGCTACGTGCGGGGCGCGTTCACTGGCGCCGATAGCCATCGCCCAGGTCTGTTCGATGCGGCCAATGGCGGCACCTTGTTCCTGGATGAAATCGGCGATATGCAACTGGCCTTGCAGGGCAAATTGTTGCGTGTATTGCAGGAGGGAGAAGTACGCCCGCTGGGCAGCAACAAGACCCACAAAGTGGATGTACGCATCATTGCCGCCACCCACCACAACCTGGAAGAGCTGGTGGAAGCCGGGCAATTTCGCCGGGATCTGTTCTATCGGCTGGCCTACTTCCCTATTGAACTGCCGCCACTGCGAGAGCGTGGGGCAGATGTGCGGGCGCTCGCCGAACACTTCACTGCCACGTTCTGCACAACCTTGCAGCGCCCCACCTGTCACTGGTCATCGGAAGCACTGGCCCTGCTCGATAGTGAGAGCTTCCCAGGCAATGTGCGCCAGCTCAGGGCCCAGGTCGAGCGTGCAGTCTTGCTTTGCGACAGTGGCGAACTGCTGCCCTGCCACCTCGATCCACGTTAGGCAAAACAAGAGGTAAAGCCCCCCACCAATCTTCAGCAACGCCTCGACCAGCTCGAACGCGGGCTGCTGCTGGACTGCCTGCGTCGCAATGGGGGCAACCAAAGCCAGTCCGCGCGGGAGTTGCAGGTGTCCCGCCGCACGTTCCTAAACCGGTTGGCGCGCTTGGACATCAAGCCGGCCGAGCAGGACTTCAGGCCGGTACAGAAACCAGCCAAACCCAACTTCCATGACCCGATGCTTCGCTCGAAAGGTATCTCAGGATGAGTCAATCCCCTCTCGCACTGTCACTACCCGATGTAGCCAATGACTTCAAAGTGCTGGCCTTCAAGGGCAATGAAGCCCTCAACACGCCTTATCGCTTCGAGATCGAAGTGGTCAGCGAGCGTGCCGATATCGACCTGGAAGGCCTGCTGCACCAACCGGCGTTCCTCGCCTTCGACGCCCAAGGCGCCGGCGTGCATGGTCAGATCCACAGCGTGGCCCAGGGCGAAACCGGGCGGCGCCTGACCCACTATCACTTGGTGTTGGTGCCACGCCTGGCGTACCTGGCGCACGCTCACCAGCAGCGCATGTTCCAGAACATGAACGTGCCGAAGATCATCGCCGCCGTGCTGGAAGGCCATGGCATCCTCGCCGACAGCTACCGCTTCCAGTGTGGCCCGACGGTCTATCCTCCGCGCGACTACTGCACCCAGTACGACGAGACCGACCTCAACTTCCTGCAGCGCCTGTGCGCCGAGGAAGGCCTGAGCTACCACTTCCAGCACAGCTCCACCCAGCACCTGCTGGTGTTCGGCGATGACCAGACTGTGTTCCGCAAACTGCCGGAGACCGCCTACCAGCCAGGTGCGGGAATGGCAGCACAGCATAGCGTGGTGTCACGTTTCGGTGTACGGGTGGAAACCCGCGCCGCCCAGGTCAGCCGCCGCGACTACGACTTCAAGCAACCGCACGTACGCCTGAGTGCCGAGCAGCGGGTGGTGGTGGCCGAGGGCGAACGCGCCCCACCGCCGCTGGAAGATTACGACTACCCCGGCGAGTTCCGCGATGACGCCCGTGGCAGCCAATTGAGCAAGCGCGCCCTGGAACGGCATCGCCACGACTACCGCCTGGCTGAGGGCAAAAGCGATCAGCCGGCCTTGGTCAGCGGCCACTTTCTACCGCTCACTGCCCACCCGCGCACTACCTGGAATGACCTATGGCTGCTGACCGCCCTCACCCATGAAGGCCGTCAACCGCAGGTACTGGAAGAGTCGGTGACCAGCGACACCAGCAAGGACCCGAACGGGTTTCACCAGGGCTACCGCAACACCTTTACCGCCACGCCC
This sequence comes from Pseudomonas sp. DWP2-2, assembly GCF_049897065.1. Lineage (NCBI taxonomy): Bacteria > Pseudomonadati > Pseudomonadota > Gammaproteobacteria > Pseudomonadales > Pseudomonadaceae > Pseudomonas > Pseudomonas sp. DWP2-2. Next base: position 209,650 of record NZ_JAFCVN010000004.1, on the reverse strand, counting down.
TGGGACACCCCCTATCGGCCGGAGCTGAAGCATCAACGCCATGTGATCCACGGCAGCCAGTCGGCGACCGTCACCGGCCCGGCCGGTGAAGAAGTGTTCTGCGATGAATTTGGTCGCGTCAAAGTGCAGTTCCCCTGGCAGCGCACCGGCCAGGCCGACGAACACAGCAGCTGCTGGCTGCGCGTGGTCAGCGCCTGGGCCGGCAACCAGTACGGCAGCGTGGTGATTCCGCGTATCGGGATGGAGGTCGAGGTGTCTTTTTTTGAAGGCGATCCCGACCGTCCCTACGTGTCAGCCTGCCTGCCCAACACCACCAACCCGGTGCCCTACCCACTGCCCGCGAACAAAACCCAGTCGGTGTTCAAGTCCTCCAGCACCCCTGGCGGTGGTGGCTTCAACGAAGTGCGCATCGAGGACAAGAAAGGAAGCGAAGAGATCCTCGTGCATGCCGAGCGCGACTGGCGCCAGATCGTCAAGCACGACCATACCCTATACGTCGGCAATGTGCGGCGCACCACGGTTGGCGCCAATTGCTATACCGAGCTGAAAGCACAAGAACATCACACAACCCACGGCGAACGCATGGTCGCCATCAAAGCCAGCGATCACCTCAACATCGCCGAGAGCCAACATATCAAGGTGGGTGTCGGGCAGTTTGTTGAAGCGGGTAATGAGCTGCACTTCAAAGCCGGCGACAAGGTGGTCATCGAAGCCGGCGTAGAGCTGACGCTGATAGCCGGTGGCAGCTTTGTGAAGATCGACCCAAGCGGCGTCTGGTGCAACGGCAAGAAGGTCGGCCTCAACGCCGGGGGCAGCGCTGGCGAAGGTTCTGGTCTTCAACTGCTGTCCCCCCTGGAGCTAGCCCCCCCACCTCCGCCACTGGCCCCCGTACAGGCCAAGTTGATGCAAGTCGCACAGGAACAGGGCAGCGAACGCTGCCTGATCTGTGAAGCCTGTCAGGAGGGTGTATGCACGCCAGCCTGATCTCCCTGATCCACGCACCATCCCCTGCTGGGGCAATCGTCCGCCCGCGTGCAGAACAAGCACATCCCCTTGCCGCCCACAGGAGCCCATCCGCATGAGCATGTCCTCCGTCCTGACCAGTCAGTGGTTAAGTGAGCAAAGGAGCCACCAGCGCGACTTGGTGGTCATTGCCAATCCGATGGCAACGCCAAACCCGATCCCGACGTTGTTTGCCAGTGCGCCCATACGTGATTACGTCAAGGTCTATCAAGGCACGCCGTTTGAAAACCTCGCGCCACTGGGGCCATGGCTGGTGCGTATAAACGTCAGCACAATGGCTGCGCTGTCCGCTCTGCTGCAGTCGCCAGAACATCATTGGGGGTGGGTCGCCAGTGCGCAGCAGTTGGATATCAACGAGGTGGTTGCGCATTGGCAAGCCCGCATGGTCATCCATGATGAAGGGCAACGTGCGCTGTATCGCTTCCAGGACAACCGCGTCATCGCGCGCCACCTTCAGGCGCTGGATAGCCACCAGATACCACTGTTGCTGGGGCCGCTGTGCAGCGCATTGTGCTGGGACGGCGAGCAGTGGGTGAGTGTGGATAATCGCGCCCCTTGTACCTACCCGGAGCCCTTCGATACACCGTGGCTGAAAACAACGTCTTCAACAGAGCAATCCGCCGCAGCGCAGAAGGCCATATTGGAAACATGGCTCTGGGAAAACCAGTTGGAAGCTACTCAGCAGTTGCTCACCCGTGAACCATTGGCGCCCTGGCTTCAGATGCAGCTAGATAAGGCTGATAGCTGGGGTTGGTCCAGGCAGGAGCAGATTCATTTCCTGTTGGAACATCAGCTCAGTGACGACCTTGCCAATCTTCCTGCCTGGACTCCGCGCGCAGATGAGGCTCCAGACGCCCACTTTGTGAGAGTTCAGCAGGACATCCTGCAAACCAGCAGGGGATTGCAGCCATGAAAAGGCTCATATCCAAGGGTTGTTTGAGCCTATCTTTGCTTGGCCTTAGTGCCTGCAGTTGGGTCGCTGTGCTCGACAAAAAGAGCATCGTGTTTGTGCCTGAACGCAGCGGGTCACAGAGTTTTACCCTTGTAGGCGATGTTCCTGCGCAATTTGGCTTGGGCGTGACCGCTTGGTACGGACCTGCAGATGACACTCAACTGCACTGCCAGGACATCGACCTTTATAGCGGTCGGCTGAAGCCTCGAATCATCACCAAGGGGTTCGACATCCCGATCACGCCGCGTGCGAATGTGCAACGGCGCCAGATTCCGCTCACACATTACATTGGGGAATGCGAACTGATCCTTGGCAGAGTTGAGTTGGAGACCACGGGTCGTTTCGGCGACCAAAGCTGGCAGGAGGCCTACAACAAAACCAACTTCTACCTCCGAGCACAACTTCCTGGTGGTGAGCCTGATTTCGACAGAAATGGAGTACGAGCGGTGAATCGATACTGCACGTGGCTTTTCGGCGAAAGCATGATGCGAAATAAGGAGCTCAAAAAATCGCTCAGCTGTGAAGGCGAACGCACCGGCTATCTCGAGCGCGCCAATCTTTCCGGAAAATTCTTGAGATTGATGGTTGAACTCAATCCTGAGGAGGCCCCCTCCAGTGAACAATCCTGGATAAAGGTTCAGGAAGGCTGGAAACCATGCACCCCAAAAGCAGCAGGCGGAAAGAGATGCCAACAACCAATTATCTTCCGAACTTTCCAAATGAACGGCCAGACCTGCACGGTCTATCCTGGCTGCACGGAGTATCACGGATGACTAATCGCCTATCCAGGAACTGCCGAGGGCCTATACGCCCCCGTCACATTCGCCTGTTCGCGCTAGCCCTGACGGCCTCCACTCTCACCGCTTGCAGTTGGGTCGCTGTCATTGCCACAGAGGGTCCACTTCTATTGACCGAACGGCGTGGTCTGGACAGTTTCACCCTGGTGGCCGACCTGCCTGAAGGTTTCGGCCTCAGCATCATCGGTTGGTACGGCCCGGTCGATAAGAACCGCCTCAATTGCCAGGTCACCAATCTTCATAACAACAAACTGCAAGCCCGTGAGTTGGGTAAGGGAGTCGATATCCCAATCAACACCGAGGCTAAGTCCACCTCCCGCACTATTCCGCTCACCTATTACGTCGGTGCCTGCGAGCTTCGATTGGGCAAAGTTGAAATGGAGATTGACGGGCGTTACGGCAAAAAAAACTGGCAAAAAACCTATTCCGACGCAATTTTTTATATCCATAAGCGCGCGCCCGATGACGAACAAGGCTTCGACATAAACGGGATTCGTCAAGTAAATGCCCAGTGCACCTGGCTGTTCCAAGAAAGCAAATTACATCTGGAACTTACCAAGCTGCTGACCTGCAAAGGCGCCGGCGCCAACCTGCAATACGACCAGTTGGCCGGCAAGACGGTGAAATTGGCCATTGAGGTCAATCCGGAGGAAAAACCCTACTACGACGACACCTGGATCAAATTCCCAAACGGCTGGAAGCCATGCAAGACAGAAGGTAACGACTGGATTTGGTGCAGAACCCCTCCCACATTCCAAACCTTTCAAATGAACGGCCAGACCTGCACGGTGTATCCCGGCTGCACGGAGTAATCACGGATGACTTTTAAACTCAAAGAAACCTGCCCCAAACGTGGCCTCTGGTGCAGCTTTCGCCTGGTTGATGAACATGGCGACGCGACACCTTATGCCGGCCTCAATTACACCCTGCATGACCGCATGGGCATGGCCTACTCGGGGACACTCGATACTGAAGGCTACGGCTATCTGGAAAACTTCTACTGCGGCCCTCTGATACTTGATCTGAGTGTACCGTATACGGGGCTCAATACTTGGTATAGACGTCTTCAAACTCGACAACACTTCAAACTTCCTTTAACCGCCCTCCAGGTCGCCGCCGAACAGTCCCCCACCGGCCCACGCATCGATGGCCGCACCTACAAGGCACGCGAACGCGCCGAAAAAGAGCAGGCCGTATTTTTCCAAGTGGAAGTTCGCGACTTTGCCAAGCCGGGTGAAGCCGCCCACCTGCCGGAGGCTGATAGCGCATTGGATTCGTGCCCCTCGCCCTTTCTCAAGGAAGCCTGCACCCACTCCAACACCCAGCCCGGCATAGCCTTGATGGTCAACAAGCACAATGTGCTAGAAGTTCAAGCCCTGCGCGCCTACAACCCATTGCTCTCCCACGACAAAGGTTTCTGTGCGCTTAACGCCTACCATTTATCGATTATGTCGCTGCTCAGCTACGCCCCGTTTCACAAAGAGCGTGCCTATAACGAAGCCCCTACGCCACCGCCCTATAGGGACGAAGGTTGCATCGGCGCTGTTCTGCAAAGCCAGTTGGCTCGTTGTGAAAGACCGACCCATTTCAGCGACGGCGGACCCTATCACCTGCTCACTGAAGAAGTGCCGTATTCCAAACGCCTGGAAGTAGTGCCCTATGATCCGGCGCGGTATGCCAAGGAGGCCAAGGAAGAGTGGGATTTTCCCGAAAAAGTCCATTTCCTTCACCACAAGTCCGATACCCAGGCCTTCATTACCCATAACGACAGGGTGATGCTGATCTCGGTACGTGGCACCGCCGGTCTCACTGATGCACTGCGAGACATGGACGCCAAGCAAGTGCCATTCCTTGCCGATGAGGGCGGCCAAGGCAATGCGCACCGAGGCTTCTACAATTCCTTCGAAGTGACACGCAAATTTGTCGAACGCTACATGAATGCCTTCTACACCGGCAATCAGACCATCATGGTCTGCGGCCATAGCTTGGGCGGCGCCATTGCCTTGCTGCTGGCCGAGTGGCTACGGCTTCGCGCAAGCAAACCCAAAGTCATGCTCTACACCATCGGCGCGCCGCGCGCCGGTAATCAGTCCTTCGTCAAAGCCGCCGCCGACCTCACCCACCATCGCATCGTTAACCACAACGACCCGGTGCCTGGGGTGCCCTCCACCTGGATGGACGCCGAATGGAAGATGGTACTCCCCGGCACCACCCTGCTGATCGCCTCCATCGGCTCGCCCTGGATCGGTCTGATGCTGACCCTTGGCGGCTTGCTCAACCTCAAGGACGATAACTACGAGCATCACGGCGAACAGTGGCACTTCATGCCACGCAAACTAGGTAAAAATTCGGTGCTGTGGCAACCAAGGTGCGCAGCCATCGAACAGAAGACGTGCGCCGAGTTCGCCGCCCATATCGAGCTCAAAGGCGATATGCCAAAACGGGCGGCGTTTCTCATGCAAGCCTTGTCGGCCGCTGAGCACTCCAGCGACGGCGGCTACAGTCGCAACGCGTTGACCACCCTGCTGCGCTGGCATGCCAGCGTTCAGCACCGCGGGGGGAAGTTGCTCACCCCCGACGAGCGCGAACAGATCGAAAAGCAGATAAAGCCGCTACGAGCAGAGATGGAAAAACCTATCAACCTTAGCTACGAACGTTTTAGACACAACCTTCGCAGCCGCCCCCATCCACGGCTCTCGCAAACCTCTGAAGTGGAACTGCGCGGACTTTTCCGAACAAGTCAGCAGCGCCTTGAATCTCTTCAGAGTGATCAGACAAAAAGTCTGAGCCGAGCACAAGCACGACTGAAAAATCAGGACGAACATCGACTCGAATGGCAACACGTTTTCGGTGACATCCCAAAGAGCGATGAACTCATCAAATTGATCGACGAGTGGCTTGATCGCCCTGAAAACAAAAAAGCCGCCGCGTTGGCCAAGGTATCCAGCCCCAGCGAAGAACAGCAGGCCTACGGCTGATTTAACCCCAAACAGTGACTTTCCTCATCGGCATGGGGCGGGCACCTGTTGCCAAAATTCAATGAAGGAGCGCCCGAATGCGTTGTTTTTCACCTGTTTTTCTTCTTCTGCTGCTGTGCATCAGCGGCTGTACCGGCAACTACGTATTCAGCGACCCGGATTACCGCCCACTCGGTGATCCTCGCGCGCTCAACCGCAGTCAATGAGGCAGAGATCTCGACATGCAAATGATCATGGAAATCCTCAATCCTCCGGCATCACTGCCGGAGCACTCCCGCAGCCAAGTTTTCACCTCAGCCGGTGGCTTGGCGGGTCGCAACGATGACTGCCACTGGTGCATCCCCGACCCGACAAAACAGCTCTCCGGCCAACATGCGCGCATCAGTTTTCACGACGGCGACTTTTACCTCACCGATACCAGCAGCAATGGTACCTGGGAGGTGCATACCGGCAAGCGCCTGACCAAGGACCGGCCGCTGCGCCTGCGCAATCGCGCCGTCTACCGGCTGAGCCAATTCGAGATCGGTGTACGCCTGGTACAACCCTCGGATCTGCTCACCCTCGGCGCCGGGCGCCGACTGCCCGCTGACAGCGTGATCCGGGAAGACTACCTGGATGCCGACCCCATCACATTGCTCGACCGGGTAGCACATCACGCTAGTGATGATGACCTGAGCGATGTGCTGAACACTTCGCCGAAAGTCGACCAGCACGATGATCACACTCAGTTGGAAGCCACCCATGTGCGGGTACCGACCCTGGCACCCGCGCCTACCGCCATGGCAGCGCCAACCCCGCTCTCCTCGGCGCCATTCTGGAATGAATTCGGAAGCGCCCTGGGAATGGACCTGCTCCATCTTTCTGATCATGAGCGCGAGACACTGGCGGTCAATGCTGCCCACCTGCTGCGCAGTTGCACCACAGAGCTACAGCGATGCCTGCGTACCTGCGCCGAGCTCAAACACGACACCCGGATTGAATCGGACGTTGACGTTCGCCTGGACTCAGTAGCGGAGCTGGTGCATGCACCGCTGTCGGCCAGTTTGGCGCAAGTCGGTCGTAGCTGCCGCACGTTGCAACGCCATCAAGTGGCCACGCATGCCGCCAGCCGCACCGCATTGCGTAATGCGGTGGAACAACTATCGCCGGCCAATGTGACCTTGCACTTCGAACCCACCGCCTCGCGCCGCTGGTTCATTGCCGAAGGGCGATGGAAAACCTACTGCCGGCTGCATCAGGACCAACGCGAGGCACTCCTGCAACACCCTTTGGGAGAAGGCTACCCCCACGCCTACAACGAGCAGCAGCGCCTGCTCGACACCTTTGAGCACCTGCCAACAGGAGAGATTTGATGCCTTACCTAAGAACATTGGCCTGCATGGCTTTGGGGCTGTTGCTGAGCGGGTGCTCGGCCCTGTCCCCTTATTCTTCCATGACCAAACTGGAACTGTCCCTTACCGCCAGCGAGGACGTGAATCCAGATATTCATGGCCGCCCTTCGCCCATCGTGTTGCGGCTGATGGAGCTCAAACACCAGGTGGCGTTTGAGAACGCCGACTTCTTCAGCCTTTATGAGCGCCCGAAGACTGCCCTGGCCGTCGATTTGGTGAACACCGAAGAGCTGGAGTTGAGCCCCGGCAAACAGGTCGAGCTCAAGTTGAGTGTGCAGCCCTCCAGCCACTACGTGGCCGTACTCGCCGCCTACCGCGATCTGCCAGAAACCCAGTGGCGCTATGTGATCCCACTGAAGCCCGCCGAGATCAACCGAACCCATCTGATACTCGATCAGCACGGCATACGCCCCCCCGCCGATCCCAAGCCAGCCGCCGAGGGCAGACCATGAATACGGATAAAACAGTCTGGAAAGAAGGCATGTTGCTGCGCCCGCAACACTTCCAACAGAACGACCGCTACTACGCGCATCAGTTGAACATGCGCACCCGGTTGACCAGCCCCTACAGCTGGGGCCTCTTCAATTTGGAAGTGGACACCAGCTACCTGAGACAGGCCAAGGTGTTGGTTCGGGCCGCCTCAGGGATCATGCCGGATGGCACTTTTTTTGAGCATACCCATGACCGTCAAGCGCTGACACTGGATGTGCCGCCGAACGCCTATGACGTACCGGTATACCTGGGGCTTCCTCTGATCAGTGGCAGCCAGGTAGAAACCCGCGATGCGACCCAGACTGACGCGCTGGCACGCTACCTCAGCCACGATCTCGATGTGACCGACTCGAATGCCGGTGCCCACACCACCAATGCGATGAGTTGCGCGCGACTGGATCTGCAGTTGCTTCTGGGGGAGCAACGCCGTGACAGCGCGTTCGTCAAAATCAAGCTCTGCCATATCCAAGGTGTCGACAACAACAACATCGCCATCCTGCAATCGGGTTTCCTGCCCAGTCATTTGCATGTTCACGCCTGCAAGAGCCTGGTCGAGTGCGTCGAACAGGTACTTAACCAACTCAACAGCCGCGGCGAAGCCATCGCTGACCGGATGCGCTCCACCGGCCAGATTGGGGGGGCGGAGCTGGGCGACTTCATGATGTTGCAGTTGATCAACCGCTCGGAGCTGCTGCTGCGTCACTCCCTGGCAATGGATCAGCTCCATCCCGAACAGCTCTATCGCAGCCTTCTGACCCTAGTCGGTGATCTATCGGCGTTTTCCAGCGCACGCCGACCCGAGGCGGTACTGGTCGGCTATGACCACCAGGATCAGCTCGGGTGTTTCCTCAAGCTCCGGGACGAAATCAGCCAAGTGCTGTCGCTGGTTCTGGAACAGCACGCGGTCGAGCTGTCGCTGGAGCAACACAAATACGGCGTTCAGGTGGCGCGCCTGGAAGACCCGTCCTTCCTCAAGAACGGCTACTTCGTGTTGGTCGCCAGTGCCCAGTGCGAGATGGGCGAATTACGCCAGCGCCTGCCACAGCATCTGAAGATCGGCACCGTCAACAGCATCCGCGACCTGGTCAATCTGCATCTGCCCGGTATCAAGCTGAGCCCGCTGCCTGTGGCACCCAGGCAGATCCCTTACCACACGGACAAATCGTATTTCAAGCTCGAACTCTCCATCCAGGACATCTCGGACCTGGAGAGCTCCCGTGGCTTCGCGCTGCACCTATCGGGTGAGTTCACCGCGCTTGAACTGCAATTCTGGGCCATCAGGAGCTGATTACCATGCAACGCGATACTTTTGGCAGCCTGGATAACAAGACTGTGATCGTCAACCTGGATGGTACGGCGCCCGCGCAGAGCGCATTGACCGACTTTGAGCAGCCGCCCCGCTACGAGGAACTGGAATCTCACTATGTGTATTCCGCGCGAAAGGAAGCCATCCAAACCTTCAGCATCAGCCCCAATCCCCTGGTGGCCGCAGCGGCGGATCTGCTTTCCGATGTGGTCAAGCTCAAGCAACGCAAGCGCTGCAAAGACCTCATCAAGCTCAATAAACGCCTGAACAATGACATCAAGGCGTTCGAGCGCCGAACCCGATTGGCCGGGGTGGAACACTACGAAGTTCAGACCGCCCGGTACCTGTTATGCACCGTGGTTGACGAAGCGGTGCTGACTACTGAGTGGGGCAAGCACAGTGACTGGCCGCATCGCAGCCTGCTCAGCCACTTCCATAACGAGACCTCTGGCGGTGAGAAATTCTTCCTGCTGGTGGAGCGAGTGATCAAGAACCCGGCCCGGCACCTGCACATGCTTGAACTGATGTATCTGTGCCTGTCGCTCGGGTTCAAGGGCAAGTACGCGATGGATACGACGGGGGGCAGCGTGGAGCTGGAAGAGATCCGCGACGACCTCTATCGCCACATTCGTCAGTTGCGTGGCGATACCCCGCATGAGCTATCGCCGCAATGGCAGGGCCTGCTTCGAGAGCATCGAACACACACACGGTTGGTGCCGTGGTGGTTGGTAGCACTGTTCACTGTGATCAGCCTCGCCACGCTCTACGCCGGGTTTGCCTGGGTGCTGAAAGAGCAACGGGGGGCGGTGCTTGAGCCTTTCCAATTGCCTGCGCCAACGGCGATTGAACAGACAAACAGCGTACTGCCTAAGGAGGTTGCGAATGCGTCCTCCAATCGCTGATTCGGCTGCTGTGCCTGAACACAGAAGACCTCTGAGATGCCTGCGCCTGGGCATCCTTGCCATTGCCCTGCTCAGCCTGAATGCCTGCAGTTGGGTCGCCCTCGCCGCCAAGGAAGGTGCCGTCTCAGCCACCGGCCGCTACGGCCTGGACAGCTTCACCTTCGAGGGCACGCTGCCGGCGGAATTCGGTATGGACATCATGCCCTCCTATGACCCGGTGGACCCCGAGAGCAGCGTCTGTCAGCGCCAGAACCTGTATGGCGAATGGAGTGCGCGCTACTACGGCACCAGCGACAACATACCCATTCAGGCGCAACCACAGGCCTTTAGCCACAAGGTACCGCTGACCTACAGCGTTGGCCTGTGCACGATGCGGCTGACAGCGCTGGACCTGAATATCAATGGGCGCTACGGCCAGCAACGTTGGCAACAAACTTACGCCAATGGCGGCTTCAGGATTTTCAACCAGTTGCCGGCAGACTCACCCAAGTTCGACAAAGATGGAATTCGCTCCGTGACCGCGCAATGCAACTGGCTGTTTCAGCAAAGTCAGGCGAAATCTCGGTTTGGTGAAATCAGCAAGCTCCTCACCTGCGCAGCCAGCGGTACCCATCTGCAATATGACCAATTGGCCGGAAAGACAGTGAAGTTGGTCATTGAGGTCAACCCCGAGGAAGAGCCCTCGCACGATGACACGTGGATCAAATTCCCAACAGGCTGGAAACCCTGCGCACATGAAAGCAATGGTTGGCGTTGGTGCAGAAATCCGCCCGTATTCCAAACCTTCCAAATGAACGGCCGGACCTGCACGGTCTATCCGGGCTGTACGGAGTAATCACGAATGACTTTTAAGCTTAAGGAAACCTGCCCGAAACGCGGTTCGTGGTGCAGCTTTCGTCTGGTTGATGAACATGGTGAAGCCGCACCCTATGCAGGTATTGACTACACCCTGCATGACCGCATGGGCATGACCTACTCGGGAACACTCGACAGTAAGGGTTACGCGCGCCTGGAGAACTTTTATATCGGCCCTCTGATACTTGATCTATCTTCGCCCAATCAGAACTTCGATGACACTTGGTACAAAGAACTTCAAACACGGAAGCACTTCAAGCTTCCATTAACCGCCCTTCAGGTCGCTGCCGAGCAAGCCCCGACAGGCCCGCGCCGAAATGGCCGTACCTACCTGGCACGCGAGCTTGCCGAAAAAGAACAGGCCGTATTTTTCCAGGTTGAAGTTCGCGACTTTGCCAAGCCTGGCGAAGCGGCTCATCTGCCAGACGCGGATACCACGCTCCAACCACGCCCGTCGCCTTTTCTGAAAGAAGCTTGTACGCACTCCAACACCCAGCCCGGCATTGCCTTGATGGTCAACAAGCACAATGTGCTGGAAGTTAAGGCCCTGCGTGCCTTAAGCCCGCTGCTGTCACGCGACAAAACTTTCTGCGCTTTGAATGCCTATCACCTGTCGATGATGGCCGTACTCAGCTATGCGCCGTTTCACCGCGAGCGCAGGCCTGACGAAGCACCGACACCACCACCCTACACCGTGCCAGGCTGCATCGGCAGCGTCCTGCAAAGCCAGCTCGGCCACCTGCTCCCGCCGACCCAGTTCAAGCAAAGCGGCCCGTTCCATCTGCTGAGCGAAGAGGTGCCCTACTCCAAACGTTTGGAGATCATGCCTTACGATCCCGAACGCTATGCCAAGGAAGCCAAGGCCGACTGGAAGTACCCTGAACAGGTGCACTTTCTTCATCATAAGAAGACTGAAACCCAGGCCTTTATCACCCACAACGACAAGGTAGTGCTGATTTCGGTGCGCGGCAGCCAGGAGTTCGCTGACTTTCTACGTGACGCAGATGCCCGACAAGTGCCGCATGTCGACGGCCAGGGGAAGATCCATCGCGGCTTTCACGCTGCCTTTCTGGTTGCCCGCACATTTGTAGAGCGATATATGGATGCGTTCTACCGCAAGGGGCAAACCATTCTTGTCTGCGGGCATAGCTTGGGTGGCGCCATCGCACTGCTGCTGGCCGAATGGCTACAACGCGAATACTCCGACGATATCCAGCTCTACACCTACGGTTCCCCACGCACCGGCAACCGGACCTTCGTCGAGGCTGCCCAGTCCCTGCCCCACCATCGGCTGGTCAACCACAACGACCCAATCCCGTCGGTTCCGGCCACCTGGATGGACGCCGAATGGAAAATGGCGCTACCCGGCAGTGCCATGCTCATCGCCAGTATCGGCAACCCAATGATCGGTACCGTCCTGCTACTGGGCGGCCTGCTCAACCTGCGTGGCGATCCCTACCAGCACCATGGCGAACAGCGGCACTTCATGCCGCGCAAATCCGGCTTGACCGCGGCCTCGTCGGTGCTCTGGCAACCCGGCTGCGCGGCCATCGAAGAGCTGACCTGCGCGAAGTTCGCCGGCGCCATCGAGCTCAAAGGCGACATGCCCGCGCGCCAGTCCTTCGCCACGCAAGTGCTGTCGATGGGCGAGCACTTCAATGACCCCGGCTATGCCAATGCCGCATTGGCCACCTTGCTGCGCTGGTACGCCAGCGTCTCCCGGGAGAAAGAAACGGGCGCGCTGTTCACCGACAGGGAGCGTAAGCAACTGGGATTGCAGATTGAGTCCATTCAAGCCGAGGTCGAGCAGGTCCCGGCACTAACCTACACCCAGTTCCGCCACAACCTGCGAGGGCGGACCGACTTACGCTTCGAACGCCTGACCGAGCTGCAACTACGCAGACTCTTTCAGGACAGCCAGCAGCAACTGAACGCCTTGCGCACCCAGCAGCGCCAGGAGCTGAGCCGGGCGCAAAAACGCCTAAAAGCGCAAAGCGAGCGAACACTCGGTTGGCAGGATGTGTTTGGCGATGTCGCCGACAGCCCAGCCCTGCAGCAGTTGCTCAAGGCCTGGCTCACCCTGGACGCCAACCAGGTGGCAGCTGGCCTGGCCAAGGTCACCCCAAAAAATACCGAACGGGCCTACGCCTGATTTCTGCCTCAGAGAGCCTCTTCGATGAAAAAGCTATTCACCTCACTGACCCGCCTCTTAGCCCAGACGTGGCTATGGAGCCTGCTCGTGGTTATCGCGCTGGCCTTGCTGATCTGGTTCGCTGGCCCCTTGTTGGCGGTGGCTGATCACCGCTTCTGGGAAAGCGCCACGTCCCGGTTGCTGACCATCTGCGGGCTGTTGCTCGCCTGGGGCCTGTTTCTTGTCGCCAGTGATCGGCGCAAAGCCTCCGGTTCGGTAAACAACGACAAGGATCCCCTGCCGCCCTCACGGCGTGCTGTCGACATGGAACAGGCCACGCTGCGTCGCCTGTTCAAAAGCGCCGTGCAGACGCTGCAACGATCCGGGTTGTACAGCGGCCATAGTGCACGGTGGCGCAAAGAGTTGCCCTGGTACCTGATGATAGGCCCCGAAGGCGCAGGCAAGACCAGCCTGCTCGACCACTCCGGCGTCAAGTTTCCGCTCAACCAACTGGACGGCCAGCAGAACAGTCCGCCGCCAGCGACCCAACAGTGTGACTGGTACTTCGCCGAACAAGGCGTGCTGCTTGATAGCAGTGGCCGTTACCTGGCCGCACAGGAACCTGCGGACACCGAGGGATGGCGCACCTTGCTGAAATTGTTGCGCCGGCGTCGGCGCAGCCGGCCTATCAATGGGGTGCTGGTCAATATTCCGACCACCCTGTTGCTGGACAGCAATCCCGAGCCGCTGAGGCACTTGGCCGGACAGGTCCGAAGCCGGCTGCTGGACATCCATCAGCGCCTGCATAGCCGGCTGCCGGTGTACCTGGTACTCACCAAGGCCGATAGCGTTCAAGGTTTCGATGCTTTTTTCAGCCAGCTCTCCCGAGAAGAAAGCCAACAGGTGTTGGGGATCAGCTTCAAGGAGCACCAGCAAGGCACCGACCCAACGGTGCTGCATGAAACCTTCGAAGACCTGCTCCGGCGCTTGAACAGCCAGGTTGTGATGCGCCTGCAGCAGGAACGCAGCATCGAATCCAGGGGCCGCATTCTGGACTTCCCACACCGGCTGGGCCTGATCGGCACCCACCTGGCGCTGCTGGTTGAAACCGCCTTTGCCGGCAACCGCTATGAGCCTGCCAGCCAGTTACGCGGCGTCTACCTGGCCAGCGTTCCGCACTGGGACAGTGCCACCCCCAGCAGTACCGCTGACCCGGACGAGGTGGAAGCGCCGGTAGTAGCGCCACGTACGCTGCGCACAATGCGTGGCGCCCCGCGCTTTGTGCATCATCTGCTTACCCGCGTGGTATTTCCTGAAGCCGGATTGGCGGGGTTGGACGCACGGGAATCACGCCGCCTGCACTGGGGGCAACGGGCGTTGTACGCCGGCGCACTGGGTTGCCTGGCGTTGTTCGGGCTGCTGTGGATTGGTGGTTTCACGCAGAATCACCAACGCTTCGAACAGTTGCGCACCCTGGGCCAACAGTTCGGGCAGCAACTGGCGGCAATCACCCCCCAGGATGATGCACTGGGGGTCTTGCCCGAGCTGGAAACCAGTTACCGCGCCACACAAGTATTCCCGCCTCAGTCGGCACTGGCACTGCACGAACGTACTGGCCTGTACCAAGGTGAGCCTGCCACCGCCGTTCTGCAGCAACGCTACCAGCATGAGCTGGACAGGCAATTGCTGCCGCGCGTTGCACGTCAGTTGGAAGGGCAAATCCGCGCCAACCTGAGCAACCGGCAAGCACTGCTCGACAACCTGCGTACCTACCTGATGCTGGGCCGCCCGGAACACCGTGACAACGACACCCTCAAAGACTGGGTAGCCACGGACTGGGATCGACGCTACGCGGGCAATGTGGCCGCGCAGGCAAGTTTGAACGAACACTTCTCCCGCCTGCTGCAACAGCCCTTCGAGTATCCACTCAACGACAGCCTGGTCACCCAGGCCCGCCAGGCGCTGCGCAAGGAGCCGCTGGCCCAGTTGGTCTACCGCAGCCTGCGCGAGCAGTCGCGCAACCTGCCGCCGTATCGTCTGGACGAGCATCTGGGGCCGCAGGGGCTGGCGTTGACCGGAACCCATACGGTAATCCCAGGCCTGTACACACAGCAGGGCTATCAGCAGTACTTCCTGGTGCGCGGTGCAACGCTTGTTCACGAGTTCCTGCGCGACAACTGGGTGATGGGCGAAAGCAGCAGCCTCAACCCCATCCAGCTGCGCGACCTGCTGGCCGAACTGGAGCAACTGTACTTTCGCGACTACGGCGAGCACTGGGATCAGGCCTTGGCCAAAGTTGCATTGCAACCGCTCAACAGCCTCGCCCAGGGGGCCGACCAGGCCGCCGCACTGATTGCCTCCAATTCGCCCCTGGTGCAGTTGTTGACGCAACTACGCGACAACACACGCTTCCCGACCGTCGGCGAAGCCGTAGCAGACGTAGCCGACGCCGCGGGCCAGATCGCGGATGTGGCTGGCCCTGTAGGCGGCCTCACGAAAGCGGTCGCCCAGAAAGCCACCACCACCCTGGCGGATAAACGTCCAGTAACGGCCAAGGCCGCCCTGCAGCGGCGCTTCGAACCGCTCCATCGGCTGTTGGACGACAATGGCGGTACTGGCCCAGAGTTGGCTCCAGCCATGGCCGCCCTCACCGACCTGCATCAACAATTGCTGGCGGTCAGCCAAGGCAACCAGCCCGATTACGCGGCCTTCGAACTGGCTAAATCCCGCCTGAGCGGCCAGCGCAGTGCCTTGGATAGCGTACGCGCATCGGCGGCCCGCTTACCCGCACCGATCACCCATTGGCTGCGCGGGATGAGCGACGACAACTGGCAACTGGTGTTGGGCGATGCCTACCACTACCTCAACAAGCGTTATCAAGGCGAGCTCTACAGCGTCTATACAACCGCCTTGCATGAGCGATATCCGTTCCATGCCCATAGCGCCAGCGATGTTGCGATCGCCGACTTCCGGGAGTTCTTCAAAGCCCAAGGCACCGTCGACAGTTTCTTCGATACCTACCTGAAACCCTTCGTCACCTTTGACGGTAACCAGTACCGCCTGCGCAGTGTCGAGGGCCGGAGCCTGCCAGTGTCCCGCGGCATCCTGCAGCAGATGAGCAACGTGCAACAGATCCGTCGTGGTTTCTTTGCCGAAAATGCCTCGGAACCCTTGATCAAATTCAGCCTGGAACCCTACTCGCTCGACGCCAACCTGAGTCGCGCCGACTTCCGCTTTGGTGACAAGCAGCTGGAATATCGGCATGGCCCCATCACGTCAGCCAACTTTCAGTGGCCCAACGAAGCGAGCGATGGCCTCACCAGCCTGCTGGTTGAAGATCTCAGCGGGCACCGCACGGGTATTCAGAAGAACACCGGGCAATGGTCACTGTTTCGGCTGTTCGACCTGATGGAAACCGAGGCGCATCGCGGACGTGATGTGCTGATGCTGAAAGCCGATGTCGGCGGGTTGCGTGCCAACTACCTGCTGCTGAGCCAGCGTTCGCCCAACCCTTTCGACCTGACGGCAGTGCGCAACTTCCGTCTGCCGGCGGCGTTGTAATGATCGGGTCCTGGAGCAGTGCCGCCCACACTGACCCGGGCAAGGTGCGGGCGCGCAATGAGGACGCCTTTCTCAACTGCCCCGAGCGCGGGCTCTGGGCCGTTGCCGATGGCATGGGCGGCCACCAAGCCGGCGACCTTGCCAGCCGCCTGGTAGTCGACAGCCTGCTCGCCCTACCGGCAGCGGGTGATTACGCGGAGCGCCTGGCGCAGTTGCGCCAATGCCTGCACTGGCTCAACCGTCGGCTCAATCAGGAGCTGACGGTGACGCCACAACGGCGGGACACCACCATGGGCAGCACGGTAGTGGCCCTGCTGATGCATGACAACCGGCTGGCCTGTGTGTGGGCCGGTGACAGCCGCTGCTACCTCTGGCGCGACAATCGCCTCTACCAGCTTTCACGCGATCACTCCTTGCTCGAACACCTGGTGGCGCAGCAGCACATGAGCCTCGAACAGGCCTGCCTGCACCCCTCTGCCCAGGCGTTGACCCAGGCCATCGGCGCCAAAGCGCAGCTGGAACTGGACGTGCTGGAGCTCTCCCCCCGGCCGGGCGATGTCTTCCTGTTGTGCAGCGATGGGTTGTATCAGGAACTCAGCAGCGAGGCGGTTGGCCAGGCACTCAGCCTTGCCACGCCGCAGGCCGCCGTGAAGCAACTGGTCGAATCGGCGCTGCGCGGCCCGGCGCACGACAACCTGACGGCCGTGGTGGTGCGGCTATGACCGACCTGCACAGCGACATCATCACCGGCCTGCCGCCAGGGAAAAACGCCTCGCAGCCAACCTACTTCGCCTTCGCCGCACAACCTGATGTGGCAACTACGGCAACACCGCTTGCCCCCCTGCCGGAGCGGTTGAACGATCGCTATCGCCTGGAACGCCTGCTCGGCGTGGGGGGCATGAGCGCCGTCTACTGCGCCCACGATGCACTACGTGCCCAGTTTGGCGACCCTCAGCCCTATGTGGCGATCAAGGTCATGAACGACAGCCATGCGGCGTGCCCGGATGCCAATGCGTTGTTGTTCAGTGAATTTGCGCTGACCCAGCACCTGCACCATCCCCATGTGATCCGGCTTTACGACTACGCCGTCGATGGGCCATCGCAACGGGGTTTCATCAGCATGGAATGGCTGCAGGGTGCGCCCCTCGACCGGGTGATCGCCGAGTGCCCGCAGGGAGTGTGCTGGGACCTGCTGCAGCCACTGGCGCTGGCCATGCTCGATGCGGTGGTGCATGCCCATCTCCACGGTGTGGTGCATGGCGATTTGAAGCCCAGCAACCTGATGCTGGGGGACAACGGGTTACGCCTGTTCGACTTCGGTTTGGCCGCCTCGAATGACGCCCGCTTGCTCGGCCTGCCACGATTGCAACGTGAGCGCATTGCCGCCTGGACACCCGGATACGCCGCACTGGAACTGCTGGAGGGTGGCGAGATCAGCCAGGCCTCCGACCTCTTCGCCCTCGCCTGTGTGTTGTACGAACTGGCGGGCGGCCAACATCCCTATCACCACTGCAGCGCCAAGCAGGCCAAGACGCAGCGGCTGGACCGTACGTTGGTGTGCCCGCCACATCTGCCCCGTGCCTGCTGGCCGGCGCTGCAGCTTGCGTTGAAGATCAACTCGGTCGCCCGGCGCATTTCAGCGCAGGAGTTACGCGCCGCCTTCAGTGAAGCGAATCGCCCACGCTGGTCAAGGTGGTTGCGCCCTTGGCATGCGCCGCCGAACCCGATCTAACCGAGGAGGTACACCCGAAGCTTGCCACTGCCGATAGTTGATACGGCAGTGGCGATTCAAGGACAGAACAACCATTTGAAGGAGCTCATTGCCGATGAGCAGCGACAACTCAAGGAAATTGACGCCATCAGGGGTCTGCAGCCCGACACAGCCGAATAGCTTCCCCCCACACGTGCCGCTTGTGCAAAGGCAGTTTGATTGCGAGGATCAAGCGCCTCGAAAACCTGACAAAAACAAGCACATTGGCCACATCTACGAGTGGAGTAACGGGGAACGATTGGACCCGAACATAGATTGTCATCTCACGATCGGGGGCGAGACGACAATCCACAAACTTGCGAATGGTAAAGATCTGTTTTGCGAAGCTCCACCCGGCGAATATAAAGCTGAGTTGCTTCAGAATTTTGATGAGCAAAAGCTCACCACAGCCCGACAGGAACTCAAAGACGCGCTTGACGCAATTATTAAACACGAGGAAGCCGAGGCTGCTGCGCTACAGAAAATTCAAGACCAGCAGAGTGCGTTCAGCAATGCTCTTGATCTAACCGGCAGCGCCGTGAGTGGATTCTTTTTAAGTGGCGTTGGACTGATCAAAGACACCAAAGCGTGGTCAGACCTTATCAACCCATTCAATCATTTTGCAAACGCTGCAATTTCTGCTTGGAATGCAAAAAGTAGCAATGGAAAATCTTGGGTCGAATCGTTCGCCAATAATTACTCAGAGGCACAGAAAAACGATCTCGTGAAGGCCCTCGGCTTTGATCCTTCAAAAATAAAACCTGAAGATCTTGCGCAAGCCTTTGAGATCGCTTGCTTCGTTTATGAAGACGCACCAAGCCAAGAGCTACTTAAAAATTTTTCGATTACCTACGTAAAAGCTCAGCACCGAAGGGAATGGGCGAAGGTTGCCGGAGCTGCAGTATTCGAGATCGTATTGGCTGCATTGCTGATTGTATTCACCGCCGGTGTTGGTCTTGCCGCTAGAGCGGCGGGATCTATTTCTACCAAGCTCCTGGGGCTTCTGAAAAAGCTTGGTGAAGTACTGAAAAAGCTGGGCGCTTGGCTAAGGTCCTACAGGATCAAATCAAATGGTACTGTGCGAGGCATATCGGGCAACGAGGCGGCTCCGGTTATCATTCCGCGACCTGCCCCATTGGTTATGGATGACATCACCCCGTCCAAGCCTGCACTACGCTCGAGTGATGCCACAAGTGTTAATGCCGCAGCTGCTTTAAAAGCTAAAACTTCAGGATTACAAAGCGCACAGCAAACGGCAGCTACCACGAAGACGTTGCCTGATGGCAGAATTCGTTACTACGATGAGGAAACGCTAGCTCGAAAAGAAGGACCTACACGTGGTGCCTCTTTTGTCACAGAGTACAACCCTAAGACAGGCTTCACGAGGCAATGGATGGAAAGCTATGATCATTCAGGCAACGTTAATCGAGTTCACCCCAAAAGCATCAATGGGCAAACATTGAAGGCGCAGCACTACCCACCAACAGGTGCAGAACTGGAGAGTTGGAAATAATGTACTCAAATAATGAACTTGCCATCGATCTTGAAAAAACACTTGCGAGAGGTTTTGATATAACCAAAATAGCTGAAGCAGCATTCAAAATACATCAAGACCATTGCTTAGAGCTCACTACCCCTATGCGTCGCGCGCTGCTTGTGTTGATGGCAATGGAAGAAGGGCCCGAGTTCGAGTTAACAGAAGCTGAATTCACGGATCTGATCACTGAAATCAAAGCAATGTAAAATGAAGAATATATACTGCTCATGACCTCACCAGCAGGGCAGTGGCCGAGTAAAGCCACTCCCCTTTACTTACAAGAACGAGCGTTATGCAGTGACCGGATTCCGCCAGTCATCAGACCCCGTCGTCCCACTGATTTCATGGGTCCAAATGATTTTCCGATAGGTGAAATACACATCTTCAAGATGGGTAAAATGCGCCATCGCCGGGTCCTGGCAGTTGGGCATGCGCGACTTCACATCTACAATAATCGCGTCTTCTAGTTCGATTGAGTAATAGTGCTCTTGCTGCCCTTTTGCAGACGTTCGATACCAAGCAAGGTGACATTTTTCAAGACGCTCGCCCGAGGTCAAGGCGTTGAAAATCAGCGGTGAAGACTTGTCGAAGACCTTGGTGATCATCAACGGCTTGTGTACCCGCTGCCCGGTTGGTTGTCCCGACTGGGGGTCACGCGGAATGATCACCTGGTGATCAAACGCCTGAACCAGAATCTTATCTTCATGGCCTTGCTGGTAGATGTTGCCGACCGAATCCGCAGTGAAGGTACCGGATGTAATCGCTCCTTGCTTGCTACCCTCGATAATCATATAGGCAGGTGTTGGCATTGCGCTTCTCCTTATTGGGTTGAAAGCACCGGGAGATGAACCAGTGCCCAATCTGAAGTGCAAAACCAATGCCAATTATAAATATCGTTTTAATTCAATAAGTTGAAATAACACCCATCTTTTCATCTATCACCACATAGCTCTGGCCACTCAAAATTGTGCAGAGTTTTTCTCAACTTTCCAAGCCCACCTGTGTAACGTCCTGCATGCCTGACTCCCCTGATGAATCCGGGCGGGCCCTCGGCCAGAGGTGAGGCAAGAGTGCTAATGCTCAAAGCGAGCGCAATACGACAATTCCCTCGAGCAGCTGCACGATCATCATCCATTCAAGGTGCTGGCCAGCGTCTATACCCCTACAAAGACGGGCGAATCAACTTGAGTTGCAGCGATGGTTGAACATGGTCAATCGCATGCGTATGCACCAACACCGAGCGCGTTTTTTGACAGCAAATCCCGCCTGTAAAAAATATTTAACACGGCCGAGAACAGCTTTCTACACTTACCATAAATACCCTTGATTGCTTGCCCAGACGGGCCTCAACACACCACACGATCAGTTGTTTTCCCCGCAAGTAAGGACGAGGCTCATGCCAGCTACCAAAAGTGTTTCACAACTGATTTTTGTGTTCTGGCCGAGGCGCCGACTGTGCGTTCACGAGTGAAGAAGCACGCTTGATTGAACATTTCCGTACGCTGTCGGAAACCGACCGGGTGGCGACGCGCTATTTGACCAGCGCCTTCAAGGAGGTGTCCCGTTTTTGACAGACTCGTACCTCCCCACCGCCAATCTGATGATGGGTGCCAGATTGGTGGGCTTTCCGCTCAATCGCACCTCTATTCAATAGGGCTTGAAAGATCGCTCCTACACCTTCGCCAAACACTTCCGACGGCCCCATCTGAAATACCCAACAGTCACGAAAAATGACGAGCCCTTTTCTACAATAAACGTTATGTATTCAGTTGTTCTGGGCAAGAAGCCCACATCTCCTTTTATCTCATGAAGAACTTCGATCATGCTAAATACTTCGCTTTTCCCCTCATTACGTACCGCCATCGGTACAGCCCTGCGGCCCCGACAGCTCAATCGAGAGGAAGAGCGCCTGGTCCATTACTACCGTTGCTTGTCGGAACAGGATCGTGAAGCGGTGCGCTGCCTGATGTTTGCGGTCAAGGAAACCAGCGAGGCGAACACCTTCACCCATAAATAGTGACACCGTCATGGGTCAGCGAACGATGAAGTACCTGCGGGGTTGGACACGTTGCCAAGAGCCTGTCTCATGGAATTTTCCTACCCAGCCGAAGCATACCTGCCGCCCCCACAAGCCATGCCATTACGCACGTGTTTGTGACCGCGACCTCGCCGCCGAAACGTTCTACCTTGCTAGAGTACGAAGCCCCATCCCCGTGGAGGATTTGCATCTCCCCATGCCCGCCTTCGTCACCCTCCAGCCCCGGTTCCCCTTCGGTGGCCTGACCTTCTCCCGCTGCGTGGACGCCCTGATCCGACAGGATCTACTCGACCCGCTGCCCTATGTGCGCCGGCACATCTGCGGCGATTGGGGCGATGTGCGCGCAGAGCATCGACGCTACAACGACGCGACTCTGGAACTCGGCGGTTACCTACTGTCGTCCTACGCCATCAGTGACGGGTTGGACCTGTGTATCTTCACCGAAGCTGACCGGAACCTTACGGCAGTGTTCCTGCTGGATGAGTACTGACCACCGGCCATAAACCGGCATGTGCCTGATTCGGTTTGACAGACACCCGCCGCCAAGCATTCGATCACACTGCCCCCATGTTCGCTGGCGTCGCCGGCAACGTCCCAGGCGGTCAACGCCTTCAAGACCGCGGTGCGTCAATGGCACATTGGCCGCGTTATCCCTTCATCACTTCCGTCATCCCAAGGGACGCCCACGCTTGCGGTTGGGGAGTCCCGCTGTAGCAAGGAGGCCACCCTGTCATTGCTCTTCAAAGGCAGCGATCTGAAGCCGGTGCTGGCAGAGGCTATCGCCAATCAATGTTCCATCATTCTGGTCAAGGACCAGGGCGTCTACTGGCTCGCCGAGCGCGGTGAACGCCAAGCCAATGGCCGCCAGAGGTTGCTTGCCTATGCGGTGGGCTGTAACCCCGATGTCGACGTATTCGACGACTGGTGGGCGTTGGCCCGCAAGGAGCTGGGCGGCGATGATTTCGCGGAACATTTCGACCCGCATTCGGAGGCGTTCACGCCCATCCTCAACGGTGAGGAGGATCTGGAACTGGCGCTACGGCGACCCACCTGATATTGCGGACCGTCACGCCGTAACCCAATCAACCATCAGACCTTGAGCCTCCGCCTGCCGGGGGCTCTCTGCTATGTGCTCGCGCAGGGCTTCGCTACTCGCTTTTCGACGGGAATTTCTCGCCATCCCCTGTTTCCAGCCACTGTGCATTAACGCTCAGCAGCCTGGCTATCTTATCGAGCTGCGAGTGTGGGATACCACGAGAAAACCAATTGGTCAGCCGCTGGGGGCTGATCTTCAGAAATAGCGCGAAATCCATTGGCGCGATCTTGCACTCCGACAGCACTACCCGCAGACGCACGCCGGAACATTCCGCGCTGGCAGCGCGAAGAGTCGTTGATCGTCGCCCCGTGTGCGTTTCTTTCCGTTGGCCGTAGACCATTCCTTGCTCCTTGTGTAGCTCCATGTGTTTTTTGCCCCTTTCACACTGCGGGTTCACTGAGTATAAACACCGCGTTCATGGGGTCCAATTCTCATGTCTCATAGCTTCTTCGGGTGAGCATTGGGGGGCGCATCACGCAGCGAGGCCTTTTCAAGCAGTTGCCAGGATAGGAAGGTTGTCGGGGTTGAGCTGATGAAGGCGAGCTGCTGCTGTCGCATGATGGGGCAAGTCCACCGCCTGGAAACCACCGTGACTCAGGATTATCGGTACCAGAAGTGACGCGTGACCAAAGGTCGATGCGCGCCGGGAAGATGAATAAACAGTAGCAGACTTGGTGACAGGTGAACTGAGCGAATCCAGGAGCAATACGAATTTGAGTCTTACCGGATCACACTGAGCACCCACGGTTTTGCACTCAAAAAAAGACGCCTTAGCGTCTATTCCGTAAATCACAGGCAAAAAAAAGCCACTCGTTAGAGTGGCTTTTTCTTTTATGCTTGGAGCGGGAAACGAGACTCGAACTCGCGACCCCGACCTTGGCAAGGTCGTGCTCTACCAACTGAGCTATTCCCGCTTGGTGATGCGCATTCTATAGAATCCTCAGCACTCGTCAACCCCTTGATTCAAAAAAGTTTTATTTCTTTTCAACGGTGGTTCGCAGATGGGGCCAGGCCGCGCGCAGATATTGCAGCATGGACCACAGGGTCAGGCCTGCGGCGACCAGCAGCAAGGCGTAGCCTGTGAGGACCCAGAACGAGAAGTCCGACGGGTTGGCCAGCAGGATCACCAGCGCGAGCATCTGCGCGGCGGTTTTCCATTTACCCATGTTGGAGACGGCCACGTGGGCGCGGGCGCCGATTTCGGCCATCCATTCGCGCAGGGCCGAGACGACGATCTCGCGGCCGATGATGACGGCGGCCGGCAGGGTCAGCCACAGGTTGCCGTGTTCCTGCACCAGCAGGACCAGGGCGACGGCCACCATGAGTTTGTCGGCCACGGGGTCGAGGAACGCGCCGAAGGGCGTGCTCTGTTCCAGGCGACGCGCCAGGTAGCCGTCGAGCCAGTCGGTGGCGGCTGCGAAGGCGAATACCGAACTGGAGGCGACGTAGCTCCATTCATACGGCAAATAGAACAACAATATGAAAATCGGGATAAGCAGGACGCGTAGAACGGTGATCAGATTAGGGATATTCATCGGCACAACTGGCTACGAGGTGAGAAGGCATTCTATTCGCTGTGCAGGTTTGCATAAATCAATTCAGCGAGCTTTTTACTGATACCGGGTGCTTTGGCTATCTCGTCAATGCTGGCACGGGACAGCTCCTGCAAGCCACCAAAATGTTTAAGCAAGTCGCGACGCCGCGTCGGGCCTACCCCCGCAACCCCTTCCAGGGTTGAGGTTCGCCGGGTTTTGCCACGGCGGGCGCGGTGGCCGGTAATGGCGAAACGGTGCGCTTCGTCGCGGATTTGTTGAATCAGGTGCAGTGCGGGTGAGTCGCCCTTCAACGTGAACTCATGGGCGGCATCATTCAAGTACAACGTCTCGAAGCCGGCCTTGCGCGTGGTGCCCTTGGCCACACCGAGCAGGATCAGGTCGGGCACCGCCAGTTCGTTGAGCACGTCACGGGCCATGGATAACTGGCCCTTGCCGCCGTCTACCAGCAGGATATCGGGCAACTTGCCCTCCCCGTCCTTCAATTTGCTGAAACGCCGCGTGAGCGCCTGGTGCATGGCGGCGTAGTCATCGCCGGCGGTAACGCCTTCGATGTTGTAGCGCCGGTAGTCGGCCTTGATCGGCCCTTCCGGCCCGAATACCACGCAGGAGGCCACCGTGGCCTCACCGCTGGAGTGGCTGATGTCGTAGCACTCCAGACGCTGGGGCGGCTCGTCCAGGTTGAGGACTTCGGCCAGGGCGTCGAAGCGTGCGGCAACGTGCTGTCGATTGGCCAGGCGTGCACCCAGGGCCTGTTCAGCGTTGGTGACGGCCAGTTGCTGCCAGCGAGCACGGGTGCCGCGTACGCGGTGGCTGATGTCCAGCTCGCGGCCGCGCAGCTCGTGGATGGCCTCGATCAAGGTGGGGAAGTCTTCGTGCACCACGTTGACGATCAGTTCAGACGGCAGGTCGCGCTCAGGGCTGCTGACGTAGTACTGGCCAAGGAACGCGGCCATGACCTCTGCCACGTCTTCGTCGATACCGGTCTGCGGGAAGAAGTTCTTGCTGCCTAATACCCGCCCGCCTCGTACGCTGATCAGGTGCACACAGGCGCCGCCCGGGTTGACGAACGCGGCGATCACGTCGACGTCACCGGTGCCGCCTTCCATGCTTTGCTGGTCCTGGACACGGCGCAGCAGGGAGATCTGGTCGCGCAGTTCGGCAGCCTTTTCGAAATCGAGGGTGCTGGCGGCCTGCTCCATGGCCCCGGACAGCTCATCGGTGAGTGCGTTGCTGCGCCCTTCGAGGAACATCACCGAATGGCGCACATCCTCGGCGTACTCCGAAGGTTCCACCAAGCCCACGCAGGGCGCCTTGCAGCGCTTGATCTGGTATTGCAGGCACGGCCGGGTGCGGTTCTTGTAGAAGCTGTCTTCGCATTGACGCACAAAAAAGGTTTTTTGCAGCAGGCTCAGGCTTTCACGAATCGCCCCGGCGCTGGGATAAGGCCCGAAGTACTTGCCCTTCTGCTTTTTTGCCCCGCGGTGAATGCTCAGGCGCGGAAAGTTGCCATCCGATAAAAACACGTAAGGGTAGGATTTATCATCACGCAGCAGGATGTTGTAAGGCGGCCGCCATTCCTTGATCAGCGTCTGCTCAAGCAGCAGCGCCTCGGTTTCATTGGCGGTGATGGTGGTTTCGACCTGGGCGATACGCGCCACCAGGGCGGCGGTTTTCGGCGCAAGGCCGGTCTTGCGAAAGTAGCTCGCCAGACGGTTCTTCAGGTTCTTGGCTTTGCCCACGTAAAGTAGACGCGCCTCGCTGTCGAACATGCGGTACACGCCGGGGCGGCCACTGCAGGTGGAGAGAAAGGCACTCGGATCAAACGGTGTGGTCATGTCAGGCGCTGGCGTCCACCATGCCGTGGCGCACTGCGAGCAGGGTCAATTCAACATCACTGCTGATGGCAAGCTTCTCGAAGATACGATAACGGTAGGTATTGACGGTCTTGGGCGACAGGCACAGCTTGTCAGAGATGGTCTGCACCTTCTGGCAACCGACGATCATCAGGGCGATCTGGATTTCCCGCTCCGACAGCGCATCAAATGGCGAATCGCTGGTGGGCTGGAACGACTTGATCGCCAATTGCTGGGCAATCTGCGGGCTGATGTAACGCTGGCCGGCAAATACCAGGCGAATGGCTTGCACCATCTCGGCCAGGCCTGCGCCCTTGGTGAGGTAGCCGGCGGCACCGGCTTGCAGTAAACGGGTGGGAAACGGGTCTTCCTCGCACACCGTGACCACCACGACCTTGATGTCCGGATGGCTGCGCAATAACTTGGTCGTGGCACCAAGACCGCCAATCCCAGGCATCTTGACGTCCATCAGTACCACATCGGGCTTCAACTCCCGGGCCTTGATCAGGGATTCCTCCCCCGACTCCGCCTGGCCGACTACTTGCAGGCCGTCGATGTCAGCCAGCATTCGTGTAATGCCTGTACGAACGAGATCATGGTCATCGACTACTAGCACCCTAATCAAGCAGACACCTCGCGATATGGTCTTATAGGTTGCTGAACACCTTAGCAAAAAACCAAGGCGCAGACCTAGTTGCAAGTGTCATATATATAGAGATTAAACGTGCTGCGGCTGTTCGCCGGCTGGCAAACAGCCCTGTTTCCTGGGCTAAAGGTCAGGATTCCGGGGGGGGCGACTTGGCTTTTCCGTTCACCACAGATGAATGCTCAGCCAAGGTACTGGTCAAGCGACGGATTGCGTCCTGGTCTTCCTTGAACATCGCTCGGTAATTGCCCAACACTTTTTCTTCGATCTTGCTCAGGTTATCCAGCTGGATCGGCGTTGGGCTGCCGGTCAATACGTACAGGATATCCACTCCTTTTTCGGCGACGCGAGACAAATAGTCGGCCTTGGGTGCACGACCACCGCTTTCATATTTGCCTTGGGCGTTCGCTTCAACGCCTCCAATTTCTCCAAAAACTTTCTGCGACAGGCCAAGTCGCTCTCTTTCTTGCCTTAAGCGCGAACCGATTCCACTCATTTGGATGTATGATCCTAAATTGGCACACCCCAAGAGGTGTCACACCATCACTTCGTTAAACAAACTTGAACGGTTTTGAACTATGCCCGGAATCCGTACTGCTGCACAAGCCAAGGCCTGGCTGGAACATCAAGGAAAGTCAGTTCAAGCGTTCGCCCGGGAGCATGGCGTAGACCCGGCAACCACGTATCAAGTGCTCTCCGGGCGCAAAAAGGGACGGCGTGGAGAAGCCCATAAAGTGGCGGTACTTCTGGGCATGAAAGAGGGCGTTATCGTGGATGAGCCGGGAGCTCAATCCCACAACGAACAAAGCACTAGCTGACAGCAGTATGCGCTTATTTGTAGGACGTGCCTGTTTTAGTCCGATGTGAGTGCGCGACACTCACGCTCCATCCGCCAGAAGCCATCCTCTTCACCGACAATGCTCAACCCCAGGCGCTGATACAGCCTTCTTGCCGGGTTGGTCTTGAACACCGTCAAACGTAGAAAGCCCAGGCCCTCGACGCGTGCCTTGAGCGCCATTTGCTCCAGCACCCATGTGCCCGCGCCCTGCTTGCGGCAGCATTCCAGCAGGTGCAGCTCGCGGATATACAGGGCCTTGCCATCGCGGCTCAGGCTGATAAAGCCCATGACGCCGTCATCGTTGCAGATCAGCCAGTTCTCGCGGCCCGCCCAGGCCACGTCGAAGCCGTCGTTGGACCACAACAAGCCGTTCTGACGGTAGTAATGGCTCATGGCCTGCTGGGTCAGGGTGCGGGCAAACGGCAGGTCCTGCTCGATGGCCCGGCGCAAATGAAACCTCATTCAGAGGGCTACCACTTGGCCGGTCCACTGCCCGCCATCGCGACGGGCGATCACCAGCGCGTCGCCGACACCGGGGGCGGCAACAAGCAAGTTGCCATCGGCGGTCCAAATTGCACTGCGGCCCGCACAAGCCCAGCCTCCGGACGGGCCACCATGGTTAGCCATCAGTACCAACAGGCCATGCTGGGACGCATAGCCTTCAAGCAAAACACTGTCCGCCGCGTAGCCTGCCTCGCTGATCAGTACGCTTGCGGCATACACCGTGGCGCCCGCTGCCGCCGCTTGGCGTGGATGGCTGGCCTGGGAAAAGTCCGCACACACCGCCAGCGCGATGCGCTCCTCTGCCAATTCCAGAGGCTCGCCGCCCTGCCCCGCAGCAAATGCCAGCTCTTCGCCGGGGTGCAGATGCTGCTTGGTGTAGACGCCTACTGAACCGTCCGCCTCAAGCACCAGCGCGCCGATCAGCACACCTGTTTTTGGCGCCAAGCGCACCGGCATGCCCACCACAGCCATCAACCGCAGCTCCCGCGCCAGCTCACGCAGGGGCGCCAACACGGCGTCTTGCGGGTCGATGGCCAAGTCGGCCGCCAGGAACGGCTCGTAGCCCGTCAGTGACAGTTCTGGAAACACCAGGCATTGCACGCCCTGTTCAGCCGCGGCCCGCATCAACGCCAGGTGCCGCTGGATATTGGCAGCGATATCGCCCGGGATGGAAACGGTTTGCGCCGCAGCAAGGGTCAAGGCAGTCATGGTCGCGTCCTGGCAATCATTGTTTGAGAGCCGTCAGCATATCCACACTTACCCCATAGCGGCATAGGTATCGCCGTTACCGCAGGAATGGATATGTACACGGTCCAACTGTGTTGACTGTCAGGCCGTCTTCGCAGGCAAGCCAGCTCCCACATTTGGATCGCGGTGCCTCAGCCAGGTCAGCGCCGGCTGTCAGGCCGTCACGGGAGCAAGCTCCCTCGCCACAGGTCCAGCGTCGCAGCAAAGTTGTGTAGATACCTATGCCCATAGCGGTAAGTACTACCACGCAATAGAAATTACTGATTGAATCCACCCGCACGCCTCTAGTAAGCTCCCCCCATCATTTGGAGAGCCCCATGTTGCCACTCACCCACACTCAGGTTTGCCCTGCTGCCAGCGCCTTGCGCTCGGTGTCGGCTATCCGTGTGAACGGTTCGAGCGCACTGGCCGGCTTTTATTTTGGGTATTGGTTTAGCCACTGGCGCGCCTGATACCTGAAATCGGCGCCCACTACTCAAGGGGTCGCCTACCAGAGAAATCTAAACCCCCGGTCGGCTCCCCGACCGGGGGTTTTGTTTTTTCAGCGCCTGATAACTTGTTTTTCACGCTCACTTAAAGGAATCACACCATGAACTACGCCACCTATTACCGCTACGACACTTGCACTACATGGCGATTTAGCCAGCTCCGTTCGGGACAGCCTGCCGCCTCCGACCGGTCACCCCGTGGTGGCAAGCCAACACACGTAGCCGATACGGCCAATTGTCGAACACCCCAGTAGGCCAAGCGTGCGGGAATCGCCCGCCGCTTGCCCAGGAAGCCTTGAATATGAACTCCTCCGTCGCCGCTTTGCCCGTCTCTGCCCTCAACAGCGCCAATGAAGCCCTGACCCAGCGTTTGCCCAGCGCTCTTGAACTCAAGCACCAACTCCCGCTCAGCCCGTTCCTCAATGAACAAGTCCACGCCCATCGCCAAGCCGTGCGCGCCATCCTCAATGGCGAAGACTCACGCTTGCTGGTGATTGTCGGCCCGTGCTCTATCCACGACCCGGAATCGGCCATGGAATACGCGCGCAATCTGAAGAAGCTCGCGCTTGAAGTCAGCGACCAGATGCTGCTGGTGATCCGTGCCTACGTCGAGAAACCGCGCACCACTGTGGGCTGGAAAGGCTTGGCCTACGATCCACACTTGGACGGCAGCGATGACATGGCCGCCGGCCTGACCCTGTCCCGCGAACTGATGCGTGAAATGCTGCGCCTGGGCCTGCCGGTGGCCACCGAGTTGCTGCAACCCATGGCCGCCGGCTACTTCGATGACCTGCTCACTTGGGTCGCCATTGGCGCACGCACTACCGAATCGCAGATTCACCGCGAAATGGCCAGCGGCCTGGGCATGCCCGTGGGCTTCAAGAACGGCACCGACGGTGGCGTCGCCATTGCTTGTGATGCGATGCGCTCAGCCTCTCACCCGCATCGCCATTTCGGCGTGGACAGCCAGGGCCACCCGGCGATCATCCAGACTCCCGGCAACCCCGACACCCACCTGGTGCTGCGCGGCGGCCACCGTGGGCCCAACTACGATGCGCAAAGCGTGGCCGGCGTAAAGCACGACCTGGCCAAGTCCAAGGTGGCGGCACGGATCATGGTCGATTGCAGCCATGCCAACAGCGGCAAGAACCCGCTGCGCCAACCGGCGGTATTCAATGACGTGCTGGAGCAGCGCCTGCAAGGTGATACCTCGCTGGTCGGCATGATGCTTGAAAGTCACCTGTTCGAAGGCTGCCAGCCGCTGAGCGCGTCGATGAAATACGGCGTTTCGGTGACCGATGGTTGCCTGGGTTGGAACGGGACCGAGCAGTTGTTACGCAGTGCCGCCGAGCGGTTGCGGGAACACCGCAAAGCCGACTGATCGGTGAAAATCAAAATCCGGGAGGGAGCTTGCTCTCGCTGGACGGGGTGCAGGCCCCGTCATTTTAGACAAAAAGCGGGTCCGCTTCGCGCCCCAGCGGGGGCAAGCTCCCTAAGGGACGCGGCTAGGCCCTGGCCACCGGCATGCGGGATAACTCCCGCAGCCACGGCAACACTCGCAGGCCGTGGAAGACCTCCGAGGGGTCGACGATGCCCATGAAATGTTCAAGATTGACGTTGTCCGGCACGCCCGGCAGGCGCACCCGTATTACCGGCGTTACACCGCAAGGCGCACCCAGATCCAGGTGATCGTAGACCAGCACATGACGCACCTGAGGCTGAGCTTCGTAAGCCTGGGCCATCAGCGCCGCATTGATAATCAGCACATCGAATGGGTCGGCAGGAATAGCGGTGAGAATCCGTAACTCCTCGAACGTTTGCACCGGCACGATCCGGTAATAGCCCAACTGGTTGAGCATTTTCTCGATGTACAGGCGTTGCAGATGCTGTTCATCGGCAATCAGGATGGTCAATGCTTTGTTCGGCATGGCAAACCCCTGGGCAGGCAGTGCTCGACAGTGAGCGTCGCCCATTTTCCAGACATATGCCGACGAAAAAATCAGGCTTATTCCCCGTTCATGTAAGAACTTTCCCAAATCCTCCGAAAGGCGATCAACCACAGTCAGGGCTGATTGCAATAAGCGCTTAAGCCATGATGCAAAACATCGATCGCCTCACCCACGCTTTCAACCGCTGGTCCCAATGCCTGACGGTCCCGCTGTTCACACGCCGCCTCCAATGCCTCACATACACTGATCAATGGGTTGGCCTTGACCATCCGCGCGCCTCCCTTGGCACGATGAGCCAGGTCGTGCAACTTGGCAAAGTCTGCCTGGCTTGCCAGCCGTGGCAGCAAGGCACGATCCGCCTCCAGGCTTTCGAGTAACGGCGCCAGCAATTCGACCAGCGCGGCATGATCATCCCCGGTCAGCGCAACCAGGGTGCTCAAGTTGAAGGTAACCAAGGGTCGCGGGCTCGTGCCAACTGAACGCGACGCCAATGCCGCCCGCAAGTCGTCCAGCCCGGTGGGCTTGAACAGGCAGCCATCCATGCCAGCCTGCCGACAGCGCTCGGCTTCCTCCGGCTGGGCGTTGGCGGTGAACCCGAGTAACAGGCAGGGCCCCAGACCCCGCTCACGCTCCTGTGCGCGAATCTCCTGGGCCAACTGATAGCCGTTCTTGAACGGCATATTGCAATCGGTAATGACGCCGTCGAACTGCCCCGTTCGCCACTGTTCAAGCCCTTGGACACCGTCTTCGGCCGTGATGATACGGTGGCCCAGAAAGCTCAACTGTCGGGCCAGCAGCAAGCGGTTGGCCGGGTAGTCGTCCACCACCAGAATGCTCAGCGCGCGCCCCTCAGGCGCCGCCTCTTGCACAGGCTCAATCGGGGCTGGCAGCGTGGCGGTCATGACCAGGGTCAACGTCACGTCCACCCGAGTGCCGTGCCCCAACACACTACTCAAGTGCAATTGGCCGCCCATCATTTCGCACAGGCTGCGGCTGATCACCAACCCCAGCCCAGACCCGCTGCGTGCCGATTGCTGGTTATTGCTGCCCTGGATGAACACACTGAACAACCGCTGCTGGTCGGTGACGCTGATTCCGATGCCGGTATCTTGCACCCATAACTGCACGGCCAAGCGATCGCCCTCGACCACCGCCTGCGCGACCAAACTGACCTGCCCATGGGGAGTGAACTTGATGGCATTGCTCAGCAGATTCGAGACCACCTGCTTGAATCGCAGCGGGTCGACCAGCACCGCCTGGTCAATCAACGGGTCCAGCTCAACCTGCATTGCCAACCCCTTGGCTCGGGCCAGCCCCTCGAATACGCGTGCGACCGACGCCAACAACTCATGCAGGTTGGCGGGCTCCAGGGTCAGTGACAAATGCCCGGACTCGATCCGCGCTATATCGAGAATATCGCCGATCAGCTCCAACATACCCCGCGAAGCCACCGAGGCCACCTCCAGAGCATCGCGGTCGACCCGTCCCTGCTCGGCATTTTTCAAGGCCAGTTCGATCATGCCGATCACGGCGTTCATCGGCGTGCGGATCTCGTGGCTCATGGTCGCCAGGAAGGTCGTCTTGGCGCGATTGGCGGCGTCGGCATCGTCCTTGGCTTCCTGTAGCTGGCCGAGCAGCCGGTGCCGTTCGCTTACGTCTACCCAACCGGCAATCATGCCCACCACCTTCTCGTCGCCGTCGCGATACGGCAGCATCCACTGGTAAATGGTCAGCACATCGCCATTGGGCACCTTGAGGATTCGATCATGAATCTGCGGCTCGCCGCCGGCCATCAAGCGCAGGTAATCGTCATGAAACGACCGGGCCTGTGGCGGGTTTTCGATGTCGGTTTCCACTACGGTCCTGCCGATCACGTCTTCAAGTTTGTAGCCAAACACGTCGAGGTAGGCGTTATTGCAGGCCATCAATCGCCCTTGGCGATCACGCACGTAAATCGGGTGCGGCGTGCCGTCGATCAATACGCTCATGAACCGCATCTGATCGCTCAGCGCTCGCTCGGCCTGCAGGCGCTTGCGAATCAGGCTGCGCAGGTAAATCGCCCAGCCCAGCGTGATGGCCAACAACAACGCCGCCAACCCAAAGCCCTGGAGAATCACATTACGATAACGCAACCAATAGCTGTCCTCGATGATGACCTCGCTACGCCACTGGCCAATCAGTTCGTCCATTTCCTGAGGGGTGATGCTCAGCAGCGCCTTGTCGAGGATCGAATACAGCTCCAACTGACTGCGATTTACCCCAAAGGTCACGCGTGCAGGCTCAATGCCAACCGTGCTGCTGACACGCAAGCGGTCGCGGTAATACCGGGTGATCAGATAACGTGCGCTGATCAACGAGTTGACCGCGCCGTCGGCGTCACCATTGGCCACCAGCGCCATGGCTTGCTGGGGGTTCTCCACGTCGACAAACATCACACCTGGAAAATTTTTCGCTATGTCCTCATGCAGGCCATTACCGACCACCATGGCCAGGCGTTTGCCGACCATGTCCTCCAGCGTGAGCGGGCTGTGGGGACCGTTACGGGTTACCAGCACAAAGGGATTGGTCAGGTAGGGCCGGGTAAAACGCACTTTTTCAGCACGCTCCGCGCTAGGCGTGACGACCGCCAGCATGTCCGCCGTACCCGCACTGACGATATTGATCTGGCGCGGCAATGAGCCGCCCGGGACCACATCGAACTTCAAGCCGGTACGCAAGCTGATACGCGATAGTACCTCGGCACTCAACCCTTCGAACTGGCCTTGATCACCAATAAAAGATAACGGTAGAAAGTCATTGAGTACCGCGACTCTGACCCTTGGATTCTTTTGCACCCAGCGTTGTTCGCTGGCACTCAAATGCAACCGGTCAACGCCGATTATCCCCAGGTTACCTCCGCTCCAGCGGCGCAGGATTTCCATCTGCTCGCTGGCGGGAATCGCCTCCAGCGCAGCATTGAGAATGGGCAGTAAACGTGTATTTTCGCGGGCGACGGCAAACGCAAACGGGTTGACTTCCAAGCCGGAAAAATCCGCCATACGTACATTGTTGAGGTGATTGCGATTGATCAGGTAGTTGCTGCTGATAGCATCCCCCAGATAAACGTCGGCGCGACCAAACGCTACGGCACCAATGGCTTCGAAAGTCGAGGCAAACAACTCCAATTGGGCCTGGGGGTAAAACGCCCGAACGGCGTCGGGCTGCATATAGTGATACAGCATCGCTACGCGCTTGCCCGCCAGGTCGTCGTTCAACACCTGGCTATCGCCGCTGCGAGTCACCAGGGTCGGTTGATCGTTGGCGTAGGAGCGAGACAAAAGCAGTTGCGGGTCGGCCGCTTCGTAGCCATTGGCGGAACCGAGAAAATCCACGCCCCCCTGCTTCAAGGCTTCGATCACTTCATCGCGGGTATCGTAACGCCGTACCTCTATGGAGATATGCAGGGCCTGACCCACCAGTGCGGCAAAATCGGCGGTGATACCTTCGAGCTCGTCGTTGTTATTGGTCAAGTCAAAAGGCGCGTAATCGGGAGCAGAAACCCCCATCCGTAATGTGCGCCGCTCGCGCAGCCAGCGCCAATCAGACTCGTCCAGTGCTACTTGCGGGGTGTCAATACGTGAATGCCCCAACAGCCGCAAAGCATGGGGCTCATCCAGGGCCACCGCGATCTGAGGTAACAGGCTCATCCAGAAGATCGTGGTGAACCTTATAAACGCGGTGGTGATCATCTCAATTCAGATCAGATGGTTGCGCTGGGCAAACTTGGATAAGTGCACTACCGAAGACATGCGTAACTTCTCCTTGAGTCGAGTCTTGTAAGTGCTGATGGTCTTGTGGCTGAGCAGCATCTGTTCGGCAATTTCCTTGTTGCCCAGCCCCAGGGCCAACATTTGCAACACGGTTAACTCACGGTCCGATAAGCACTCGATCATCTGCCGTTCCGTTTCTTGCAGATCATCGCGGCGCACCGAACTGGTCGGCAAACTGGGGAAGCAACTGTAGCCCGACATGATCGCTTTGATAGCCTTTTGCAGCTCATCCAGCTCACCGGTCTTGGCGACGAACCCCATCGCACCGGAACGCATGCAACGAGTAGAAAAAAATACCGCCAGGTAGGAGGTCAGCACCAGAATCTTGCACGGCAAGCCCAACGCCTTGATGCGGCTGATAACCTCCAACCCGCCTAATTTAGGCATCGCCAGGTCGAGGATAATCAGCTCGGGACGTTGCTCCCTCGCCAACTGCATGGCGTCAGCGCCATCCCCCGCCTGAAAAATTTCATCAAACCCCTCCAATTGCAGGAGGTGTTTGACCGTTGCCCGGATAAACGGATGGTCATCCACAATTAATGCTTTGCTCATAAAACTTCCTTATGTGGACAAAATACCCTTACACATCACGCCGGACCTGGGTACCTGTGAGAAATGACAGTTCCGACAAGCGGCACTGCTTCCTTGGAGCGGTAACCAAGCAGTGTCTGGCCTCTTCAATTAACTCAACAGAGCGACGGACGCCGGGCCTCAACGGCGCAACAGCCGCAAGTACCCAACTTTAGCAATGCAATGATGTTTCAACCGAAGGGATAATCCGGACAACATGTAGGATTTTTCCACATGCAAGCTTAGCCAATCCTGGCCAGCCCATCAGGATCAGTCGGTGGTGCTAGGACTCCAGAAGGCCTGCACCACCAGGGTTGACGTTGAGAGGCGCGCCACCAGCGCGTCCAGTTCGTCGCCATCCACCGACGTGGCGGCGAGGATGGCCTCGATTTCCACTTCGTCACTGCCGAACGGTCGCACGTCGACGTCGCTGGCAGGGTAGTTGCAGCGTGCCAACTCGGCTTCCAGTAACACCATCACGGCCTGTTGCTGACTGCGGCGCGCAATGACATAGAGGATATTGGTGACCTCTGCCGACACCACGTCCAAGGGCTGACGATTGATGTTGTTGACGATCGGCCGCAGCAAGGTGTTGGCCGCCAGCACAAACAGCGTGCCCAGCAACGCCTCGAGGATCAGGTCGGCGCCAGCGCAGGCACCCACCGCGGCCGAAGCCCAGAGGGTGGCGGCCGTATTGAGCCCGCGCACATTGCCCTCCTCCCGCATGATCACACCCGCCCCCAGGAAGCCGATGCCCGACACCACGTAAGCGACCACGCGCACCGCGCCTTCCGCACCGCCCAGTCGGTTGGCCATGTCCACAAAGATCGCCGCGCCCACCGCCACCAGCACATTGGTACGTAAGCCGGCGGTGCGCTGGCGGTACTGGCGCTCGAACCCGATGAGGCCGCCGAGAATAAACGCAGCGCTGAGGCTGACCACGGTGTCGACCAGGGAGTTGAGGTTGATGTTGTTGATTGCCTGCATAAGAAATCTCCATGAATGCAGCGGCACATTGGTAACTCGCAGGTCCCTGTAGGAGCTGGCTTGCCTGCGATAGCGGTACACCACCAATGAATCTGGCGACTGATACACCGTCATCGCAGGCAAGCCCGGCTCCCACAGGATTTGCGATGTTGCATGGAACCTGTTACTGCCAGCCAAACCTGCGAATGTAGTAGCCCTTCACTGCCTGAGTCAGCGCCATGTAAGCCAGCAAAATCACCGGCAGGAACACGAAGTACAGCGACGGCAGCGCCTGCAATTTGAAGTAGTGCGCCAAAGGCCCCATCGGCAGGAATATCCCCACGGCCATGATCACGCCGGTCATCAACATCAACGGCAGCGATGCGCGGCTTTGCAGGAATGGGATTTTTGGCGTGCGAATCATGTGCACGATCAGGGTCTGGGTCAGCAGCCCCACCACAAACCAGCCGGATTGAAATAGCGTTTGGTGGTCTGGAGTGTTGGCATCAAACACATACCACATGAGTGCGAACGTGGTGATGTCGAAGATCGAACTGATCGGCCCGAAAAACAACATGAAGCGCCCCACTTCCCCCGGCTGCCAGCGTTGCGGCGTGGCAAGCATCTCGTCATCGACGTTGTCGAACGGAATCGCAATCTGCGAGATGTCATACAGCAGGTTTTGCACCAGCAGGTGCATCGGCAGCATCGGCAAAAACGGGATAAAGGCACTGGCCACCAACACCGAGAACACGTTGCCGAAGTTCGAACTGGCGGTCATCTTGATGTATTTGAGCATGTTGGCGAAGGTGCGCCGGCCTTCCAGCACGCCCTCCTCCAGGATCATCAGGCTCTTCTCCAGCAGGATGATGTCAGCCGCTTCCTTGGCGATGTCCACCGCACTGTCCACCGAAATCCCGATATCCGCCGTGCGCAGCGCCGGAGCATCGTTGATGCCATCGCCCATAAAGCCGACCACA
The DNA here is from genome assembly GCF_049897065.1 of Pseudomonas sp. DWP2-2. Lineage (NCBI taxonomy): Bacteria > Pseudomonadati > Pseudomonadota > Gammaproteobacteria > Pseudomonadales > Pseudomonadaceae > Pseudomonas > Pseudomonas sp. DWP2-2. The sequence continues at coordinate 171,935 of NZ_JAFCVN010000004.1, read as the reverse complement.
TGTCCGTTGGCCTTGAGCAGCCGCACGATGCGTTCCTTGTGGCTGGGCGTGAGCTTGGCAAACACATTGGTGGTTTCCACGGCCAGGGCCAGTTCGGCGTCGCTCATCGACTCGATGTCGTTGCCCATCAGCAAGCCTTGTTGCTCCAGGCCCACTTCGCGGCAGATCTTCGCCGTGACCAGTTCGTTGTCGCCGGTCAACACTTTCACCGCCACGCCGTGGGCCTTCAGGGCCTTGAGGGCGGGCGCGGTGCTTTCCTTGGGCGGGTCGAGAAACGCCACGTAGCCGATCAGCGTCAGGTTGTTTTCATCGGCCAGGGTGTAGGTGTCACGTCCTGCCGGCATCGGCTGCGCCGCTACCGCCACCACCCGCAGCCCTTCTTCGTTAAAGGCCGCGGTCACCTGGCGAATGCGCGCCAGCAGTTCGTCGGTCAGTGCCTCATCGACGTCACCATGACGCACGCGATTGCACACCGACAAAATTTCCTCCACCGCCCCTTTGCAGATCAACAGGTGCGGTTGGTGCTCCTCGGCCACCACCACCGACATGCGGCGGCGGTTGAAGTCGAATGGGATCTCGTCGACCTTGTGGAACGCGGTACCGACTTTCAGCTCACGATGGATGTCCACATGCTCGAGCACGGCCACATCCAACAGGTTTTTCAGGCCGGTCTGGTAGTAGCTGTTGAGATAGGCCATTTCCAGCACGTCGTCCGACTCCTGGCCCCACACGTCCACATGGCGCGCCAGGAAAATCTTGTCCTGAGTGAGCGTGCCGGTCTTGTCGGTGCACAGCACGTCCATGGCGCCGAAGTTCTGGATCGCGTCCAGGCGCTTGACGATGACCTTCTTGCGCGACAGAAACACCGCGCCCTTGGCCAAGGTCGAGGTGACGATCATGGGCAGCATTTCCGGGGTCAAGCCTACCGCAATCGACAGCGCGAACAGCAACGCCTCGGTCCAGTCGCCCTTGGTGAAGCCGTTGATGAACAGCACCAGCGGCGCCATCACGAACATAAAGCGAATCAGCAACCAACTGACCTTGTTGACCCCCTGCTGGAACGAGGTGGTCGCACGGTCCGTCGCCGTGACGCGTTGCGCCAAGGCACCAAAATACGTGCTGTTGCCGGTGGCGAGGATGACCGCCGTGGCGGCGCCGGACACGACGTTGGTGCCCATAAACAGAATGTTCTCCAGCTCCAGCGGGTTGCGCGTGTGGGCGTCCTGCTGGTGGGCGAACTTTTCCACCGGCATGGATTCGCCGGTCATCGCCGCCTGGCTGACGAACAAGTCCTTGGCGCTGAGCACGCGGCAGTCCGCGGGGATCATGTCGCCGGCCGACAATACAATCAGATCGCCTGGCACCAGTTGCTTGATCGGCAGTTCAATGCGCTTGGCAGACTCGCGGCGCAGCACCGTCGCGGTATTGCTCACCATGGCCTTCAAGGCGTCGGCGGCCTTGTTAGACTTGGCCTCCTGCCAGAAGCGCAACAGGGTCGAGAGCACCACCATGGAGAAAATCACCGTGGCGGCCTTCATGTCTTCGGTCAGCCAAGAGATCACCGCCAACAGGGTCAGCAGCAGGTTGAACGGATTCTTGTAGCAATGCCACAGGTGCACCCACCACGGCAGCGGCTGTTCGTGCTCGACTTCGTTAAGGCCGTATTGCACGCGCAGGGCGTCGGCTTCCTGAGTGCTCAAGCCCTCGGCGTGGCTGCCCAGCACGCCCAGCAATTGCACAGTGCTGCGGTTGGCAGAGGCCACCAGTGTCTGCGCCAGGCTGGGCGGTACTTCGCGGCTGACGCTGGCATCGGTCACGGTTTCCAGCATCGCCAGGCGGCGAAAATGCCGGGCGATATGCCGGGTCCGCAGGAAACCGGCGAAGAACTCTTTGAGCAAAGTGAGGTTCATGGTGTAACTCCTGCGCGAGGAAAAACCGTCGTGCAGGTACTGCCCGTCCACACCGCGCCCGTCACACAGGCACAGCCGAACCTGGCCCGCCCGCCGTAACAGGCAGGCGCGTCCGTAGCATCCAGGCGTTACCCAGGTGCTGGTCAGCGTCGATGAGAGGGAATCAGGCAGTTGCCAGGAGTGGCCACCGCCGGGATGCCGCTTCTCGCTTTATGAGGCGAGACAACGGCATCTGGAAAATGCGCGTTACCTTGCCAAGTAGAGGCCGGTTACCGAAACCGGCCGACGACTGTCACTCGAACAAGTACCCACTGAGGGTCTCCGCTATTGATGAAAACGCGCGAAGCTTACGCCCCGATGTTGGCGGAGTAAACCGTAGGAAAGTGCCAGCCTGGTGAATAAGAAGATTCTTCAGGATGGGTTCAGGAAAGAGCGTTTTGCTTACTTTTGTCTGGGCCGGCAGTCCGGCTTTTCAAAAGTGAGCCGCTATAAAAGCGGAACCCTGAGTAGCCGTTACCGCAGGAATGGATATGTACACGGTCCAACTGTGTTGACTGTCAGGCCGTCTTCGCAGGCAAGCCAGCTCCCACATTTGGATCGCGGTGCGTCAGCTCGATCAGCGTCTACCTGGGATTGATGTACATCCCTGGCTATGGCGTATCAGGTCGATCCCTTTCAACCAACGCCACGTAGTCTTCAATGCTCACGCTGGCAACACCCTTTACCTGGATAGACACCTTATTCACCTGCCGACCCATCGTGATGCCCTCGCGGGTACGCACCTGTACATAGCCAAGTCTGGGCCAAAAACGCTCGGCCCTGGTATTGCCCACCACTACCGTCAGCCGCAGCCACTGGGCGCCCTTCGCCACCGCCCAGGCCTCAAGGTCCGCGTGCAAGCGCTGCGCCAGCCCGCTGCCGTGCCAGCGCGCATGCACCAGCAGCAACCCGATGTGCCACACCCCGGTGGCGAGCAAATCCGCGGCGATATTCACCACGGCGACCAGGTGGCCCTGCGCATCTCGGTAACCCAGCCAGTACAGGCGGCTGCAATGCCAGCCGGCGGGTAATTGGCCGCGTAATTCTTCCCGTGCTTCGGACGGGGTAGCCGGTTCGCCATTCACCGCGATGAAGTAAGCCGGCGCCTGTTCAAAAAACTGCTGCAGCTCAGCTTCATCGCAGCCAAGCAGCTCAACCACCCGAATGCCTTCGAGGAAACTGCCAGGCAACACCTGTGGATCAACGTCCATGTTCAACCTCTTCAATCATCCCGTGTCAGCACTTCCAGCAATTCAATTTCGAAGCGCAGATTACTGTTGGGTTTGATATGCGCGCCCATCGAGCGCTCGCCATAGGCCAGGTGCGCCGGTACATACAACGAGCGTACACCGCCAACCTGCATGCCCATCAAGCCCTGGTCCCACCCCTTGATCACGCGGCCAGTGCCGATCACGCACTGGAACGGTTTGCCCCGCTCCCAGGAGGAATCGAACACCGTGCCATCTTCCAGGGTGCCGGTGTATTGGGTGGTGATCAGCGCGCCTTTGACCACGGCTTTGCCGTCGCCCAGGCGGATGTCGGTGACCTGTAGTTCGTCGTTGCTCATGGGGTTCTCATTGAAGGGGCCAAAGGCTGGGGTTTTCCCAGAATCGGAGGGGTTTGGCAAGTGCAGGAAAATGGCCAACGTGATGGTGGACCGTTCGCTGGAATGCATACAGCCGCGTCAGAATCCAATGTGGGAGCTGGCTTGCCTGCGAAGGCGGTGTGTCAGTCAATGCACCTGTGACTGCACGACCGCTTTCGCAGGCAAGCCAGCTCCCACATTGAATCTGCATGCATTCAGAGGTCGCCGTGTCGACCCTTTACAACCAATGCCAGAACCGGCTCCAGAACCCGCGCCCCAACTCATCCTTGCACCCGGCATATTGGCGCGCATACATCTGCGAACGCGCCTGTACCTTGCTCGCTACCGGCGGCAGCCAGGCTTTGCTGGCATAGGTGCGCTGGCGGTAGCCGCCCCAGCCTTCGTGGTAGTTCAGGTACTGGCCGTAGGCATCGTATTTGTAGACGCCGTTGATGGTGTAGGTCTTGTCCATGTACCAGCCGATAAAGTCGATCGCGTCGTCGAAGTCTTCGCGATCAGCGCCGCTGCGGCCGGTGGCTTTGCGGTAGTCGTTCCATACTTCATCCTTGGCCTGGGCATAGCCGGAAGCGGTGGAGACGCGGCCCCATGGGATGATCCACAGCAGGTATTTACGCGGGGTCTTGGCGTCGTGGCGAAAGCCCGACTCCTGATACATGATGGCAAACGGCACCTGGATCGGTACGCCCCAGCGCTTTTGCGTGACCTTGGCGGCGTCGTACCAGTCGTCTTTTTCGCGGAAGATACCGCAGAGGTCGTTGGGCGTGCGTGGCGGCGAGGTGCCGCACGCCGCCAACAGGGAAGTGAGTAATAACAGTCCGACGGCTTTGCCTGCGCTCAAGGGTCACCTTTGTGGGATAAGGGTAAAATGCCAGCATTTTACCCCTTCACACCGGCGGCGTCCTTGCCGCAGACATCTTTAAGCCAAAGGCACGCGACGGGTAGTCAGCGCGATACGACCAATAAAGAAGCTCAACGCCGCACCCAACAGCAGCATGGCCAAGGTGCTCCAGGCCGCGCGGGACAGTTGCTTGGCAGCGACTTCACCGGCTTCACGGGCTTTCTGTTCAGCCTGCTTTTTCAGCTCATCAACCTTTTGCATGGCTTGCTGATAAGCCTGGGCATAGTTGTCGACGATCTGCGTGGCTTCTTCTTTGCTCTTGCCAGTGCGGGCCGCGACGATGTTGACCAGCGCCTCTTTATCCGCTGCATTCAATGCTGGCTCGCCGGACGCTTTCACACGTTCGAACCATTGCTTGAGCTCATCACCGGCCTGGGCAGGATTGGTCGCTGCATCGGTAGCCGACTGCTTGCCATCGACAGCTGCCTGATCGGCTTTCTGCTCGACATTGGCAGGGTCCAGTTCAGCCTTGCCGCTCTGCTTGAGCAAGGTATCCAGTTGGCCTTGCAGGCTGTTCCAGTCCAACTCGATGCCCTGCTCGTTCAACTGTTGCTTGATGCTATTGCCAATCCCCGGCGCGGCGGCAGCAATGCCACTGCCCGCAGCAGACAGACCTTTACCCACCACGTTGCCGGCCGTACCGACCACGCTGGAAGCCAGGCCCGCCAACAGCCAAGTGGTGAGCAAGGTGGTCAAGGTCCAGGTCAGCACCCCATGCAGGCCGCCACGATCCGGCGCGGTGCGGCCGGCCACGAACGCGCCGAACGCGATGGCGACCAGAGTCGATACAAACAACCAGATACCCGCACCCGTGCCAAAACCGCTCAACGGGTTGCCCGCTTCCATCGGGTCAACGGCACTGGCGCCAATGGCGGTGCCCAACACACTCAAGACCAGGTAGGTGACCAGTGCGATTGCACTACCGGCCAATACCGAGCTCCACGACACTCGAAACAGCGATCGATTGGTTTCATAGACAGTGGTCATACAAAGGTCCTTTTCAAATTGAGGAGCAAGGCAATGTGCCTTGATGGGTGTGAGTGTGGCGAAACGACATACGTTCAGTCCTGGCCCATATGCACCAGGTGGTCTGGTGCATTCGCACTGCCCCGTGGGTAATTACTCTGCACTATCCTGAAGCCAGGATGTCGTAACCCAATGTGCCTTGCCCTGCCCTAATCGGAGACGTTATGACCCAGGATGTTCTCGCCAAAGAAACCAACCGCCGCCAACTGCAAACCATCATCTCCGGGCTGTCCGACGGTGTGATTCTGGCCGAGGTCGACCAGACCATTCTCTGGGCCAATGAAGCGGCGTTGACCATGCATGGGGTCAGCGAGGTCAAGGAACTGGGCGCCAATACCGAGGCGTACGCCAAACGCTTTGCCCTGCGCTATCGCAACAACCATCCCTTGCCACTGGACAGCTACCCCCTCAGCCGCGTGGCTGCCGGCGAAGAGTTCAGCGATGTGGTGGTGGAAGTCACACCCGCCGACGACGAACACCGCAGTTGGGTACATCGCCTGCGCAGCCTGGTGCTGACCGATGCCCAGGGTGAACCTGAGTTGCTGGTACTGATCCTCAGCGACGCCACCGAATGGGCCAGCGCCGAGCAACGCTTTGAGAAAACCTTCAACGCCAACCCGGCGCCCGCGGTGATCTGTCGCCTCAGCGACCTGCGCTACATCAAGGTCAACCAGGGTTTTCTGGAGATGACCGGCTACAACCGCGACCAGGTCATCGGCAAATCTGTGTATGAACTGGATGTGCTGGAACAGGCCGAGCGCAAGGACCTGGCGATCCAGCGCCTGGGCGAAGGCGCGACCATCCCGCAGATGCAGGCCGAACTGAGACTGCCCGAAGGTGGCAGCAAACTGGTGATCGTCGCCGGCCAACCGTTGGACATGAACGAGGAAGACTGCATGCTGTTTTCCTTCACCGACCTGGAGCCTCGGCGCAAAGCCGAGATCGCCCTGCGCCAGAGCGAAGAACGCTTCGCCAAATCCTTCCGCCTGACGCCCGTGCCGACCCTGGTATGCAGTGCCGACAACCGCCAGGTGGTAGACATCAACGAAGCCTTCATGAGCATCACCGGCTACATCAGCGAGGAATTGATCGGCAAATCCATCGAAGACATCAACTTCATCGACAGCCCCCAGGCCGGCGCGCAGTTGTTCGCCACCCTGGAAAAAGCCGGCAACCTTGAAGGCCAGGACCTCAAGGTGCGCAAGAAAGGCAACGAGGTGATCGACTGCGTGGTATCCGCCGACACCGTGATTATCCAGGACGTGCCCTGCTACCTGATGGTGCTGATGAACATCACCGAGCGCAAACGCTCGGAGCTGGAACTGGTGGCGGCCATTGAGGAAGTCATGCAGGACGCGTCCTGGTTCAGCCAGACCCTGATCGAGAAGCTGGCCAACGCCAAGAGCGTCAACAGCCCCAACCTGCCGAATGTTTCCTTCACCGACCTAACCGCCCGCGAGCGCGATGTATTGGGCCTGATCTGCGAGGGCTTGGCGGACAAAGAAATCGCCTCGCGCCTGAAACTGGCGCCCAACACCGTGCGCAACCATGTGGCCACGGTGTATTCCAAGCTGGGGGTGCACAGCCGTAGTGCAGCGATCGTCTGGGCCCGTGAACGCGGGCTGTTTGCCAGCGATTTGCGCCTGAAAAACAAACCCTGACCCTGCAAATGCACTAGTGCGACTAGTGCGAATTCGCCTTATTGAGCGGCGGTGCAAGCAATAACCTTCAAGGGATCGTATTTATGCCTAGAAGGAACCCGCATGTTTACCCTCTCTCAGCTGCGCAACTGCATCGAAGAAGGCCTGTCACCGCTGACGTGCGAATTCACCCTGTGCCGGGACGCGTCCTTGACCCTCAAGGTCTACGATGCCGAGACCGGCCGCGTCGACCTGGTGGTTACCGGCATCAGCACCAACCGCCTGCAGACCCCGCAGGAAGTAGCGAAAATGGTGGATGAGTTGCGCTACGAGCTGCAAAGCAACAACGTCGGCAAGCTCACGCTGGATGATTTGCCTTTATCGCCGCTCCCATGAAATAAAACACCCCGCCGGCAACGATAAACGCCCCCAGCATGTAGAACATGTAATGGGCCGGCAGGCTGGCCAACACCAGCCCACACAGCACCGGCCCCAGCGCCGCACCGAGGTTGGACAGGTTTTGCGCCCCGTAATACATGCCCCGCAGGTGGTCTGGGGCAATTCGGTCGATAAACATGTATTCGGCCGGAAACACGATGATCTCCCCGACGGTGAACACCGCCATCGCCAGCACCCAGCCCACCACGCTGGTGGACAGCCCGAAGCCAATCAACCCCAGCATGAACATGCTCAAGCCAGCGATCAGCCACTGGCTCAGGTAACGGTGCGAGATGCGCCGGCCAATCAAGTACTGCAAGGCAATCACTAGCACGGCGTTGGTGGTCAGCACCGCGCTGATCACCGTGTAGGTGTATTCGGCGGTCGTGGTGGTCACCAGGTATTGCGACAGATAGGCCGTGAACTGGCCGAACACCACCGCGCTGAGTAAACCGCCGAGGGTGAAGCACACCAGGCGACGGTCCTGCAGCAAAACGCGGGCGACGGCAAGGAACGGCAGCGGCTTTTGCGTGGCGTCCACCGTGGCCAAGTTACGGTCACCCCAGCGCCCGTACAGCAGAAAAAACCCCAGCCCCAACAGCGCCGACAGAATAAACGGCAGGCTGATATCCAGCTTGGCCACCATCGCGCCAAAGAACGGCCCCACGGCATAGCCGATATTGGTAAGCGTGTATTTGATGGAAAACACTTCGCTGCGCGCGTCTTCGGGCAGCAGGCTGGCGAAGCCGGCTTTCACCGCAATATCGATGACGGCGTAGGCCAGGTTGATCAGGATCAGGTAGCCATAGAACGACCAGATATTTTGCGCCAGCACCGTGCCGATAAACCCCAGCACAAACACCAGGCTCAAGCCGAGCAACAGGCGATAGCTATTGATGCGGTCGACCAGGAAACCACCGTAGACACTGAGTAGCGAACCGACGATCAGCGAACTGCCGATTACCAGGCCGACCTGGGTAATGTCCAAGGCGAAATGGCTGGTGAGGTAGATCACGAGATAAGGAAAAGTGATGGCCTTGGCCAGCGTAAGCAGCAACGTGGCGCACAGCAACAGGTTCACGGTGCGGGGGTAGTTTCTGATGGTGGCAAGCATCCTGCTCTCGTTCTTCAAAGGTAACGCGACCATTGCGGTCGGTTACCTTAACGCAAGAAACATGAAACGAGCAGATGCCCCGGCGGGATTATTTCTTGACTGGCGTAATCTCGAGGATGGTGCCGTTGGTGGTCTTGAGCAGGACGTACTTGTCGCCTACGCGCGCCCACTGGCTTTCTTCTTCGGGCTGCTTCAGGCCGCGCTTTTTCCAATCGCTGATGGCCGACTCCTTGCGCATCAGGATATCCGGAGCGCGGTCGCCTTCTTTCAAATCACGAGCGTTGATGTTTGAAGGTTGCACGGTTTCCTGAGGGGTATCGCCGGCCTGCACTACAGCGCTGACGGAGGAAAAGCTGGCAGCGACCAGCAGGCAAGCGGCTAAGGTTTTCGACTTCATGGGGTGCTCCTTCAATTAATGGTGCGTACCCAGATTCCGACCGCGGCGGCGCGTAATCATTCAGCCGTATTTCCCTGTGGCCAGAGATTGCTCCCGCCGGGATGCGCAGCGGCCCCAATCCATTCACCGCATGTTTTCAGTGGGTACGCGGTCGGGCTTTTTGGGGCAGCTTCGCGGCCCAGCGGGAGCAAGCTCCCTCGCCACAGGGGGGTACACCGTTATAGCCAGGCGGCGTCCCAGAGCGAGTAGTCGCCAACATGCTCGACCAGTCCGGCTCGCAGTGGGTTGGCGATGATGTAGCGAGCAGCCTTGATAAGGTCTTCATCGGCCCGCACCGCACGATCATGATAGCCGTACTGCCAAAAAGCACCGTGCGTGCGACGGGCTCGGTTGATGGTCAGTGTGCTGCGCGACTTCACCCGTTTCATCACTTCAGGCAGCGTCGCGCCTCGCAATTCAAATAACCAGTGAAGGTGGTCCGGCATAATGACCCAAGCCAGCGAGTTGACCAGTCCAAGGTCATGGGCTCGTTTGAGCTCGGCAACCAATAGCCGCCCCAGGTAAAGATCGGCAAATACCGGGCGACGTTGATAAACCACGGCAGTCACCAAATAAGCTCGACCAGGTTCTGAATAACGGCCACGTCGCAACAAATGAGAGTTGGGCTTGTGAAGCAATCCTTTGCTCCCCTGAATGGTTGAATGGTCCATTCAACCTAGCAGGCACCTGAGATGTCCCTGCCCAATACAGTTTCCCCATATTTCCCAATCCTCTGTGGCGAGGGAGCTTGCTCCCGCTGGGCTGCGCAGCAGCCCCAAAAAGCCACACCGCGCATCCACTGAACGCATGCGGTGAATGGGTTGGGGCCGCTTCGCTGCCCAGCGGGAGCAAGCTCCCTCGCCACAAGGGTTTGTGCATAGGGTTTGCGAGCGTGAAAATAATCGTGTAATTTTTCATGAAATTATTCGAATTAAATTTCATGACCCCTCAAGAAGAACTCGCCACCCTCGCGGCGCTGATCCACGACCTGCGCAAGCACAAGAAGCTCACCCTGGCCCAACTTGCGCAAAAAATCGAACGGTCGGTGGGGTTTCTGTCCCAGGTCGAACGTGGCCTGTCGCGCCCGACCGTGGCCGATTTAACCGCCATCAGCCACGCCCTCGATGTGCCCACCACCTATTTCTACAGCCTGCCCAAACCCAAGGCGGTGGATTGGGTCACACGCCCCAACGAGCGGCGCACGGTGTATTACGCCAATGGCATCACCGACATCCTGGTGTCGCCGAGCATGAACGGTGCGTTCTCGATGCTTGACAGCCTGTTGGCCCCCGGTGCCAACAGCGGCGAACAGAGCATGAGCGACCGTGCCGAACAGGCCGGATTTGTGCTCGAAGGCGAGTTGACCCTGTGGGTGGATGACGAAGCCGCGCCAGTCACCCTCAGCCCCGGCGACAGTTTCCACCTCGCCAGTTTCGCCCACTGCCGCTACGCCAACCTGACCGACCTGCCCGCCCGCGTCTTGTGGGTTTACAACTAGGAGCTGCACCCGTGAAAAGCCATTCCTCCACGTTGCTGGCCGAAGTACGTAGCTTTCGCCAGAACCACCCCGACGTGCGCTATGTCGACCTGATCGCCCTAGACATTCCCGGGCATTTCTACGGCAAGCGCTACCCCGTGGAGATGCTTGAAAAAGTCGCCGCCGGCAGCCCGCTGAAGCTGCCGCAGAATGCGGTATTGCTGGGGGTCCAGGGGGGGTTGTTCAAGATTGGCGACTACTGCTTCAACGATGGCGACCCGGACGCCAATCGCCGATTGGTGCCCGGCACGCTCAAACCGGTGAACTGGGAGTCGCAGCCATTGGGGCAAATGCTCATCACCTCGGACGGCACCGAAGCGCCCATCGAGTTCGAACCCCGCGAAGTCCTGGCCAAGGTCCTGGAACGCTTGCAGCATCAGGGCATTCATCCCGTGGTGGCGTTTGAGCTGGAGTTCTACCTGTTCGATAAACAGCTGGAAAACGGCCTGCCGCAATTCGCCCGCGACCCGCTCAGTGGGGATGCCGACGACCAGCCCAACCTGCATATCGAACGGCTGTCGCGTTTCAGCGACGTGCTCGACGACATGGCGCAAACCGCCAAGGACCAAGGCATCGACATCACGGTGATCACCGCCGAGATCGGCCCCGGCCAGTTCGAGATCAACTTCGGCCACTGCGATGACGGCCTGCGCGCCGCCGACTGGGCCGCCCTGTTCTGCCGCAGCACCCGTGGCGTTGCGCTCAAGCATGGTTACCGCGCCAGCTTCATGGCCAAACCCTATCTGCAATTTCCCGGCAGCGGCATGCACGTGCATGTCAGCCTTTACGACGCAGCGGGCAATAACTTGCTAGCGGCCCATCAGCAGCAGCCATTGCGCCACGCCGTAGCCGGTTGCCTGGAATTGCTGCCCCACTGCATGCCGATCTTCTCGCCCAACCACAACGCCTTCCGTCGCCTGGGCGGCACGGTCAACGCTGCGACGCGGGCGAGCTGGGGCTTTGAAGACCGCGATGCCTGTGTGCGCATCCCCGAGTCCGACCCGCGCAACCTGCGGATCGAGCACCGCCTGGCCAGCGCCGATGCCAACCCTTACCTGGTGCTGGCGGCAATCCTGGTGGGCCTGGAGCACGGGCTTGAGGCCAAGCGCGAACCCATCGCGCCATTGAACGAAGACCGCAACAGCGGCACCGATTTCCCGGTGGAAATGCTCGACGCCGTGCGTGCCATGCAGCAGCAACCAATACTGCGCGACAAGCTGGGCGCGGAATTTGTCGAAGTGTATTGCGAGAACAAACGCCAGGATCACCTGGCCTTTCAACAAGAGATCCATGCGCGAGAATATCGCTGGTTTCTCTGACCCCACCATGGAAATGCAGATGAGCGACCAAGCCGCCCCGGCCCTCAAGGAAATCTTCAACATCGAACGCCTGCAACACATCGCCACCGAAATGACTGTGGTGTACCCGGCGTTCGACGCCAAGGGTTTTCTCCAGCACGCTTGCGTCGGGCTGGCCGAGTTATCGGTGATGCAACGCATGGCCCGGGTCAGCGAGAGCCTGCACGCGGTGATCCCGCTGGATTATGCGCAAACCCTCAAGCTGCTTTACGCTCTGGCACCGCGCATCAACAGCGGCTTTGTCAGCCTGTTCCTGGCGCATTACGTGGCGAGTTATGGCCTGGGTGATTTCAAACGTTCAATGGCCGCGCTGAAGTTTTTCACCACCTTTGGTTCGGCCGAGTTCGCCATTCGCCACTTCTTACTGCACGACTTCGAGCGCACCTTGGCAGTGATGCAGCAATGGTCGCTGGATGGCAACGAACACGTACGCCGCCTGGCCAGTGAAGGCTCACGCCCTCGCCTGCCTTGGTCGTTTCGCCTCGCCAACGTGCAGGCCAACCCCAAGATATGTGCGTCGATCCTGGATAACCTCAGGGCCGACAGCAGCCTCTATGTGCGCAAGTCGGTGGCCAACCACCTCAATGACATCACCAAGGACCACCCCGACTGGGTGCTCAACGTGATCGAAGGCTGGAACCTGGCCAACGCCCACACCGCCTGGATCGCTCGCCATGCGTTGCGCAGCTTGATCAAGCAAGGCGACACCCGCGCGCTGACGATCATGGGGGCCGGAGCCAAGGCTGAGGTGACGATCCGTGGACTGAGCGTCACCCCCGCCGTGATCCGATTGGGCGAGCGGATCAATCTGTCATTCCAGCTGGAATCCACCGCCAACCACGCGCAAAAACTGGTGGTGGACTACGCCATCGACTACGTAAAAAGCGCTGGCCACAGCGCATCCAAAGTGTTCAAGCTCAAGGCTTTTACCTTGGGCGCCGGCGAACGGCAGACCATCAACCGCGAGCAGCACATCCGCGAATTGACCACGCGCAAGCACTACCCCGGCACGCATCGGATACATGTTTTGATCAACGGTGAACGCCTGGCCAGTGCAGAGTTCGAACTGCTGAAACCTTGACACAAATCAAACAAAAGGCTCTAGCACGGGCCTTTCAGCCCGATAAATTGTCGAACAATCCTGGCCTTTGCCGTTGAGATCCATTATCATCCGGCGCCTTCTCGCTACCCGCCGGGTAGCTGTTTCAATGTGTCACCCGAGGCGCCCATGTACCGTTTTTCGTTTCACCGCCCTTTGATTGCCATCAGCCTGGGGCTGGTTTCCCATTCCGTCAGCGCAGCCCTGCAACCCATAGCCGAAGCCCCGCTGGCCAGTGACACCGAGCTGCACTGCCACTTCAACCGCGACGCCAGCACAGACTGCACCACCACTTACCGCTACACGATCCTCAAGGCCAACGGCCGCGAAATGCTTTCGCGCATCGACTTCGACTACTCCGAAGCCGACACCTTTGAAGTGGTCAGCGCTCAATCCACCCAGCCTGGCGCCAAGCCCGTCGCCCTGGCCGCCACGCAAATCGATACCCGCAGCGCACCCAACCCGGACCAAGGCTTCAGCCGCGACAAGCAAACCTCCCTGGCCTTCCCCAACCTGCGCGTGGGCACGCAGATCCGCTACACGGTACGCCAGCATTACCCGGCCAAACCGCTGATGACCCAGTTCCACTATGTGCTCAAATTCGGGCCCAGCTCAGCCCGCCGCGATCGCTTCAAGGCGCGCTTTACCGCCGAACGGCCGATCCAGTGGCGAAGTGAATTGTTCGACGGTTTCAAGGTAACGCCTTCGAGCAACGGCAAGACCCTGGATGTGGTGCAAAAAGCCCCGACCTACCTCAACTACATCAATGAATCCTCCGCCGCCGCACTACTGCGCGTCCCACGCCTGGAAGTGGGGAGCGCCGTGGACCGCCAGGCGTACTTCGGTGATTTCGCCCAGCGTTACAACCAGATCCTCGGCGCCACCCTGCCGGCGCAAGCCGCCGCCGCCGTGGCCGCCGCACGCAGCCTGGCGCCAGCTGAGCAAGTCGCGGCAATGATGCAGCACATCAATGATCACTACCGCTACCTGGGTGACTGGCGCGCGACCGAGCGCGGCTATGTGCCGTTCAGCCTGGCGGAAATCGAGCAGCACGGCTACGGCGACTGCAAGGACCTGGCGACGCTGCTGACGGCCATGCTCAAAGCCAGTGGCATCAAGGCTGAGACCGCGTGGGTCAGCCGTGGCGACGTGGTCGATGCCCTGCTGATTCCTGGCACCCAGGCGCCGAACCACGCCATCGTGCGTGCCGAAGTGAATGGCCAGGTGTGGTGGCTTGACCCGACCAACCCGGTCTTCGCCCCTGGCCAGACCATGCCCGATATTCAGGACCGCTGGGTGTTGGTCAACGATGCGCAGGGCCAGGTGCGCGAAGAACACATCCCACTGGAGCGCCCCGAAGTCTCGATACGCCTGGACAAACAGGTGCAGTACGGCAAAGAGGGAGATGGCGCGGTCAAGGCGACTATTACCTTCAGCCGCCTGCCGCTGATGCAACTGAGCGTCGCAGACCGCCAGCAAGGCACCACCGCCACCGACCAGAACATCTGCGCCAACTTCGGCAACGATATCAGCGACTGCCAGATCACCCGCGAACCCACCCGCTTTGTGGTACATGACGGCTACAGCGTCACCGCCCGCATGAACGATCAGCGCGCCCTGGAAAAACTGGCCAATGACTATGTCTACACCGACCCGTCCTTGAAAGACCGCTGGGAGGGCTACATCAACTATCGCCGCCAGGGGCAACAGGCCGACCTTTACCTGGGCAATCCTGAAACCTATGACTACACCTACACCCTGGCAGGCGGGAAGATGGAAAAAGCCATCCCCGGCTGCAAGGTACGCTCGCCCTGGTACGACCTCTACCTGGACGGAAAACTGGAGGACGGCTCGCTGCGCTATCACTATCGCCTGAGCCAGAAAAAGCGCTGGCTGACCCATGCCGAAGTCACCAGCGATGCGTTCGGAAAGATGATTGAAGAGGCCCGGGCCTGTGCCGAGCAGGTGCATCAGGTAGTAAAGCTCTAGACTGTCCCTGACACACCACGATCCAAATGTGGGAGCTGGCTTGCCTGCGATGACGGCCAGTCAGCTTGCCCATCGGTGACTGACACACCGCCATCGCAGGCAAGCCAGCTCCCACATTTTAATCCGTGTGTGTCAGCGGGATTCGCCGAGCAACAAGCCCTGCTCCCTTGCGCACAGCTCCACCACATAATCCCACAACACCCGCAACCGCACCGACTTGTGCAGCTCCCGGCGCGAACTGATCCAATAGCTGCGCTGGATACCCTCCGCCGGTAGCAACGGCACCAACTCTCCATCCCCAGCCGCCATGAAACATGGCAACACCGCAATGCCCAACCCCGAACGCGCCGCCTGGTGCTGGGCGATCACGCTGGTGCTGTGGAACACCACCCGGGGGCTACGGCAGAAGCTGTTGAGGAACTTCAATTCCTGGCTGAACAGCAGGTCATCGACATAATCGATCCAGGCATGGGCAGAGAGGTCTTCACGTTTTTCGATGGGCGGGTTACGCGCCAGGTAGGCACGGCTGGCGTACAGCGCCAGACGATAATCGGTGAGTTTGCGCGTCACCAGTTGATCGGCGCTGGGGCGTTCCAAGTGAATGCTGATCTCCGCTTCGCGATTGAGGATGCTGACGAAACGCGGCACCGCGACCAGCTCCACCTCCAAACCTGGATAGCGTTCAAACAACCCGCCCATGCGTGCGGCCAGAAACATCACGCCCAGCCCTTCGGCTACACCAAGGCGAATCTTGCCCAGGGGCGCCGCAGAGTGGGTGAGCTCGTCTTCGGCCAGCAGTGCCACGTTTTCCATAGCTTCGGCATGTTTGAGCAATGCTTCGCCGGCAGGCGTCAGTTCATAGCCCTGGGCGTGCTGCACGAACAGCGCCGTGCCGAGGCTTTTCTCGATGGCGTCGATGTGCCGCGCCACGGTGGCATGCGTGGTTTTCAGGCGTTGGGCGGCGGTGAGCAGGCGGCCACTGCGCTGCAACTCGAGAAAAAACCGCAGGTCATTCCAGTCGAACATATCGCCTCCAGAGCCTGGGCCCGCCGGCGTTGTTTAAAAACGCACAGCGGGTGGGTAAAAACTAACATTTTTAAGACGAAAACTAACAACTAGGATGGGCCCAATAAGAAAAACAAGCGAGACCCCAGATGCCCAATGCAACTGCTGAATACGATTACATCGTCGTCGGCGCCGGCCCTGCCGGATGCCTGCTGGCCAATCGTCTGTCCGTCAACCCGGCTCACCGTGTCCTGCTGCTGGAAGCCGGTGGCCGCGACAACTACCCCTGGATCCATATCCCCGTCGGCTATCTGTTCTGCATCGGCAACCCACGCACCGACTGGTGCTTCAAGACCCAACCTCAAGCCGGCCTGCAGGGGCGCGCCTTGAGTTACCCACGGGGCAAAGTGCTGGGCGGCTGCTCGTCCATCAACGGCATGATCTACATGCGTGGCCAGGCCCAGGACTACGATGGCTGGGCGGCGGCGGGCAACGCGGGCTGGGCTTGGAAAGACGTACTGCCGCTGTTCAAACAGAGCGAAAACCATTTTGCCGGCGGCTCTGAATTCCACAACGAGGGCGGTGAGTGGCGCGTCGAGCAACAGCGCCTGTCGTGGCCGATCCTCGATGCGTTTCGTGAAGCGGCTGCCCAAAGCGGCATCGCCAATATCAATGACTTCAACCAGGGCGACAACGAGGGCTGCGGTTACTTCCAGGTCAACCAGAAAGCCGGTGTGCGCTGGAATGCGGCCAAGGCGTTCCTCAAGCCGATCCGCCAGCGCCCCAACCTCACCGTGCTGACTGAGGTAGAGGTTGAGCGTGTGCTACTGGAAAACGGTCGTGCCTCGCAGGTACTGGGACGCCAACACGGCCAGGCACTGAGCTGGAAGGCGCGCAAAGAGATCGTACTGTGCGCCGGCTCGGTGGGTTCGCCGGGCATTCTGCAACGCTCAGGGATCGGCCCTTCCCATGTGCTCAAGCCGCTGGGTATCAACGTGGTGCACGAGCTGCCAGGCGTTGGCGGCAACCTGCAAGATCACCTGCAACTGCGCCTGATCTACAAGCTGGAAAATGCCCGCACCCTGAACCAGATCGCCGGCACATTGTGGGGCAAGATGGGCATGGGCCTGCGCTACCTGTACGACCGCAGCGGCCCGCTGTCGATGGCGCCCAGCCAGCTTGGCGCGTTTGCCCGCTCCGGCCCGGAGCAGACCTCGGCCAACCTGCAATACCATGTGCAGCCACTGTCCCTGGAACGCTTTGGCGAACCGTTGCACGGCTTCCCGGCGTTTACCGCATCGGTCTGCGACCTGCGCCCGCAAAGTCGCGGCCGGGTGGATATCCGTTCGACCAACCCGGCGGATGCGCCGCTGATACAGCCTAATTACCTCAGCCACCCCGAAGACTTGCGCGTGGCCGCCGACGCTATTCGCCTGACCCGGCGCATCGTCGCCGCTCCGGCCCTGAGCCAGTTCAAACCGGTGGAATACCTGCCCGGCGAAGCCCTGCAAACTGAAGAACAACTGCACGAGGCCGCTGCACGGATCGGTACCACGATTTTCCATCCGGTGGGCACCTGCCGCATGGGCGATGACAAAGACGCCGTGGTCGACAGCCAGCTGCGCGTACACGGCATTCCCGGCCTGCGCATTGCGGATGCGTCGATCATGCCGCGCATCACCTCCGGCAATACCTGCTCACCCACGCTGATGATCGCGGAGAAGGCCGCGCAGCTGATCCTGTCCCCAAACACTGTAGGAGCGAGCTTGCTCGCGAAAAACCCAACGGCACCGCGCACTACAAGGCACCCCGCGTAATCATTAACGATATTGAAGACGTTGAAAAAATAGCGGCGCCGAGGTCAGCGCCGACAGTGGAACAACAATAAATAATCACTGTGAGGGACACCCGATGTCAGAACATGCTCAACCCCTGGGCTCGGCGGCCAGTGCAAGTACCGCCAACGAATCAAGAAAGGTCATCTTCGCCTCCTCTTTGGGGACGGTGTTCGAGTGGTATGACTTTTTCCTCTACGGCGCCCTGGCGGCGGTGATCAGCAAGCAGTTCTTTGCCGGGGTCAACGACACCACGGCGTTTATCTTTGCCTTGATGGCCTTTGCCGCAGGCTTTGTAGTGCGGCCATTCGGTGCGCTGGTGTTCGGCCGCCTGGGCGATATGATCGGGCGTAAATACACCTTCCTCGTGACCATCATCCTGATGGGCGTGGCAACCTTCTGCGTCGGGTTGCTGCCGACCTACGCCAGCATCGGCATTGCTGCGCCGATCATCCTCATTGTGCTGCGCATGCTGCAGGGCCTGGCGCTGGGCGGTGAGTACGGTGGCGCCGCCACCTACGTGGCCGAGCATGCGCCACCGGGCAAGCGCGGCCTGCACACCAGCTGGATTCAATCCACCGCCACCCTCGGCCTGCTGCTGTCGCTGCTGGTGGTGCTGGCCTGCCGTTACTTCACCGGCGATCAGTTCGAAGTGTGGGGCTGGCGCATTCCGTTCTTGTTTTCCATCGTGCTGCTGGGCATCTCGACCTGGATCCGCATGAGCCTGCACGAATCGCCCGCTTTCTTGAAGATGAAAGAGGAAGGCAAGGCCTGCAAGGCGCCGATTCGCGAGTCCTTCGGCAAATGGGAAAACCTCAAGGTGGTGCTGATCGCGCTGTTCAGTATCAACGGCGGGCAGGCGGTGACCTTCTACGCGGCGCAGTTTTATGTGCTGTTCTTCCTCACCCAATTCCTGCGCATGGACCCGGCCCTGGCCAATATGCTGTTGATCATCAGCGTGGTAATTGGCGCGCCGTTCTTTATCCTGTTTGGCTGGCTGTCGGACAAGGTCGGGCGCAAGCCAGTGCTGATGCTCGGCCTGCTGCTGGCGACCGCCCTGTACTTCCCGATCTTCAAGGGCCTGGCGCACTACACCAACCCGGCAATGGACCAGGCCAGCCGACAGGCGCCGATCACCGTACTGGCCGACCCGGCCACCTGCACCTTCCAGTTCGACCCGGTGGGCAAGGCCCGTTTTGACAGCCCGTGCGACAAGGTCAAGACCTTCCTGGTCAAACAGGGTCTGCCCTACAGCAGCGCCGCCGCCCCTGCGGGCAGCCCGGTGCAAGTGAGCGTGGGCGATGTGCGTATCGACGGCTTTGATGAAGCGGCCCTGCGTGGCGCCGTGGCCCTGGCCGGTTACCCGTCTTCGGCAGATGTGGCCCAAGTCAACAAGCTGATGGTGGTGGTGCTGATCGTGGTGCTGATCTTCATCGCTGCTATGTGCTACGGGCCGTTGGCAGCGCTGATGGTTGAGCTGTTTCCGACGCGCATCCGCTACACCTCGATGTCCCTGCCCTACCACATCGGTAACGGCTGGTTTGGCGGGTTTCTGCCGACGGTGTCGTTTGCCTTGGTGGTGTACACCGGCGATATCTTCTATGGGTTGTGGTACCCGGTGGTGGTGACGGGCGTGAGCCTGATCGTCGGGTTGTTCTGCCTCAAGGAAACCCGGCATGTGGATATCGAAAACAACTGATACCTCTGCCCTGTAGGAGCGAGCTTGCTCGCGAAGAACCTGAGAGCAACGCGGGGCACCAGGCGCCCCGCGTCATCGTTAACGACCTTCGCGAGCAAGCTCGCTCCTACAGCGGCGTATGGCACCCACACAAATTGCTGTACATCCATACAGATAATGGTTGCTCAAACCCCTTCAAATAAGCATCCTGCAAGGCATCAACCCGATCTGATGTGATGACCATGCGGCTGTACCTCTGTGAAAAACCCTCCCAGGCCAAGGATATCGCGGCCGTGCTCGGCGCCAGCCGCCGTGGCGATGGGTGCTGGCTGGGTAATGGAGTCACGGTCACCTGGTGCATCGGCCACCTGCTGGAAACCGCCCCGCCCGACGCCTACGACGCCAAATACAAACGCTGGGTGCTGGCAGACCTGCCGATGGTCCCGGATAAATGGAAGATGCTGGTCAAGCCCAAGACCGCCAGCCAATACAAGGCCGTCAAGCGCTTGCTGGGGGAAGCCCAGGAACTGGTGATCGCCACCGACGCCGACCGTGAAGGCGAGATGATCGCCCGTGAACTGGTGGAACACTGCCGCTACCGCGGGCCGATCCAGCGGTTGTGGCTGTCGGCACTTGACGACGCCTCCATTCGCAAGGCCTTGGCGGCGCTCAAACCCGGTGCAGAAACCTTCAGCCTGTATCACTCGGCCCTGGGGCGCTCGCGCGCCGACTGGCTGATAGGTATGAACATGAGCCGCCTGTTTACCCTGCTGGGGCGCCAATCCGGTTACCAGGGCGTACTCCCGGTAGGCCGGGTGCAAACCCCGACCCTGCGCCTGGTGGTGGACCGTGATCGCAGCATTGCCGACTTCGTGCCGGTGGCCTACTGGGCCATTGATGTCGACCTGCGCCACGAGCACATGACCTTCACCGCCCAATGGCGCGCCCCTGAGGATGCCTGTGACGACCAGGGCCGTTGCCTCAACCCGCAACTGGCGCGGGACACCGCCGACGCCATGCTCAACGCCGCCACGGCGCGGCTGGTGAAGCTGCGTACCGAGCGCATGCGCGAAGTGGCGCCCCTGCCCTTCGACCTCGGCACCTTGCAGGAGATCTGTTCGAAGAAGCTCGGCCTGGGTGCCCAGGAAACCCTGGATATCGCCCAATCCCTGTACGAAACCCACAAGGCCATCACCTACCCGCGCAGCGATTGCGGCTACCTGCCATTGAGCCAGCACAGTGAAGCGCCGAAGATCCTTGCGGCGCTGGGCCGTGCGGACACGGCGGTCAACGAGCTGATGTCGCACATCGACCCTCGGCGCCGTTCGCGGGCCTGGAACGACGCGAAAGTCAGCGCCCACCACGGCATCATCCCCACCGGAGCCGGCAAGGAGGTCAGCCAACTGACCGGCAAGCACCGTGCGGTCTATACGCTGATTCGTGCGCGCTACCTGGCGCAGTTCCTGCCCAACCATGAATACGACCGCACCCAGGCCGATTTCGACTGTGCCGGCCAAGCGTTGCGCGCGGTGGGCAAAGTCATTATTGAACCGGGCTGGAAACGCGCCTTGCCCGAAGCGCTGGCACCCGCCAAAGGTCGCGAAGCGCCTGCGCCCCAAGCTTTGCCGACGCTGGTGCAGGGCCACGACTATGCCGTGGCCAAGGTCAACCTCAAAGACCTGTGGACCCAGCCGCCCAAGCCCTTTACCGAAGGCGACCTGATCAAGGCCATGAAAAACGTCGCCAAGCTGGTGGAGGACCCGTTGCTCAAGCAAAAACTCAAGGACACCACTGGCATCGGCACCGAGGCCACCCGCGCCGGGATCATCCAGGGCTTGCTGGATCGCGGTTATCTGGTGAAAAACGGCAAGGCCCTGTCGGCAACCCCGGCCGCGTTCAGCCTGATCGACGCGGTGCCCCGCGCCATCGCCGACCCCGGCACCACCGCCATCTGGGAACAGGCACTGGACATGGTGCAAAGCGGCGAAATGAGCCTGGAGGAATTCGTCGCCAAGCAAGCGGCTTGGATGAGCAAGCAGGTGGCACGCTGTAACGGCATGCGCATGACTATCACTGGCCCCGCCAGCCCGGCTGGCCGAGGTGCGACGCCGTGGAAAAAGAAGCGCAAGGCCGCCCCACGTAAAGCTGGCACCAACCCCAAGCGCGGAAAAAAGCCGGCAAATGCGGGATAAATACCAAAAAAGACTGGCACATGACGTTTTTCGACAGGTTTAACGCCGCATTGGCCCTTGCTCCGGCGGGTTCGGTCTAGGATTCTGTAGGGGATCTGGACTACCAACAACAACACCGGAGTGGCCGCCATGAAGACCGTTGCACAACTGCTGAAAGCCAAGGACCAGAAAAACCAGGATGTCCACACGATCAAATGGGACCACACCGTATTTGAAGCGCTGGTGCGGATGTCGGAGAAAAACGTCGGTGCCTTGCCAGTGGTCAGGGATGACGTGGTGGTCGGCATCATCAGTGAACGGGATTACGCACGTAAAATCATGCTCAAGGGCCTCTCGTCAGTTACCACCAAGGTCCATGAGGTGATGAGCTCGCCGGTGATCACTGTGGATACTCACAAGAGTGTCGAGGAATGCATGAACATCATGACCGACAGTCACCTGCGCCACCTGCCGGTGGTCGAAGACGGCAAACTGCTGGGCCTGCTGTCTATCGGTGACCTGGTCAAGGAAGCAATTGCCGAACAAGCGGCCTTGATCCAGCAACTGGAACAGTACATCCGCGGCGAATAGGGGGAACCCATGCTCGACACGCTGGACCATCAGGAAGACCACCTCGATACTCTGCACCGGGCCATGTCCGGCCGGCGTTTCCTGGTGCTGACCGGCGCAGGGATAAGTACATCTTCGGGTATTCCGGATTACCGGGACGGGGAAGGTGTACGCCGGGGCAAGCCACCGATGATGTACCAGGAGTTCCTCGCCACTCCCGAGGCGCGGCGCCGCTACTGGGCGCGGGCGATGCTGGGGTGGCCACGGGTGCGCATTGCCCAGCCGAACAAGGCCCACCTGGCGCTCGCGACGCTGCAGCACCGTGGCCATATCAGCGGGCTGATCACGCAGAACGTCGACACCCTGCATGACCAGGCCGGCAGCCAGGATGTGATCGAGCTCCATGGCAGCTTGCATCGGGTGCTGTGCCTGGATTGCCAACTGCGCAGCGAGCGCGACGTGATCCAGCGGCAGATGGAGGTCGATAACCCGCACATGGCACAGGTTCATGCGGTGCAAGCGCCGGATGGCGACACCTTGCTTGATCCGGCGTTTGAACAGCGCTTCCAGATGCCCCGCTGCCCGCACTGCAATGGCGAACGACTGAAACCGGATGTGGTGTTCTTTGGCGAAAACGTCGTGCCGGCGACGGCGCTCAAAGCAATGACGGCGGTAGAGCATGCCGAAGGGCTGTTGGTGGTGGGGTCGTCGCTGATGGCCTATTCGGCGTTTCGCCTGTGCAAGGCTATGGTTGAACAGGGTAAGCCGGTGATTGCCATCAACCTGGGCAAGACTCGGGGGGATGAGTTGTTGCAGGTGAAGATCCAGGCGTCTTGCGAGCAACTGTTACCCTTATTGACCGAGAGATTGAGATAGCGACACATCAACATGTGGGAGCTGGCTTGCCTGCGATAGCAGTGTGTCAGGCATACATGTACCCACTGACGCACCGCCATCGCAGGCAAGCCAGCTCCCACAGGGTTCGGCGTAAATCCGCCACCAAAATCCCGCGACCCACCGCACAGAAAATGACGCCCAAGTCACGTTTTCGCGTATTCCCCCGTCCCCACGGCAATTTATGTAGTGAGCAAAAATAATCACTACATAACCGTTGACGTAACCTTTTTGTCCTTGCATGATCTAGACGTCTCCCGGATCGGGAGCGTTGGTAACAAGCGTTTTGAACAGGCTCGTCTGACCGCCGAGCTGTTTTTCCGGATGTGCACTGCCCACAAGGCAGATCGATGAAGCTGACCGGCCCCGGAAGGGACAGGTACAAGGCGCTCAAACGCGGCTTGTCTTCGCAATCAGAGCATTGCGTAGCAGTTCATCAGAAAGACTACATGCATCAGCTTCAAGACCCTGCCCGTATTCGGCAGCCCGTCGCTGACGCCCGGTTTTAGTGACCGGAGACAACTTACTGGTATTAACGAATCAACTGATAGATCGCCAACTGGTCAAGGGGCTTACACATGAATTTGAACAACCAACCAACTATCGATGAATTGGCTGAGATGTTCGCAGCGCAGAAAGACACACTCGACGACCATATCCTGTGGATTGGCAAATCGGGCGAAGTGCAAATTGACTGCCTGGCGCCCCATACCGAAGAAGCCGAGTTTGACCGTAACAACCGTGAGCTGGCGGCGCGCCTGAAGATGTACCGCCGTGGCCAGGGTTATGTCGGCAAGAAGGCCGCCGCTGATCGCAACTTTATCGAGCAAGTGTTCGACACACTTAACAATGCCTGGGCGTCTTTCAAAGACAGCTCGCAAGTTAAAGTGATCGACCGTTACTACTAGGTAGTACTCAATCAATGTGGGAGTTGGCTTGCCAGCTCCCACATTTGTATTTACTGATTTAAAAAGTTGGAAACCTGCCCTTCCCCGCCTCATCCCGAAAGATATCAAACAACACCTGCGCCGCCGCCGACAGTTCATGCCCCGGCTTGGTCAGCACCCCAATCGGTCGCTCGATCACCGGGCCAGTCAAGGTAATGCAATGGGCTCCCGCCTCCTCCATCTGCCTGGCGCATAACGCTGGCACTGCACTAACCCCCAAACCGCTGGCAACCATCTTGCCCACCGTCGCCAGTTGATGGCTTTCCAAGGCAACGGGCAGTTTCATCTGCAAGGCACCGAGGTGTTCTTCCAGCATCACTCGCACAGTGGAAGGCCGCTGCAGGGTGATGAACGGCTGCTCCAACAAGGCTTTCCAGTCGATTTCAGCACGCTGTGCCAAGGGTGAATCCCCCGGGACCACGGCGACAAAGCGATCCAGATACAACGGCGTGAACACCAATGACGAACCATCGGACGGCTCGAACGCCACCCCCAGCTCCACCTGACGGTCGCGCACCATCTCCAGCACCTGTTCATTGATCAGGTCATGCACCGTCACGTTCACCTGAGGGTAACGGGCGCGGAATATCTTCAGGATCGGCGGCAACAGGTTCCCCGCGAACGAGGGCATGGCGGCCACCGTGACGCGGCCACGTTGCAAGGTAAAACGCTGGCGCAGTTCGTCTTCGGCGTTGTCCCAATCGGCAATCAACCGGCGGGCCAGGGGCAGCAGGGACTCGCCTTCAGGGGTCAGCGCGACGTTACGGGTATTACGGCTGAACAGGCGCCCGCCCAAGCCTTCTTCCAAGCCCTTGATGGTCAAGCTCAACGCCGATTGAGAGAGGTGCAAACGCTCGCAGGCCGCGGCAAAACTCAGGCTTTGCGCGACGGCGAGAAAGGCACGCATCTGTTTAACGGTCATGACGCAGCTCCGGACGACGATTGGACTATGCTGTTTTCTAAATCAATCAACCTTAAAAAACAACTTAACAAATCAATCCGCTGGCGCAACACTCGACTTACTGGCTGGACCACAAACAATAAAAGAGGTGCATATGGCAGGTTTCGATAAACGCGTGGCGTCCTATGAAGAAGCGCTGGCAGGCCTGGAAGACGGCATGACCGTGCTCTCCGGTGGTTTTGGCCTGTGTGGCATTCCGGAAAACCTCATTGCCGAAATCAAGCGCAAAGGTACCCGCGACCTGACGGTGGTCTCCAACAACTGTGGCGTCGATGGCTTCGGCCTGGGTGTGCTGCTGGAACAGAAGCAGATCAGCAAAGTGATCGCTTCCTACGTGGGTGAAAACGCCCTCTTCGAGAAACAACTGCTCAGCGGCGAGATTGAGGTGGTGCTTACCCCTCAAGGCACCCTGGCAGAAAAAATGCGCGCAGGCGGTGCCGGCATCCCGGCCTTCTTTACCGCCACTGGCGTCGGCACCCCCGTTGCCGAAGGCAAGGAAACCCGCGAATTCAAGGGCCGCCCGTATCTGATGGAAGAGTCCATCACCGGCGACTTTGCCATCGTCAAAGGCTGGAAAGCCGACCACTTCGGTAACGTTATCTACCGTCACACCGCCCAGAACTTCAACCCGCTGGCCGCCACCGCCGGCAAGATCACCGTGGTCGAAGTCGAGGAAATCGTCGAACCGGGCGAGCTGGACCCGGCGCAGATCCACACCCCTGGCATCTACGTCGACCGGATCATCTGCGGCACCTTCGAAAAGCGCATTGAACAGCGCACCGTCCGCAAATAATCCCCGTCCAGAACAACAAGAGGAAACAATCATGGCGCTTACCCGCGAACAAATGGCTCAACGCGTTGCCCGCGAGATGCAGGACGGTTACTACGTGAACCTCGGTATTGGCATTCCGACCCTGGTGGCCAACTACATCCCCGACGGCATGGAAGTGATGCTGCAATCGGAAAACGGCCTGCTTGGCATGGGCCCGTTCCCAACCGAAGAAACCATCGACGCCGACATGATCAACGCCGGCAAGCAGACCGTCACCGCACGCATCGGCGCCTCGATCTTCTCTTCCGCCGAGTCGTTCGCGATGATTCGCGGTGGGCATGTCGACCTCACCGTACTGGGCGCATTCGAAGTGGACGTACAGGGCAACATCGCTTCGTGGATGATCCCCGGCAAGCTGGTCAAGGGCATGGGCGGTGCCATGGACCTGGTGGCCGGCGCAGAAAACATCATTGTGATCATGACTCACGCATCCAAAGACGGTGAGTCCAAGTTGCTCAGCCAATGCAGCCTCCCGCTGACCGGTGCCAACTGCATCAAGCGTGTGCTCACGGACCTGGCGTACCTGGAAATCGAAAATGGCGCTTTTGTCCTCAAGGAACGCGCACCTGGCGTCAGCGTTGAAGAGATTGTGAGCAAGACCGCCGGTAAACTGATCGTCCCGGACCACGTTCCAGAAATGCACTTCCAGTGAGGACAGATTCCATGCAAGACGTCGTGATTGTTGCTGCCACCCGCACCGCCGTGGGCAGCTTCCAAGGTTCGCTGGCGAACATTCCGGCCCCGGAACTGGGCGCCGCCGTGATCCGTCGCCTGCTGGAGCAGACCGGCCTGGACCCGGCGCAAGTGGATGAGGTGATCCTCGGCCAGGTGCTCACCGCAGGCAGCGGCCAGAACCCGGCGCGCCAGGCTTCGATCCTTGCCGGCCTGCCCCATGCCGTGCCGAGCCTGACTCTGAACAAGGTCTGCGGTTCGGGCCTCAAGGCCCTGCACCTGGGCGCCCAGGCCATTCGTTGCGGCGACGCCGAGGTGATCATTGCCGGTGGCATGGAGAACATGAGCCTGGCCCCGTACGTACTGCCTGCCGCACGCACCGGGTTGCGCATGGGCCACGCGAAGATGATCGACAGCATGATCACCGACGGCCTGTGGGATGCGTTCAACGATTACCACATGGGCATCACCGCCGAGAACCTGGTGGACAAGTACGGCATCAGCCGCGAAGCCCAGGACGCCTTTGCCGCCGCCTCCCAGCAAAAAGCTGCCGCCGCTATCGAAGCCGGACGCTTTGCCGATGAGATCACACCGATCCTGATTCCCCAGCGCAAAGGCGACCCGGTGGCCTTCGCCGTGGACGAACAACCCCGCGCCGGCACCACCGCCGAATCCCTGGCCAAGCTCAAGCCTGCGTTCAAGAAAGACGGCAGCGTCACCGCCGGCAACGCCTCCAGCCTGAACGACGGCGCTGCGGCCGTGCTGCTGATGAGCGCCGACAAAGCCAAGGCACTCGGCCTGCCCGTACTGGCGCGTATCGCCAGCTACGCCAACGCGGGCGTCGACCCGGCCATCATGGGCATCGGCCCGGTCTCGGCCACCCGCCGCTGCCTGGACAAGGCCGGCTGGCAGCTTGCGGACCTGGACCTGATCGAGGCCAACGAAGCCTTCGCCGCGCAATCACTGGCGGTGGGCAAAGAGCTGGAGTGGGACGCGCAGAAGGTCAACGTCAACGGCGGCGCCATCGCCATCGGCCACCCGATCGGTGCTTCAGGCTGCCGCGTACTGGTGACCCTGCTGCACGAAATGATCAAGCGCGATGCCAAGAAAGGTTTGGCAACGCTGTGCATCGGCGGCGGCCAAGGTGTCGCCCTGGCGCTCGAACGCAACTGAATCGGATCGCTATTGTGGCGAGGGAGCTTGCTCCCGTTGGGCTGCGTAGCAGCCCCACGCCAATAGAGCAACATAGAAAAGGCCTGGCTCCACGAAAAGCCAGGCCTTTTCTTTTATCGATCCCCCTGAATGAACTCGATCAAAATGTGGGAGCTGGCTTGCCTGCGATAGCGGTCTATCAGTCAGACCATTGCTAACTGACACACCGCTATCGCAGGCAAGCCAGCTCCCACATTTGATCTCACTGCCTGTCAGCTTGCGGCACCGCGAACACCGCACTCGCCCGCAGCACCACCCGCTCCCCCACCTGCAAACTCAACGTGGCGAACGCCATCTGCCGTCCGCGCTTGTGGCTTTCCAGACGCACCACCATCCACTCCCCTACCTGCACGGCGCCCAGGTAATCCACTGTCATGCTGGCGGTAATCAACGGCAACGGCGGCTCACTGGAAAACGCCATGGCGTACCCCATGCCGATATCGGCCAGCGTCGCCAGCACCCCGCCATGTACCGTACCGCGCCCATTGGCGTGACGATGATCGGCGCGCAAGCCGACTTCCAATTGCAAACCTTCGCCACGGCAATACGCCGGGCCGAGCAGTTCCAGCAACGGACTGCTGCGCGGCAACGGGACAAAGCCTTGGGGGACAGTCTGAGCGTTCATGGCGGATGCTTCCCTGGGGTGAGGCCTGAGGTGTACGCCAGCCCCGACCCGGCAGCCACCACCATCAGCCGGGCAAATCCCGGGCAATGCTTTGCGTTAATGGGCCAGACCCGCTTTAATCTCGGCCAATTTCTCCTGCACATTTCAAGGAAACGCCATGCGCCACCTGGACGGCAACTCCCACCCGCTTCGCGCGCCGCTGTTGATCTTGCTCGCCGGCCTGGCCTTGGCCGGTTGTTCCCCCACGGACCACTCTCGCGCCACCGTCATCAATGGCGAACAGGGCAAGGCCGGGGCGCAACTGGCCTATGAGCATGAATTGACCCTGGCCCTGCCCGGCGCCCTGCTTGCGCCGCGTATGCAGGCCACTCGTGAGGCGTGTGAAACGGCGCGCTTTGGTGCCTGCAATATCCTGGGCATTACCGAAGACGGCCAGGGTGGCCAGATCATCCTGCGAATCGCGCCCACGGGTGTGGAGCCGATGGTCGCCCTGGCGGCCGAAGGCGGTAAGCTCGGCCAGCGCATCACCACTGCCGAAGACCTGGCCGATGCCGTGGCGGATGTGCGCCGTCGCCAGGACCGCCTGCAAGCCCAGCAGCAACGCCTCGATGAACTGGCCAAGCGCAAGGACATCACCGTCAGCGACCTGATCGTCCTGAGCAAAGAGCAAGCCGGCATTGAAAACGAGCTGCAGGAACTGGCCCAGGTTGCCGCCGGCCAGCAACGCCGCCTCGACACCAACCGCATGACCTTGGACTTCCGCTCCTCCGACGGCGCCAACCAGGTGTCAAGGTTCACCCGGATGTTCAGCAACCTGGGAGACAACCTGGTGAACGGCACCGCAGACGCCCTGGAACGTGCCAGCTATGTGCTGCCCTTCGTGATCCTGGCGTTCCCGGTGGTGTGGTTGTGGGTGGGCTTGTGGCGCCGGTTCGTCAAGCGCCGCAGTTGATCAACGCTTCATGCAGCGCTGGTAGCGCTCATCCACACGCTTGGCAAACCAGGCCGTGGTCAGGTTGCGGGTGATCTTCGGGCTCTTGAGCACAATACCCGGCAGGATCGCCCGTGGCAGCGGCTTGCCGGCCGCCTGGTCAGCCAAGGCGAAGACGCGCTTGTACAAGGTGGTGTCCTCGAAATCCAACTGCTCGCCCTGCTCCAGTTGGCTGCGGATGCTCGGGTTGCGCATATCCAACTTCGCCCCCAGTGAACGCACCGCCAACTCGGTGGTGCCGGGCAACAATGAGCCATAGCGGATCAAATCCCCATCCAGCGCCAGCTCTTTGCCTGAAACACGGCTGACCGCGGCCTGGAACGCGGCATTGCGGCTGGCGTACCAACCGGCGTTGAAATCGGCAAAGCGGTACAGCGGCTGATCGTAGCTCACCGGGTAACCGAGCAAGTGGGCGATGCCGAAGTACATGCCGCCGCGACGGGTGAACACTTCGCGGCGAATCGTGCCGTCCACCGTGTAGGGATAACCCCGCGCCTGTTTCTGCGCAAAGTCGATACTGACCTGCATGGGGCCAGCAGTGTGTACCGGGTTGAACCCGCCAAACAGCGTATTGCCCAGGGGCACCATGCTGATGAAGTCGTCAAAAATCGCGCTCAGGTCCTTTTCCGTACGGGCGGCATTCAAACGGTCGGCGTAGGTTTTGCCGGTGGGCGAGCGCAGTTGCAAGGCGCTGCGCACCACGAATGCCGGCACGTGCACCTTGCCGGCGCGGCGCAAGATTTCATCCTGGGCGATCTTGCCCATGCCCGGCACTGGCGGGTCGACCTGATAGGTGGACTCCTGCTCGGTCACCGCCAGCACCGCACAGATGTTTTCGGTGCTGGGGTAGATTTTCTGGGTGTCGAACGCGGTGTAGATGTCCTGGGCCCAACCGTTACGGTCCGCAACCTTGGCCGGCAGCAGGCGCACGATCTGCGCCTTCACCTCGGCTTCACTGCGCTCGGGCTGCTGGGGGCCACGGGAAGTTGAGCACCCGGCCAGTACCAGTAAAGGAAAAAGGCAGAGCAGCAGACGCGTTGAATACATGAGGCTTCCTTGGTTAACGACGGGCCGGGCAGTGCTGATATCGACAGGTAAGTCTAACCGGGGTTCGTTGGCATGCCGAACCCAGTGCCTGGCAGTAACTGAAACATCCCACACAACTGCCGGATAAGCTCTACTCCTCACCCCGGCAAACCTCTGCAAAGTCCCTCGCCTGATCAAACAGTGCGAGGGAGTGCAGATGGTTTTTTTCGTGACGCGTGCGGTTGACGGGGCCGCCACTTGAACCCGGCCATTGGCAGGTTGGCGCTGACGCCAATGAACGTGGAAACGGTCGACGTCGAGGGCGTCTTCCGTGACTTTCGCGACTGCTTGAACACCTTTGACGAGTGGGCCAAAAGCTTTTGGAGCTTCTCCGCGCTGGACGTCGAACAGGTGTTCAAGGTCGGGGATGACGTCGCGCTGGTTGCCCCGGTCAATCGCTCCCTGTTTCCCAGCAGCACCGTCGCCACCTGCCAGGCCACGGGTACCTTGACCCTGGTGCATATGTTCCAGAGCACGAGGTTCGTACCCATCGGCAACACCCCGGTGATCGTGCAACGCGTTGATCCAAACGGCGGCCCGCTGGGCGAGCCCCTCCATAAGACCATCGGCCCCAGTGGCATCCTCGAAGTCACCGAGTGCGATCGCAACCAGCAATACCGGGTGAGTTTCTACCCCAACGTTTCCCAGGATCACCTCAAGGCGCTGTATACGTCCTACCACTCAGTGATCACAGCGTTGGAAGCCCGGCTACGCGAAGAGTGGACCGACACCTTCCAGGCCCAATGGAAAAACTACACAGACGCCCGCCCGCTTGAGCGGCGCCGCCTGCTGGAAGCGGCTTTTGCCAGTGGGTTGGGCAAGGCGCTTTACGGCCTGTGGGACAACATTGGCGAGCTGTCTGCGCTGCTGGCGGACCTCAAGCCCAACAGCGAAAAGCTACTGAAATACCTTTCGCAAACTGAGTTCGACGAACTGCTGACCCTGGGCAGTGATGCGATAGCCCAGGGCTTGTTGGTGCTCAGTGACGAGCCGCTGCTGTTTATCTACCTGTCGGCTCTGGTCAGCTGGATGCGCATGCTCCCGCCGCCGGAGATGGCGGAACTGTGGGGTGAAATTACCGGTGAGGTGCTGATCAATCTGCTGTTGATTCGCGTCTTGGGTGCGATGGGCGTGGTGGTGCGATTGGGGGCTCGTGTGCTCAGTCACGTTAAATCCGGGCGGGCGCGGGCGTTGTTGGAATTGCTGGCCAAGCAGGTGACGGGGCCTCGGCTGAAAACCCATGTGGAGGCCGCCAAGCCGGTGTTGCTGAGCAGTGCGGCGACGCCGGTCAAGGCGGTGCCAGTGGTGCCGTTGAAGGCAGGCGACACGCTGGTTTCGAACCCGGTGTCGATGGTGCGCGGCAAGACCCAGCGCACCACGTTGGTTCGTCAGGAGCCTGTCGATGATGTGCCGGCTGTGGCGTCGAACCCGAAGGGGGATGCGGCGGCGCCAGCGGATAAAACCGTCACCCACGGTTGCCCGGTGTCGATGGTCACCGGCGAGGAATTGCTGACCCTTACCGACGGCGCGCTGGATGGGATCTTGCCGTTTGAGTGGACGCGGTTGTACCGCACCAGTGCGGTGGAAGTCGAGTGTGGGTTGGGGTTTGGCTGGAGTCATGGGCTGGCTCATCGGCTGGTGGTGTCGGGCGATTCGGTGGTGTGGACCGACCATGAGAACCGCTCGACTACCCTGCCCTTGCCCACCGTTTCTCGGCCGGCGATCACCAATAGCCTGGCCGAAGCGGCGATCTATTTGGGAGCCTCGCCTGATGAACTGGTGCTGGCCCAAGCCTCGCGTTTCTACCACTTCCGCGACGGTGTGCTGACAACCATCAGCGATGCGTATGACAACCGGCTGCGCCTTTGCCGGGATCGTTCTGGGCGGATTGAACGGCTGGATAACGGCGCGGGGCGCTCGTTGCTGTTGCGTTATGAGCTGGATCGCATTGTCGCGGTGGACTACCAGGTGCATCGCGCCAAAGGGCGTGAGCCCTACGTTTGGGAAACCGAGCAGAACATCGTTTCCTACGCCTATGACGAAGCTGGCCGACTGGTGTGTGCGACCAATGCCGTCGGTGAAAGCGAGCGTTATCGGTACGACGATCATCACGTCATTGTCGAGCGGCAGTTGGCCGGAGGCGCGAGTTTCTATTGGGAATGGGAACACGCGGGCAAGGCGGCGCGCTGCGTGCGGCATTGGGCGAGTTTTTCGCAGATGGACACGCGTTATGCCTGGGGCGATGACGGGCGCGTCACCGTGCATAACGCCGATGGTAGCCAGGAAGTGTATGTCCATGACCAGCGGGCGCGGCTGGTGCAGAGGATTGATCCGGACGGCGCCACGCACTTTAAATCCTACGACGACCAGGGCCGGCTGACCGTCGAGCAAGACCCGATGGGTGCAGTGACGGCCTATCAGTACGACGACGCCGGACGTTTGGTGGCGTTGTTTCCCGGTGAGGATGAGCCGACTTCCTACGAACATGACAACGGTTTTGTACGAGTTGTCAGGCGTGGGGAGGCGGTCTGGAAGTACGAGCGTAATGACCAGGGCGATGTTACGCGCAAGACCGATCCCGATGGTGAGGTTACGGACTACAGCTACAACAAGCACGGACAACTGACTGGAGTTTGGTACCCGGATCACAGTTGCCATCGACTGGTGTGGAACGAACGTGGGCAACTGCTGGAGGAGCAATTGCCCAATGGCGGGATCAAGCGTTATCGCTATGACGATCTGGGTCGACAGGTTGCCCGTGAGGATGAGCATGGCGCACTAATCCAGTATCAGTGGGACGCCGCAGGACGCTTGCTGAAACTGACCCAGCCAGGCGGTGGTTGTAGGGAATTCAGCTACAACCCCTACGGCAAAATCATCGCCGAACGCGACGAGCTCGGCCACGTCACCCGCTACGAATACGCCGATGGCCTGCACCTGATCAGCCGCCGTCTCAACGCCGACGGCACCCAGGTCAAGTACCGCTACGACAACGCTCGGCTATTGCTCACCGAGATCGAAAACGAAGCCGGCGAAACCTACCAACTCGACTACCACCCCAACGGCCTGATCCGCCAGGAAACCGGCTTCGACGGCCAGCGCACCGCCTACGCCTACGACCTCAACGGCAACCTGCAGGAAAAAACTGAATACGGCGACGATGGCAGTCAGCTAGTCACCCGCTACGAGCGCGACCACGTCGGTCGCCTCGTCCGAAAAATCCTGCCCGATGCCAGCGTTGTCGACTATGCCTACGACCGCCAGGGCAACCTCCTCAGCGTCGAGGACGGCCACTGGGCGCTGGCCTACGAATACGACCGCCAAAACCGCCTCACCGCCGAACACCAGGGCTGGGGCACTCTGCGCTACGGCTACGACGCTTGCGGCCAGCTGAAAAACCTGTGCCTGCCGGACAATAA
This sequence comes from Pseudomonas sp. DWP2-2, assembly GCF_049897065.1. Taxonomy (NCBI): domain Bacteria; kingdom Pseudomonadati; phylum Pseudomonadota; class Gammaproteobacteria; order Pseudomonadales; family Pseudomonadaceae; genus Pseudomonas; species Pseudomonas sp. DWP2-2. The sequence goes on along the minus strand of NZ_JAFCVN010000004.1, from coordinate 137,947 downwards.
CCGCGTCACCTTCACCCACGATAAAGGCGGCCACCTCGCTACCGTCGAACTCAACGGTGAAGTGCTCACCTCACATCTGTTCAAGAGCGGCCGCGAGCATCAGCGCCAGCAAGGCCAAGTGCTCAGCCACTACCACTACGACGACCAACACCGCCTGCACGCCCACGCGGTAACGCAGCAACAAAACCACCTCTACCAACGCCAATACGACTACGACAAAAGCGGCAACCTCACCCGCCTGCTCGACACCCGCAAAGGCGAACACCTTTACCGCTACGACCCGCTTAATCGCCTGACCCGCGCCGACCACTCCCAGGACGTACAGGAACGCTTCGCCCACAACCCGGCCGGCAACCTGCTGATGCAAGACCGCCCCGGCCCGGACATCGTCGCGGCGAATCGTCTAATGATCCAGGGCGACCGCCACTACGACTACGACGCCTTTGGCAACTTGATTCGTGAGCGGCGCGGCAAGGGCCAGCAACTCATCACCGAATACCGCTACGACTGCCAGCATCGGTTAATCAGCATCACAAAGCCGAACGGCGAAACCGCCAGCTATCGCTATGACCCATTTGGACGCCGCATCAGCAAAACCGTGGACGACAAAACCACCGAGTTTTTCTGGCAAGGCGACAAGCTGATAGCCGAACACCATGCAGAGCGCCATCGCAGCTATCTCTACGAACCCGACAGCTTCCGCCCATTGGCCCTGTTGGAAGGTTTCGGCCCAAAAGAAACCAAGCCCTACCACTACCAACTCGACCACCTCGGCACCCCGCAGGAACTGACCAGCCCCGAAGGCGAAATCGTCTGGTCCGCCCACTACCGCGCCTTCGGCCAGATCGCCCGGCTCGACGTGGGCAAAATCGACAACCCACTGCGGTTTCAAGGGCAGTATTTCGATGCGGAAAGCGGACTGCACTACAACCGCCATCGCTACTACAATCCGGATATTGGTCGTTACCTGACACCGGACCCGGTGAAGTTGGCGGGTGGGATCAATGGGTACCGGTATGTGCCCAATCCGACAGGTTGGGTAGACCCGCTGGGACTGAACAGATGCCCAGGTACGGTAGGATGCGAACCATCCTTAGGCGCTGAAGATCCTTCAACTCCAGCATCAAGTAAGAAATCAGAACCCAACGTTCCGACTCCTCATAATGACGAAGAGTATCTTTTTCGCGGAGACAAAACCCCTCCAAACGAGGTATTCAAAAATGGCTTTAAAAGCAAAGGCGATAGCGAAGATTTGTACCTACACGCAATTGACAGTAATGACCCTCCCAGCAATTTCATAAGCACATCGCCATCACGGGCAGTCGGGATCACTTTTGCTACCAGCTACGGAGATAAAAAAGGCTATTTGTACACACTTAAGAGTATTGAGGGGCATGATATAAATACAGAACTAGGCAAGCAGGCGCCCTACCCTAAAGAGCTAGAATTCGCTATCCATAACAAAATCGACCCAGAGGATATATTAGGCGCCACCCCAGTAAAATCTGATGGAACTTACGTTGGATATTCCATACCAAACCCCAACAGGAAATAAAATGAAAACCAAAAATATAAAGGTGATAATCAAAAACGAGCACAAGGAGGTCACCGTCAAATATGACCCAAGGAAGCTCATCATGACATTTTCAGAGGCCGATAACTTTAAAAAAGTTTATGAAGGGCATGACCTATATATATGCCTCGCAAAAATCAGAGCAGACTTCCCGCATATAACTTTTTTATGCAAAGGGGCAAAAATAAATGTTAAACCTTCAAGAATGGCTTCTCAGATGAGCGCGGGGCTCGTCGCATACGAAATGACTTTAGGTCAGCAAGCTACCAACGACGACATAGTCCATTTGTTTGACTACGAAGAGGAGAACCTAACAAACGACCCACAGGAACAAATTGATTTCTTCAGGAAATGGTTGGTGTCACTAGGTGCGCAAGATTACGAAAAATTCAACTAAGTTATGAGTGCCCCTCCCCCTGTGATTAGCCAGCTCACCACAGGGGAGAAACGATATCCTTAAATCCCCGCCAACGCCAAATCCATCGCAAAATACGTAAATATCAAATCCGCCCCCGCCCGCTTGATCGACCCCAACGTCTCGCGCACCACTCGATCCTCATCAATCGCCCCTGCCTGTGCGCCGAACTTGATCATCGCGTACTCACCGCTCACCTGGTACGCCGCCACCGGCAGGCGCGAGGCTTCGCGGATGTCGCGGATGATGTCGAGGTAGGCACCGGCAGGCTTGACCATCAGCGCGTCGGCGCCTTCCTGTTCGTCCAGCAGCGATTCGCGCACGGCTTCGCGGCGGTTCATCGGGTTCATCTGGTAGCTTTTGCGGTCGCCCTTGAGCGCGCTACCGCCGGCTTCTCGGAAGGGGCCGTAGAGGGCCGAGGCGAATTTGGTGGAGTAGGCCATGATCGGGATGTGGGTGAAGCCGGCGTCATCCAGGGCGCGGCGGATGGCCTGGACCTGGCCGTCCATCGCCGCTGACGGGGCGATCACGTCGGCGCCGGCGCGGGCGGCGGCCACGGCTTGCTTGCCGAGGTTGACCAGGGTCGCGTCGTTGTCGACATGGGCACCGTGCATCACGCCGCAGTGGCCGTGGTCGGTGTATTCGCAGAAGCAGGTGTCGGACATCACGATCATTTCCGGCACGGCGTCCTTGATGATCGAGGACATGCGCGAAACCAGGCCGCGTTCTTTCCACGTGTCGCTGCCGCTGGCGTCGAGGTGGTGGGACACACCGAAGGTCATCACCGACTTGATGCCAGCGCGGGCGTAACGCTCGATCTCACCGGCGAGTTTTTTCTCAGGAATGCGCAACACACCCGGCATGCTGGTGATGGGCACGAAGTCGTCGATTTCTTCTTCGACGAAAATCGGCAGTACCAGGTCGTTGAGGGTGAACTCACTTTCCTGGAACAGGCCACGCAGTTCCGGGGAGCGGCGCAGGCGACGTGGACGGGCTTGGGGGAACTGGCTGGTCATGGCAATCCTGAAAAATGGCTGAACACTTTGGGGCGAAAGCTTATGCCCCCAAGTCCCGGCAACACAAATGCCGAGGGGCCAATAGTGTATTGCCGGGTGCGTAACAATTCATTGATCTACAGCTGTAGACGCCCTTCGATGCACAACGCTACGGCGCCGCCCACCCAGATTTCATCGCCCTGGCGCTCGATATGAATACGCCCCGCTCGCCCGATCGCCGTGCCTTGGCTGACCACGTAACGGCTGGGCGCCAGGCCCTCGGCGAGCAGCCACTGGGCCACGCCGGCATTCAAGCTGCCGGTGGCCGGGTCTTCGGCGGCGCCATCGCCAGCGACAAAAGCGCGCACTTCAAATTGCGCGTCCACCGCATCACGCGTCGGATCACAGGGAGCGATCACCCCTACGGCCAGACCCAGCAGTTGCGCATAGTCCGGTTGCAACGCAAGCACCGCGTCACGATCAGCCAGCATCACCGCCAGCCAACCCGCACCATTGTCGACCCACTGGCTGCGCACAATCGCCTCGGGCGCCAGCTTCAAAGCCAGGCGCACGCGCTCCAGCAACGGCGCCTCCACGGGCCCTGCACGCAACAATGGCGGCGCGATAAACGCCAGTTGGTCACCCTGGCGACGAATACGCACCAAGCCGATTTCGCACTCCTGGATAATCTCCTCCCCACGTGGCACGCCGCCAGCCTGCAACCAGGCGTGGCAACTGCCCAAGGTTGGATGCCCGGCGAACGGCAGCTCTTTGAGGGTGGTGAAGATTCTTACCCGATAGTCAGCACGTGGGTCGCGCGGCGTCAGTAAAAACGTGGTTTCGCTGAGGTTGGTCCAATTGGCAAAGTCCGCCATCTGCTGGTCGGTGAAGCTATCGGCCCCCAGCACCACGGCCAAGGGGTTGCCTTTGAGCGGTACGCTGCTGAATACGTCCAGTTGTTGAAAATCGAAAGTCGGCATGCATCAGCTCGGAATGTTCAGGCCACGGATCACCGCAGGACGTGCGACAAAGCCGTCCAACGCGCGCAGTACGTTAGGGAAATCGGTGATGCCTACCAGGTCACCGGACTCGTAGAACCCGATCAGGTTGCGAACCCACGGAAAGATGGCAATGTCGGCGATGCTGTACTCGTCGCCCATGATCCAGGTGCGGCCCAGCAGGCGCTTTTCCAGCACGCCCAGCAAGCGCCGCGATTCGGCGGCGTAGCGATCACGCGGGCGCTTGTCCTCATACGCCTTGCCGGCGAATTTGTTGAAGAACCCCAGTTGACCAAACATCGGGCCAATGCCGCCCATCTGGAACATCAACCATTGCAGGGTTTCATAGCGTGTGGCCGGGTCTTCGGAGAGCAACTGGCTAGTCTTTTCCGCCAGGTAAATGAGGATCGCGCCGGATTCGAACAACGCCAACGGCTGCCCGCTCGGGCCGTTGGGGTCGATGATCGCAGGGATCTTGTTGTTGGGGTTCAGGGACAGGAACTCGGGAGACAACTGGTCCTGGGTGTCGAAGCTGACCTTGTGCGCCTCATAAGGCAGGCCCAGTTCTTCGAGCATGATCGACACCTTGACGCCATTGGGCGTAGGCAACGAATACAACTGCAAGCGTTCCGGGTGCTGGGCGGGCCATTTGCTGTTGATCGGGAAAGCGGCGAGTGCGTTCATCGAGAACCCCCTGGTCGGAAAGTCCCCATGATAGTCATCTGCCTGCCATCGTGCATGGGTCATCGTTGCGCAACATTTGCCAGCTAGTATCCCGCGTGGGCGAACCAAAGCGCCCGAATGCACTCTTAAGAGCGCCCGAACAATGAATGGAGGCTGCTTGCTATATCGACAGGGAACACCGCAGGACGCTGATGCGTCACTGGGGCCGGGCTTGTCCGCCTTAACCCGACGCACGAAGACTCGAACCTATCATGAAGATCAAGCCTCTGCGCCTTGTGCCACGACTCAAACGTTATTCCTACATGGTATTGCCGCTGCTGCTGGTCAGCGCTGCCATCGTCACCGCCCTGGACGCCCGTGAAAGCCGTGCGCAACCGGTCGATGGCGTACAAACCCTGGTATTCCTGCGCCACGGCGAAAAACCGGCCGGAGGCCTGGGCCAACTCAATTGCCAGGGCCTGAACCGCGCCATGAACCTGGCGACTCTGTTGCCGGAAAAGTTCGGCAAAGCCAACTATGTGTTCGCTGCCAACCCGACGCGTAACGTCGAGGAAGGCGAACTGGATAACTCCTACAGCTACATTCGCCCACTGATCACCATCAGCCCCAGCGCGATCAAGCTCGGCCTGCCGGTGAACATCGAGTTCTCAGCGAATGACACCAGTGCCCTGGCCGAAGAACTGGTCGAGGACAAGTACCGCAACGCGACCATCTACACGGCCTGGTCCCATGGTTACTTGCCGGAACTGATCAACAAAGTCGCCAGCGAAGCCGCCGGCGAAAAACACACCATTACCGATGATTGGTCTGGAAATGACTACGACTCCCTGTACGTGCTGACATTGACCTGGCACAACGGCAAGGCTTCGCTGCTCAGCCGCAACTACAAGCAAGGGCTGAATAACGGCGGGGAAAACTGCCCGGACCCGACCCAGGTCAGCGCAGATATCTGAAGCTTGGGCCGCAGGGGCGTATGATGCCGGGCTATCGACTCACCTGCGGATCATCTCCATGTCCAACCTCGCTTCCACCCAGCCCAACCGCGGCTGGGCATTCTGGTGCAAACCTGCGCTGTTTCTCCTGGTGGCCTGCATCGGCCTCTACTATGTGAAGTGGTCGCCCTACTACCTAAAGGCGTTTGTAGCGGCCGACAACCACAGCATTGGCGCCTCGATTCTCAATGACCAGCAAAGCTCGCCTCTGGCGGCGGCGCTGGCCTATGCCCAGGTGTATTTCCTGGCCATCTGGAAAGCCGCCGTACTGGCAGTGATCCTCGGTTCATTGCTGCAGGTATTGATCCCCCGCGACTGGCTGCTGCGCCTGTTTGGCCGCGCCGGGCTGGGCTCGACCCTGCGCGGTGGGCTGTTCGCCCTGCCGGGGATGATGTGCAGTTGCTGCGCGGCCCCGGTGGCGGCGGGCATGCGCCGCCAGCAGGTGTCGGTCGGCGCGGCGCTGGCGTTCTGGATTGCCAACCCGGTATTGAACCCGGCGACATTGGTGTTCATGGGCTTTGTGCTGGGCTGGGGTTTCACCGCGCTGCGGCTGGTGGCGGGGATTGTGCTGGTGGTGGGCGTGTCCCTGGTGGCACAGCGCATTGCGCGCCCGGACCAGGTGCCGGAAGCAGCACTTGAAGCCGTTGCCGACGTCAGCACAGTGGAGTCGCAACCGTTCCTGAGCCGCTGGTTACGCACGCTGTGGCAGCTGTTCTGGAGCACTATCCCGGTGTATATCCTGGCGGTGCTGATCCTCGGCGCGGCACGGGTTTGGCTGTTCCCTCATGTGGACGGGGCGATGGCCGACAGCCTGGTGTGGCTGGTGCCGCTGGCGATTGTGGGCACGCTGTTTGTGATTCCGACAGCGGCAGAGATTCCCATCGTACAAACCATGATGGCCCTGGGCATGGGCACCGGCCCGGCCGTTGCCTTGCTGATGACCCTGCCGAGCGTGAGCCTGCCGTCGCTGTTGATGCTGCGCAAGGATTTCGATGCGCGGGTGCTGGTGACGGTGGCCGGCTTGACCATGCTGGTGGGGGTGGTGTGTGGGTTGATTGGAGCGGTAATTCTTTAGATTTCAAGTGGGGCTGATGGCCTCATCGCAGGCAAGCCAGCTCCCACCTTTGTATGTATTCACACTTCAAAAGGTGGGAGCTGGCTTGCCTGCGATGGCGTCCGAAAGGTCACCCCACCCGAGCTGCTCGCTCGCGCAAATACTCCACCACCGCACCCTGCTCCCCGGCAAACTCGATACGCGCGCCCTTGCTCTCGCGCTGGAACGCATACATCGGGTCGTAATACTCACGCAGCAAGCCTTCAATCCATACCCGATGCAACTCCACTGCGCCGCTGCGTGCCTGTTCGGCCAGGGCCTCCTGCAACACCGCCTGCAACCGTTGGAAACGCTCGCCGCCCAGGCGCTTGTGAATATTGGCCAGGCTCTGAGTCAGGCGCTCGGCAAATAATCGCTGGCCGGTTTCCCCAAACACCTCAATGAACTCGGCGCACAGGTCCACCACGTAATCCTTCAGGATGCGCTCGACACGGCCCTCGACGCTGTCTTCCAGCCACACCATAGGAAACGTCTGCATGCCCTTGTGCAATGGCAGCGGCAGCGCACAGCTGCCGATCATGCGGCTCTCGTCCTCGACCACAAACTGCTCGATACCACCTGCGCGCTTCTTCAGCAAATCCACCGCCAGGCGATTTTCGAAGTCGATATTGGTGGGTTGCGCCGTGGCGCGCTTGCCGAAACTGGAACCGCGATGGTTGGCGTGCCCTTCCAAATCCAGGGCATTGCGCAGTTGGCCGAGCACTTCGGTCTTGCCGGTGCCGGTCATGCCGCCCAGCAGTACGAAATCACACTGGGCAGTCGCCTGCTCCAGGGTTTCCAGCAGGAAGGTACGCATGGCCTTGTAGCCACCGCCGACGCGGGGGTATTCGATGCCCGCTTCGGTTTTCAACCATTGCTGCACGATCTGCGAACGCAGGCCGCCCCGAAAGCAGTACAGATAGCCATTGGGGTTAGCCTGGGCAAACTGCGCCCACTGTTCGATGCGCTCGGCCTTGATTGCCCCCGACACCAGTTCATGCCCCAGCACGATCGCCGCTTGCTGGCCTTGCTGCTTGTAACAGGTGCCGACTCGCTGGCGCTCATCGTCGGTCATCAGCGGCAGGTTGATCACCCCGGGGAACGCGCCCTTGGTGAATTCGACCGGCGCGCGGGTATCCATCATCGGCCGGTCGTTGAGGAAAATGTCGCGGTAATCGGTGATGTCCGTCGCCATCAAATCACCTCAACCGCGTTGGTCTGTCGCTCCAGCAGTTCACCGATAGGCTCAAGGGCCAAGCCCAGCTCGGCAGCCACGGCGTGGAACTCGGCATCACCTTCTGGGGTAACGGCGATCAGCAGGCCACCGCTGGTCTGGGGGTCGCACAGCACGCGCTTGTGCAGCTCCTGCACACGCCCCAGCTTGCTGGCGTAGCTCTCGAAGTTGCGCAAGGTGCCACCCGGCACGCAGCCCTGGTCCAGGTAATACTCCACCCCCGGCAGGCGCGGAACCTTTGCATAGTCGATACGGGCCGTCAGGCCACTGCCATCGGCCATTTCCACCAGGTGGCCAAGCAGGCCGAAACCAGTGACATCGGTCATGGCCGTCACACCGGCCAACTTGCCGAAACGGCTGCCCGGCTTGTTGAGTGTGCACATCCAGTCACGCGCCAGGCCGATATCCGCCTCGCGCAGCTTGCCCTTCTTCTCGGCGGTGGTGAGGATGCCGATGCCCAGGGGCTTGGTCAGGTACAGGCGGCAACCGGCGGTAGCCGTGTCGTTACGCTTCATATGGCGCTTTTGCACGATGCCGGTCACGGCCAGGCCGAAGATCGGCTCCGGCGCGTCGATGGAATGCCCGCCCGCAAGCGGAATGCCAGCTGCGTCGCACACCGCCCGACCGCCGCGAATCACTTCGCGGGCAATCTCCGGCGCGAGCACATTGACCGGCCAGCCGAGAATGGCGATGGCCATCAAGGGATCGCCGCCCATGGCGTAGATATCGCTTATGGCATTGGTGGCGGCGATGCGGCCGAAGTCGAATGGGTCGTCGACAATCGGCATGAAAAAGTCCGTGGTGGACACCACGCCGCGCTCGTCGTCGATGGCGTATACCGCCGCATCGTCGCGGGAGGCATTGCCCACCCACAGGTTGGGGTCGAGGTTCTGTGCACCGCTGCCCGCAAGGATCACTTCCAGGACCTGGGGCGAAATCTTGCAACCGCAACCCGCACCGTGGCTGTACTGGGTAAGGCGAATCGGCTCGTTCATGGGGGACCTCAAGCTATCAAGTGGGCCGATTCTAGCAGACAGCAAAAGGCCGGCTGGGCTCTTGTGAGCACAGCCGGCCTGTTTGTTCAGCGGTTACTGGCGTGCAGCGAGCAAACGTGCGTGCCGGTTACGCCGGGCGATGTTCAAGCATTCGATCGCAGCCGAGAACGCCATGGCCGCATACACGTAGCCTTTTGGTACGTGGGCGCCGAAGCCTTCGGCGATCAGCGTCATGCCGATCATGATCAAGAAGCCCAGGGCCAGCATCACCACGGTCGGGTTGTCGTTGATGAACTTGGCCAACGGCTCAGCGGCCACCAGCATCACGATCACCGAGACCACCACGGCAATGATCATGATCGGCAAGTGCTCGGTCATACCCACGGCGGTGATGATGCTGTCGATGGAGAACACCAGGTCGAGCATCAGGATCTGGCCGATGGCGGCGGCAAAACCGATGGTCACGGTGTTGCTGACGGTTGCCTTCTCTTCAGGCTCCGGGTCCATGCTGTGATGGATCTCGGTGGTCGCCTTCCACACCAGAAACAGGCCGCCGGCGATCAGGATCATGTCCTTCCACGAAAACGCCTGGCCGAAAACTTCGAACACCGGTGTTGTCAATTGCACGATGAATGCGATGGTGCTCAACAGGCCCAGGCGCAATATCAACGCCATGCTGATACCAATGCGCCGCGCCTTGGCCCGGTGCTTCTCCGGCAGTTTGTTGGTGAGGATCGAGATAAAGATCAGGTTATCGATGCCCAGCACGATTTCCATGACGATCAAGGTCGCCAGTGCGACCCAGGCGGTGGGGCTGGCGGCCAGTTGTAGAAGGTAATCCATAAGTCAGTCCTGACGTGGTAGTGCTGGGGAATTAGGTTTCTTTGGTGTCGGATTCAGCAGCGTTTTCGGCGTCTTTTTCCTGCTTCTCAGGGCTGATCAAGCCCTGGGTTGCTTCACTCAATGCCTGCTCGGCGGCCTTGTGGGTCTCGTCGATGGCCTGCTTGGCCGACTCGGTGGCTTTGCCCAGCACCTGTTGCGCGCTTTTCTCGACTTGATCACAGCCGCTGACCACTATCAATGAAAGCGCAAGCAACGACGCCGCGCCCAGGGAATTGAGTTTCATGATGTATTCCTCGTTAGAACCATTGGGTCCAAGTAGTGGCCCCTCGATAGCGAGGCATTCTATGCAGGCGAACAGTTCAGGAAAATTCGTATTTTTCTCGCGTATACTTCGATTTTTACGAAGTGTAGGCCGTGATGCTCAATTATCGACAACTGCATTACTTCTGGGTGGTGGCCAAGACCGGTAGCATCGTGCGCGCCTGTGAGCAATTGAACCTCACGCCGCAGACCATCAGCGGGCAGATCAGCCTGTTGGAGCAGACCTTCGGTATTGCCCTGTTTCAGCGGGTCGGGCGCCAGCTTGAACTGACCGAAGCCGGGCGCCAGGCGCTGCCCTACGCCGAGCAGATGTTCCAGACCGGCAATGAACTGGAGGCGATGCTGCGCGCCCAGCCTGACGAGCAGCAGATCCCGTTCCGCGTTGGGGTGGCGGATGTGGTGCCCAAATCCATCGTGTACCGGCTGATCGCGCCGACCATGGAGTTGAGCGAACCGATCCGCATCACCTGCCGTGAAGACAAACTCGAACGTTTACTGGCCGACCTGGCGATCCAGCGCCTGGACTTGGTGATTTCCGACAGCCCCATGCCCACGCACTTGGACATCAAGGGCTACAGCCAGAAACTGGGAGAATGCGGCATCAGTTTTTTCGCCACCCAGGCGTTGGCTGACCAGCATGGGGGGGATTTCCCACAGTGTTTGCAAGGCGCACCGCTGTTGATTCCGGGGGCAGAGACCGTGGTACGCAGCCGTTTGCAGCGCTGGTTCGCCGAACAGCAGATTCAACCCCGCATCATCGGCGAGTTCGACGACAGCGCCTTGATGCAGGCCTTCGGGCAATCCGGCAGTGGGATTTTTATCGCGCCCAGCGTGATCGCCGACGAGGTGGTGCGCCAATACGGCGTGGCGCTGATTGGCCAGACCGATGCAGTGACCGAGTCGTTTTATGCGATCTCAGTGGAGCGCAAGGTCAAGCACCCCGGCATTGTGGCCATTACCGAGGGTGCCCGGCGGGAGTTGTTTACCGCCCTGCCCTGATCGCTCAGGCATTGAGCGCCGTGGGTTTGGCGGTCATCAGCCACAGTGCGAGCAGGATCGACACCAGGATAAACCCCGAAGCGGCAAACCCCAGGCTTCCCAGGCCCAGAGTGTCGATGACATGCCCGCCCACCATCGCGCCCAGGCCAATGCCGAGGTTGGCGCCGGCGATATTCAGCGACGCGGCAAACGCCGGTGCATGGGGCGCGGCCTTCATCAAGCGCACATGGCTGACCAGGAACATCGCCGCCTGGGTCACTCCCCACACCGCCATCGCCGCGGCCAGGCCGATGGCCGAGTGAATCGCCGGCACCACTGCCACCATGCCCGCGATCATGAACCCGCAGAACACCATGGACGCGATCAATGGGTGACAATCCACGGCGCGTCCGCCAAGGGAGTTGCCAATCAGCCCGACCGCGCCAAAGCCCATCAGGCACCAGCCCACCAACGTACCGTCGAACCCGGCCAGGCGCTCAAGGATATCTGCCAGGTAGGTATAGGCGGTGAACATGCCACTGAACACCAGGACCGACAGCAGGATATGCCCCTGCATCACTGGGCTGCGCAGGATCTTGAATTGCGAGCGCAAGCTGGCCTGCTGGTGCTTGGCCGCGGTAACCGGCAGGTAGACATACAGCAGCAATGCCTTGGCCAGGGCAATCACCGCGAGCACGGCGAACGCGGTGCGCCAGCCGAACATATCGGAAATCAGCGTGCCCACCGGAATACCAAATACGGTGGCGCAAACAATGCCAAAGCCGATTTTTTCAATCGCACGCCCGGCGAACTCAGGGCCGACAATGTCTACCGCCGTTTCGCTGGCCAGGGCCCAGAACACTGGCAAGCCCAAGGCGGGAATCAAACGGGCCATGGCCATCACCCAGATATTCGGCGCCAATGCCGCCACGGTATTGGCCGCTGCAAACATGATCAGGATGCTGATAAACAGGCGCTTGCGCGAAAAACGCGCGCAGTAGGCGGTGAGGAACGGGCCGAACGCGGCCACGGTGAACGCGAACAGCGTCACCAGCAGCCCCGCCTGGGACACGCTGACGTTCAGGTCCCGAGCAATCGACGGCAACAGGCCGACGATGACGAATTCTGTGGTCAGCACGGTAAAACCAGCGGCTGACAGCAGCAGGATAGGAAACAACATGAAAACTCCAGAAACGACGACATCAACGACAGCCCGAAGGGCCCGCTGACGGAGAGGAAAGATGAGAGGGGGGAATCTTAACAGAACATGTCTGGATTTGACCAAGCCCGACTGAAACGGGTGACGGAATGCCGCAGCAAACGAGACGTGTCCTACAGCATGCTAGACTTCGCGCCTACTTCCTACAGTACTTTCTGCCTGCAATGCTGTGCCCTACTAAAAAAACTAGAGACAACTCTTTATGACTGCTGCCCCTTCCCTGTTGCAACGTTTAATGCGCGTCAGCCTGGTCTCCCAAATTGTCATCGGCCTGATTGCCGGGATCGTGCTGGCCCTGCTGTTCCCCGAGGCCGCGCGCGCCACCGGTTTTATCGGCAAGGTGTTTGTCACGGCGCTGAAGGCTGTCGCGCCAATCCTGGTGTTTGTGCTGGTCATGGCCTCGATTGCCAACCATAAGCATGGCCAGGAAACCCATATCCGCCCGATCCTGTTCCTGTATCTGCTCGGCACCTTTGCCGCCGCCGTGGTTGCGGTGGTTGCCAGCATGATGTTTCCGTCGTTCCTGGTATTGGCTACCCATGACGCCACGGTGAGCGCTCCTGGGGGCATTGGCGAAGTGTTGCAAAGCCTGCTGCTCAGTGTGGTGGATAACCCGGTCAGTGCACTGATGAACGCCAACTTCATCGGCATCCTCGCCTGGGCCATCGGCATGGGCATCGCTATTCGCCATGCCGGTGAGACCACCCGTACGGTATTGGACGACTTGTCCAACGGCGTCACCCTGATCGTACGCGTGGTGATCCGCTTCGCCCCGCTGGGTATCTTCGGTCTTGTGGCCTCCACCCTCGCCACCTCTGGTTTCGACGCCCTGCTCGGCTATGCCCACCTGCTGGTCGTGCTGATCGGCTGCATGTTGTTCGTGGCACTGGTGATCAACCCGGCCATCGTGTTCTGGAAACTGCGTCGCAACCCTTACCCGCTGGTGCTGATGTGCCTGCGCGAAAGCGGCATCACCGCGTTTTTCACCCGCAGCTCGGCGGCGAACATTCCGGTCAACCTGGCGCTGAGCAAACGCCTGGGCCTGCATGAAGACACCTACTCGGTGTCGATCCCCCTCGGTGCCACCATCAACATGGCCGGCGCCGCCATCACTATCACCGTGCTGACCCTGGCGGCCGTGCACACCCTGGGCATTACCGTGGACATGCCGACCGCCGTGCTGCTCAGCGTGGTCGCTGCGGTGTGTGCCTGCGGTGCATCGGGGGTGGCGGGTGGTTCGCTGCTGTTGATTCCCCTGGCGTGCAGCCTGTTTGGCATCCCCAGTGAAATCGCCATGCAGGTAGTGGCCGTCGGTTTCATCATCGGCGTGCTGCAGGACTCGGCGGAAACCGCACTCAACTCGTCTACCGATGTGCTGTTTACCGCGGCGGCGTGTTTGGGCAAGGAAGAACAGGCCGCTTAACACAGCCCCATAAAAAAGCCCGGTGCCGTTCGCAGAGAACGGCACCGGGCTTTTTTGTGCTTGCGGGTTTAGAACGCGCCCATGTAATCGCGCTTGCCCACTTCCACACCGTTATGACGCAGCAGCGCATAAGCGGTGGTGACGTGGAAGAAGAACTGCGGCAGGCCGTAGGTCAGCAGGTAGGAATGGCCGCTGAAGCGCTTCTCTTTCGGGGTGCCTGGGCGCGTGACGATCTCGATGCCTTCCTTGCCGTCGATCTGCTCGGGCTTGATGGTGTCGACAAAGGCCAGGACCTTGGCGATCAACGCTTGCAGGTCGGCAAAGGTGACTTCGCTGTCTTCGTACTTCGGTACTTCGATCTCGGCCAGGCGTGCCGACACACCTTTGGCGAAGTCCACGGCGATCTGCACCTGGCGCACCAACGGGAACATGTCCGGGAACAGGCGCGCTTGCAGCAAGGCGTTGGGCTCGATGTTCTTGGCGCTGGCATGGGCTTCAGCTTTGTTCAGCACATCGCTGAGGGCGTTGAGCATTTGCTTGAAGACCGGGATGGAAGCGGCGTACAGGGAAATAGTCATGACAGTCTCACGGTAATGGCGGGGTTGGAACCAGCCGCGATTATAGCCATGCCTGGCGCTTGTCTTTTATTTTTTCAAGCTTAGGCTAAGGGGCTTCACTGCATAGGGAAAGCGCGATGACCGCCGAGCACGACACCGACACCCCTGAGCCGCGCCTGAACAGCACGGAAATCCGCATCCTGGGCTGCCTGATCGAAAAACAGGCGACCAACCCGGAAACCTACCCCCTCACCCTCAACGCCTTGGTGCTGGCCTGCAACCAGAAGACCAGCCGCGAGCCGGTGATGAACCTCAGCCAAGGCCAGGTCGGCCAGAGCCTGCGCGCGCTCGAAGGCCAAGGCTTCACGCGCCTGGTGATGGGCAGCCGCGCCGACCGCTGGGAGCACCGTGTGGACAAGGCCCTGGAACTGGTGCCGGCCCAGGTGATCCTGACCGGGCTGCTGTTCCTGCGGGGGCCGCAGACCGTCAACGAGTTGCTCACCCGCAGCGGGCGCATGCATGACTTTGAGGATGCCGAACAGGTTGTGCATCAGCTCGAACGCCTGATTGCACGAGGGCTGGCGCTTCTGGTGCCGCGTCAGGCGGGGCAGCGGGAAGACCGGTATACCCATGCACTAGGGGACCCGGCAGATATTGAAGCGATTATGACCGCACGGGGGAATCCGGTAGAGCGTAGCGCGGGGGCTGTTTCGGTGGAGCGGATTGAAGAGCTGGAAGCGCGGATTGCCGCACTGGAAGAACGGCTGGCGCAGCTGGAACAGGCATAACGCAGATAAACATGTGGGAGCTGGCTTGCCTGCGATAGCCATTGGTATCGACACAACTTTGTAGGTTGCAGCAGCCGACGGTAACTACGATGCGAAGCGAGCCGCTCTTGATCTTGCTCTGCTTTTGATCTTGCTCTGCTTTTGATCTTAGGCGCCCCGTTAAACCACGCTGGCCGAACGCAGGCTTTAATTCGTGGGTAACCCGGCAGGACGCCGGGTTAGCCGCCCCGCGCCATGGATGGCGCGTGGCGGCGGCCCACGGATTCAAGCCTGTGTTCGGGCACACCGAGCCTAGGCGAGGTGCCGAGTGGTGGGGCAAGAGCGCTTTGCTTACTTTCGCGCTTTTCGAAAGTGAGCCGCCGTCAGGGCGGAACCCTAAGTAGCCGTTACCGCAGGAATGGATATGTACTCGGTATTACGGCGTCGACTGTGAGGCCGTCTTCGCAGGCGAGCCAGCTCCCACAGTTGGATCGTGGGGTGTCAGGTAGATAGCCGTCGCCTGGCAGGCCGCCATCGCAGGCGAGCCAGCTCCCACAGTTGGATCGCGTGCGCGTCAGTTAGATCAGCGAATGGTTGTGCGTAAGGCTTCAGCTGCGGGCGAAGGCCACCGCTGCCTCGAACTGCTCCTGAGTAGGCCGCACGCCGGTATAAAGCACAAACTGCTCCAACGCCTGGATAGCGATCACCTCCAGCCCGGTAATCACCCGCTTGCCCTGGGCACGACCACGCACGATCAACGGCGTTTCCGCCGGGATCGCCACCACATCGAAGACCGTCTCAGCCTGATCGATTGCCTCGGCCTCAAACGCCAACGCATCCGCCTCGACCCCGCCGGTCATGCCGATGGGTGTCACGTTGATCAGCATCTGTGGCCGCAGGCTGCCCAGATCCGCCTGCCACTGATACCCCAGGTTCCTGGCCAATGCCTGGCCCGCCACCTCATTACGCGCCACGATCACGCCATTGGCGTACCCTCCGTCACGCAAGGCGCTGGCGACCGCCTTGGCCATACCGCCGCTGCCGCGCAGGGCGAAGCTGGAGTCCTTGGGCACCGCGTGTTTTTTCAGCAATTGCTCGATGGCGATGTAGTCGGTGTTGTAAGCCTTGAGGTGGCCGTTGGTGTTGACGATGGTGTTCAGGGAGTCGATGGCTTGAACCGAATCGTCGAGTTCGTCCATCAAGGCAATGGCGGCCTCCTTGAACGGCATGGACACCCCGCAACCCCGCACACCCAGGGCTCGGATACCGCCGATCGCGCCGGGTAAGTCCTGGCTGCTGAAGGCTTTATAGTAAAAATTCAGACCCAGCTGTTCATACAGGTGGTTATGAAAACGCAGGCCAAAGTTCCCAGGGCGCGCCGACAGCGACATGCACAGTTGGGTGTCCTTGTTGGGGTGCATCTGCATGGATAACTCCTTGAAGTAAGCAAATCGGTACAGACCTTACACAACCTTTACCCATTGGCCGTGCTGTTTTCTCGAAATACGTTGTCTTAAAAGTATCCCCGCGACAATCCTTGAGTCTATTGATTGCAGACCACAAGCGCAGGGGCTAACCGAGGAAAGACCATCATGCGTAAACTCCCCAGGATCGCCTTGCTTATCGGCGCACTCGCGATGGCCGGCCAAGCCTCCGCCCACGGTGGTGGTTGGGGTGGCCCGGCCGTGTTCGGTGCGCTTGTCGGCGCAGCGGTAGTCGGCTCTGTGGTTGCCAGCCAGCCGCGTGAGGTGTACGTGCAACAACCGGTGTATGTGCAGCCGCAGCCGGTGTATGCCGCGCCGCCGCCGGTCTACTACGCGCCACCGCCACCGGTGTATGTGCAACAGCAGGTTTACTATCGCCCGGCGCCCGTCTACTACGGCCCACCGCGCGGTTATTATGGGCCGCCTCGCGGCTATTACGGCCCGCCCCACGGCTACTACCGCCATGGTTGGTAAGTTTTAATCCGTTGACAGCCACAGGCCTCGCCCACACGCGGGGCCTTTTTTTGCCTGGGAAGTCTGGATTAATCCTGCCAGTGTCGCTGTGAGAACAACGTACGAGCAGCAATCCCACATGATAAGCGTCAAATATCCTCTTGATCGATGACGGGCTGCGCTGTCATGTTTGCGTCACAAAACAGTCGCACTATCGACCCAGTCCAACCAATAACAATTAAGGACGATTGACCATGCCCACACAAAACCCGCACCGCACCGCCGGCCTTTGCACCTCCAGCAAGGTCTACAGCGCCTTGACTGAACTCAAGCACCTTGAAGGCCATCGCAGCGCCAAGTTCCTGGCATTGCTGGCAGAAAACCTGGTGCGCAAGGGCCTGCTCAGTGAGCACGAAGTGGTGAACATGCTCGACCAGGTGGTGGACTAACGCCTGACGTTGATGTCGACTATCGAGCCAGGTGATTTTTCCCAGGCACCGGCAAACCGTAAGGTGACCTCCATAACGTTTGGAGGTACTTATGCCCACTATTCAAATCATGTCCGTCATCGGCAGCGCCGTCCCCGCCCCTCTGCGCAAACTGGGCTTGCTCGCCTGCTGGTACGTTGTGCGCGATGGCGAGCCGATCAGCGGCCCGCTCACTTCGTTATCCGATGCCGAGACACAGCGCCGAATGGCAACCGACTTCAGGCTCGAGGCCTGAAAGCTACGGCAATGGCAACTTGACCCGCGGCTTGGTTTCGACGAACAACGCCCAGCACGACATGAACAACGCTGCCACCAGCGGCCCGATCACAAAGCCGTTAAGGCCGAACACCGACAGGCCGCCCAAGGTCGAGATCAGGATCAGGTAGTCCGGCATCTTGGTGTCCTTGCCCACCAGGATCGGGCGCAGCACGTTGTCCACC
Organism: Pseudomonas sp. DWP2-2; assembly: GCF_049897065.1. Taxonomy (NCBI): domain Bacteria; kingdom Pseudomonadati; phylum Pseudomonadota; class Gammaproteobacteria; order Pseudomonadales; family Pseudomonadaceae; genus Pseudomonas; species Pseudomonas sp. DWP2-2. The sequence goes on along the minus strand of NZ_JAFCVN010000004.1, from coordinate 119,995 downwards.
AGGCCAATCACGAACACCCCGAACAGCCCCAGCACCACGCCCTGCCAGATCGAACCGCTCAACAGGAAATAAACCGCCACCGGCCCCCAGACCAGCCCGGCACCCACCGCAGGCAGTAGTGACAGGAACGCCATCAGCACGGCCCAGAGCAAGGCACTCGGGATGTCCAGGAACCAGAAGATCAAGCCTCCCAGCGCACCTTGGGTCACAGCCACCAGCACGTTGCCCTTGACCGTGGCGCGCACTACGCGGTTGAACTTGAGCTGCAGGCGACGCTTTTGCGGCTCGGCCAACGGTACTGCCGTGCGCACCTTGCGTACCAGTTCCGGGCCATCGCGCAGCAGGAAAAACAGCAGGTACAGCATGATGAAAAAGCTCACCAGGAAATCAAACGTACCCTGGCCGAAGCTGAACGCCTGAGAGGCAAAGAACTGACTGCCCTGCATCGCGCCCTTGACGACCTTTTCCCGCAGCCCTTCAAGGTTGCCCATGCCAAAACGGTCGAGCAACTGCTGGAAATACGGCGGTAAAACGTTCTTGAATTGCTCGATATAACCCGCTACGTCGAGTTTGCCGCTCTCGATGTTTTTGTAGAGCGTGGCCCCCTCTTGCACCAGCAAAGCACTGGTGATGATCACCGGCAGAATCGCGATCACCAGGCACACCATCAAGGTGGTCAGGGAGGTCAGGTTGCGGTTCCAGCTAAAACGTTGCTGCAGGCGGCGCTGCATCGGCGCAAAGATAATGCCCAGGATCACCGCCCAGAACACCGCACCGTAGAACGGCAGCAATATCCAGATAAAAGCCACGGTGACCAAGGCCAGTAGCAGCAACAGGGTTTTGAATTGCAGGTTGGTTTGATTCATGTCCGGTCCATGTCAGAAAAACAGGGCCGATGGCGGCCCTGTTGCTTAGTCCGCAGCCAAACGTGGGAGTGCCCTTGTTTATCGAACAAGCATAGATCGCGTTATTTAGACCTGGGTCAATATCCCGTTATCGCTCCAGCACTACCCTCGCGCCTTTTTGCGACCCACACCCATGCGCCCGATAACTGCCCCCGAACTGCTCGCTCCCGCTGGCACCCTGAAAAACATGCGCTACGCCTTCGCCTACGGGGCCGACGCGGTCTATGCCGGCCAACCGCGCTACAGCCTGCGGGTGCGCAATAACGAGTTCGACCACGCCAACCTGGCCCTCGGCATCCAGGAAGCCCATGACCTGGGCAAGCGCTTCTACGTGGTGGTGAACATTGCGCCGCACAACGCCAAGCTCAAGACCTTCCTCAAGGACCTGGCGCCCGTGATCGCCATGGGCCCGGATGCGCTGATCATGTCCGATCCTGGGCTGATCATGCTGGTGCGCCAGCACTTCCCGCAGATGCCCATCCACCTGTCGGTGCAGGCCAATACGGTGAATTGGGCCAGCGTGGCGTTCTGGCAGCAACAAGGCATTTGCAGGGTGATTCTGTCGCGGGAGCTGTCTCTGGAAGAGATTGGCGAAATCCGCCAGCAGGTGCCGACGATGGAGTTGGAGGTGTTTGTACATGGCGCCTTGTGCATGGCCTATTCCGGGCGGTGCCTGCTGTCGGGCTATATGAACAAACGCGATGCCAACCAGGGCACTTGCACCAATGCCTGCCGCTGGAAATACCAGGCCACGCCGGCCGTGGAGAATGCCACTGGCGATATCGTCCATGAATACCAACCCACATTGGGCATCGGCACGCCCACCGATCAGGTGTTCCTGCTACAAGAGGCCAATCGCCCCGATGACCCCATGCCTGCTTTCGAAGACGAACACGGCACCTACATCATGAACGCCAAGGACCTGCGCGCCGTGCAGCATGTGGAGCGCCTGGCACAGATGGGCTTGCATTCGTTGAAGATCGAAGGCCGCACCAAGTCCCACTTCTACTGCGCGCGCACCACCCAGGTGTACCGCCAGGCCATCGATGACGCAGTGGCCGGCCGGGCGTTTGACCGCGGCTTGATGACCAACCTCGAGTCCCTGGCCCAGCGTGGCTACACCGAAGGTTTCCTGCGCCGCCACGTGCACGATGAATACCAGAACTACCAGAACGGCAGCTCGGTTTCCGAGCGCCAGCAGTTTGTCGGGGAGCTGACCGGCGAGCGCCGTGGCGCGTTGGCCGAGGTGAAGGTGAAGAATCGCTTTGTGCTGGGCGACCACCTGGAGTTGATGACGCCCGCCGGCAATTTTCATTTTGACTTGCCGAGCCTGCATAACGCCAAGGGCGAAAGCATTGAGGTGGCGCCGGGGGACGGGCATACGGTGTATGTGCCGATTCCGGCGCAGATGGACCTGCGTTTTGGCCTGCTGATGCGCGACGTTTAAACCCTGCCGTGGGTTGGATGGATCAGATCCTGAACTGGCCTACCAACTGCCCGAGGCGCTGGCCCAGATCTGCCAGGCTGCGAGACGTCTGAGCGCCCAACTGGGTTTCGTCCGCCACGCTGTCCACCGCTACGGCAATCTGATGCACGCTGCGGTTGATCTCTTCCGCCACGGCGGTCTGCTCTTCCGCGGCGCTGGCAATCTGGGCGTTCATTGAGTTGATGGTGCCAATCAGTTGCGCCATGGTGTCCAGGGACGCGCCGGCCTGGTTGGCCTGGGCCGAGGTGCCGTCGCCGGCATCGCTGGAGCGGCGCATTGCGTCCACGGCCGCCTCGGTGCCTTTTTGCAGGCGATCGATCATGCCCTGGATTTCCTGGGTGCTGGTTTGGGTGCGACTGGCCAGGGCACGCACTTCATCGGCGACCACGGCAAAGCCACGCCCAGCCTCCCCGGCCCGTGCGGCCTCGATGGCAGCGTTGAGCGCCAGCAGGTTGGTTTGCTCGGCGATAGAGCGGATCACGCCGAGCACACTGACGATTGACGACACATCCTGCTGCAGGCTGTCCAGGGACACGCCGCTGCTGCGAATGTCGTTCACCAGCGCATGGATCTGCGCGATGCTGCCGTCCACCACCCGCTTGGCGGCCTGGCCTTCGGCGTCGGTCTGCTGCGCAGCGACGGCGGCGCCTTGGGCACTGCGTGCCACTTCGTGGGCCGCCGAGGACATCTGGTTGATCGCGGTGGCCACCTGGTCGGTCTCGTGGCGCTGGCGTTCCATGGCCTGCTCTGAGCGCTGGGCCTGGTCGGACACCTGGCTCACCAGCCCGGTGAGTTGGGCGGTCATGTCGGTGATCTGGCGCACCAGGCCGTGGATTTTATCGACAAAGCGGTTGAATGCACCGGCCAGATCGCCGAGTTCATCCTGGCTGGTAATGGCCAGGCGGCGCGTCAGGTCGCCTTCACCCGCGGCGATGTCATCGAGGTTGGCCTTCATCAGGTGCAGCGGGCGCAGGATGGTATTGGCCAGCAGCATGCCCACGGCGGCGATCACCAGCAACACCACCACGGCCACGCCGAGGATGCTCAACAGTACGCCTTGCATGCGCTTCTCGACTTTTGCCTGCACCACCGCCACTTGGGCGTCGATGCCATCGAGGTTCACCGAGGTGCCGATCACCATGTCCCACTTGGGCAGATACTCGGTATAGCCGAGCTTGGGCACCAGCTCGGTCTGGCCGGGCTGGGTCGAGCTGTATTGCAAGTAGTGGGTGCCGTCCTTGCCGACCTTGACCAGGTCGCGGTTGACGTAGACGCCGTTGGGGTCGCGGTTGTCCTTGAAGCTTTTGCCCACGCCGTCCGGGCTGTTGCCCTTGAACAGGCGGATGGTTTCGGAGTCGTAGCCGAAGAAATAGCCGTCTTTGCCGTAGCTGGTATTGGATAACAACTTGACCACCTGCGCCCGCGCCGCGCTGTCGCCGGGGGCTGCCGCGTCGTAGAGCGGCTTGATGGTGGTCATGGCCACCTCGACATAACTTTGCAGGGTGGCCTTGGCGTCGTTGAGCAGGCGCTGACGGGTTTCATCCACCTCGTTGCGGGCCTGGCCCTGCAGAATCCACACGGTGGTCAGGCTGATGACCACGGCAAACAACAACACCGGCACGACAGCAAGGGCCAGGACTTTGGCCTTCAAACTCAGACGCATGGCTTTTCTCTCTTGTTAGTGGCGACTTGAGAGGTTAACGGCCATGTGAGCGATTACTGTAGGAGCGAGCTTGTGTGGCGAGGCAGCTTGCTGCCGCTGGGGTGCGCAGCGCCCGCACGCTTTTTTGGGGCTGCTTCGCAGCCCAGCGGGAGCAAGCTCCCTCGCCACAGAGGTTCTCGCCTGGATCAGAGCGTCATCGCGGCCAGCCAGCCGAACGCCAGCAGCGGCAGGTTGTAGTGCAGGAAGGTCGGCACCACGGTGTCCCAGATATGGTGGTGCTGGCCGTCGATGTTCAGGCCGGAGGTGGGGCCGAGGGTGGAGTCCGAGGCAGGCGAACCGGCGTCGCCCAAGGCACCGGCGGTACCAACGATGCACACGATGGCCACCGGGCTGAAGCCCAACTGCACACACAGCGGCACGAAAATCGCCGCGAGGATCGGCACCGTGGAAAACGACGAGCCGATGCCCATGGTCACCAACAACCCCACCAGCAGCATCAACAACGCCCCGACGCCCCGGCTGTGGCCGATGAACGCCGCCGAAGTTTGCACCAGCGAGTTCACGTCACCGGTGGCCTTGAGCACTTCGGCAAAACCTGAGGACGCGATCATGATGAAGCCGATCATCGCCATCATTTTCATGCCTTCGGTGAACAGGTCATCGGTGTCGCGCCAGCGCACGATGCCCGACACCGAGAAGATCAGGAACCCGGCCAGGGCGCCGATGATCATCGAGTCCAACCACAGCTGGATGATGAACGCCGAGGCAATTGCCAGGCCGGCCACCAGCAGGGTCAGCGGGTTGTACTGCACCGCCACTTGCTCGACACGCTCGATTTTCTTCAGGTCGTACACACGCTTTTTGCGGTAGCTGATCAGCACCGCCACCAGCAGGCCGACCACCATGCCCAGCGCCGGCAGGCCCATGGCGTGGGTGACGTTGACCCCGCTGATATCCACCCCGCTCTTGGCGACGTTGGCCAGCAGGATCTGATTGAGGAAGATATTGCCAAAGCCCACCGGCAGAAACATGTACGGGGTGATCAGGCCGAAGGTCATCACGCAGGCGATCAGGCGACGGTCCAGTTGCAGCTTGGTCAGTACATACAGCAGCGGCGGTACCAGCAGCGGAATAAACGCAATGTGGATCGGCAAGATGTTCTGCGAGGCAATCGCCACCACCCACAACAGGCCGATCAGCAGCCATTTGACGTGGTTGCCACCGCTGGCGTCCTGGCGGTCCACCAGCAGCAAGGCTTTGTCCGCCAGCGCATGGGCCAGGCCGGACTTGGCAATCGCCACGGCGAAAGCACCGAGCAATGCGTAGGACAAGGCCACGGTTGCGCCGCCGCCCAGCCCGCCGTTGAAGGCCTTGAGCGTGGCCTCGATGCCTAGACCACCGGTCAAGCCACCCACCAGGGCGCCGACGATAATGGCGATGACCACATGCACGCGGGACAGGCTGAGTACCAGCATGGTGCCGACCGCGGCGATGACTGCGTTAATCATGGTTACCTCAAGCAGAAACAAAAAAGACAGGCATGCCCGCGCGCGGCCCATGGGAACAGCTGCCGGCGTGCAGGCTTGAAAGAGGTCTTATTAGAGGGCGCGCACTTTGCAGGAGCTGGGCTGTCATGTCAAAAACTGTGGTGAGACAAAGCCCTCTGCACAGATAAAGAAATACCGGCACTGGCCGATACGCTGTCTCTATGTGCTTTCAGGTAAGGATGTCCCGATGTCGCTCAGGCAGCTCTCCATTCAATGGAAAATCACCCTGCTGGCGGGCCTCTGCCTGCTGGGGATCGTGACCCTGCTGGTGGGTCTGTCGCTGTATCGCATGGCGCAGAGCTCGCAGCAGGTCAAGGCGTCCAGCATGCAGATGCTCGACGAAGCTGCCCAGTCGCGCATCGAGGCCCAAGGCGAAGTGCAAGCGCTGGGCATTCGCCAGCAGTTCATGGATGCTTACCAGTACGGCCATGGCTTTTCCCGCCAGGTGTTGTTTTTGCGCGAGCAGGCCGAGAAGCGCTTTCTCGATGCCTTCGACACCCGTGAAGACCTGACGCGCCAGGTCAAGGCCGCCCTGCAGGCCAACCCCGACCTGCTCGGCCTGTCCCTGGTGTTCGAAGCCAATGCGCTGGACGGCAAGGACGAACTGTTCGCCAACCAGGCGGAACTGGGCAGCAATGACAAAGGCCGTTTCGCGCTGTACTGGTCGCAACCGACGCCGGGGAAAATCACCTCGATGGCGCTGCCCGAGAGCGACATGGCCGACACCTCCATCGGCCCCAGCGGCGAAAAGGCCAACGCCTGGTTCACCTGCCCGCGCACGACTCTCAAGCCTTGTGTGATCGAGCCCTACTTCTATGTGATCGACGGCCAGAACGTGCTGATGACCAGCATCGTGTTCCCGCTGATGGTCAATGGCAAAGTCATCGCCTCGCTGTCGGTGGATATCAACCTCAACAGCCTGCAGGCGGTCAGCCAACAGGCCAGCCAGAAACTGTACGACGGCCAGACCCAGGTCAGCATCCTCAGCGCCACTGGCTTATTGGCTGGCTACAGCCCGGATGCCAGCAAACTCAGCCAACGCCTGGAGCAGGTCGACCCGGCCAGCGGCGCACAGCTGACCAGTGCCTTGGCCAGCAGTACCCAGACCCGCAGCCTGCGCACCGACCACCAACTCAAGGTACTGGCGCCTTTTGCGCCGATTCCCGGCGGTAAGGCGTGGGGCGTATTGCTGGATGTACCTGAAAAAGTCCTGGTCGCCCCCGCCGAAGCGCTGAAAAACCAGCTGGACGCCGACAACGCCAAAGGCACCCTGCTGGAACTGGGCCTGGGCCTGCTGGCCGCCGTGGTCGGCTTGATCCTGGTGTGGCTGATGGCACGCAGCGTGACCCGGCCAATCCTCGGCGTGGCGCACATGCTTGAGGATATCGCCAGCGGCGAAGGCGACCTGACCCGGCGCCTGGCCTATGCCAAACAGGACGAACTGGGCCAATTGGCCGGCTGGTTCAACCGTTTCCTCGACAAGCTGCAGCCGATCATTGCCGAGGTCAAACGCTCGGTGCAGGACGCTCGCGGCACCGCCGACCAGTCCGCCGCTATTGCCACGCAAACCAGCGCCGGCATGGAGCAGCAGTACCGTCAGGTGGATCAGGTGGCCACCGCATCCCACGAAATGAGCGCCACCGCCCAGGACGTGGCCCGCAGCGCCGCCCAGGCGGCCCAAGCCGCCCGAGATGCCGACCAGGCGACTCGCCAAGGCTTGACGGTTATCGACCGCACCACCGCCAACATTGGCGAGCTCGCCGCCGACATGAGCACCGCTATGACCCAAGTTGAAGGCTTGGCCGCCAACAGCGAACAGATCGGCTCGGTGCTCGAAGTGATTCGCGGCATCGCCGAGCAGACCAACCTGTTGGCGCTCAACGCCGCCATCGAAGCCGCTCGCGCCGGTGAAGCCGGCCGCGGTTTTGCCGTGGTCGCCGACGAAGTGCGCAACCTGGCACGGCGCACCCAGGAATCGGTGGAAGAAACCCGCCTGGTGATCGAACAATTGCAAACCGGTACCAGCGATGTGGTCGGTTCCATGGGCAACAGCTATCGCCAGGCCCAGGGCAGCGTCGAACAGGTCGGCCAGGCCGTCACCGCCTTGCGCCAGATTGGCGATGCGGTCACGGTGATCAGCGACATGAACCTGCAAATCGCCAGCGCCGCGGAAGAGCAAAGCGCCGTGGCCGAAGAGATCAACAGCAACGTGGCGACCATTCGCGATGTGACCGAATCGTTGTCGGAGCAGGCCAATGAATCGGCGCGGGTCAGCCAGGCGTTGAACAGCCTGGCGAACCAGCAGCAGGGGTTGATGGATCAGTTTCGGGTCTGAATGTAGCTAGGCTTTTCTGTGGGGGTCGGGCTTGCCCCAATGCCAGTCCGTTAAGGGCTTTTTGTAGGAGCGAGCTTGCTCGCGAAAAACTCACAGGCGCGGCGTTCATTCAGGATGCCCGCGTTATCGTTGACGTTTTTCGCGAGCAAGCTCGCTCCTACAGTAGGCGATGCAAACACCTCGGTATTTCAGGTAAACCGAGTCGATGCTATCGCAGGCAAGCCAGCTCCCACATTTTGAGCAGCGGTGTGCCAGTGTCAGCGGCGTGGCAACTGGATCAATACCTTGAGCCCACCCAGCTCACTCTCCTGCAGTTGCAACACCCCACCCCACACCTCAACAATGTCGCGCACGATCCCCAAACCCAGGCCATGGCCAACCCTTTGCTCATCCAGGCGTGCGCCACGGCTGAACACTTGGTCGCGCTGGGCCTCGGGAATGCCGGGGCCGTCGTCTTCCACCGCCAGCCGATAGCCCTGGGGCGTCTCGCTGACCCTCAGGCGTACCTCGGCGTCCGCCCATTTACAGGCGTTGTCCAACAGATTGCCCAGCAGTTCCAGCAAGTCTTCACGGTCCCAGGGCAGTTGCAGGCCCGGCGCCACCTGATAGCTGAGGTCCAGGTGTTCGCCGTGGATCATGCGCAGGGTGGCCAGTAAACCGGGCAGCTCTTGTTCACAGTCAAACAACGCGCCCGGCAAGGCATCGCCCGCCAGGCGCGCACGGTTGAGTTCACGGTTGAGGCGCTGCTGCACCTGCTCCAATTGCTCGCGCAGCAACTGGCTCAGTTGCGGATGATCCTTGAGGGCGTCACTGGAGGCGGCGCTCAACAACACTGCCAGCGGGGTTTTCAGCGCATGCCCCAGGTTGCCGAGGGCGTTGCGAGAGCGCTTGAGGCTGTCTTCGGTGTGCGCCAACAGGTGGTTGATCTGCGCCACCAGGGGCTCCAGCTCAAGCGGCACTTGGGTGTCGAGTTGCGAGCGTTGGCCTTGTTGCAGTTGGGCGATCTGGTTGCGTGCGGTCTCCAGGGGGCGCAGGGCACGGCGCACGGTGACCCGTTGCAGGATCAGCACCAACAGCAGCGCCGCCAGCCCCATCACCAGGCCGACCTGGCGCATCAGGCGAAAGCTTTCGCGCACAGGCGTGTAGTCCTGGGCCACGCTGATGGAAATCGATTGGCCGAAGCGCTTGTAGTCCGAGCGCAGCACCAACAGTTGCTGGCCTTCGGGCCCCAGTTGCAGGTTGCCCTTGAGCCCCGCCACCGCGAGCCGGGGCAGTTCCTGGTCCCACAATGAACGGGAGCGCCAATGCACATCGGCAAAGTCGATACGAAAGTAATGCCCGGAAAACGGCCGCTGGTACGCCGGCGACAGGCGTTGCTCATCCAACTGCACGCCGTTGGGCCCACGCACCAGCGCCACCAGCAGATTTTCGCTGTCGTTGCGCAAGCCCGCTTCAAGGTAGCGTTGCAAACCCGCCTCGAACAACCACAGGCTGGTTTGTGCCAGCACCACGCCGACAATCACCATCACGCTGATCAACCCCAGGCTCAAGCGCCGCTGGATCGACCTCATGCCGGGGTGGCGCCGAAACGGTAGCCCTGGCCACGCCGGGTCTCGATCACGCTGCGGCCCAATTTGCGCCTTAGATGGTTGACGTGCACCTCCAGCACATTGGAGTCGCGCTCGGTCTCGCCGTCATACAAGTGTTCGGCCAGGTGGCTTTTGGACAGGATCTGTTCGGGATGCAGCATGAAATAGCGCAACAAACGAAACTCGGCAGCCGTCAGCTGGATCTCGGCGCCGTCACGTAGCACGCACTGGCGCCCTTCATCCAGATGCAGGCCGGCAGCTTGCAGGGTGGGCTGGTTCGTCTGGCCATGGGAGCGGCGCAGCAGCGACTGGATGCGCAGGTACAGCTCTTCGGGGTGAAAGGGTTTGCTCAGGTAATCATCGGCGCCGGCCTTGAGCCCTTCGATACGCTCGGCCCAGGAATCGCGGGCCGTGAGGATCAGCACTGGTATGGCCAACGAGGCGGCGCGCCATTGCGCCAGCACTTCAAGCCCGGGTAAACCGGGCAGGCCAAGGTCAAGGATGATCAAGTCATACGGCTCGCTGCGTCCTTGATACACGGCGTCGCGGCCATCGGCCAGCCAGTCGACCGCGTAGCCCTGGCGCTGCAGGCCGGCCATCAGTTCGTCGGCCAGGGGCACGTTGTCTTCCACCAGGAGCAGGCGCATCAGTCTTCCTCATCTTTGATCAGGTCGCCATTGGTGGCATCCAGCTTGATCTCGCGCACCACGCCCTCGGTGGTCACCAGTTCCACTTCATAGGCGTATTGCCCGTGTTTCTTTTCCAGTTCGGCTTCCAGCAGCCGTGAGCCGGGGTATCGCGCCATGGCCTGCTGCAACAGCTGTTCCAATGGCAGGATGACGCCTTGTTGGCGCAGGGCCAGGGCTTCGTCCTGATTGAGGTCGCGGGCCGCGAGGCTGGAACAAAACACCATGAGCACCAGCGCCACGCGACTGCCGACGCGTAAATTTACCTTCATTACGTATCCTGATGATTCTTGAGAACCTGCCCGGTGAGCGCGTTCAATTCAACATCCCATTCAATGCCGTCGGTATCTCGTAGCTCGACTTCATAGACGTACTTGCCGTATTCCTCATCCAGATCGGTGTCCAGCAGCGTCGAACCAGGGTGAAGGGCCAGGGCCGTGGCTTCCAACTGATCGAAAGCGACAATTGTAACAGTGGCCGGCACGATCAGTGGCTTGTCGGGGTCCACGGCGGCGGCCGGGGTCGCCGTAACGAGGATGATAGCGGCGGCGCCCAGGGCAGTGAGGCGCTTCATGATAAGTCTCCGTTACATGATGTTTTCCTACATCGGCCACCGTACGCCCTGCAACTTAACTGAAACTGAATTGCCACCATGGCAATTCCAGTCAAGCCATTTTTCCCACTGCCTGCGAGATTTCCTATACTGCCCCGCTCGCCTCAACAGAGACCGGTATGACAGCCATCCATATCAAGTTCCCGGCCTTGACCCTCAAGGCCGGTAAACGCGCCATCACCCGCATCCGCGAGCAGGGCCTTGCGCCTGCCGACGTCGGTATCCTCCCCGGGGCGGCTGGCGGCCCCAAGGCCCTGGGTATCCAAGGGCTCGACCTGGCGCTGTTCGGTGATTGGTTGCCCCGTGCGCCGCGCGAGCGTGCGCTGATCGGCGCGTCCATTGGCTCCTGGCGGTTTGCCAGCGCCTGCCTGCCCGACCCGGTGCAAGGTTTGCTCGACCTGGGCCGGCTGTACAACGAGCAGCGCTTTGCCAAAGGCGTGACCATGGCGCAAGTCAGCCAGAGCTGCCAACGCATGCTCGACGACCTGCTGGCCGGGCGCGATGCGCGGGTGCTGGACAACCCCGACTATCGGCTGAACATCATGGTGGTCAAGAGCCACGGTTTGCTCGCCGATGACCACCGTGGGCGGCTGGGGCTGGGCCTGTCATCGGTGATTGCCGATAACCTGCGGGGCCGCGCACGGCTGTCGCGGCATTTCGAGCGGCTGATCATCCACGACCCGCGCCAGGCGCCCCCTGTACACCCCCTGAAGGATTTCCCCTCGCGCTTCCTCACCCTGGACGTGGGTAACCTGCGCCAGGCGTTGCTCGCGTCCGGCTCGATCCCCATGGTCATGCAAGGCGTGCGCGACCTGCCTGGGGCCGGGGCCGGCACCTACCGCGACGGCGGCCTGCTGGACTACCACCTCGACCTGCCCTACCACGGCGATGACATCGTGTTGTATCCGCATTTTACTGACCGGGTCATCCCCGGCTGGTTCGACAAGGGCCTGCCATGGCGGCGCAGCAACCAGCAAGGTTTGCAGGATGTATTACTGCTGGCGCCGTCCAGGGACTACCTGGCCCGCCTGCCCCACGGCAAGCTGCCAGACCGCAGCGACTTCAAGCGCTTTATGGGCGATGACCCTGGCCGTAACAAATATTGGCAAACTGCCATGAGCGAGAGCCAACGGCTGGGGGATGAGTTTTTGGCATTGGCGGATAACGGCAAGCTCGGCGACCGTTTGCTCGCCCTTTAAGTGTAGGAGCGAGCTTGCTCGCGAAGGTCGTCAACGATAACGCAGGGTGCCTGGATTAACGCGGCGCCCTTGGGTTTTTCGCGAGCAAGCTTGCTCCTACAACATGAGGGGCGGTATGCGCAGAGGTTGATCAAACTGTTAAACTCGCCGCCTGCCAGACACCTGACCGAGCTGAAAACACTGTGGAAATCTTCAAAGAGTTTACCTTCGAATCCGCCCATCGCCTGCCCCACGTACCGGAAGGCCACAAATGCGGGCGTCTGCACGGGCACTCGTTCAAGGTGGCCATCCACCTGAGCGGCGATCTGGATCCCCATACCGGCTGGATTCGCGACTTCTCGGAGATCAAGGCGATTTTCAAGCCGCTCTATGAACGCCTCGACCACAACTACCTCAATGACATTCCCGGCCTGGAAAACCCCACCAGCGAAGTGCTGGCCAAGTGGATCTGGAATGAACTGAAACTCTTGCTGCCGGAACTCAGTGCGATCCGTATCCACGAGACGTGCACCAGTGGGTGCATTTATCGCGGCGAGTAAGTGATCGAGTGTTGAAAAGACCACCTGCGGGGAATGTCACTGTGGCGAGGGAGCTTGCTCCCGCTGGGTCGCGAAGCGGCCCCAAAAGATGGGACTGCTACGCAGCCCAACGGGAGCAAGCTCCCTCGCCACAGGTCACTGTTTGTTCGCTCTAGCTCTTAATTGGCTGGCATTGCCAACTGTAGGTGTTTTTTTTCGAAGCGGCGGGCTGATCCATTAGGAAAACCCGCACAGACGCCGATCGACTGAGCCAGTTTGGCTCACCGCTGCACTGCTTTTGCTCTGATTGGGAGGAGGCGGCCTTATAAAGGGCTTACTCCGTCAGCGCATACCTGCCTGCACCTGCATTGGCACGCAGGATGCACACGACCTGGGTCACCACTCAGGGAGCAGCCCCCATGACGCAACAAGACCCCGGCAACGACTACCCTCTCAGCGAAGTCCCCTTGCACGCGCGCAAGGGTCTGGCCTCTACGGCCATGGTGTTGCTGGGGTTCACCTTTTTTACCGCGACCATGTTCGCCGGCGGCAAGCTGGGGGTGGCGTTCAGCTTCATCGACATGCTCGGCGTCGTGGCCCTGGGTAACCTGTTGTTGGGTATCTACGCCGCAGGCTTGGGTTACATCGCGTTCAAGAGCGGCTTGAACTCGGTGTTGATGGGGCGTTTCTGCTTTGGCGAAGTGGGCAGCAAGCTCAGTGACTTGATCCTCGGTTTTACCCAGATCGGCTGGTATGCCTGGGGCACGGCCACGGCTGCGGTGGTATTGGGCAAGTATTTCCAATTGAGCCAGGGCAGTGTGCTGGGGCTGATGGTGATATTTGGCTTACTGTTCTGCGCCACCGCCTATGTGGGGTATCGCGGCTTGGAAATCCTGTCCTACATCGCGGTGCCGGCCATGGGGCTCCTGTTGCTGCTGTCGATGTGGGTCGCCACCGTAAAGGTCGGCGGGCTGGAGGGGCTGCTGGCGGTGGTGCCCAGCGCTGAGCTGGACTTGTCCACCGCCATCACCCTGGTGTTCGGGACCTTTGTCAGCGGGGCAACCCAGGCCACCAACTGGACGAGGTTTTCGCGCTCGGCCAAGGTTGCGGTGCTGGCCAGCCTGATCGGTTTTTTTGTCGGCAATGGTTTGATGGTGCTGATCGGGGCCTATGGCGCCATCGTCTATCAGCAACCGGATGTAGTGGAAGTCTTGCTGCTGCAAGGTTTCGCCACGGCGGCGATGGCGATGTTGCTGCTCAATATCTGGAGCACCCAGGACAACACCATCTACAACTTCGCCGTCGCCGGTTGCAACCTGCTGCGTACCCAGCGTCGCAAGAGCGTGACCCTGGCCGGCGCGGTGATCGGCACCCTGCTCGCCTTGTTCGGCATGTACGACCTGTTGGTGCCGTACCTGATCCTGCTGGGCACGGTCATCCCGCCGATAGGAGGCGTGATCATGGCGGACTTCTTTTATCGCTATCGCGGCCAATATCCGCGCTTGGCAGAGGCTCACTTACCGGCATTCAATTGGCCAGGTCTGATCGCGTATGGGGTGGGTACCGTGGTCGCGTTCAACTCGCCGTGGGTCGCGCCGTTGGTGGGAATTTTTGCCGCATCGCTGACCTATGTGCTGCTCAGCGCCATACTACGCGCCATGACCGCCTGGACATCGGTATCGTCCTGAGGATCTGGCGGCTGTCTGCCTGATTTTTTAGCCAAGAGGAACTTGCCCATGCACATCATCAATGCCCGCCTGCGCAACCGTGAAGGCCTGCATGATCTGCACCTGGAAAATGGCCGGATCGCCAGCATCACTGCGCAAACCGGAGCGCCCACACTGATGGCCGGCGACTTGGACGCCGCCGGCAACCTGGTCATACCGCCCTTTGTCGAGCCCCACATCCACCTCGACGCCACCCTCACCGCCGGCGAGCCGCGCTGGAACATGAGCGGTACGCTGTTTGAAGGCATCGAGTGCTGGGGCGAACGCAAGGCCACCATTACTCTGGAAGACACCAAGGCCCGGGCCAAAAAAACCATTCAGGCGCTCGCCGCCCATGGCATCCAGCATGTGCGCACCCATGTCGACGTCACCGACCCGGACCTCACCGCACTCAAGGCCCTGCTGGAGGTACGTGAAGAGAGTACCCACCTGATCGACCTGCAAATCGTCGCCTTCCCCCAGGAAGGCATCGAGTCCTTCCGCAATGGTCGCGAGTTGATGGAAGAAGCCATTCGCCTGGGTGCCGATGTGATCGGTGGCATCCCCCACTTCGAATACACCCGCGACCAAGGCGTGAGTTCGGTGAAGTTCCTCATGGATCTGGCCGAGCGTACTGGCTGCCTGGTGGACGTGCACTGTGACGAAACCGATGACCCCCACTCACGCTTTCTCGAAGTCCTCGCGGAAGAAGCCCGCAGCCGCGACATGGGTGCCCGCGTGACCGCCAGCCATACCACCGCCATGGGTTCCTACGACAATGCTTACTGCGCCAAGCTGTTTCGCCTGCTAGGACACTCCGGCATCAGCTTTGTCTCGTGCCCCACCGAAAGCATCCACCTGCAGGGCCGCTTCGACAACTTCCCGAAACGCCGTGGTGTCACCCGTGTGAACGAACTGCTTGAGGCCGGCATGAACGTGTGTTTCGGCCAGGATTCCATCGTCGATCCCTGGTACCCGCTGGGTAACGGCAACATTCTGCGAGTACTGGAGGCCGGTCTGCACATCTGTCATATGCTCGGTTACCGCAATTTGCAAAACGCCCTGGACCTGGTCACCGACAACAGTGCCAAAGCCATGAGCCTGGGCGATCGTTATGGGTTGCAAGCAGGTCGCCCGGCCAACCTGCTGATACTGTCGGCCGACAGCGACTACGAAGTCATACGTAGCCAGGGCCTGCCGTTGTACTCGATTCGCAACGGCAAGGTACTGATGAAACGGCAACCGGCACAGGTAGAGTTTATGTAACCGCGTGGGTTAGACGACTGAGTCGATGTCCAACGTTTGCACCCGTACCTGTTCATCGTGGGAAGGCGGCGGAACGCTGGTGAATTGGGCCGGCTCACGATTCTCACGATGGCGGAACCAACGCTTGAGGCTCGCTTGCAGATGTGCAGAAGAGGCATGGCTGCCGTAGACATCGCGGGCTTGCAGGCGACGCCAGCGCAGGCTTGCCAAGCGCTCGCGGCTGGTGTGCAAACGGTCGATCTCTGCGTTCAAGGCATCGGTAGGTTCATGGCTACGATCATTGGCAGGGCGCCGCAGAGCAAGCTCACGCCGCTTGGCCCGTAGTTGCTCGCGCATGTCTTCAAAGGCCCGGTCGAGCAGCTCGAATTCCCTCTGGGTCACCAACGAGCCCTCACTCTCCAGGGTTTGTTGCCAGCGGCGCAATGTCGCCCACGCCGCGGGGATGTAGCTGGTGGTCATGAAGTGCTGGTCGGCTTGAAACAGCTGCCTCAGCACATTATCGCGGTCGGGCATGTCGCCCTGCAGTTGCAATGCGCGGTTGCAACCCGCTTCTTGGAGGGATTCACAGCCAGGTTTCCATAACACCGAAGAATGGCTGCCATCCGGGAGCGTGATCGGCATGAAATGATATTGCTCGCCATGATGCCGATAGGGGTTGCCGCCCACGCGCACCAGCCCTGCGGCGAACAACAGGCCACCGGGTACGGGGTTGCTGAATAGTGTGATGGCCCCGGGAATCCAGAGCTTGGCGGTGGTATTCATCCAGGGCGCCGGGACGCTGGGGACGGGGTCGTTGTGGTTGACGATGCGGTGGTGGACCAGGGAAGAGGCACCGGCGGTAAATTCAGAGTCGGCGGCGCGGGGAGCGCCGTAGGTGTAGAGCAGGATGTTGTAATGGGCGTCTGGGGTTCGGCGCAGTCCTTCTGCCAACAGCAGTGCTATGGCGCCGCCGAGGCTGTGGCCGCACATTACGATGCGCTGGCCGGTGTGAAACTGATCAAGATATTGCAATACGAAATTACGCAGCGCCCGATAGGCCTGGTAAAAACCATCGTGGGCTTTTCCAACACCGCCTTCGAAGGCCACCTGATGGGCGTCGGCGTCACGTAATGCGTCGGCACGGCTGACCGTTCCTCGCACAGAGATCAGGATGACTTCATCGTGGTGGGTGATGAAGGCCTGGGTGTCAGTACCGAATTTTTCATCATCGAAAAAGTGCAAACGTGCGGGATGCTCCTGCTCTTCGTTTCGTTCCGGGCGATTTTGGGGATACAACACGGGATCGAACGGCAGGATTTCGAAGCGTTGGGAGTAAGGGATATCTTCGTAGATCGGGTAAAAACGGTGTGATTGCTTCGGATCAATTCGCCAGGCTTCGTGATACACCGAAAGCTGTTCAGCGAATAAATTTCCAACGCTCGGATCCAACGGAAACCGGACTTCGTCTAATGGTTTTTCGGCGGGGGCCTGTCCAAAATCGCAGTAACTCAACGCAGCAAACAATGCCAGTTGGTATAGGTTAAGGGCGCAGAAGCCGTCTTCGGTGGATAAGATGGGGCGTAAGGCCCGTAGTGGTCGCACTTCCAGAACGGTGTGCTTGTTGGGGAACAGTACGATACCCACCAATGAAGGCTGAGGCGGGCCGAAGCCCAGATCGGCCAACATTTTCAGTGCATGGCGCTTGGGAGAGTGGACTCGAGGCGTTGTCGGAGGCAAATGGGCAACATGACGAACTAAATCTCTAACTTCGACTTGATAAAATCTGTTGGGTTGATGTTGAGCGGGATTGGCTTCAATACGACGTCCATCGACCGAAGCAAATCTGGTTTGCTCAGCACGAACTTGAAGCTCGGTGATAGGTAGCTGATAAGTCGGCCGCATCATTAACCGACGATATGGCTGCTCGGTTCCTGAATACAGATCGTCAAAAACGAGGACTACGGGACCGCTGTAAATATCTTTTAGCTTGACGAATCCTTCCCCGTTCAATCTACCTTTGTACTCTCGTCCAGCGCTGTCGCGGACCGTATACGACAGGCCAGCGTACGTCGCCCCAACTCCAGTTTCATCGACCAAGCAAAAACTCACCCATTGCCCTCGCAATGAACAAGCTGGCGTGCTGTCACTGAAAAAGGGTCGCTTCCTTGCGTCCAAATACATGGCTTACTCCTTATTACTCACACGATGGATAAATATTACAAATGCGGCCATCCGGCATTTTTATCGGTTTAAAGTCGGTGGTATTGCCGTTGCAATAAGCGTCCCGATCGGCAAAGTTTTTACCCCTACATCGCTTCCATCCACCTGGAACATTTATCCAATTATCGCCAAAGGCAGGTCGTTCCTCATCAGTCAAATTCAACACAACCTTAAGCTTTCTTCCCGACAGTTGATCTCTTTGTACAACGCCCCCTACCCGCGACTCTTGCAAGTTTCCCATCGAATCCAATGAATTGCAGATCAGGAGTTTTCTAATCGCATGCAAAGGCCCTACCGTCCGAAAGTGCCACTTACATTGCCCAAGTATTTCCTGCACACCCGAGTCGGGCATACCAGGCAGGTCGGCCTCCAAACGGTCTCGAATGGAAATACTCCCGAAATTCCCGCCCACATCCGTACTCCGTGTCCCCCACTTCGCATAGAAGTCAAATTCCACACTGCGCAGGACCAACGGACATCCTTCTACCGTTTCAGTCAGTGGCAACTCATAACTCACACTGCTCGCCACAGGCTTGTAGTCTGTAAAAAAGACTTTCCGCTCAGGTCTTTTGCCTCGCCGCCGAGGCAAGGTGCAAGTCTCACCCGTTGCGGGCCGGTAGTTGGCAGCCGTTTTAAGTTCAAATTGCGCTGGCAAATCCACCTCCAATGTAAAACGCTCCACCGTCCTCCCCGTACACCCCGAAAGCCACGCAGCCGCAACAACCAGCAACACCCACCCTATCCACCTATTCACCTTTCCCTACCTCCCTGCGCCACTGCTCCACCACTCGTTCAAAATGCTCCCCTGGCGCCTCGCCGGCCCTCGGCTGCCAATGGATAACACTGCTTCGGGTCGCCTCTGCCAAACGACGCACCACCAGAAATTCGAGCTTCTCCGGCTCCCGCCATTGCCAAGCGCGCGCCTGCGCCAGTACCTGGGCCAGCCAAATCCTTGGGTCTTGGAATTCGACCAATGCCGCCAGGTCTTCACTGTGTTCCGCCAACAGGTAACGCAGGATATTGGCGTTCAGGATGGCTTCGGCCTGGGGATTGGGTGTATCGAGCCAAGGCGGGAGCCGAGGCGCTGGGTAATCGCCCGGTGCAGGGTTTTCGTGATGGCACCAATGGCCTTCGTGCCAATAGCACACACTGATCAGCGGCCCGAGGTAGACCGGCCAATGCTCTTTGGCCAGATAGGCCAGGGCGCGGGCCAAGGTGCGGTTGTCGTGAATGCGGTAAAGCGCCTGCTGGCCCTCCGGCCCTGTCAGGAGCCTTTCGCGCCAATGGCGCGCCACATCCGTCAAGTCGGTAGCCGACAAGCTCGCGAGCCACCCCCAGTTTGACTCGGGGTGTTGCAACAGATCAGCCAGGGCGGGTTCATTGATCTGCTCAAGCAAGAGGATGATCGGGCCAGAACTCGCCAGCTCCGCCGCGGCGGTATCGCTATAGAGATTGCAATAGTGCGACGGGGCGCAACCTGCCAATAGAGGCTGGCGAGCCTCGTGGCCACCTTCCACTATCAGGCACAATCGGTGCCCGTTCTGCAGCTGTTGGGCCATCCAACGACGGGGCAAGCTGTCCATCAAGCCGCCCTCTGCGTGATATCGCACAGGCCTTCGCGACAGCGCTCGCACAGGGGGCAAAAGTCCGCGTCAAGTTGCCTGGCCAAGTCCATGACGACGCTTTGCACTGCCGACAACTGCGCGCCAGCGAACAAAGCCGGGCTCGCCGAACTGTTTGCGACCGACGAACCGGCCTGGGTAAGGGGCCTGCTGCTTGAGATACTGCCCGCTTGCATCACCAAGTGTTCCCCGCCAGCCATCAAGCTCAGTTGCGCACCGGCCTCAATGACCAGGCTGGCACCGGCCTTGAGGTGAACCCGCTGCCCAGCTTCGAACACCAGGCTCTGGCCAACGCGAGTCAGGCTATCGCCCTCTACCTCCAGGCGACTGTCATGACCCACCCGTTGTTCCAAGTCACGCTGGGCGTGCAGGTAGATGAGTTCTTCGCCGCGTCGATCTTCAACGTGCAGCTCGTTAGCCCCTCCGCCATCCGGTGAGCTGCGGCTACGCAGCACGCTGCGTGTCTTGTGCTGCGGCAAGGGATAGGCTGGCAGGTTTGATGCATTGGGCAGGCAACCCATGACGAGAGGGTGATCCGGGTCGCCCTCCAGAAAGCTCACCAGCACTTCCATGCCTACCCGTGGAATCACCATGGCACCAAACCCGTCCCCCGCCCAACCGGACGCCACGCGCAGCCAGCAACTGCTCGCCCCCTCGCGGTTGTCCACACGATCCCAATGAAAGCGCACCCTCACCCGACCATAGGCATCGCAATGCACGTCTTCGCCCGCAGGCCCGGTTACCGTCGCGGTCTGGCTGCCACTGATCGTTGGCCTGGGATGCTTGAGGGCCGGTCGATGCACTGCACGCCAGGGTGTCGCGGTGAATCGGTTGCGATAGCCCTGGAATCCACTGGCTTCAACCATCGACTCCTCCAACACCTGCGGCTGGTAACCCTCATGACGCACCGAAGTCAGCAGCCATAAATCGTTGCAGAGTGGGTCGGGGTGATCACATAGCTCAAGGAAGTGACCACTGCGCAATGCCGGCTGATCGCTCTTGCCCAACACCCTGTGGCGATCACGCTCGTGACGCTCCAGGCCGCGTCGCGCCAGCTGCGCGCCGCGCGCATGCCCCTTAAAACCGGCAGGGTAGGCATAGTCTTCCAAAGTTTGCGCCTGCACGGCACCGGCCTCTTTTTGCAGACGAAATGAAGGGTGCTCGAAGTCATAGTCACGACGTACAGTGCGCCGGCTGCGCGTCTCCAATCGCAGGTCGAAGCGCTGTACAACATGGCTCTGGAGCGCCGGATCAGGCGACGAACAATACCGCTGCACCGACAACCGTCGAAATACTGTCTGATCATCACCGAACACCAGCAGATGATTGTCCACGCTGTGACGAAAGTGATAGTGGATGCCCTCCTCTTCACACAGCCGCTGGATAAAATGCAGGTCGGACTCCCTGTACTGCACGCAAAACGCGCGTGGCGGATACACCACCGGCCCGAGTTCAAAGGCATAGGCGTCAGAGAAGATGCCGTGGTGTTCGAGGACCGTCGCAATGATCTGCGGTACGCTGCGCTGCTGGAAAATCCGCTGGTCGCAACGATGGGCAAGGGATGCCAGGCGTGGAGCCAGCGTGATGTGATAACGGGTGAGTCGCGCACCGGGATCGTCCCGACCGATGGCGTAGACGTACCCATGCAGGCCCTGCCCTGCTTCCCCGAAGTCCAGATAGGCGGGTTTATGAAGCAATGCCTCCAGGTCAAGAGAAGGATCTTCGCTGACTAACTGCACCTGTATGAAGTAAGGTTGATCGAGGGCTTCGCTGCCTTTGAACGCTACTACCTGAAGATCTGTATTTATTTCTGAAAGGATCAATTTGAAACATGACGAAAGAAACTTGTTAACCATCCTTTGTTACCCGCCATCAACTTTTCGATTGAACGACTCTCTTTCGCCAACGCCAACTGGATTGGAAAAAAAGCACCTGAACATGCTCAAGCTTAGCGATTTCAGGCGATTTTCGGCCCGCACCGAATAAAAAAGAAGTTTCGTACAACGAGGATGGAAGTGTCTTTTTACAAAATATTAATACTTTCCATAACAAACAGAAAACGCGGACTGTTGCTTGTCTATTTACAACTAAGCTTTAAGGAAACGACTGACACTAATTCAAGGCACCTGCTGTTCCGAGATCTACATAATTAGTCGCGCCGTCCCGAAAAGACTCACACTCAGCACATTTCCAGACTCGGTCTGCAATCGCACTGGCGCCGTGCCACCCGGCATCACCACCGTTACGTCGTCACCCTCAATCCAACCCGCGCGCCATGCCGCGCATGCTACTGCGCTGGCGCTGGTCCCCGAAGACGCCGTAGGCCCCTCTCCTCGCTCAAATACGCGCGCGATGACTCGATTGCCAGCGTCTCGAGCAACCCATTGCAGGTTGACCCCGCCAACACAGAGTTGCCCGCACCCTGCCGGCGGTGCAAAAGCGATGGCCTTCAACCGATTGAAAAGTGCCAACTGGTGCATCGTGTCATTAACCGGCAACGCCGACACATGCTCAACCAGCGTCACACAATGAGGGTTGCCTATCCGGACAAATTGGCTGTTTCCCCATTGCGCATTGATCGACGCCAATGCCGCCACGCGGCTGAATTCATGATGTGCCGCGACCACAGGGCTCACACCGACCGCCCCCACCGCCAAGGGGCCAAACTCGGGCCTGCCCAACGCCAGCCAGAAGCCTGGCACCTGTTCATGCTTCGCCGGCTCGACACAGGTGATCACGGGCGATACCGCATCCGGCTTGTCGTGATACACCCGCAACTCGCTACCGTGCACCATTAACCCCTGGTCGGTTAACGCCTGGGCAAAAATGGTCAGGCCATTCCCACTGCGTTCGGCGAGAGAACTGTCGGTATTGATGATCAGCAGATCAAACGGTGGCCGTGCTTGAAATGGCCCGACTAACAAACCATCACAGCGATACGCCTTTGCACCGGTCGGTGGTGGTAATGCACCCCAGCCACATTCGGACGCAATGGCCGACGCGGCCCACATCTTGCGCGTGCTTGCAGCCAAGCGGGCGTTGTCGGGCACATCGATACCCAGACCGCGCAAATGGGCCGGGCTGACCACCCCATAGATATTTCCGCGTGCATCGTAGAACCGAGTCATGACCACGCCAGCCAGAGATTTTTCATCGGTTCGTCCGCTCACTTATCGACCATCGGGACAGCAGCGTATTACAGAACGGTCGATCTGTGGGAGGTGGGCGCAAAGGCAGTAAGCCACTGCAAGAACCTGGGGTTCAGCCACTCCTGCAGGGAGTACACACCTTCCGGACCACCTCCTACAGGTTCGACCATTCCTACGTGGTTACCCCACGACAAAGCGTTCCATTTTTTGTAAAAAAAATGCTCGCAATCTGCGCTTTTAATCCTGATCACAAAAGGAACCCAGCTCGCTCGAGAGGGCCTGATGTGCAAGGATGTCGCGCCGGACATCGTTCGTTGAACGCCAAACCAAGGATTTTTCATGACTGCCATTCCCACCCCTGCCCCCGTGGTTCCCGGGCGGCTGGAGCAGATGTCGACCCGCATCGCTTTTTTTATCGCAGGTTTCGGTATCGCCGCCTGGGCACCTTTGGTGCCGTACGCAAAGGCGCGTGCAAATCTGAATGAAGGCACCCTTGGCCTGCTGTTGTTGTGCCTGGGGGTGGGGTCGATCATCGCGATGCCCGCTGCGGGCGTGCTGGCATCTCGCTTTGGCTGCCGACGCGTGCTCACCGCAGGGACGCTGATGATCTGCCTGGCCCTGCCGATGCTGGCCACTGTCAGTTCGATCCCGCTGTTGATCGCGGGGTTATTCCTGTTTGGCGCGGGCCTGGGCACCGTGGACTCCACCGTCAACCTGCAAGCGGTGATCGTTGAGCGCGCCAGTGGCAAAACCATGATGTCGGGCTTTCACGGGTTGTTCAGCCTGGGGGGCATTGTCGGCGCAGCGGGGGTTGCGGGGTTGCTGGGGCTGGGCCTGTCGCCATTGCAGGCGACTCTGGTGGTCGTCGTTATCACGGTGGCGGCGCTGTTGAAAGCCGCACCGCATTTGTTGCCTTATGGCAGCAAAAGCTCGGGACCGGCATTTGCAGTGCCCCATGGCGTGGTGTTGTTTATCGGTTGCCTGTGTTTCATCGTATTCCTGGCTGAAGGTGCCGTGCTGGATTGGAGTGCTGTGTTCCTCAGCGCCGAGCGCGGCCTGGATGAGGCTTACGCCGG
Organism: Pseudomonas sp. DWP2-2; assembly: GCF_049897065.1. Classification (NCBI taxonomy): domain Bacteria; kingdom Pseudomonadati; phylum Pseudomonadota; class Gammaproteobacteria; order Pseudomonadales; family Pseudomonadaceae; genus Pseudomonas; species Pseudomonas sp. DWP2-2. The sequence goes on along the minus strand of NZ_JAFCVN010000004.1, from coordinate 96,436 downwards.
CCTGGGGTACGCGGCATTTGCCTTGACCATGACTGCTGGACGCCTGACCGGCGATGCCATTGTTCGACGCCTGGGCCCCACTCGCGTAATCGTGATCGGTGGCGCGCTGGCCTTTGCCGGCTTGCTCCTCGCGACCCTATTGCCAACGTGGGAAACGGCGCTGCTCGGCTACGCGCTGGTGGGTGCAGGGTGTTCGAATATCGTACCGGTACTGTATACCGCCGTGGGTAAGCAAACGGTGATGCCAGAGCATATCGCAGTGCCTGCCATCACCACATTGGGCTACGCCGGGATTCTCGCCGGCCCCGCCATGATTGGCTTTATCGCCCATGGCAGCAGCTTGAGTACTGCGTTCATCCTGATCGCGGTATTGCTGGCGGCAGTAGCCATCAGTGGAAAAATCCTCAAGGTATGAGTCCAAGCTTCAACGCGCTTTGCGAGCATCGTCCTGCTCCCGCCAACGTTCGAGGCTTTTGTTGCTGAGCCAACCGTCCTTGTGAGGCGGGCCAAACAGTCGTGTGCCATTGGCTCGCTGTAATGACGAAAGCAAACCCGGACGGTCAAGAATATTCTTCGCTGTGTAGACACTGAGCTCGCTGTATTGGGACCTGGGCATGCCTGTAGACGTATCCAGCACAGGCGCGCCGTGTTGATCTACCTCATACGGGTCTTGCATAACCGACCGAAGCTTGGCTATTTCAACGTACTGATGCGTTTCAAAGAGATAGGTTCGATCCATGGTCTCGTCTCGCAGATGCGCAAACTGGCTTTGCAGCGCCTCCACCACCCGTGCATTGCTTTGGGCATGAAACGGATCCTGGCTGAAAACACTTGGAGAGCTGTTGCCCTGCAAGGTCTGGGCAGCTGCACTGAGGCTGTCACGTGTGATATCGCCATCACGGCTGAAGATAGCGTCGCTTAGCCGAGGGCGTTTGAGAATTTCTCTGACGACCTGGATCGCGTTGTCCAACACCTCGTTTTCACCCGTCGGTTGAGCAGCGATCCGCTTCAAGGACGTCCAAGTCAAGCGCCCGTCATTCAGAAACGGGTGCACCGCGCCGAAGGATTTTTCCAAGGCCTTTGCCAACTGGCTATCCTTTGTAGTTGCACTTGGCAGGGAACCACTGGCCCGCTCAACAGGGGAGTTCTGCAAGTCTCGATAGCGCAGAGCGGATAAGGTCCCACGCAAGAGAAAGGGTTTGTGCGAGCCTCCAGCCGAGGGCGCGGATGGGGCTTCATACCAGGTTTCAGATTGGCAGACCGGTGGTGGGGTGGTTGATTGTGCGGCCAGCCTGTCGGGAGGAAGCGGCCGGCCGGAAGGTACTGCACCCTTAATTGTCATGGGTTTTCTCCAACTCTTTTCAGATGCATATCCGCTGGGTGGTCTGTGCCGTGATGGGCAAAATCAACGAATAGACTCTCCTCAGGCAGGTACCTCATGTGTGGTTGGATGGGCTCGACAGTTCCGAGTAAAAGGCTAATACCAATGACAATATGTAAAACCGTGGTCAACCACCCTCATCCAGCTTTCGCCTACGCCACCAGCCTGCCAGGCTGTTGATCAAGCCGGTGTCTTTCAATGAATCGCCACCGGCCCCCGGCGTCTGCAACTCCGCCAGCAGGCCCCGGGAAAAATCATCCGAAACGGGCGCCTGGAATTTGCGCTCGCCGGCATAAGCCTTCATGCGCCGCGCCTCGGCCTCATATTCGGTCGACTCAAAGGGAAGACTTTGCGACGCTGCGCACTCCTCTGGCATTGCCAGACTCGCTTGCTGGGTGTTGCGCAAAAGCTCGAGAGGGCCAGGTTTGGGGGAATTAAACGAGGTTGAAGTCATATGTTTTCCCTCATTCGAAAGCTGAAAAAACGGCATGCCAAATCACTACCGCAGGTACCACCTATGTGGCAACCGGGAATAATTCGTTCCTTGAAACATATAAAACTGGCGCCACCTCAAAAAGGTGGCGCCGCAAGAGCGGTCAGCGGGACAACGAGTACAGCCCTCTACGGCTGATCTTCCCATCGCCGTCTTTACTGAGGTGGTTATCCATTTTTTCGAGCACGTCACTGCGCGTGAGTATTTCCTGGGATAACTGAATCAGATGATCCTTGGCTGCATCGCCAGTGAGCGGCTTGCGCGCCCACTCTTTCAGTTCGCTGATTTTCAGGCTTGAGCCCCCGCTCCTTTTCTTCAACTCGTCGAAATGATCAAGCAGCTCACCGGCCAGTTCCTTGTCAGTCTTGTACTTGAAGTAGTTCTCTCCTTTGATCACCATATTCAGTTTTTGCCGGTCGATAAGACCATCCAGGGCGCCGGTGGAACTGTGCCTATCCATCGCTGCCATCAGTTCCGGACGTCGTAGCAACTCATTGGCCAGGCGGATGTTCTCGTTCATGACGGGATTAGGCGACCACCCTCTTTTCGCCATCGCAAGAATGCTGTCAACGCTGACGTAGCCAGGCTTCTTCGGGTCTCTGAAGGCATTGAAGTTGTCGAGCAGTTGTTGGGCCAACTCTTCGCGGTTCTTCAACGCGTACTGCGGATCCGGCCTGCCGGGGGCGGGCGGATACGGTCGACCTGCGGTGGGGTCCGGTCGTGGTGGAGGATTGCTCTCAATAGGATTCGGTCTGGGGGGCGGGTTGCTGCAACCTGGGTTCGGCCTTGGCGGCCGATGTTCACAACCAGGATGCGTGGGCGGCCGATGTCCGCTGAAGCAATGACCGACCCACTGCTTGAATTGGCTCAGCAAACTCTGCGCCCCCTGCGGGCTGTGGTGACGCCCATGCGCGTCAGCCGCGGTGGTCGGCGCCTGAGGACTACCAAATACCGGCCCGTCCTTGTTCTCCCTGGATTGGAAATTAACATGGGCAGCATTCTGGCCATTGAAAGAACGCGCAGCCGCAGCCTCGTCAGCGACTTTAATGTCGACCTTGGCCGGTGGAAGGTCAGACGTTGCTGAAGCAGAGACGGGTGTATCCAACATCGATACCGACATAAGTTTCTCCATGACAGTGGGCGATTTTCAGCTTGTCGCTCCAACGCAATGTCGAAGCCCACCAGCTTTCCCATGTGTGGTTTTGCGTCGGAATCAGTTCCTGATCCAGCAACAATATGTGATCAAGGTGTAGGAAACAGCTTGGACAGCGGCGATCTTCTCGCGATGAATGGGCGGTGCCCCTGGCCCGGGCCAAAAAAAAATCGCGACCTTTGAGATCGCGATTTTTCTTCATCGGCTAAAGCTCAAAACCCTACGCTTGCCTGTAGGAAGAACGTGCGAGGCTCACCCAGGTACAACCCTGCATTGTTGTCGCTAGAGCGTGTGTAATGCTGCTGGTCGAAGACATTCTTCACGCCCACGCCCAGTTTCAGGTTCGACAGTTGCGCGCCAAAGTCGTAGCCGCTGCGCAGGTTGACCGAGACATACCCGGGGATATCACCGTATTGGCCATCAGCAGAGCCTTGGGTGATATAGGTGGTGCCGGTGCCGGGCGCACGCTGGCCGGACTGGGCATAGACGTCCAGGTTGTGGGTCCAGTGGTTGACGTCGTAACGCAGGCCCAGGGTCGCCACTTGGCGGGAATACAGTGGCAGGTCACGGCCCTTGAACGGCACATCACCTTCGGAGGTGGCCTTGGTGTAGGTGAAGCCCGCGTTGGCGGTCAGGCCGTCGAGGCGCGGGTCGAGGTTGGACAGGTCGTAATGGGCGGATGCTTCGATGCCGCTGTGCTTGGTGGCGCCGAGGTTGGTCCAGCCCACGTCATTGCTGACGTATTGCAGTTCATCCGAGAAGTCGATGTAGAACAGCGTCACTTCGCCGCCCCAGACGCTGTCGTTGTAGCGCGTACCGACCTCGTAGGTCTTGGCCTTTTCCGGGTTCAGGCCGTTGGCCGTCTGGTCGCCGGTACCGCCCTGGCCGAGTTGGAAATACTGCAGGCTGCCGAAGGAGGTTTCGTAGTTGGCGAACAGTTTCCAGGCGTCAGACACGTGGTACATCACGCTCAGCGCCGGCAGCGGTTCGTTGTTGTGGACCTCGCGGCGTTTTTCCTCGGTACGCTTGCCGTTCAGGGCAACGACCGGGCGGTCATGCCATTCGGTACGGATATCTTCAAAGCGAATGCCCGGGGTGATGGTCCATTTGCCAATATCGATTTTGTTATCGATATAGAAGGCGTTGGCTTCAGTGCCCCCCGTGCGGTCCTGATACACGTGACCGTCGCTCTGCCCGCCCGGCGTCGGTACGTTGTTGACCAGGTTCAGGCTGGTGGCCTCCTCGTGCATGCCTTCTTTGAGGTAGCGATACCCCACACTGACTTCCTGGGTACTGGGCCCCAGGTCAAACACATGGGACACACGCGGCTCGATGCCGAAGGTGTAGTAGGTGCGCGGGTAGGAGCTGAGGGTCTTGAGATCGCGGTTGGCAATGTTGCTGCCACGGAAACTGTCGGAATAGTAAGTCAGCACTTCGGCCTGGGTGCGGTCGTCGATCTGGCGGATGTACTTGAACGACACGTCCTTGCGGCGCCCGCTGAAGTTGTCCCAGTCACGCACCGATTGGTACGGGTTGGCATCGAACTGCTTCTGGGTCAGGCCGCCGGGCATATCGGCGCTGGCATCGTAATAGTGGAAGTTCAGCGAGAAATCGTCTTGATCTGTCGGCGCCCAGTGGGTTTTGAAGATCACATCATCGATGTCGTTGCCGTTGTTGCTGTTGCGGTAACCGTTACCGTTGACCCCGGAGTACAGCAGCGCGGCGCCGATACCGTTGTCGGCCGTGCCGCCCATAAAGGCATTCTCTACATGCTTCCAGCCACCGTGGGCAGACGTTTGCAGGGTGGTGCCGACTCCACCGGAGAAGTCTTGCGGGATCGCACGGGTCACGAAGTTGATCACGCCGCCGACGTTCTGTGGCCCATAACGCACCGAACCCGCACCGCGGACAACGTCGATACTTTCCAGGTTACCGGCAGAAATCGGCGCCATCGACAGCTGTGGCTGGCCGTAAGGAGCGAACGCAGCCGGTACGCCGTCAATCAGCACGGTGGAGCGCGGTGACAGGCGCGAGGTCAGGCCGCGTACGCCGACGTTAAGGGAAATATCACTGCCACCGGTGCCGTTGGATTCCTGCACTTGCACGCCAGGCACGCGGCGCAGGACGTCACCGATGTTCATCGCGCCCTGCTCTACCATGGCTTCGCGTCGAATGACGGTGCGTGCGCCGGGATGGTTCTGCACCACTTCGGCATCGGCGTCGGCAAGCCAGTCGCCCACCACCTTGATATCGGTGACCCCCAGTTCCAGCGGTGAGCCCGCTTCACCGGTGCCGCGGCTCACCGGACGCAAGGTCACGGAGCCGGCGTCAATCTGGTAATCCAGGCCACTGCCTTGCAGTAATTGCCGCAGGGCTTGTTCGGGCGAGAGATTGCCATCGACCGCAGGAGCTTGCTTGCCAGCAACCATATCGGGGCTGAAGAACACTTGCAGCGAGGTCTGCTGGCCCAATTGGCTCAAGGCTGCGCCGAGGGATTGCGCACGAATGTGGATACCCTCGGCAGCCTGTGCGGTACTGATGGCAACGGCCAGGGCCAAGGGCGCCCAGCGGGAAATTTTATTGTTGTGGGGGGCAAGTTTTTTCACGTCGAACCTAGTCCTGTGATCGCAAGCATGCGCGGCCGTTAATGCAAACCAGTTGCAGTTGCAGGAGAAGACGAAGAACTCGAAAAAAACCTGAATGTCAGCGCGAAATAATTTCCTGGCTACCGTCCGGCAGAGTGCGCAAGGCGACCGGCAGGATGTGGGGCAAGGCCTTGAGCAAGGCATCGGTATCGCTGGAGTTGAAGACACTGGTCAAGCGCAGATTGCCCACCGCTGCCGTACTGACCCGCAGCGGTTGCTCGCGGTAGCGCGACACTTCCCGCGCCACGTCGACCAAGGTGGCGTTGTTGAACACCAGTTTACCGTTGCGCCACGCGGTCAGTTCTTCAGGGTTCACCGCGTAGGCCGCCGCCACTTGGCCTTGGGGATCGACATGGGTGCCACGCCCGGCGGTGAGCATGACGATGTGATCGGATGCCCGGCCCTGCACCTTGACCGTGCCGGCTTCGACCGCCACGCGGGTCTGGTCCGCCTCCCGACGTACATCAAAGCGCGTGCCGGTGACGGTCACCTGCCCTGCGCCGGCTGCGACCACAAACGGGCGCCCGGCGTCATGCTGCACGCTGAACATCGCCTCGCCCTGCTTGAGCTCTACGCCCCGACGGCCCTTTTCGTAATGAACCGCGACCACGCTGCGGCTGTTGAGGTCCATCACGGAACCGTCAGGCAAGGTCACCTGACGATGCTCGCCTAACCGCGTGCTGAATTCGGCATTGTAGGGCTTTGGCTGCCCCAGACCGCGGTACGCACCCAGGCCCACTGCAATGGCGACCACACTGGCGGCCACGGCATAACGCATCAGCGCACGCCGTCCAAGGCGCTCGGTCGGCGCATCGCCCAGCGCCTGCAAGCGGGCCTTGGGCAGCAAATCCGTCGCACTCCATAGCCCTTGCAGCACATCGATTTCGTACTGATGCGCGGGCTGCGACCTGCGCCAGGCATCGAAACGTTGGCGTTCCTGGGCGCTCAATGGGCCGTCTTGCAGGCGTATAAACCACTGCGCGGCCTCATCACGGACACGGTTATCCATCGTGGAAGATCCTGTTTCAAAGCCGGTCATGGCGCGCTCGCATCCAGACGATCACGCAGATGTCGCAGGGTGCGGATCATATACTTTTCCACCATGTTTTTAGACAGCCCCAGGCGTGTGGCGATTTCCTGCTGGGTGAGCCCTTCGATCTTTTGCCAGATGAAAATCCTGCGACAGTTGAGCGGCAACTCGGCCAGCGCCCGCTCGATGGCGTCGGCCAACTGGATCGCGTGCATGTAATGCTCCGGGTCGCTACTGTGAGGCGTGCTGTGATCAATCGCCTGCAGCGTCAACGTCTCGCGGCGGTCTTCGCGGCGGTAGGCATCCACCGCAATATTGCGCGCGGTTTGATGCAGGTAGGCGCGGGGCTGCGCCACCTCGCAGGCAGCGGACTCAAGCACCCGCACGAAGGTGTCGTGCGCCAGGTCTTCGGCTTGCTGACGGTTTCTCAGGCGGCGCGTCCAGGTGCCGATCAACTCTTCGTAGTGCTCGAAAAAGCCTGTTCTGCGGGGCGGCTGAGGAGTCATCGCGAGAGCACTGGGGAGGCGGGACGTGAATAGTAATGCTTCCTATTAAGTGGGGCAATTGCTGCTCATCGCCCACCCACTATTTGTTTGAAATGACCTCACTCATGTATTGATGCAAATCGCGAAAGTCTTTAACGCTCCAGGCATGTGGCGCGATCTTTACGCCGTTGTCTTGCAGCGTCTTGGGGATCAGGTTGCCATTGGGGCGAAGGATGACCGAGGAGACGATAACGCCCGGATAATCATGGAGTCGTTTCTTGAAGGTGGCAGTTGTCAGGTCGGGGGTTGGCGGATTACTTTTTTTTGCCAATGGCCCCGTGCCTTTGATATCGGGCCCGTGGCACACAGCACAGCGCTGTAGATACAGCGTTTTACCATTGCTGTTTTCCGCGACGCACAAGGCTGTCTGAGCCAGTGATAAAGCGGCCACTACGCCGCTGAGTAATAGTTTCATCCATCGGGTATCGGCCCACGCATGCATTCCATCGCTTCCTGTATTGCCCTTTGTTTTCAGCATCATACGATAAAGTCGCGCTTTGCCCGAGTTGGGCGTAAGCGCCAGGGGGTGAACTTCCGCTCGCCGCCGCCAGTCAGCAAGAAGGACTCTCATAAAACGGTGGGTGGGCGATGCAGATTTCCTTGCAGCAACAAGTGGCCCTGGTCACCGGGGCCAGTTCCGGCATTGGCGCGGGAGCGGCCAAAGCCCTGGCCGCAGCAGGCGCGGCGGTGGTGCTTAACTACAACTCCCAGGCGGCACCGGCTGAGGCTCTCGCCGCGCAGATCAATGCCAACGGCGGCCGAGCGCTTGCGATTGGCGGCGATGTGTCCAAGGAGGCCGATGTCGAACGCCTGTTCGCGCAAACCCTCGACGCCTTCGGCCACCTGGATATTCTGGTGGCCAACTCCGGGCTGCAAAAAGATGCCAATCTGGTCGATATGACCCTTGAGGATTGGAACACGGTGATTGGTGTCAACCTCACCGGGCAGTTCCTCTGCGCGCGCGCGGCGGTGCGCATCTTCAATCGCCAGGGTATTCGCGAAGGTGTGTCACGGGCCGCCGGCAAAATCATCCATATGAGTTCGGTGCATCAAGTCATCCCCTGGGCCGGGCATGTGAATTACGCCGCGTCCAAGGGCGGCGTGGAGATGCTGATGCGCACCCTCGCCCAGGAAGTCAGCGAACAACGCATCCGTATCAATGGCATTGCGCCTGGGGCGATTCGCACGGCGATCAACCGCGCAGCCACTGAAGGCGCTGCAGAAAAAGAGCTGCTCAAATTGATTCCTTATGGTCGTGTCGGTGACGTCGAAGACGTGGCCAATGCGGTGGTGTGGCTGGCCAGCGATGCCTCTGATTATGTGGTTGGCAGCACCTTGTTCATCGATGGCGGTATGAGCCTCTACCCGGAGTTCCGTGGCAATGGTTGATTTCAAGAACGAACCTCAAAGCGCCATCGATGCCCACGGGATCATCGGCGACATGCGCAGCGCGGCACTGGTGAACGACCGCGGCAGCATCGACTTCTTCTGCTGGCCGGAATTCGACAGCCCTTCGGTGTTTTGCGCACTGCTCGACACGCCCGAGGCCGGCACGTTCCAGCTTACCCCGGACCTGCCCAACGCCCGCCGCGAGCAGATCTACCTGCCCGACACCAATGTGCTGCAGACTCGCTGGCTGAGCGATGAAGCGGTGGTGGAGATCACCGACCTGCTGACCGTCAGCGAAAACGTCGATGAACTGCCCTTGCTGATCAGGCGGGTACGGGTGGTCAGTGGCAAGGCGACTATCCACCTGAGCTGCGCCGTGCGCCACGACTATGCCCGGGCCCCCACCGAGGCGAAGGCCGAGGCTGCCAGCGTGGTGTTCACCGCCAGCGGCCAGCCCGGCCTGCGCCTGATTGGCAGTCAGCCGCTGACCCTCCAAGGCAACACCGCCATCGCCACCTTTACCCTCGCCCAGGATGAAGGCGCCGAATTTGTCCTCGGTGGCCAGGAGGATGCGCGCGTCACCAACGACTGTACCGACCTCTACCTGGAGCGCACCTTGAAGTTCTGGCGCGGTTGGATCAGCCAGTCCAACTATCGCGGGCGCTGGCGCGAGATGGTCAACCGCTCGGCCCTGGCGCTGAAACTCCTGACCTCGCGCAAACACGGCGCCATCATCGCCGCGGCCACGTTCGGGCTGCCGGAAACGCCCGGCGGCGAACGCAACTGGGACTACCGCTATACCTGGATCCGCGATGCCTCGTTCACCGTCTATGCGTTCATGCGCCTGGGTTTCGTCGAGGAAGCCAACGCCTATATGCGCTGGCTCAGGGGCCGGGTCAGCGACTGCTGCGGCCAGCCGACCAAGATCAACATCCTGTACGGCATCGACGGTCGCCAGGAACTGCCGGAAACCACCCTCGACCACTTGAGCGGCCACGGCGGCGCCCAACCGGTGCGGGTGGGCAACGAAGCGTTCGACCAGGTCCAGTTGGATATCTACGGCGAACTGATGGACGCGGTTTATCTGGTCAACAAGTACGGCGAAGCCATCTCCCACCAAGGCTGGAAACACACGGTGGAAGTGGTCGACCAAGTGTGTGAGATCTGGAACCACAAAGACGTGGGCATCTGGGAAATGCGCGGTGAGCAGCACCATTTCCTGCACTCACGCCTGATGTGCTGGGTGGCCCTGGACCGTGCCATTCGCCTGGCCTCCAAACGTTCGCTGCCGGCCCCGTTCGCACGCTGGGACCAGACGCGCCAGGCGATCTACGCCGACATCTGGACTAACTTCTGGAACGAAGAACGCGGGCATTTTGTGCAGCATATCGGCAGCACCGCCCTCGACGGCTCGATGCTGTTGATGCCGCTGGTGCGCTTTGTCGCCGCCACGGACCCGCGCTGGCTCACGACACTGGAAGCGATCCAGAAAAGCCTGGTGCGCGACGGCATGGTCTACCGCTACCGCAATGACGATAGCCAGATCGATGGGCTGCAAGGCGTCGAAGGCGCGTTTGCCGCCTGTTCGTTCTGGTACGTCGAATGCCTGGCGCGCGCCGGGCAAGTTGAAAAGGCCCATCTGGAATTCGAACAGTTGCTGCGTTACGCCAACCCGCTGGGGTTGTACGCCGAAGAGTTCGACAGCCAGGCCCGGCACCTGGGCAACACGCCCCAGGCCTTGAGCCACTTGGCATTGATCAGCGCGGCAACGTTCCTGGACCGCAAACTCAGCGGGGAGAAAACCGTATGGCAACCGTGACATCCCCTGCCCCACTGCTGTATGTGCGCACAACCCTGCTGGATGTGGCTTACGAAACCCACGGCCCCATCGATGGCGAACCGGTGATCCTGTTGCATGGCTTCCCCTACGACCCACGGGGCTACGACGACATCGCGCCGGTGCTGGCTGAACGTGGTTATCGGGTGTTGGTCCCGTATTTACGCGGTTATGGCCCGACGCGATTTATCAACACGCAAGTGATGCGCTCCGGCCAACAGGCGGCGCTGGCCAAGGACCTGCTCGACTTCATGGATGCCTTGGCCATCCCGCAAGCCACCCTCGCCGGCTTTGACTGGGGTGGGCGCGCCGCCTGTATTGTCGCGGCGCTATGGCCGCAGCGGGTGCGCGGCCTGGTGACCGGCGATGGCTACAACATCCAGGCCATCAGCCAGTCGCTCAAGCCCAGGCCACCTGAGACAGAGCACCGGCTCTGGTATCAGTATTACTTTCACACCCAGCGCGGGGTCGACGGGTTGACGGCCAACCGGCGTGAACTCTGCCAATTGCTCTGGACGCTGTGGTCACCGTCCTGGGCCGAAGGGCCAAGCCGCTACGGCCTGACCGCGCCGTCGTTTGATAACCCGGATTTTGTCGAGGTGGTGATTCACTCCTATCGCCATCGCTTCATGTATGCGCCGGGTGATCCCGCGCTGGAATACATCGAGCAGGCGCTGGTGCCGCAACCGCCGATATCAGTACCGAGCATTTCGCTGTGCGGGGCCGACGATGGCGTGGGCCCGCCGTCGCTGGAGGATGATGACGTGGAGCACTTCAGCGGTTTTTATCGCCGCCAGGTGTTGCCCGGCGTGGGTCATAACGTTTTCCAGGAAGCGCCCCAGGTCACGCTTCAAGCTTTGCTGGAACTACTGGAGCGGTGAAAAACGCTCTCGATAAGCCTGGGGCGTCACTGACAAGGCCCGCAGAAAGCTGCGGCGCAAAGTCTCTTCACAGCCAAAACCGCATTGCATGGCGATACGCTTGATGGAGGCTGTGCTATCTGCCAGTTGCCGGCGTGCGTTTTCGACGCGAATCAGTTCCACGGCCCGCGCCGGGGTTTGGCCGGTCTCGGTGCGGTAGTGGCGCACAAAGCTGCGCTCGCTCATGCCAGCCTGGGCCGCCAGGGTGGCGATGCTCAGATTCATCGTCAGGTTATCGGCGATCCAGGCATGCAGCTCGACAAAACGGCTGTCGCTCTTTTGCAGGGATAACGTCACGCTGAATTGCGACTGACCGCCAGGGCGCTTGAGGAACACCACCAAGTGGCGCGCCACCTCCAAGGCAATCGCACGCCCCAGGTCATCCTCTACCAGGGCCAGGCACAGGTCGATCCCAGCGGTCACGCCGGCAGACGTCCACACCGCACCTTGCTGGATGAAAATCGGATTGGCCTCCACCGTGAGCGCAGGGAACTTGCGCGCCAGTTCTTCACAGCGCGTCCAGTGCGTGGCCACGCGACAACCATCGAGCAAGCCACTGGCGGCCAGCAGAAAAGCCCCGGTGCAAACCGAAGCCATGCGCCGGGTGTGCAAGGATTTATCGCGCACCCATTGCACCAGCGCCGGGTCCTCGGCAGCGCCGTACACGCCCCAGCCACCGGCGATCACCAGGGTGTCGCAGGGCTGGTCAATGGCGGGCAGCGGTTCGGCCAGCAGCGCCAGGCCGGCTGACGTCATCACCGGCTCAGCCTGAGCGGCGATGACGTTGACCGCGTAGGGCAATGGCAAACCATGCTGGCGCGCCAAATCGTTAGCCGATGCGAATACCTGTAGAGGCCCGGTGACATCGAGTACCTGGGCATTCTCAAACGCGAGTACATGAATAATTTTAGGCATGATTGGCGAGATTAGTGGGCTCAATGGCGTATTCGCCAAAGCCTAGGCTTCTACAGTGAGCACGTCCATTCCTTTTCGGAGCTTGAAACATGACCTTGCAGATCGGCTTTCTGTTGTTCCCCGGCATCCAGCAACTGGACCTTACCGGCCCCTATGATGTCCTCGGTTCGCTGCCAGACGTGAAGCTGCACCTGGTGTGGAAAGACCTCGCGCCGATCACCTCCAGCACTGGCCTGGTGTTCACGCCGACCATGACCTACGCCGACTGCCCGAACCTGGATGTGCTTTGCGTACCCGGCGGCGCCGGTGTGGGCCCATTGATGGAAGACCCGCAAACCCTGGACTTCCTCAAGGCCCAGGCCCAGACAGTGCGCTACATGACCTCGGTGTGCACCGGCTCACTGGTACTGGGCGCGGCAGGGTTGCTGCGCGGTCGCAAGGCCACCACCCATTGGGCGTACCACCACCTGCTCGCCCCGCTCGGTGCCATCCCCGTACAGAAACGTGTGGTGCGTGATGGCAACCTGTTTACCGGCGGCGGGATCACCGCCGGCATTGATTTTGCCCTGACTTTGGCCGCGGAGTTGTACAGCGAAGCGGCGGCGCAACTGGTGCAACTGCAGATCGAATACGCGCCGGCCCCACCGTTTGACTCAGGCCGCCCGGAGACGGCGCCCAGGCATGTGCTGGAGGAAGCCAACAAGCGCACGGTGGAGTCACGCAAAGTGCGCGGGGAGATTGTTGCGCGGGCGGCTGCGCGGTTGGGTTGAAGTTGGATTTCTCACGTCCGGTCGCTGAATTTGCAGCGACTGAAGGTCCGTGGGAATGAACCGGTTTCAACGCTTGAACGTGAGGTAAGTCCTAGACCGCTGTACGAAACTCCTTTTGATTATTTCGGTGCTCAACGGCCGTCCAGTTGTAGCCGACAGTAATCACGATGCGAAGCGAGTCGCTCTTGAACTTGCTCTTGATCTTAGGCGCCCCATTAAACCACGCTGGCCGAACGCAGGCTTGAATTCGTGGGTAACCCGGCAGGACGCCGGGTTAGCCGCCCCGCGCCATGGATGGCGCGTGGCGGCGGCCCACGGATTCAAGCCTGTGTTCGGGCACACCGAGCCTAGGCGAGGTGCCGAGTGGTGGGGCAAGAGCCCTTTGGTTACTTTGGGCTGGGCCGGCATTCCGGCGCTTTTCCAAAGTGACCCGCTGTAAAAGCGGAACCCTAAGCAGCCGTTACCGCAGGAATGGATATGTACACAATCCAACTGTGTTGACTGCCATGCCGCCTTCGCGAGCAAGCCCGCTCCCACAATTGGTCCGCGGGGGGGCAAGTAGGGAAGCGTCGCGGTTAGGCCGCCATCGCAGGCAAGCCAGCTCCCACAATTGGATCACCGCAGGGCTCGATTACAAGGCAACCGGCGCTCGTTCGCACAGGGTATTAAGCGCTGCCGCCCACTGCGGCTCGTCATTCAGGCAAGGCACCAACACCAGCTCCTCGCCCCCCGCTTCAAGAAATTGCTCGCGACCGCGATCGCCAATTTCCTCCAACGTTTCAATACAGTCGGCGACGAACGCCGGGCACATCACCAGCAGCTTCTTCACGCCTTGCTGGGCCAATGCCTCAAGGCGTGCCTCGGTGTAGGGTTCGATCCACTTGGCCCGGCCCAGGCGGGACTGGAACGCCACCGACCATTTGCCCTCCGGTAAACCCAGCCGCTCGGCCACATCCCGCGCCACGCTGAAGCACTGCGCGCGGTAACAGGTGGCAAGCACTTCAGGGGATGCGTTCTTGCAGCAGTCGGCATCCTTGAAGCAGTGCTGGCCCGTGGGGTCGAGCTTGGTCAGATGACGCTCAGGCAAGCCATGGAAACTGAGCAGCAAGTGATCGTAATCCTGCTCCACATAAGAGCGCACACTCGCCGCCAGCGCATCGAGGTACTCAGGCTGATCGTAGAACGGTTGCAGGATCGAAAACTGCACATTCAGTTGCTTGTCGCGCACCACTCGCTTGGCTTCCTCTATCACCGTGGTGACGGTGCTGTCGGCAAACTGCGGGTACAACGGCGCTAGTGTGATTTTTTGAATACCCTGGGCGGCCAGGCGTGTCAGGACCGTTTCCAGGGACGGCTCGCCGTAACGCATCGCCAATTCCACCGGGCCCTGGGTCCACTGCGCGGTCATCTGCTGCTGCAGGCGGCGGCTCAGCACCACCAACGGCGAACCCTCGTCCCACCAGATCGACGCATAGGCATGGGCCGATTGCTCGGGGCGCTTGATCAGGATCAGCGATACCAGCAAGCGCCGCACCGGCCACGGCAAGTCGATCACATAAGGGTCCATCAGGAACTGATTGAGGTAGCTGCGCACATCGGCCACTGAAGTGGACTTTGGCGAACCCAGGTTGACCAGTAACAACGCGTGATCGGTCATGCAACATCCTATCTTTAGAGGCGGCTGGACAAGTCGTCCAGAGCCGCACGCAACTCAGTGAACTGGAAAGTGAAACCTGCGGCCTGCAGCCGTTCAGGCAAAGCCTTTTGCCCGCCCAGCAACAAGCCGGACAACTCACCCAGGCCAACCTTCAACGCAAATGCCGGCATCGGCATGAACGCCGGGCGGTGCAGCACCTGGCCCAAGGTCTTGGCAAATTCGCGGTTGCGCACCGGGTGCGGCGCGCAGGCATTATAAGGACCGTTGGCGTCTTGCTTGTGCAGAAGAAAATCAATCAGGGCGATTTGATCCTTGATATGCACCCAGGGCATCCACTGCCGTCCATTGCCAATCGGCCCGCCCAGCGCCAGTTTGAACGGCAGCAGCAGGCGCGACAAAAAGCCGCCCTCGGCAGACAGCACCAACCCCGTACGCACCAGCACCACGCGAATGCCCAAGGCTTCGGCACGCTGGGCGGTTTCCTCCCAGGCGATACACAACTGGCTGGGGAAGTCATCCAGCACCGGGCCGCTGGCTTCGGTCAGTTCGCGCTCGCCGCCGTCGCCGTACCAACCCACCGCAGAGCCGGAGATCAGCACCGCCGGTTTTTGTTCCAGGCTTTCCATCCAGGCCAGCAAGGTTTCGGTGAGGTGAATGCGACTGTTCCACAGCAATGCCTTGCGCTTATGGGTCCAAGGCCGGTCCGCGATAGGCGCGCCTGCCAGGTTGACCACCGCGTCCACCGTGCCAATCACCTCTTGTAGGCGAGCCACTCCGAGCACCTGCGCACCGCACACCCGGGCGACCGTTTCCGGTTGCCGGCTCCACACCGTCAGGCGGTGGCCTTGCGCGAGCCAGTGCTTGCAGAGTTGACGGCCGATCAAGCCGGTACCGCCGGTCAGCAAAATATGCATGGGACTCTCCTCATGTAACGTTCGCCGCCGCTCACTGGTCTATTTTATAAGCAGGGATCAATTTGATAATTGAGCGTGACGGGGGTTCAAGCCTTAGCTTAACCATAGGTCACGCCACACAATCAGGCACGCCAAAACTTATACCAAAAAACAATATTGTACAGCTATTGGTGTCGGCGTAGTCTGTACCCAACGGTAAAACGAGGCCTCCCATGACTGTTCCCATCGCGATCATTGGTACCGGCATCGCCGGTCTCTCCGCCGCCCGAGCGTTACAAGACGCTGGGCATGCAGTGCATCTCTTCGATAAAAGCCGCGGCAGCGGTGGCCGCATGTCCAGCAAGCGCAGCGACGCCGGCGCGCTGGATATGGGCGCGCAATACTTCACCGCTCGCGACCGGCGCTTCGTCAACGAAGTGCAGCGCTGGCAAAGCAACGGCTGGGCCGAGCAGTGGAAGCCCCAGTTGTATAACTTCAAGTCCGGGCAATTGACGCCCTCCCCCGATGAGCAGATCCGCTGGGTGGGCACGCCGCGCATGAGCGCCATCACTCGCGCCCTGCTCGACGACTTGCCGGTGGAGTTCGGTTGCCGCATCACCGAAGTCTTCCAGGGCACGCAGCACTGGAACCTGCTCGACGCGGACGGCGGCAATCACGGCCCTTTCAGTCACGTGATCATTGCCACGCCGGCGCCCCAAGCCACCGCCCTGCTGGCCGCCGCGCCCAAGCTGGCGAGCGCCGCCGCCGGGGTAAAAATGGACCCGACCTGGGCCATCGCCCTGGCGTTCGACAAGCCCCTGGATACGCCGATGGAGGGCTGCTTCGTGCAAGACAGCCCCCTCGACTGGCTGGCGCGCAACCGCAGCAAGCCCGGGCGCGATACCACCCTCGACACCTGGGTGCTGCACGCCACCAGCGCCTGGAGCAAGGCCCACCTGGACCTGCCCAAGGAAGCGGTGATCGAACACCTGCACGGCGCCTTTGCCGAATTGCTGCACAGCGCCATGCCTGCGCCGTCGTTCAGCCTGGCGCACCGTTGGCTCTACGCGCGCCCATCGAGCAGCCATGAATTCGGCGTGCTGGCCGACGCCGACCTGGGCCTGTTCGTCTGTGGTGACTGGTGCCTCTCCGGCCGGGTGGAAGGTGCCTGGTTGAGTGGCCAGGAAGCGGCGCGACGCTTGATCGAGCACTTGCAATGAACCGCATCAACCCCGCCAAACTGCTGCTGTCAAAATGGACGGCAGCTCATCCCCGCCACAAGGAAAAACACTTCCTGGTCACCGAATTGTTCCGTGACGACGAGGGCACGGTGCTGGACATCGAACTGCAGGCCATCCTTACTCGGCGCGCCGAACGCCTGCCCTGGCAGACCCTGAAAAACGCTGAGGACTGGACAATCGGCTGGAAATAAAGCGGCGGCACAACCCTGTACAAAATATTTGACTTGTACAACATCGAGCCTATGATGAGATTTAGTTGTACAAGATTTGTAGCTTGTACAGGATTCTTGCAGAGGTTTGCTTATGTCCAGCCGTGTGAAACCGAAGATCGCCATCAGCGCCTGCCTTCTGGGTGAGAACGTGCGCTTCAATGGCGGTCATAAACAGTCCCTGCTATGCAGTCAGACCCTCAGTGACTATTTCGATTTCGTCCCGTTGTGCCCTGAAGTTGCCATCGGCCTGGGCATTCCTCGGCAAGCGATCCGCCTGGTCGGGGACCCCAACCACCCGCAGGCCGTGGGCAGCGTAAACCCTGCGCTCAATGTCACTCAGCCACTGGATGATTACGGCCAGCAAATGGCCCGGGAACATACCGACCTGTGCGGCTACATCTTCATGCAAAAGTCACCGTCCTGCGGCCTGGAGCGGGTCAAGGTGTACCGCGACAACGGCACGCCCGTCGACGGCGGCGGGCGCGGCATTTACGCCCAGGCGTTTTGTGCTCGACACCCCAACCTGCCGGTGGAGGAAGACGGTCGCCTGAACGACCCGGTGCTGCGGGAAAACTTCCTCACCCGCGTATTCGTGTACGCCAGTTGGCAGCAACTGTTGGCCGACGGCCTTACCCGTCACCGCTTGCTGACGTTTCACTCGCGCTACAAGTACCTGCTGATGGCCCACAGCCCGGCGCATTACAAAAGCCTGGGCCACTTGCTCGGCAGCATGGGCAAGGGCATTGACCTGCAAGCTTTGGCCGACGGCTATTTCAGCGAACTGATGGCGGGCCTGAAAAAATGCGCGACTCGCGCTACCCATACCAATGTGCTGCAACACATCAGTGGCTATCTCAAGCAAGCCATCAGTGCCGATGACAAACAGGAAATGCAGACCGTCATCGGCCAATACCGCCACGGCATCGTGCCACTGGTGGTGCCGCTGACCCTGCTCAAACACCACTTTCGCCAACATCCGGACCGCTACATCGCGCAGCAGGCCTACCTGCAACCGCACCCGGAAAACCTCAGCCTGCGTAATGCGATCTAACCCATGAAACCTGCCCTGCTCGACGAACCCGGCGAAGACCTCGCCCTGGCCCTGGAAAACGGCTGGCTGCCGATCCGCGAGGTGGCGCGCCAGACCGGCGTGAATGCGGTGACGCTGCGCGCGTGGGAGCGCCGCTACGGCCTCATCGTGCCCCAGCGCACGCCCAAAGGGCATCGGTTGTTCAGCGCCGAACATGTGCAACGCATCCAGGCCATCCTCACCTGGCTCAATCGCGGCGTGCCGGTCAGCCAGGTCAAAGGGCTGATCGACTCCGCCCAAGGTAGCCCGGAGCCGATGGAAAACGAGTGGCAGAGCCTGCGCCAGCATTTGGTGAGTGCCATCAGTGAACTGGCCGAGCGCCGGGTCGATGACGCCTTCAACCAGGCCATGGCGCTTTACCCGCCACGCACCTTGTGCGAGCAATTGATGCTACCGCTGCTCAACGAGCTGGAACAACGCTGGCAGGGCCAGTTCGGCGCGCAGATGGAGCGGGTGTTCTTCCTGTCCTGGCTGCGCAGCAAGTTTGGCGCACGGATCTATCACAACAATCGTCAACTCCACGGCGCGCCCCTGTTGCTGGTCAATCATTCCGACCTGCCCCTGGAACCGCACCTGTGGCTCAGCGCCTGGCTGGCCAGCAGTGCCGATTGCCCGGTGGAAGTATTCGATTGGCCACTGCCTGTCGGCGAACTGGCCCTGGCGGTGGAACACCTGCAACCCCGTGCGGTGCTGCTGTACTCAAGCAAGGCGTTGCAAGTGTCGGCACTCAGCAAACTGCTGGGCGGCATCCATTGCCCAACGGTGATTGCCGGACCAACGGTGTGCATCCACCACGCCGAGTTGGGCGTATTAACCCAGGACATCCCTGAGTTGTTCGTGGCCGAGGACCTGTTGGCGGCCCATCAATTATTGATCCAGCGTGGAATTGTCTAAATGCATCTGATCTGGCTGCGCACCGACTTGCGCCTGCACGACAACACTGCCCTGGCGGCCGCGTGCCAGCGCGGCCCCGTCGCGGCTGTTTACCTGATCACGCCCGAGCAATGGCAGGCGCATGATGACGCGCCGTGCAAAGTCGATTTCTGGCTGCGCAACTTGCAGCACCTGAGCCAGGCACTGGGCAACCTCAACATTCCGCTGTTAATCCGCCACGCCGCGACCTGGGACCAGGCGCCGACGGTACTGAGCCAACTGTGCCGCGAGCTGTCGGTGGAGTCGGTACACGTCAACGAGGAATATGGCGTTCACGAGAGCCGCCGCGACCGCGCCGTGGCCCAGGCCCTGGAAGCTGACGGCGTGACCTTCCACAGCTACCTGGACCAACTGTTTTTCCAGCCGGGTAGTGTGCTGACCAAGACCGGCACCTACTTCCAGGTGTTCAGCCAGTTCCGCAAGGTCTGCTACAGCCGCCTGCACAGCGCCCTGCCCCGCGTGGTGCCGACGCCAAAGGCCCAGGCCAAGCCTGGCGTGAAAAGCGACCCTGTGCCGACGGCAGTCGAAGGGTTCCAGACACCCAGCGAAAACTTGCGTGCGCTCTGGCCCGCTGGCGAAGACGAGGCGCGCCGTCGCCTCGATGCCTTCGTTGATCAGCAGATCAGCTATTACAAGGACGAACGCGACTTCCCGGCCAAGCCCGGCACCAGTCAGCTTTCTGCCTACCTGGCCGCCGGAGTGGTTTCGCCGCGCCAGTGCTTGCACGCCGCGCTGCAAGCCAACCAGGGCGAGTTCGAAAGCGGCGACATCGGCGCCATCACCTGGATCAACGAGCTGCTGTGGCGCGAGTTCTACAAGCACATCCTGGTCGGCTACCCACGGGTTTCCCGCCACCGCGCGTTTCGCCCGGAAACCGAAGCGCTGGCTTGGCGCAAGGCGCCCGAAGACCTGGCCGCCTGGCAACAGGCGCGCACCGGCTTGCCGATCATCGACGCGGCCATGCGCCAATTGCTGGAAACCGGCTGGATGCACAACCGCCTGCGCATGGTGGTGGCGATGTTCCTGACGAAGAACCTGCTGATCGACTGGCGCGAGGGCGAGCGCTTCTTTATGCGCCACCTGATCGACGGTGATCTGGCGGCCAACAACGGCGGCTGGCAATGGAGTTCGTCCACGGGCACCGACTCGGCGCCGTATTTCCGGATATTCAGCCCGCTGAGCCAATCGGAAAAATTCGACGGTGACGGCGTATTCATCAAACGCTGGCTCCCGGAACTGGCCGCGCTGAATAAAAAACAAGTGCACAACCCCGAAGCGGCTGGGGGCCTGTTCGGCGTGGCGGATTACCCGCGTGCCATCGTCGATTTGAAACAGTCTCGCGAGCGCGCCTTGGCCGCATTTCGCCGGCTGCCCTCGCGTCAGGAGATGGCCGAACATGAGTGACTTCCTGCACCAGTTTGCCCACACCTTCGCCACGCTGGACAAGCACAACCTGCACCTGCTCGGCCGCCTGTACAGCGAGGACACCGCCTTTGCCGACCCCCTGCATGAAGTCCAGGGCCTGCCAGCGTTGCGGCGTTACTTTGCCGACTTGTACAGCAACGTCAGCGAGCTGCATTTTGACTTCCACGGCTTCGATACCGTGGCCGAAGGCGAGGGCTACCTGCGCTGGACTATGCGTTTTCGTCACCCACGCTTGGCCAGCGGCCAGGTGATCGAGGTGCCAGGCTGTTCTCATTTGATGTGGCACGACAAGGTTTACCGCCATCGCGACTATTTCGATGCCGGCGCCCTGCTCTATGAACATGTCCCCCTACTGGGTCGCGTTATTCGTTGGCTGAAAAGGAGAATGGGATGAGCCTTACACCGCCCCGTCGTTATTGGCTGACCGGCGCCAGCAGTGGTATCGGTGCGTCGCTGGCCGTGGAGTTGCTCGAGAGCGGCGCCCAAGTGGCCCTGAGTTCCCGCACCCAAGGCCCGCTGGATGCCCTCGCCCTTCGATATCCAGGCCAGGTTCTGGTGGTGGCCGGCGACCTGACCAACAGCCAGACCGTGCGCGAGATCGGCGAGCGTATCAGCGAGGTCTGGGGTTCGCTGGACACGGTGATCCTCAACGCCGGCACTTGTGAATACGTCGACGCCCGGCAATTTGACGCCTCGATCATCGAGCACGTGGTGCGTACCAATCTGCTGGCCAGCAGTTATTGCATCGAGGCCGCGCTGCCACTGTTGCGCGCAGGGCGCACCCCGCACCTGGTGGGCGTGGCCAGTGCCGTGACCTACCTGCCCATGCCCCGCGCCGAAGCCTACGGCGCGTCCAAGGCCGGCCTGCGTTACTTGTTCGAATCCCTGCGTATCGGCCTATCGCCGGAAAACATCGATGTCACGGTGATCAGCCCAGGCTTCGTCGACACGCCGCTGACCGAGCGCAATGATTTCCCGATGCCCCTGAGCTGGCCGGCCGACAAAGCCGCGAAACACATTTTCGCCAAGCTGGAAAAACGCCCGCTGGAAATCGCCTTTCCGGCCCTGTTCATTGCCACCTTGTGGCCGCTGTCGAAGCTGCCCAACCGCGCGCAACTGATCATCGGCAAACGCATGCTGCGCAGCCCGCCACCGAAGAAGGACGACCTGTGAAGATCGCCATTATCGGCAGCGGCATCGCCGGGCTGACCAGCGCCTACCTGCTCAGCCGTCGCCACGACATTACGCTGTTCGAGGCCAATGACTGCATTGGCGGGCATACACACACGGCCAACGTGACGGTCGACGGCAAAAACTATGCGGTGGACACGGGCTTCATTGTGTTCAACGACTGGACCTACCCGAACTTCATCCGTCTGCTGGAGCAGATCGGGGTCAGGTTCAAACCCACCGAGATGAGTTTTTCGGTGTGCGACCAAAGCACAGGCTTCGAGTACAACGGCAACAACCTCAACAGCCTGTTTGCCCAGCGCCGCAATATTCTGTCGCCGGGATTCTGGGGCATGTTGCGCGATATCCTGCGCTTCAATCGCCAGGCGCCCCTGGACTTGCAAGAACAGCGCATCAGCGCCGACATGACCCTGGGCGATTACCTCACCGCTGGCGGCTATGGCCCCAGGTTTATCCGGCATTACATCGTGCCGATGGGCGCTGCCATCTGGTCGATGTCCCTGGCCGATATGCTCAAGTTTCCGCTGCAGTTTTTTGTGCGCTTCTTCAAGAACCACGGCTTGCTCTCGGTGAGCAACCGCCCGCAATGGTGCGTGATCGAAGGCGGTTCCAGCTGTTATATCGAGCCGCTGACCCGCAGCTTTCGCGAACAGATACGGCTCAACTGCCCTGTGCATAAGGTGCAACGCAGCGACGAAGGTGTAGTTATCCACAGCCCGGCCGGCAGCGAAACCTTCGACCGCGTGGTATTCGCCTGCCACAGCGATCAGGCCCTGGCCTTGCTCGATGACCCCAGCCAGGCCGAACAGCAGATCCTCGGCGCCCTGCCCTACGCCGAAAACGACGTGGTGCTGCACACCGACACACGCCTGCTGCCCGACCGCAAACTGGCCTGGGCCAGCTGGAACTATCGGCTGACGGGCAACGTGCAACAACAGGCCGCCGTCACCTATGACATGAACATCCTGCAAGGCATCGACAGCGCCACTACCTTTTGCGTCAGCCTCAACCAGACGCCGATGATCAACCCACTGAAGATCCTGGCGCGCTACACCTACGCCCATCCGCAATACAGCCTGGCCGCAGTCGCCGCACAGGCACGCTGGGAAGAATTGAACGGCGTGCGCAATACCTTTTACTGCGGGGCCTACTGGGCCAACGGCTTTCACGAAGACGGCGTGGTCAGCGCTCTGCGCGTGGCCCAGGCGTTTGGGGAAACCCTGTGAACAGCGCCTTGTACAGCGGCTGGATCGCCCATCGCCGGTTTACGCCCAAGGCCCACGCCTTTCGCTACCGCATCGGCCTGTTGTACCTGGACCTCAGCGAAGAGGATGAAGTACTGGGGCTCTCGCCGCTGGCCGGCACGGGTCGCCTGGCCCCCTTCGGCTTTCGCCAACAGGATTACCTGCGTGAATTCACACGCCACGGCATGAGCCTGAGCGATGCCGTGCGCCAGGAAGTCGGCAAGGCCCTGGGGCAAACACCCCAGGGCGCTATCTGCCTGCTGACCCAGGCCCGCAGTTGGGGCCTGGCTTTTAACCCGGTGAGTTTCTTCTACTGCTTCGAGGCTGACGGGCAACTGGCCGCGATCCTGTGTGAAGTGACCAACACCCCATGGCGCGAGCGCTATCACTACGTGCTGCCCGCCCAGACACTGGGCGCCGATGAGCACCAGCATTTCGCCGTGGCCAAGGCCTTCCATGTGTCGCCGTTTTTGCCTCGCGAGCTGGAATACCGCATGAGTTTCAGCCAGCCCGCCGCCAGGCTCGGCGTGCATATGGCCGATTGGCAGGGCACGCAAAAAGTCTTCGACGCCACCTTGAGCCTGGAAAAACAGGCACTGAACCGCGCCAGCCTGCATCGCTATTTGTGGCGCTTTCCCTGGATGACCGCCAAGACCGGCCTTGCGATCTACTGGCAAGCCTTGCGCCTGCTGCTCAAACGCACTCCGATTTTTTCCCACCAGGCCGCCGATGGCGCCTCTCGCACCGCAGTCGGGTATACCAAGGATCGCCACCATGAAATCCCCTAGCTTATCGGTCAAGGCTAACCGCCTGAACGTCAACGGCATGACCGCTGCGCTGTTGCGCAAAGGCGTGTTGCGCCAGCTCAGCCAATTGCGCCACGGCCAGTTGGTGATCATCGAGGATGGCGAGCGGCAAGTCTTCGGCGCACGGGAAGCGCACCTGCTGGGCGAGATCCAGATTCTCGACGCGGCGGTATGGGGGCTGGTAGCGGCCAATGGCTCGATCGGCGCTGGCGAAGCGTTTATCCATGGTTACTGGACCAGCCCCGACCTCACCGCCGTCGTGCGGGTGATGGTCAGCAACCTGGAGGTGCTCGACGCCATGGAAGGCGGGCTGGCACGCCTGGCGCGGCCGTTCACTCAGGGCCTGCACTGGCTCAACCGCAACACACGCAAAGGCTCGCAAAAAAACATCGCCGCCCATTACGACCTGGGCAACGACCTGTTCGAAGAATTTCTCGACCCCACCATGATGTACTCGGCCGCGCAATTCCTGACCCCCGATGACACCCTGGAACAGGCACAACTGAACAAATTAGCACGCATCTGCCAGAAACTGGCGCTCAAGCCCAGCGACCATCTGCTGGAAATCGGTACCGGCTGGGGCAGCATGGCGTTGTATGCGGCGCAGCATTACGGCTGCCGGGTCACCACCACGACCCTGTCCAAGGAACAGTTCGCCTACACCGCGCAGCGTATCCAGGCGGCGGGCCTGCAAGATCGTGTGACCGTGCTGCTGAGCGATTACCGCGACCTCACCGGTGAGTACGACAAGCTGGTGTCGATCGAAATGATTGAAGCGGTGGGCCATCGTTTCCTGCCCACCTATTTCAAACAATGTGCCCAGCTGCTCAAGCCCGACGGCCTGATGCTGCTGCAAGCCATCACTATTCGTGAACAACGCTTTGAGCAGGCCAAACGCAGCGTCGACTTTATCCAGCGCTACATCTTCCCTGGTGGCGCGCTGCCCTGTGTACAAAACATGCTGCAGATCGTCAGCCGTGACACCGACATGAACCTGCTGCACATGGAAGACTTCGGCCTGCACTACGCCCGCACCCTGCGCCTGTGGCATGAAAACTTTCGCCGCGCCCATGGCCGTCTTGCCGAACTCGGTTATGACGAATACTTCCTGCGCCTGTGGGAGTTTTACCTGTGCTACTGCGAAGGTGGCTTTATGGAGCGCACCATCGGCACCGCGCAGTTGCTGCTGGCCAAACCGGCGGCCATCAATCCGCCGCTGCTTGGGCGTTTCAGTGCTTAAATCCCTGGCCAACACCGTGCTGTTTCAGTGCGGCTGGTTTGCCTGCGTGCTCGGCGGCGATAGCCGTTGGCTGCTGATCGGCATCGCGGTACTGGGCGCACACTTGCTGTGGATAAGCTCTTGGGCAAGAGAGGGGCAAGTGATTCTGGCCGTGACGGTGCTGGGAACACTGGTCGATACGGCACTGCGTGGGCTCGGCGTGTTTGAGTTCAATACGCCGGGGCCACTGATTCCGCTGTGGCTGATACTGTTATGGGCCTTGCTGGCCACCACCTTGCGCCATTGCCTGGCCTGGAGCGCACGGCCCTGGTGGCTCGCCAGCCTGCTAGGCGCGGTGGGCGGGCCGTTGTCTTATTACGCCGGCAGTCAATTGGCAGGCGTGAGTTTTGCGTACGGCACCGCCCCAACACTGATCGGCCTGGCGCTGTTATGGGCCATGCTCTTTCCGCTGTTACACGGGGTTGCGCAGAGGCTGGAACACTGACGCCCGTCCGAGCATTCATACGCATCTGACGCACTTGCCTTACACTGCGCGCCTATGACCAACATCCCTCACATTCAAATCACCGAACCCGTCACGTGCTCGACGTGCGCGGCTTGTTGCTGCCAGCTGGAAGTCATGCTGATCACCGACACCGGCGTGCCACAACGCTTTATCGATACCGACGATTGGGGGGGTGAGGTGATGATGCGCCTGGACGACGGCTGGTGCGCAGCGCTGGACCGCGACACGATGATGTGCACGATCTATGAGCTTCGGCCGTTGATTTGCCGGGAGTTCGAGATGGGGGCGCCGGAATGCCTTGAAGAGCGTGAAGGCATTACCACGGCCTACCGCTGATTCTGTAGGAGCGAGCTTGCTCGCGAAAAACCTGAGAACGCCGCGTTAAACCTGATTCGCTGCGTTATCGTTGAGGTTCTTCGCGAGCAAGCTCGCTCCTACAGTGCATTACAGCGGCATGGTGTAGTGCAGCGAGTAACTCTCTACACCATCGTTATTGCTGCTAATGCCGGCGTTGGAATAATGCGTGGCACGAATGCCCACTTCATGCCCGCCGTTGAACCGCAGGCCGAAACCCAGGCGGTCTTCGAACTGGAAGGACTGGCCGATGTTGTTGTCTTCCAGCCGAGTGCGAGAGAACAACGCCACGCCGATACCGGCTTCGATGTAGGGTTTGACCGACTCGCCGGCAAACTCATACACAAACACCGGCGAGAACGACAGGCTGCTGGCGCCCGCACGATCATCCCCTTCCCAATAGGTATAGGCGCCGCTCCAGTAGCCGGTCAGTCGGCCGACATTGCTCTGCATCCAGCTCTTGTCCCAATCGGAGGTCAGGCCCAGGCGGTAGGTCAGCGTCGAATCGCTGGTGCTCCCCAAGCCGAACTCCAGGCCGGCGGCCTGGGCTGAAACAGAGTGTCCCAACATAGCGGCCGCAATCGCAGCCAAACAGAACAAGCGCTTCATGTGAAACATCCTTTGCAAACGAGATAATTTGGTTGTGTACAGGCTAACGGGCTATAGAAGCCGACGCATAGCCAGAAGTTCAGCTTTTTTCAGGCTGATTTCACGAAATTTTCACGAGCCAAAGCTTCGCACAACTCCAGGATGTTTCCAAAGTGCCGGTAGGATGTTTCTTAGGTGACACAGATCGCCGCTGGTCCAGAACTGTGCAGGTTCAGGTTCGCCAATGGCCAGCAGGTCGCGCTCACCCAGCAAGCGCTTGAGCTGGCGCGCCACGGCGGCGCCGGTATCAATGAGGATGATGCTGGGGGGCAGCATCTGCGCCAGGAGTGGCTTGAGGAAGGGATAATGAGTGCAACCCAGGATGATGGTGTCGCAACCGGCGCTAAGCAGCGGCTCAATATAGCCTTGCAGCAGGGAGTGCAAGGCGGGGCTGTTGAGGTCGCCGGCTTCAATCAGCTCCACCAGGCCCGGGCACGGCTGGGTAATCACCCGCACATCGGTGGCAAAACGGTCGAGCAAGGCGGCGAACTTGGCGCTTTGCAGTGTGCCCGTAGTGGCGAGCACACCCACCACACCACTGCGCGTGGCCGCGGCAGCAGGTTTGACCGCAGGCTCCATGCCTACCAGCGGCCAGTCGGGGTAGTCCTGGCGCAAATCGGCCACCGCGGCGACCGTCGCCGTGTTGCAGGCAATCACAAAGGCCTTGGCGCCCCGCTCGCGGAAAAACTCAGCGACCGAGCGAGAACGTTCAAGAATGAACGCCGGCGTTTTCTCACCATAGGGAATGTGCCCGCAGTCCGCCACGTACAGCAGTGACTCGTGGGGCAACAACTGCTGGATTTCTTCCAGCACCGTCAAGCCGCCGATACCGGAATCGAACACACCAACAGGCGCGCCCTTAACCATGCTTTGCCCCGCAGACGCTGCAGCCTGGGTCACGCTTGACGCGCAACTCGCGAAAACGCGTGGTCAGCGCATCGATCAACAACAGGCGCCCTACCAACGACTCACCAAAACCGGCCAGCAGCTTCAAGGCTTCCAGCGCTTGCAGGCTGCCAACCACACCGACCAACGGCCCGACAACGCCGGCTTCGCTGCAGGTCAGTTCAGTGTCGCTGCCGTGCCCATACAAACAGTGGTAGCAGGGACTGTCAGCGCGGCGGGGGTCGAATACCGACAATTGCCCCTCAAGGCGAATGGCCGCGCCACTGACCAACGGTTTGCCGGCGGCAACGCAGGCTACGTTGACCGCCTCGCGGGTAGAGAAGTTATCGCTGCAATCGAGCACCAGATCCACTGCGTTGACCGCAGCAGCCAGCGAGTCGGCATCCAGCGCAGCACGATGGGCGACCAGGGCGACTTCAGGGTTGATCGCTCTCAGGCGCCCCATGGCCGAATCGACCTTGGTCTGCCCCACGCTGTTAGTGTCATGGATGATCTGGCGTTGCAGGTTGGTCAAATCGACCGTATCGAAATCCGCCAGGTGCAATTCGCCCACCCCAGCAGCGGCCAGGTAAAGCGCCACCGGAGCGCCCAGGCCACCCAGGCCGACGATCAACGCGCGGCTCTGTTTCAGGCGTAATTGACCATCAATGTCGACATGCTGCAACAGAATCTGCCGGCTATAGCGCAACAGCTCCTGATCGGTCAGCACGGGCGGCGCCCCAAGGTGATGCGTTCGTGACCGCCAAGGTCGATGCAACTGTGTACGCCGTCAAAGCCTTGGTTGAGTAACAAATCGCGCACGACCTGGGCCTGGTCGTAACCGTGTTCGAGCAACAGCCAGCCTCCGTCGTTCAGGTGGCCGGGAGACTCTTGGATGATCAGGCGCAAGTCGTCCAGGCCATCGTGCCCCGCCACCAGCGCACTGGCCGGTTCGAAGCGCACATCGCCGGCCACCAGGTGCGGGTCATTGTCGGCAATGTAGGGCGGGTTGCTGATGATCAGGTCGAAGCGCTGGCCTTGCAGGGCGCTGAACCAGTGGCTGTTGAGCACCGTGGCGTTAGTGAGGTGCAGGCGTTGACGATTGCGCTCGGCCAGGGCCACGGCCTCCAGCACACGGTCGACCGCCGTGACCTGCCAGGCCGGACGTTCGCTGGCCAAGGCCAAGGCGATGGCGCCGCTACCGGTGCCCAGGTCCAGGACCTGGGCGGGCGTGGCGGGCAGCAATTCCAGGGCAGCTTCCACCAGCAACTCAGTTTCCGGGCGGGGGATCAAAGTGTGCGGTGCCACTTCCAGGTCGAGTTTCCAGAAGCCTTGCTGGCCGAGGATATAGGCCACCGGCTCGCCGCTGCGGCGGCGCTGCAGGTAGCCGGAAAAGGTCAGCGCGTCTTCGCTGCTGACGATCTTTTCCGGCCAGGTATGCAGATAGCTGCGTGATTTGCCCAGGGCAGCGGCCAGCAGCAACTCCACGTCCAGGCGCGCCGTCGGCGAGTCGGGCAGGTCAGCGGCGCGCAGCAGGCTGGCGATGATGGTCATTTAGTCACCTATCGCTGCCAGTTGGTCGGCCTGGTATTCGGCGAGCAACGGCTCGATCACCGCATCCACGCCCCCGGCGAGAATTTCGTCGAGGGAATACAGGGTGAGGTTGACCCGATGGTCCGTGACCCGGCCCTGGGCAAAGTTGTAGGTACGGATACGCTCGGAGCGGTCGCCGGAGCCCACCAGCAGCTTGCGTTCGCTGGCAATTGCGTTGGCCGCGGCGCTGGTCTGCTGGTCGTTCAACTTGGCCGACAACCAGGACATGGCCCGCGCACGGTTCTTGTGCTGGGAACGTTCTTCCTGGCACTCCACCACAATGCCCGACGGCAAGTGTGTGATACGGATCGCCGAGTCGGTCTTGTTAACGTGCTGGCCACCCGCGCCGGATGAGCGGTAAGTGTCGACACGCAAATCCGCCGGGTTGATCTCGATGGCTTCCTGTTCGTCCGGCTCAGGCAACACCGCGACGGTGCACGCCGAGGTGTGGATACGGCCTTGGGATTCGGTCGCAGGCACCCGTTGCACGCGGTGCGCCCCGGATTCGAACTTCAGCTTGCCGTAGACGTTGTCGCCTTCAACCCGGGCGATGACTTCTTTATAGCCACCGTGCTCGCCCTCGTTCTCGGAGAGGATCTCCACGCGCCAGCCGCGACGCTCGGCATAGCGCGAATACATGCGGAACAGGTCACCGGAAAAAATCGCCGCCTCGTCGCCACCGGTACCAGCGCGGATTTCGAGGAAAACGTTGCGTCCGTCGTTAGGGTCCTTGGGCAGCAGCATGCGTTGCAGGTCACCCTCAAGCTCAGCGAGTTTTTCCTTGGCTTCGCGGACTTCTTCCACGGCCATTTCGCGCATGTCCGGGTCGCTGTCCTTGAGCAGGGCCTGGGCGCCTTCGAGGTCGGCCTGGACTTTCAGCAGGTGTTTATAAGTGGCCACAATGGGCTCAACTTCGGCGTATTCCTTGGAATAAGCACGGAATTTGGTTTGATCGGAAATGACCTCGCCATCGCCGAGCAAGGCGGTCAGTTCTTCGAAACGGTCCTGGAGCACGTCCAGTTTATTGAGCAGTGACGCTTTCATTGCGGTTTTTTATCCGAAGAGCTGTCTGACGCGCCCTCACCGAGGGCAAAGAGTTCCTGGGCCATGGCCAGCGCATCGAGGCGGCCTTCGGCGGTAAGCTTTTTCAACTGGACGCTAGGAGCGTGGAGCAGTTTGTTGGTCAGGCCACGGGCCAATTGCATCAGCACTTCCTCGGCGCCGCTGCCGTTGGCCAGCATGCGCTGGGCCTTGAGCAACTCTTCATCACGCAGGCGTTCACCCTGCTGACGATACGCCTTGAGCACATCCACTGCCGCCAGCTCACGCAGGCGCACCATGAAATCTTCGGCGCCGGTGCTGACCATTTCCTCGGCGGCCTGGGCGGCACCCTGACGACTCTTGAGGTTTTCAGCGACCACTTCATGCAGATCATCGACGCTATAAAGGTAAACGTCGTCCAACTCGCCGACTTCGGGCTCGATATCCCGTGGAACGGCGATATCTACCATGAAGATCGGCTTGTGCTTGCGCAGCTTCAACGCGCTCTCGACCGCGCCCTTGCCCAGAATCGGCAATTGGCTGGCGGTAGAACTGATGACGATATCACTGCGCACCAGTTCAGCGGGAATGTCCGACAGCAGCACCGCATGGGCACCGAACTGCTCGGCCAGAATGCTGGCGCGCTCCAGGGTGCGGTTGGCGACCACGATGCGCTTCACGCCAAGATCGTGCAGGTGACGGGCCACCAGGGTGATGGTTTCACCAGCGCCGATCAGCAGGGCCTGGCTGCGCTGCAAGTCGCTGAAAATCTGCTTGGCCAGGCTCACTGCGGCAAAGGCCACGGACACCGGGTTTTCGCCGATGGCCGTATCGGTACGCACTTGCTTGGCGGAATTAAAGGTGGCCTGGAACAGGCGGCCCAGCAATGGGCCGACGGTGCCGGCCTCACGCGCCACGGCGTAGGCAGACTTCATCTGGCCGAGAATCTGCGGTTCACCCAACACCAGCGAGTCGAGACCGGCCGCCACGCGCATCATGTGACGAACTGCCGCATCCTCTTCATGCACATAAGCGCTGGCACGCAGGTCATCGAGGCTCAAATGGTGATAATCGGCCAGCCAGCGCAGCACCACATCCGCCGAGAGATGTTCCTGCTCTATATAGAGCTCGCTGCGATTGCAGGTCGAAAGGATCGCAGCTTCGCGGCTGTCGGTAAGCCGGCAGAGCTGCTGCAAGGCCTCAACCAACTGCTCTGGCGTAAACGCCACGCGCTCGCGCACGTCTACGGAGGCAGTCTTGTGGTTAATACCGAGTGCGAGGAAGGCCATTCAATATCGCTGATGATGTCGGGAAGCCGACAATTGTCCTACTTCGAAAGATTCAGAACAACCACCGTCGTCTATTGTCCCTATACCTTATGCCTATCAATGCACTTTTGCAGGAGCGAGCTTGCTCGCGAAAATCGTCAACGATAACGCGGCAAGCCGGGCGCCCAGCGGCGCTCTCAGGTTTTTCGCCAGCAAGCTCGCTCCTACAAAGGAAAGGCAAAAGGCAGCAATAGTCGTATTCCGAGTGCCCCGGTTATGTTTGGCCGAAGGCTTGTGTCATGATGATCCGACCGCAGGTTAGTCGTCCTCTTCCTATATGAATAGATCTTCCGCGTTGCTCCTCGCTTTTGTCTTCCTCAGCGGCTGCCAGGCCATGGCACCCGTGTCGCCGGACGCTACGTCGCCGGTGGAAGACAGCACTCCCGCCCCTGAAAAACCCAAGGTTTATTCCTCGTTCAGTGAAGAAACGATCTACAGCCTGCTGACAGCTGAGCTGGCCGGCCAACGCAATCGCTTTGATATTGCGCTGGATAATTACGTGACCCAGGCCATCAACACCCAGGACCCGGGGATTTCCGAGCGAGCGTTTCGCATCGCCGAATACCTGGGCGCCGACCAGGCAGCGCTGGACACCTCGCTGATCTGGGCCAAAAATGCCCCGGATGATCTGGAAGCCCAGCGCGCCGCAGCCGTGCAACTGGCGCGTGCCGGGCGCTATGACGACTCCATGGTTTATATGGAGAAGGTTCTGCAGGGCAAAGGCGACACACATTTTGACTTTCTTGCGCTGTCGGCCGCCGACACCGACCAGGACACGCGCAACGGCCTGATGAAGAGTTTCGATCGCCTGCTGCAAAAGCACCCGAAGAACAGCCAGTTGATTTTCGGCAAGGCCCTGCTGCTGCAACAGGACGATGAAGCCGACGCCGCGCTCAAGCTGCTGGAGCAGAACCCGCCGGAAGAAGGTGAAATCGCGCCCATCCTGTTGCGTGCACGCCTGCTGCAAAGCCTTAACCGCGGCAAGGAAGCGATTCCGCTGCTGGAAAAAAGCATCAAGAAATACCCCGGCGACAAGCGCCTGCTCCTGACCTATGCACGTATGCTGGTTGAGCAGGACCGTATGGAAGACGCCAAAGTGCAGTTCGCCAACCTGGTCCAGCAATACCCGGACGACGACGAACTGCGTTATTCCCTGGCATTGGTGTGCCTGGAAGCCAAAGCCTGGGACGAGGCCAAGGGCTACCTGCAAGAGCTGATCGAACGTGACAGCCACGTGGACTCGGCGCACCTGAACCTGGGCCGCATCGCTGAAGAGCGCAACAACCCCCAGGCGGCCCTGCTTGAATACGCCCAGGTCGGCCCCGGCAATGATTATCTGCCAGCGCAATTGCGCCAGGCCGATATCCTGATGAGCAACGGCCGCACCGACGAAGCGGAAAAACGCCTGGCCGCGGCCCGCGATGCCGAGCCGGATTACGCCATCCAGCTGTACCTGATCCAGGCCGAGACCTTATCGGCCAACAAACAGGGCGAACGCGCCTGGAAACTGTTGCAACAGGCGTTGCTGCAATACCCCGACGATTTGAACCTGCTGTACACCCGCGCCATGCAGGCAGAAAAACGCAATGACCTGGCGCAGTTGGAAAAAGACCTGCGGCTGATCATCAAGCGCGACCCGGACAACGCCATGGCACTTAACGCCCTGGGCTACACCTTGTCCGACCGCACCACGCGCTACGCCGAAGCCAAGGCGCTGATCGAACAAGCCCATGCGCTCAACCCGGAAGACCCTGCCGTGCTCGACAGTCTGGGCTGGGTGAATTACCGCCTGGGCAACCTCGACGAGGCCGAGCGCTTGCTGCGCCAGGCCCTGGAGCGTTTCCCGGACCAGGAAGTTGCCGCACACTTGGGCGAAGTGCTCTGGGCCAATGGCAAGCAGCGCGAAGCCCGACAAATCTGGGAAAAATTCCTCAAGGAACAACCCGACAGCCCCATCCTGCGCAGCACCATCAAGCGCCTGACCGGATCCGAGACCCTTTAAATTTATGTTCTTGCGCCACGTTATCGTTTTCAGCTTCATCGCCCTGCTCGCCGGTTGCGCGGGTATTGGCAGCCGTGAATCCGTTGAAGGCCAGGGCAACCCGGCACAATGGAAACAACACAAGGACCAGCTCAGCAGCATTGATGGCTGGCAGATCGAAGGCAAGGTCGGGGTGCGTGCGCCGAAAGACTCTGGCAGCGGCACGCTGTTCTGGCTGCAGCGCCAGGACTATTACGACATTCGCCTCTCGGGCCCCCTGGGCCGTGGCGCGGCCCGCCTGACTGGCAGGCCAGGGCAAGTGAGCCTGGAAGTGGCCAACCAAGGCCGCTACGAGGCAACCTCCCCGGAAGAACTGCTGGAGCAGCAGATTGGCTGGAAGTTGCCCGTCTCGCATCTGGTCTGGTGGGTGCGCGGCTTGCCGGCGCCTGACAGCAAGAGCCGTCTGAGCCTCAATGGCGACAGCCGCCTCGCCACCCTGGAGCAGGATGGCTGGCAGGTCGAATATTTGAGCTACGTGGAGCAAAGCGGCTATTGGCTGCCCGAACGTATCAAGCTGCATGGCACCGACCTTGATGTCACGCTGGTGATCAAGGACTGGCAACCGCGCAAGCTGGGGCAATAACGTGTCCGTACAAAAATTGACCCTGCCCTCCCCGGCCAAGCTCAACCTGATGCTGCACATCCTTGGCCGCCGTGAAGATGGCTACCACGAGTTGCAGACGCTGTTTCAGTTTCTCGACTACGGCGATGAGCTCACCTTTGCCGTGCGTGACGATGGCGTGGTTCAGTTGCACACCGAATTCGACGGTGTGCCCCACGACAGCAATCTGATTGTGCGGGCGGCCAAAAAACTTCAGGAACAATCCGGCTGCCCACTTGGCATTGATATCTGGATCGACAAAATCCTGCCCATGGGCGGTGGTATCGGTGGCGGCAGCTCAAATGCCGCGACCACTTTGTTGGGCCTCAATCACTTATGGCAACTGGGCTGGGACCACGATCGCCTTGCTGCGCTGGGCCTCACGCTGGGCGCCGACGTCCCGGTTTTCGTGCGGGGGCACGCCGCATTTGCTGAAGGCGTCGGGGAAAAACTCACCCCTGTAGAGCCCGAAGAACCTTGGTATGTCGTGTTGGTGCCGCAAGTATCTGTAAGTACAGCAGAAATTTTTTCAGATCCGTTGTTGACACGTAACTCTTCTCCCATTAAAGTGCGCCCCGTTCCCAAGGGAAACAGTCGAAATGACTGCTTACCGGTTGTAGCAAGGCGTTATCCAGAGGTACGTAACGCTTTGAATTTGTTAGGTAAATTTACCGAAGCAAAATTAACCGGAACTGGAAGTTGTGTGTTTGGGGGCTTCCCAAGCAAAGCTGAAGCTGATAAAGTCTCGGCCCTTCTTACAGAGACCCTTACAGGGTTTGTAGCAAAAGGAAGCAACGTTTCGATGTTGCATCGCAAGCTGCAAAGTCTGCTCTAAAAGGAACCGAGTGTTAGGCACTCGTTGCAACAGATACAGGGGCGTCGCCAAGCGGTAAGGCAGCAGGTTTTGATCCTGCCATGCGTTGGTTCGAATCCAGCCGCCCCTGCCATTTTCTAATACTCATCCAGGTTACCCTCAGCCTCTAGGTACTGCGCGTGTCCAAGATGATGGTCTTTACGGGGAATGCCAACCCCGATTTGGCTCGACGTGTCGTACGTCAGCTGCATATCCCTCTCGGTGACATCTCTGTCGGTAAATTCTCCGACGGCGAAATTACAGCCGAGATCAATGAAAATGTCCGCGGTAAAGACGTCTTCATTATTCAGCCGACCTGCGCTCCGACCAACGATAACCTGATGGAACTCGTCGTGATGGCTGATGCCTTCCGCCGCTCCTCAGCGACTCGAATCACAGCTGTAATCCCTTACTTTGGTTATGCCCGTCAGGATCGCCGTCCGCGCTCCGCACGTGTAGCTATCAGCGCGAAAGTCGTTGCTGACATGCTGACCGTGGTAGGTATCGACCGTGTGCTCACGGTTGACCTGCACGCTGACCAAATCCAGGGGTTCTTCGATATTCCAGTAGATAACATCTACGGCTCCCCCGTCCTGGTGGATGACATCGAAGACCAGCGCTTTGAAAACCTGATGATCGTGTCCCCGGACATTGGTGGCGTCGTGCGTGCACGGGCTGTTGCCAAATCCCTGGGCGTGGACCTCGGGATCATCGACAAACGCCGTGAGAAAGCCAATCACTCTGAAGTGATGCATATCATCGGTGATGTCGAAGGGCGCACCTGTATTCTGGTTGATGACATGGTCGACACCGCCGGCACCCTGTGCCACGCGGCGAAAGCCTTGAAAGAGCACGGTGCAGCAAAAGTCTTCGCCTACTGCACACACCCTGTGCTGTCGGGCCGAGCGATCGAGAACATCGAGAACTCCGTGCTGGACGAACTGGTGGTGACCAACACCATCCCGTTGTCCGCCGCAGCTCAAGCCTGTGCACGTATCCGCCAACTGGATATTGCACCGGTCGTTGCCGAAGCGGTTCGCCGCATCAGCAATGAAGAATCGATCAGCGCGATGTTCCGTTAAGGGTCAAACCAACGGATCACCTCACTGACGAAAAGCGCCCCGCCCCAGCATTCCGCTGGGGCGGGGCTTTTTTGCCCATATCGAGTTCGGCGCTGGTCGCAAACGCCCCTCGATGATGGCTATTTTGGAGATACAACATGAACGAATTTACTCTGAACGCCCAAGCGCGTACTGACCTGGGGAAAGGTGCGAGCCGCCGCCTGCGTCACGCCGCCAACATCCCAGCCGTTGTCTACGGTGGTAACAAGCCTGCTGAATCCGTGACCATCCTGGCCAAGGAAATCGCCAAGCTGTTCGAAAACGAAGCTGCCTACAGCCACGTTATCGAGCTGAACGTCGACGGCGCCAAGCAGAACGTCATCGTTAAAGCAATGCAGCGTCACCCTTCCAAGCAGTTCATCATGCACGCTGACTTCGTTCGCGTTGTAGCTGGCCAGAAACTGACCGCCATCGTGCCTGTGCACTTTGTGGGTGAAGAAGCTCCGGTCAAGAAAGGCGGCGAGATCTCTCACGTCCTGAACGAAATCGAAGTGACCTGCCTGCCGAAAGACCTGCCTGAGTTCATCGAAGTCGACCTGTCGGCTCTGGAAATCGGCGCCATCGTTCACCTGTCCGACCTCAAGGCCCCTAAAGGCGTTGAGTTTGTTGCACTGGCTCACGGTGATGACAAAGCTGTTGCCAACGTTCACGCTCCACGCGTTGCTCCAGAAGAAGCTGAAGAAGGCGCTGCAGAGTAATTCACTCTGTATTGCCGGAGCTTGAGGAAACATCGCGGACCGAAACGTAGCGAGAAAGCGGGCGATAACGCGGCGTTTACTCTTGAGTAAATGATGTAGTGTCGTCCACTTTCGCCGCATCTGGGTACGGCGATGTTATCCACAACTCCAAAGGAAGGGCCCCTGTCGTGACTGCCATTAAACTGATCGTTGGCCTGGGAAATCCAGGCGCCGAATACGAACAGACCCGGCATAACGCGGGGGCCCTTTTTGTTGAGCGTATCGCCCACGCCCAAGGCATCAATCTGGTGGTCGATCGCAAATATTTTGGCCTGACCGGGCGCTTCTCGCATCAGGGTCAGGATGTTCGTCTGTTGATTCCCACCACCTACATGAACCGCAGCGGCCAGGCTGTCGCGGCGCTTGCGGGCTTCTTCCGGATCAAACCCGAAGAAATCCTGGTGGCCCATGACGAACTGGACCTGCCACCCGGCGTAGCCAAGCTCAAGCTCGGCGGCGGGCATGGTGGGCACAATGGCCTGCGTGACATCATCGCGCAGTTGGGCAATCAGAATAATTTTTACCGTCTGCGGCTCGGCATTGGCCACCCAGGCGTTGCCAGTATGGTTTCAAATTTCGTCCTGGGTCGTGCGCCACGCGCCGAACAGGAAAAACTCGATGCCAGCATCGATTTTGCCCTCGGCGTGCTGCCGGATATCTTCGCCGGTGAATGGAACCGTGCGATGAAAAACCTGCACAGCCAGAAGGCTTGACTCTTATCCGAGGGGAAACACCATGGGATTCAATTGCGGCATCGTCGGCCTGCCCAACGTCGGCAAGTCCACCCTGTTCAACGCCCTGACCAAGTCCGGTATTGCGGCGGAGAACTTCCCCTTCTGCACCATCGAACCCAACAGCGGCATCGTACCAATGCCGGACCCGC
This sequence comes from Pseudomonas sp. DWP2-2, assembly GCF_049897065.1. NCBI lineage: Bacteria > Pseudomonadati > Pseudomonadota > Gammaproteobacteria > Pseudomonadales > Pseudomonadaceae > Pseudomonas > Pseudomonas sp. DWP2-2. Next base: position 58,836 of record NZ_JAFCVN010000004.1, on the reverse strand, counting down.
GTCTTGACGCACTGGCGGCCATCGTCAATCCCAAGCGCATCCTGCCGACCACCATGGAGTTCGTCGACATCGCGGGCCTCGTCGCCGGCGCCTCGAAAGGTGAAGGCCTGGGCAACAAGTTCCTGGCCAACATCCGCGAAACCGATGCTATCGCCCACGTGGTCCGCTGCTTTGAAGACGAGAACGTGATTCACGTCTCCAACAGCGTAGACCCCAAGCGCGACATCGAGATCATCGACCTGGAACTGATCTTCGCCGACCTCGACAGCTGCGAAAAGCAACTGCAGAAAGTCGCGCGTAACGCCAAGGGCGGCGACAAGGATGCAGTGGTCCAGAAGGGCCTGCTGGAGCAGTTGATCGCGCACTTTACCGAAGGCAAACCGGCGCGCAGCCTGATGAAGAATATGGGGGCCGATGAGAAGGCCGTGATCAAGGGCTTCCACCTGCTGACCACCAAGCCTGTGATGTACATCGCCAACGTTGCCGAAGACGGCTTCGAGAACAACCCGCTGCTCGACGTGGTCAAGGCCATTGCCGACGAAGAAGGCGCCATCGTTGTTCCGGTATGCAACAAGATCGAAGCGGAAATCGCCGAGCTCGATGACGGCGAAGAAAAGGACATGTTCCTCGAGGCCCTGGGCCTGGAAGAGCCTGGCCTGAACCGCGTAATCCGCGCCGGCTACGAAATGCTCAACCTGCAGACCTACTTCACCGCCGGTGTCGAAGAAGTCCGCGCCTGGACCGTCAAGGTCGGTGCTACCGCGCCACAGGCGGCTGGCGTGATCCACACCGACTTTGAGAAAGGCTTTATCCGCGCTGAGGTGATCGCTTACAACGACTTCATCCAGTTCAAGGGTGAAGCCGGTGCCAAGGAAGCCGGTAAGTGGCGCCTGGAAGGTAAGGATTACATTGTCAAAGATGGCGATGTGATGCACTTCCGTTTCAACGTGTAAGCGTTAGCTGAACCTCTGCCCGATACAAAAAAACCGACGCATTGCGTCGGTTTTTTATTGCCTCCTGTTTCTACCTGCCACCCAACTAAAAGCCCCACACCTAGAAAACTTAATCACTCATAACCCTTGATCGATTTAAACGATGAATCCTTCAAGCCTTAAGTCTTCTCCTACACTAAAGATTCAACAACCATCAAGAATGCACTTGAACAATACAGCGCCCTGACATAGTTAATATTTGACACGCTCTCGCGCAGTATTTTCATACTAATAAGCACGATGACATTTTTGATTATTTGCGCTCTACTGACCGCACGCCAACAGCGTTCTATCAACAGTGAAGTGATAGCGATAGTGGAGCACCCTGACTATGTCAGCCTCTTACAAGACAACAAATGAGACATACTTCCCTTCTGTTGAAACCTTGGATATCGAACGTACGCTCAAGAGTACCGCAGCGCTCGATATCGATATTTTGTTGTTGGGGGAGACGGGTACTGGCAAGGATACCCTGGCCCAACGAATCCATCGTTTGTCGGGGCGACGAGGTCATTTTGTCGCAGTGAACTGCGCCGCCATCCCGGAAAGCCTCGCAGAGAGCCAACTGTTCGGCGTCAACAGCGGCGCCTATACAGGAGCAGTGCAATCACGTGCGGGTTTTATCGAAACCGCACACCTGGGCACCTTGTATCTGGATGAAATCGACAGCATGCCGCTTTCCATGCAGGCCAAACTGCTACGTGTGCTGGAGTCACGTGGCGTCGAACGCCTGGGCTCAACCCGGTTTATCCCGGTGGACATGCGAGTCATCGCCTCTGCGCAACAATCCCTGCATGAGATGGTCGAGCAGGGAAAGTTCAGGCGCGACCTGTATTTCCGCCTGAACGTCGTAAATATCAATCTGCCTGCGCCGCGCAATCGCCGTGACCGAATCGTCCCGTTGTTCCTGAATATGATTCAAGAGGAAGCCGAGCACTATAAGTGTCTCGCCCCCAACCCTTGCAGCGAGCTCGTCCAACAGTTGCTGTGCCATCCATGGCTGGGGAATGTGCGTGAACTGCGCTCGACTGCCAAACGTTTCGTGCTGGGTCTGGCGCCATTATCAAGCTCGCCCTCGAACGCTACAAACCAACCCACCAACCTGAAAGAACGCCTGCAACAAATCGAGAAAGCTCTGATTGAAGAGTCGCTGCGGCGTCATACCTACTGTGTGGACGAAGTGGCTGTAGAGTTGGGCATGGCAAAGAGAACGCTTTACTACCGAATGAAACAACTAGATATACAGTAGCCCGCTGCTCAGCCCACACCGAAGACACCTTAGACACACCCTTTAAGTAAAAGCGGGAACCATATTCGAGCCTGAACCACACAAGGATGAGCCTGATATATTTAGTGCCTATCGGCAGCAACACTATTGCAACTACGAATCACGGCTCAAATGTCATTTCTTAGATAGCGGAGCATCACTATGAGTATTTCTGGCATCAACCCGCAAAGCTACCACCCCCCGGTCACCGGTGGCGAAAACGCAGACCTTAAGGCAGAAAGGAAGCAACTGCTTCGCGAATCCATGAAAGAAAGCAATGAGGCGTTCAGGATCAGTGAGCAGAAAAAGAACAACGACGCGCTGCGTTAAATAGCTTCACCGCCCTTGGTCATCAAAGGGCGGGTTTCCCCTTAGAGGTCCATATGCAAATAGAAGAAGTCGACGTATTACGCGAATATCAAAACGGCCTTACAGCCCACAGGTCCCCTACCCAACCTACGCACCACAGCGAAGATGCGAGCTTTTTCAGCGCGTTATTGGCCCCCTCGATGCAACGGGTTACCGCCACGCCATCCGCGAACGCACTGACCGACGCTTTGCAGTATTTGGACAAGGCTAAAAGTGGTATGAGTCGAGGTCTCAAGGACTTCAACAATGAGTTCAAAGAAAAAAATCGGCTCAACTACACCCCCAATCTTTCAGACTCCATTCTACTGACCCAAACCCTGGTGAAGTGCGTCGGCAAGGGCGCGCAATGCCTAGAAAAAATCAGCAACCTGCAGTAGGAAAAAATGACTCGTTTTCTATCCGTCGGATTAGTTTTCTCGCTGGCGCTGATGCTGGGCGGCTGCGGCGAAAGTGTCGAACTGCATCGCCAACTCTCCGAGCAGGATGCCAATGAGGTCATCGCGGAACTGGCTGACAAACACATACGCGCACAAAAAGTGCCTGCCAAGGACGGCGTCGTGGTGCGTGTCAATGCAGCCGATATCAGCCGCGCCGTTCGCACACTGGAAGCGGTCGGATTGCCCAAGGTCGCCCGTGCCACGATGGGGGACACCTTCCGCAAGGAGGGCGTCATCTCTACGCCACTGGAAGAGCGTGCCCGGTATATCTATGCCCTGTCCCAGGAGTTGGAGGCGACCCTGTCAAACATCGATGGGGTCATCGTCGCTCGTGTGCACGTGGTGCTGCCCGAACGCGTGGCTCCCGGTGAGCCCGTCCAACCCGCCTCCGCCTCAGTGTTCATCAAACATGACCCACGACTGGAGCCCGACAGCATCCGCGCGCGCGTACGCAGGATGGTATCCAGTAGTATTCCTGGCATGACCACTGCACTGGATAACGCGCAGAAGCTCACGGTGGTTTTTGTACCGGCAACGGCTTACCAGGAACAACAACGCCTGAGCTACTTCGGTCCGTTCCTGATCCCTGAGGAAGACGTCGGTTTTTGGCGTACCGCTATGAGCGCTCTGGTTATCGGCGCGATACTGACACTCGCCTTGGCGCTGTTCTGGCGCATACGAAGCCAACGATCCAGGCAGGAACCTGTCGCCCCAGCGCCTCTAGCGAATGAGTGATCATCTGGCCTGGGCCCAATGGTGGGCCAGTCCGTGGCAGTTTTCGCACCCGGACGCGACCAGCGCTCACGCCTACCACGCAGTACCCGCCTTGTGCCGCAGCCAACCCGCGCTGGCGTGCGCAGCGTTGGGCATCGAGCCATGCCTGCCTCCCCCTCCCTGTGCAACGGTGCTTGGTTTGGCCCTGGCTTCACGGGAGCAGTTCGATCTGGCGATAGCACTGCTGGAGCTTACGTGCCATCCCAACCTCGACAGCCCCTTGTGCGATGAACACCGCAAGTGGTGTGAGCGCCTTGCCAAGGCGCTACACCCTGACGCCCTGTTGCAGCCGGAGGATGATCCAATGCAATTGCTGAGGGCCTGGGTCGAGCCTGCTGTCTGGCAACGCCTTCGTCTGCGCTTGCCGCCTGACCGGGTGCAGGCACTTGAAACCACACACCTGCCATTTGACGATGCGCATGGCCGGCTCAATACGCTGTGGCAGGCGATTGTCTGGCGTATCGACGCAACGGGTAGTGAAACAACTCGTCGTTAACGGCAACACACCAGAGCATTGTCTATGTTGACCCAACGCAAAATCGAATTGCACGACGGCGCTTCCGGGCAGCCAAAAGTACTGATTACCCGGGAGATGCTCGCCGATTGCTTTCAGTCCGCGCAGTTGCTAGATAGCGCACGGGCCCAAGCTGAAGAGCTGCTGCGCCAGGCGGTTGAGCATCGTGAAGAAATGCTTGAGCAGGCCCGCCTCGACTTCTGGTCACGCGCCCACGCGCAACTCAGTGCGTGGGAGCGCCAACGCAAGGCGATGTGTGACAACCTCGAACACTACGCAACATCCATCGCCAACCGAGCCTTCCACTGCCTGTTGGAGGAAGTGCCTCCCCCAAAGCGCCTTTCGGCATTGGTCAAACAGTTGGTAACGACGCAAATTCCACCTATGAAGGCCACCCTGGTTTGCAACCCGCTCGAGCATGAGCAGATAGCCCAAGCCTTGGTCCAGCTGGGCTCTACACCTTGGAAGCTTCGCCCCGATGACCAGGTCAAACCTCAATCGCTGTTACTGGAAACAGATGAAGGCGATTTTCGGATCGACTGGGCCTCGATGCGAGAAATATTGTTTACAAACGTGTAGGAACATAGCGGTAGAGGCAGGCGATATCTTTAAAAAAATTTCTTCCGATGGAACTGGTGGCAATCAACCCGCCACACAGTTCAGACACATCTGGAGTAAAAATCATGGACTTTCACGGAAACCTGAAAAACCATCTATTGAGGCAAGTTCAGGCTGATATCAAGCGGGTGAATACGGCCTATAAAGATCCGGAAGCGCTCGATGCAGATATCGATTACTTCAGCAACCTCATGAAACAACAGAAGCTCTCTGTCATCGCGTTCAACGAACACACGCGCTCCAGACATACACTGCTCAAAACAGCGCTGGATGGCGTGCAATAAGTTGCAAGCACTCCTTGCCGGTTGGCTGAATGGCCACGAAGAGCAGCTCACCTTGTTTGAGAGCGACGACGAAATCATCTTTCAACGCGTTTCGAACAGACTGCTGGTAAAGGTCCAGTTGACCCAGGCGGGCGATCACAAAGCCCAGTTGCGCACCTGGATGCGCCTGGGAGGCCCTAGCCTGAGCTATTTTCACGGTGCAGTTGCATTGGCGCCGACCACCGGTGCGCTTTGGCTTATTCAATGCGTGGAGAGGGGGCACGGCGAAGCGCTGGCGAAGTGTCTCGAGTCCCTCCTCAACCAACGCGACACCTGGCGCGCCGTCGTCGCGCGCCAGGCGCGGCCTGTACGCACATTCATATCCACGTCGCTGCGCTCGACACCGTACTAACCAGAGACTTTCCCATGCCTGATAAAAACGACAAGCACAAACGCTTGCGCCCTCACGTACCTGCTTTTACTCCCCGCGCCGCCTGGTGCTGGCTCATTATGCTGCCTGGGTGGCTGCTACCACTGGATAGCGCGCTGGCCGCAATACCTCCTGAGTGGAAGAACACGGCCTACGCTTATGAAGCCCAGCACAAGCCAGTGCGCGAAGTGTTGGAGGATTTTGCCCAGACATTTGGTACTCAGCTCCAGGTCGAGGGCCTGCTCGAAGGTAACGTCAACGGCAAGATACGCGCAAATACGCCGCAATCATTGCTCGACCGGTTGGGGGTCGAACACCGTTTCCAATGGTATATGTATAACAACACCCTCTATATCAGCACCCTGGACCAGCAAGAATCCGCGCGCCTGGAAGTCTCCTCCGAGACCATCGCGGACCTCAAACAAGCGCTGACCGATATAGGCTTGCTCGACAGTCGTTTCGGCTGGGGCGAGTTGCCGGAAGACGGTGTTGTGCTGGTCTCCGGCCCGAAGGTTTATATCGAACAGATCAAGCGCTTCAGCAGCCAGCGCCGTTCTACGGATGAAAAACAGAGCGTGCTGAGCTATCCACTGAAATTCGCCAGCGCGGCGGATCGCCAAATGGAATACCGCAACGAAAAAATCATCATCCCCGGTGTAGCCACCATGCTAAGAGGGCTCCTGGAACCGCGCTCACCCTCATCGTCTTCGGCGCAGTCTCAACGCTCCATCACCCAGCCCCCGTTCATCACACCGGTGGTGCCACGCTTGAGCAACCCGTTGCTGGGGCAAATGCTCGGCTCCACGCCGACAACCGGGTTGAACGACTCGACCGATACGGGCATGTCAATCACCCGGCGGGTCCCCCTCAGCCCTGCCCGTATCCGCGTCGAAGCCGACTTGCGCAATAACGCCATCCTGATTTATGACGTGCCGGAACGGCAGGCAATGTATCGCGAACTGATCACCCAGCTCGACGTGGCACGCAAACTGGTGGAAATCGATGCCATCATCCTCGACATCGAGCGCACGCAACTGCGCGAATTCGGGGTGAGATGGGGCTTTCAGAACAGTCGCTTCAGTGGCGCAGCCAACATGATTTCCGGCAACGCTCAGCTGACAATTGAAAACCGCGGTCGTTTCGACGCGGAGATACGCGCGCTGGAAGCCAAGGGCCTGGCAACCATGGTGTCCAATCCGTCAGTCCTGACACTGGAAAACCAGCCAGCGGTAATTGATTTCAACCGGACCCAATACCTGACTCGCGGTCGGCAGAACGCTACGATTTTACCGATCACCGTGGGTACCAGCTTCCAGGTCGTGCCCCGCGTCATCACGAGCCGTGGTGGCCATCAGATTCAGCTGTTGGTAGATATCGAGGACGGTAACTTCGAAGAGGCCAACCCTACTCCCGGCAGCTTCGATGTACGCCGAGGCAAAGTCAGCACCCAAGCCATCATGGCCGAAAAACGTTCGCTCGTGGTCGGTGGTTTCCATGTCACCGAAAGCACCGACAAGCACAGCAAAGTCCCCCTGCTGGGGGATATTCCGCTGTTGGGCAAGGCGTTGTTTTCCTCCACTGAACGACAGAACAATCGGCGCGAACGTCTATTTATCCTCACGCCACGCGTTATCGGCGACCAGACCGACCCTTCACGCTACCTGCCCCAGGCAGACCAGGTCGAATTGCAAGCCGCTCTCACCCCCCTGGCCAGGCGCTACGACCCTCACCAGCCAGTGATCAAGCGCAGCGACATTATCAGTACCCTGGCGCACCTGGTCACCGGGCAAGTGCCCAAAGCCTTCAAGGTAGCGCCGATGCCCCTGGGGCTGAACACCTTGTGCAGTACCCGCAACTTGCTGGCGCTGAACACCGAGCGCAGCCAGTGGTACGCCGGCCCGCAGTACAACGTAGCCGTGGTGGTGCTGCGCAACCAGTTCAATCGCAATGTGCGCATCGACGAAAAGGAATGCAGTACTTCGCAAACCCTGGCCGTGAGTGTCTGGCCCCGCGCCTGGCTCAAGCCGGGCGAGGAAGCAGAAGTGTTTATCGCCATGCGCCCGGTGGTCAAGGATGAACACATCAGCGTGCCCCGTCCCTCCCTGATCACTCCAACTCAAAAGGCCAAGCCATGAAACATCGCTCGCTGTACGTCACCCTGATCGGCGCGGCGCTGCTCGTCGCCGGTTGTACGCCCACGTGCAAGGGCGACTCCTGCTCACGTCCGCAATCGTCCAAGGACAAGCTGGTGATTTGGTGGCCCTCACAAACGCGCGTAGAACCCGGCCCTGCCGGAGAGCGTCCGGACTATCAGACGGTGTCGCTGGAACGATGAGCGCCCAGGGAACCCCGGCCGATGAACGCCAGGTCTTCCTCGACAGCCTGGTGGGCGGCTCTGCCGCCCACCTGACGCTTGGCCCGGGGGTAACAGCCAGCAACATGCAAGCCGGAACCCGTCAGGGTCTGGCCCTGCACGTGGCTCGCGAGGCGCTGCAAGCCTCACAATTGCAGAACGCGCTGGAGCGGCGTTTCGAGCAGGCCGTGGCATTCGATGGCTGCTTTATCTACATTGACGCACAGGACGCGCTGGTGATCTGGCATGCACTGCCCCCACAGCCCAACCTGCTCGACAGGCTCCTCAGCCGAATGTTGTCGTTGGCCAACCTTGAAACCCTGGATGCGCGTACCCGGCGCTGATCAACGCAGGTCAAGCTCCGGCAACTCCAGAGTTTCACGCTTGGCCTCATCATCAAGCTCGCGCAGGGTGCGGTAGATCAATGCCACGGCCTGCAGGGTTTCACGAGGAATTGTCGCCCCCAGCTTGTTCGTATACAGCGTACGGGCCAGCCACACGCACTGGATCACCGGTACATCAGCCGCTTTGGCGCGAGCGATCAACGCACGGGCGTCATCATCAGTCCCTTTGCTCACCAGCAGGGGCAGCGGCGTTTTGCCGGGGCGGTAATACAAGGCCACGGCAAAGTGCGTCGGGTTGACCACCAACATATCGGACTCCTCCAGCTTGGGCAGCTTGACCTTCGGCTCCTCCTGGGCCAATTGCTGCGCCAGGGCGCGGCGCTGCCCCTTCACGTGGGGATCGCCCTCCATGTCCTTGTACTCTTTCATGACCTCGACCTGGGTCATGCGCATGCGCTTGGCAAAGAAGTATTTCTGCATCGCCAGGTCGATAAGCGCCAGCACCAGCAATAACCCGAGACAGGCATGCAGCAGATAGCGGAACAGGGCGATCAATCCCAGGAGGTAGCTTTGCAGATCGCTGGTGGCCATATTGATCAACGCCCCCAGGGAAGGCCAGATCACCACGTACAGGATCAGGCCCAGCAGTGTTGCCTTGACGATGCTCATCAACAGGTTCATTACCGACTGGGCAGAAAACATTTGCTTGAGTTGGCTGAGCGGGTTGAGACGATTGAAGTCGAGCTTCAAGGCGTCCGGCGCGAACAGAATCCCGAACTGCATCCAACTGCTGACCAGCTTCGTGATAATCGCCACCGCGGCCATCAACAGGGCGAAGGAGAAAAACAACATCAAACCTTCGACCATCACTTCTTCCAGCGCCTGCGGGAAAGGCAAGGACAGACGCGTGATCGGCAGCAGCATCAACTGCTGGAAACGTTGCAGGCTGCTCTCGGCGGTGAACAAGGCGATTTCGCTGATAGCTGTCAGCACCAGTAGCTTACCCACATCCTGGCTTTGGGCGACTTGGCCTTTCTTACGCTGATCACGCAGCTTCTTGGCTGATGCGGGGTGCTTCTTTTCCCCCGAATCACTCATGACAGCGAGACCTTGAAGAACACGCCCAGGGAGTGCTTGAGGTCTTTAAGCAAGCCCATGCGCCCGACGATCAGGTCCTGCAGCAACGCAAAATACAACAACAGCACACCGATACCCGCCAGGCTCTTGAGGGGCGGCGCCAGCGTACTCACTTGCAATTGCTGACTGTAGACCCCCAGCAGCGCGATGCCGAACTCCAGCAACAGCAGCACCGCAATAAAGGGGGCAGCGTAGAGCATCATGTGCGTGAAGGTATCGCCAAGCAGGCCGACAAATACATCGAACCCATCGGCAGCGGGCAGTGGAAACCACACCGTCGGTGGCCAGAGCAGATAGCTGTCCCAGATCACCTGCGTCAACGCCCCGAGGCCCATACTGGCCATCAGCAAAAAAATCGCCAATTGTTTGAACAGATGCCCGGCCGGCGTCGCGTCTGGCCCAAGCGAGGGGTTGAGCTGACCACCGGCCAAAGCGCCCCGCTGGTTATCCAGCAACGCCCCGACCGACTCGAACAGCCAGAACGGCATCGACAGCAACACGCCCAGCAATAACCCCAGGGCCAACTCTTTGAGGACCAGCCCTCCGAGCATCAGCGCCGAGTGTTCCTGGCCCTCCAGCATGACATGAATGGCAGGTGCAGGCAGCAGTGCCATGACCACCACAATGGTATGCCGCAGCATGCCGCGTATATGTTGAAAACAGAATGCCGCCACGAGGAAAGCGCAGGGGTAGATACGCGCCATGGCGACCAGCAGGGAGGGCAAATACTCAAGATATAACAGCACAGGCAGACCTCAGTGCAGGGCCGATCGACCGATCATGTCAAAGGTCAAGTTCATCAACTGGATCAACTCCACACCGATCCAGCGACCGGTCATGATCAGGGTGATCCCCACTGCCACCAGCTTGATACCGAAGGGCAACGTCTGGTCCTGTACCTGCATCAGCGCCTGCACCAGGGAGGTCATGACCCCCACCACCACCGCCACGATCAGCGGCGGCGCCGTCAGCATGACTACCAGCAACATGCCCTGCTTGAACAGTACGATGGGTTCCATAGGTCACTCAGAGATAGGAAAAGAACAGGCTGTCGAGCAACCGCGACCACCCGGAGACCATCACGAACAAGAGCAATTTGAGCGGCAGGGAAATGGTCATGGGCGAGACCATTTGCATACCCAAAGCCAAGAGGAGATTGGAAACGATCAGGTCAATCACGATGAAAGGGATATAGATCAGGAAGCCGATTTCGAACCCCGCCTGCAACTGTGACAGCACAAAGCCCGGCGCCAGCAGGATCAGGTCCTCACGTTGGACCTCCTGCGCCATCTGCGCCGGCCACATGCGCATGGCATTTTCCAACAGGTGGGTAAGAATATCCGGGTCACTGTTGCGCAGCATGAAGGTGCGCAATGGTTTGATCGCCTCCATTCCCGTCTGTTGGAGTGCGCCTACGCTGGTCAGGTCCAGGGGCGACACCTTGACGATCTCGGCCATCTCATAGCCTACAGGCGCCATGATGAACAGGGTTGCCGCCAGGGCAATACCATTGATGGCCATGCCCGGAGGCACCTGCTGCACACCGATGGCATTGCGGGTGATCATCAGCACAATCACGATCTTCAGGAACGCCGTGCAGACGACCAACAGCATGGGCATCAACGACAGTGCCCCAAGAAATATTGCCAGGACGACCGGATCTATTCCCTGGAAACTATTCATCGAGAAAAGATCACGCGAGACATCTGCAGCCCCAGTCGCCCGTCCACTTCAACCAACTGGCCCAGGCCGAGGGGGCGGTCGCCGTAATAGAGACCGGCAGTGCCGGGGGCATAGCCGGCAACCCCCAACACCGCGCCGGGCGCAAGGTTGCGTAATTCGCCGAGGGTCAGGTTCAGCGTACCGCACCGTACATTGAGCGCCATGCTCAGCTCGTCGAATGGTTCATGCCCGAACACATCCATCACCGCTGTTTCATCCTCATGCTCTGAGTAGGGCTGTGTTGCAAAATCCTCATCCACAAACATATCCTCGATAGAAGTAAGGGTCAGGCGCATCGGCCCGGATTCAGCGTCGATCCAGCCCACCAGGCGCTGTTTGCCAACCTGCACGTGGCCGGTTCCCGACGCACTGAAAAAGGCTCGCTCAAGCACCAGCACGTCACCAGCCCGCAAGCCGCGCAGCTGGTGCATGGACAACCGCAGGTGCCCAAGCGTTACGTCAACCGCCAGCCGAAACTGCGCCGGCATCGGCTCAGCCCTGGATCGCCACGGCCCCGCCTTGCATAGCGCCAGAAAGCTCTCGACAGACAGCCACAGATAGCCCGCCACGCGAGAGGCCCCAAGCGTCACGCAGAGTCGACAACCAAAGTTCATGGGGCGAGCGCCTGGCAGCAAACGCAGGTACCCAAACAACGCCTGCACCTCAGGGCTCAGATGATGCTGGAACAACTCCCAGAACCAGGCGTCCGGATCATTCCCGGCCGGCTCGAGCGTCACGGGGCATTCACCCATCAAGCTGAACTGTGGTCCTGGCTCACTGAAGGCCAAGACGCCACAGGCGGTTTCGAAGCAGAGCGGCTGGATGCCCACAGGAGCAGTACCAGGCTCCATTCTCAACTCGCCACTCGACCCAGCGACCTCGAACGGCATACACAACCCTTGCCCCAAGCGCTGCCGGGCAACCGCAATATCGGTTTTGAATCTGGGAAGTATCAAAGGTGGCAGCATCATGCCTACGTCGATTTTGCCAGATACAAACTGACAGGCTGGCGCAGGCTCTGCGCCAACCGTTGCTCACATTGTTGGCGTACACCACTGAGCCAGTGCACCGTATTGTCTTGCTCTGCATGCAGCTCGACATTCCAGCCCCCCTGCTCCCGGCGGATACTGGCGTTGATCCGCCCCAGGCGGCCCAGGTGAAAAACAGCCATCAACGGCCATTGCGAACCAACGAGCATTCGCGGCGCCAACTGCTCGGTCAGTGCCCCGATCATGGCGACATCGCCCGAGGCTTTGATTCCGTTCAGAGACGCTCCATACCCCCCGCTGTCCTGGCCACCATCGTCAAACAACCGGGCGAACAATCGCCCTTGCTCCCAAGGCACCAGGGCACCGAATTCAGGTGCACGATCATCGCGAGACTCGCGCGGACGCTGACGTTCAGGCGGACTAACTGAAACCTGTTTCATATCGGCTCCTGCCTCAGTAACTCAGATAACTCTTGTATTTTTTCTACCTGGCGCAAGCACAAGGTGACGTGTTTCTGCGCCTGGCCGACCCGTGCAGCCCGCTCTTGCTGCTGCTCTTGGAGTTGCAACAATTGGCCTTCTTCACGCCGGGTACCCGCCGATAATTGCCGCTCCTTGGCACTCCAGTTTTTCAGCGCCTTGAACGTCACCACCTGCCCCTGGTGCTGACTCAACAGCTGCGCGCATTGCCGGGCCTCTTCCAGGCGGGTTTGCTCGAGGATTTCCTGCGCTTCCCGGATATGCGCGACCAGCGCTTGCTGCGCCCTTTTTGCCTCACGCAGCGCACGCTCGGCGCGGTCTGCACGGTGTCGGCGCAAACGTCGCAGGGTATCGATTTCAGCCGGTAACACTTCAGAATGGGACATGGGCGGTCAGCTCAGCCAATTGGTCCATGGTGGCGGCAAGCGGCGAAGGTTCGCGCAAGTCCTGGCGCAGAAAGCCATCTACCGCCTGCCGACTGTCAACAGCCAGGTCGGTGAGTGCATCGTTGCCGGGCTGATATTCCCCCAACTTGAGCATCAGCTCGATCTGCTGGTAAGCCGACAGCAAGCGTCGTAGCGCCGTGCCGGCACGGATATGCACGGGCTCGGCAACATTGCTTAGAATCCGCGAAAGGCTGGCCAGGACATCGACCGCCGGGTAATGGCCGCGCTCGGCCAGCTTGCGCGACAGGACGATATGACCGTCGAGCAGAGAGCGCACCTCATCCGCTACCGGATCGTTCATGGAGTCCTGTTCGATCAACACTGTATAGATGGCCGTGATCACGCCTTCACGGGTCAAGCCGGCACGCTCCACCAGACGTGGCAGCAAACTGTAGACCGACGGCGGCAGACCACCGCGCCCCAAGGGTTCACCGGCAGCCAGGCCGATTTCACGTTGGGCCCTGGCAAAACGGGTCAGAGAGTCGATCAGCAACAGCACCCTCTGGCCCTTGCGCCGGAAACCTTCGGCCAGCGCAGTTGCCGTGAACGCAGCACGCGCGCGCTCCATGCTTGAGCGGTCGGAGGTTGCACACACCAACACGGCCTTGGCACGCAACTGCTCATCCAGTTCATGATCGAGAAACTCGCGCAGTTCCCGGCCCCGCTCCCCGATGAGACCGAATACGATCACATCGCACTCCACGTTACGGGCGATTTCGGCCAACAAGGTGGTCTTGCCACAACCGGCTCCGGCAAACAGCCCGACACGCTGGCCCTCCCCCAGAGTCATCAGGCCATCAATCGAGCGCACCCCCGTAGCCAGTGCGCGGTTGATCCGCGGCCGTTCGGTAGGAAGAGGCGCCTCGCATAACACTGTGGTCGCCCCAGGGGTGTCCGCTTCCACGAACGCGCTCACACCATCGCCCGCAATCGGGCGGCCAAAACCATCCAGCACCTGCCCCAACAACTCATCACCGACCCGGACCTGATGCGGAACCCCCAACCGCTCGACGCTGGCGCCTACACGCACGCCTTCAAGGTTGCCCAGGGCACTGAGCACCGCATCGCGCTGATCGAACCCGATGATCTCGGCGAGCATGTAGTCGCCCGGCCCTTTTTCGACTTTGCATAGGTCACCAATACGTGCCTGCGGCAACCGGCACTGCAGCAGCATGCCGTTCACGCGCTGGATACGACCGAGCATTGTCACCGGCGCGAAACTGCTCAACGCCTGTGACTGGTTCAGTTGCCAGGCCTCCAGACGCTCCTGCAGCGACCCCTTCACCAGCCCACCTCATAGCGTTGCTCGCCGTCAAAAACCACTTTGCTGTTATCGATCAAAACCAGGCGCAGGCCATCCACTTCATCACCCACGAATAAGCGGCTTCCTTCCTCCAGCACCACGTGGCCATTCGGGCCACCCACTATCTGCGAGATCTTGAACGGTAGCCTGCCTTCGCGTACCCGTACGCGACTGAGCACCGGCACCACAGTGTCGAATTGCTCGGCAAAACGGTCGAGCATGCGCGCAATCAGTTCCACTTCATCCTGGGAAACAACACCATTGAGGGCAATCTGACCATTGACGATCTGCAAGCTGACGCGCTGGAGCAATTCACGTTCGTTGAGCATCTTCATGAGTTGCTGACGCACCTCAACGGGTGAGTCCAACCCGGGTTTCTGAATGACCGCCGGCATCAGCGATGCCTGGGCCTCACGCTCACCGCTGAAGATAATGCCGACCGCAGCGATGATCACGGCGCATAGCAGAACCAGGCTGACCAAGCGTTTTTGCTGCAACAAGGGAATGGAAGACAGCGTCAGCGGCAATGGCGCCTGGGGCAAGGGCTCCGTTGCCGGCCGGGGCGGCTTGAGCACCGATGCCTGCCGCCAAGGATGATCGGCAGGGCAGACACACAAGCTGACGGGGCCAATCATAAACGGCGTGTCGAGTGCCAGATCGCCGATCTGCGCCAACATTTGCCCATCGCCGTTTTTCAGCAGCCCCGCTTCAGCCTGCACCGACCAGCGCCCTTCGAGCAATAGCAGGCGCGCGTGGTGCTCGGCGATACCGGGATCATCCAGCAAGAGATCAGCGTCCGCGTTGGCGCCAAGGCTCCACTGCTCACCAAACAGAGGCAGCGCGGCCCCTTGATGCAAACCATCCAACACTCGGAGTTCGAACATCAGTACGTCCCCCCGTACTCTGCAAGTAGCGCTGTGTTCATGCCAATGTCCCGTGCATCAACTCATCCTGGCCAAGGTCAAAACGCCCCAGCACCTTGACCTTGGAAGTGCTCCCCAGCTCGGCGAAAGACAACACCGGCACATGGTTGAACTCCTCAAGCAACAAGGTGCGCAAGGGGCTGCGCAAATCCTGCGCCACCAACAACACACTTTTTATTTTTGCCCGTGCGCTGAAGGCCTGGTTGAGCAGGTTGACCAGCGCAGCGCTATTATCGCCGTCGAGTGCAAAGAACACCCCGGTCTGGGTCTGGCGCAGCGCCTCGCGCAGGATGTTTTCGGTATGCGGTGACAACAGCCAGGCATGCAGCCCATCGGCCTCGCTGTACTGGTGGTAGATCTGCGACTTGAGGGCAATGCGCGCATAGTCAGCCAGTGCTTCCGGCTCGCGTTCGTGCTGGCCGTATTCGATCAGCGATTCGACAATCAACCTCACGGCGCGCAGCGGAACCCCTTCGCTGGCCAGGCGTTGCAGCACCGCCGAAAAGCGCGAGATCGGCATGATGCGTTGCAGTTCCTGCACCAGCTCGGGTTGGTTGTTCTCAAGCCAACTGAGGATCGACTTGCTCTCTTGAATCCCCAGGAACTGCGGCCCGCTGAGCATCATCGCCTTCTTCATGCGGTCGACGATCAGGCTCGTCGCCGTGAAGCGCTCCAACTGCGTGTCATTGAGCAGTGGGTCGTCGGGTGGCAGCCAGAGCCAATCCTGTTCATTGCGCTCGGCCAATCCCGGTACGCCATGCTCAGGCTCAACCGTCAGGGCGCTGCGCTCCACGGCAACGTGCTGGACCACCGACGCCTTGACCATGGGTACCTCATGGACGCAGAAGCGCATTTCATCATCGTCCAGCGAGTCATCGATCTCGACTTCAAACGGCGGCAACGTCAGGCCAATATTGGCAACCAGGGAATTTCGAACCTGACGGATTCCGTGAATAAGATCGGTAACCTCAGGCGTGCCGCGCAAAGCCGAGGGAAACTGCAGCAGATAGGGCCGGGACGGATCAAACCCGCGCAGATCCTCTTTGCCATTTTCTTCAGGCCGCACGGCTTCGACGGCTTCGGCTTCTGGCTGCGCTTCACGTCGGCGCCGACGGTCGAGGTAATAACCCAAGGCGCCGGTCATCATCGCCAGCAGAATAAACACCAGGGTCGGCATGCCAGGCACGATCGCAAACACCAGCATGGCCACCGAGGCGATCATCCAGCTCTTGGGCTCACTGGTCATCTGGCGTGCGATCTCGGCGCCCATGTTCGTGATGCCCTTGCGCCCTTCCGGCGCCACGCGGGTAATGATCATGCCGGCGGTGAGAGAGATCAACAGCGCCGGAATCTGCGCAATCAGACCATCGCCAATCGTCAGCACCGAATACAGCGCCATTGAATCGGCGGCGCTCAAGCCGTGCTGGAACATACCTGTGGAGAAGCCGCCCAACAGGTTGACCACAACGATGATCAACCCCGCGATGGCATCCCCCTTGACGAATTTCATGGCACCATCCATGGCCCCGAACAGCTGACTCTCGCGGGACAACTGCTCACGCTTGTCCCGCGCTTGCACGCCGTCAATCAAGCCGGCACGCAAGTCACTGTCGATGGACATCTGCTTGCCCGGCATTGCGTCCAGGCTGAAGCGCGCCGCCACTTCGGCAACCCGCTCAGAGCCCTTGGTGATCACTAGAAAGTTGACCAGGGTCAGGATCAGAAAGATCACCATCCCAACAGCCAGGTTGCCGCCCACTACGAAATTGCCGAAGGCCTCAACGATATCGCCGGCGTCCTGTTCGAGCAGGATCAAGCGCGTCGTTGCGATCGACAACGCCAGGCGGAACATGGTGGTCAGCAACAAAATCGACGGGAAGGAAGAGAACGCCAAAGGCCCGGGCAAGTAAAGCGCGAGCATGATCAACAGGCAGGCAATACAGATATTCAGCGCAATCAGAATGTCCACCAGCCAGGTAGGCAGCGGCACGATGAAAATGAACACAATGGCCATGATCACCACCGCGCCCAAGACCTCGGCACGCTGCGCCACCTTGAGCAGTACACCGTTGAGGGTGGACAGCACGCTCACGCCAGGATAGTCGAATTAGGAAAACCAGGGCGTATGCGTTCGAGGCGAGCAAGCTCGTCCATCACCAGCAGAAAATTGTGCAGCGCCTCTTGGCGTGATTTGCTATCCGGCCACAAGGCCTCGGGCAACTTTTGAAACAGCTTATAAAGCGCATTGAGAGACACGAGTTTTGATGTGCTGGCCCCCATATCTTCAGCCAGGCGCATGACTTCATTTGTCACGATGCCGGTGTCTGCATAACCCAGCATGCGTCGCAGCAGGCTTACCGCATTCATTTCGATTGCAAGGTTCTGAATCAGCTCACGACAGCTGCATAACACCCCGCTCAATGCGCCACATTTGCCCAGTCCTGTCAGCAAGGTGCGCAACATTGCCGTAGGGACGGAGGACACATGGGCGGCAATGTCGGCCGTCAGGGCGCTGGACATCATTTTCAACCCATGTGCAAAACGGTCGTCACTGTAGATGCCGAGCAGCGCGTGCATCATGGTCGCCAGGGATTGCCGTGTCACCACACTGGCGTAATAGAGCGCGCGCAGCGCCTGGAGCTCTTCTGGATCGCCACTCTTCTTATGCAAGGCCATGGCAATATTCAGGCCCGCCTGGATCTCCCCTTTGAAGCGGATCTCCAGCTTGGCAATTGCATCCCGCGCCAGGTCGGCTTCGGAGTTGCGCACGTCGGCCTCGGCCTGCCCGCACACCGCCTTGAGTACCACGAAGGTGCGCGCCGGATCACCGCCAGTGAGCTCCAGCAATGTATCGATGCTGGGTTGCGTGAGTAATTTCTGCCTGATTCGACGTACTACCGCGGCAAAGCTTTCCTGGGCCGGATGCCCCAACTGCTCATAGAGCTGCGCGAGCACCTGGACAGGAGGCACACGCACGTCAATTACACGCTTATCCAACGTACGACTGCTGGATTCCACCTCCTGACTGAAGTGCAGAGAAAGATCATCGACACCTTGGCCTGGCTCAGGTTTGGCGGCCGGGCTAGCGGTGGGGAGTTCCACCCGCGGGGTCATTGGCACTTCGTTGGTAGATTCGACTTTCATGGGCAGGCCAGTACAGGAAGAGAGTGTCCATATGTGGTCAGGCCCGCCCAGATGGTTCCACTGAAACTCACTCATCCAACAAGATGAAAAAACCCGCACAGGTCCCTGGTGCCTTTTGCAAATTGCTGCACAAAACCACCACGACCATAACGTATTTATTTATATAAATCATATGGTTACACAATGATTCTCCTTTGGCACAGGCAGTGCAAAAGAGGTAACCGCCGAAACTATTTCGACTGCGTCTACCTTAAGGAAAAATCATGAATATCCCTATTGAAGCCCTCGTTCACCTTGGTGGCAGTTCGCCTCAATTCATGCTCCATCTGACAGACGATCAACAGAAAAAACTTCGCCGTTTCATTCACAAACGGGTCCTGAACCCGGAAGACGCGGATGATCTTTTGCAATTGACTTACCTGGAGGCCTGGCGCAATCGCGAACGTTTCAGTGGTACCGCGACACTCAGTACCTGGATGTGCGGCATCGCGCAGAACCTGATCCGCAATCACTTCCGGCGCCTGTATGCCAAGCCTGCACATTGCGAATTCGACGAGTCGCTGTGGCATGGCCATGAAGAAAACCACAGCCTGGACTGGGAGTTCGAAGTCAACCGGCGCTTGGAAAATACCCTGAGTGCGATTGACCACTTGCCGACCGAGATGCGCAGAACACTGTACGCCTCGCTGGAAACCGACGGCAGTTACCAGGACACCGCCGATGTACTGGACATTCCTATCGGCACCGTGCGCTCGCGCTTGTCACGGGCCCGCGAACAGCTCAAGCGCGTCACCCACCCCCCACTGCATCGGTAAGTTGAGTTAGCCAGTCACGTGTTGGGCGACAGGGATATCTGCCCAACATTGTCGGACATGGCCTGCGAGTAAATCTTCGAAGACGCCAAGCGCTTCCACTCCCCTCATCCACAACGCATTCGTCACCGCCCGTCGCCAAAACCAGGGCTTTGGCTTAAACAGTTGAAAGCGTAGAAAAAAATTCAATAAAAACGCTTGACGCATTGCCGTTCCAAGCGAATAATGCGCGCCACTTGGCTACATAGCTCAGTTGGTTAGAGCATAGCATTCATAATGCTGGGGTCCGGGGTTCAAGTCCCTGTGTAGCCACCAAGTACTAAAAACGGCTTACCGAAAGGTAGGCCGTTTTTTTATGCGCGCAAAAAACTCCCTAACTGTATTTTGACGCCCCCCTACCCCACTGTTAGTGTCCAGCCTCCCCTGAACACGGAGTGCCCCCGATGCAACTGGACATCTACCAAGTCGACGCTTTCAGCCACCATCCCTTCGGCGGCAACCCGGCAGCAGTGTGCCCGCTCACCGAGTGGCTGCCCGACGAGCAACTGCAGCAGATCGCGGCCGAGAATAATCTTTCGGAAACCGCGTTCTTTGTACCCCGTGGCGAGTTCTATGAGTTGCGCTGGCTCACGCCGGAAGTTGAGGTGGACCTGTGCGGCCATGCCACGTTGGCAGCCGCGTGGGTATTGATCCACAAATTGGCGGACGCCCCGCAGGTTCTGCGCTTTGCCACCCGTAGCGGCGAGTTGCGGGTAACGCGCAACGGCGATGAGCTGGCGATGGATTTTCCGGCAAAGAAACCCGAACGCTGCGAGCCGCCCCACGGCATGTTGAGTGCCCTGGGGCTTGAAACCGCCGAGGTGTTTGGCACCGACGACTATATTGTGCTGGTGGAAGATGAAGCGCAGGTAGCGACCCTCGCACCGGACTTTGCGCGACTCAAAGGCCTGCCTAAACGCGGTATTGCGGTGACCGCCAAGAGCACGCGGTTTGATTTTGTCTCGCGCTGGTTCGGCCCGAATGTGGGCGTCAATGAAGACCCGGTTACCGGCTCGGCGCACACCTCGCTGGCACCGTTCTGGGCCGAGCGCCTGGGCAAGCCGCAATTGAGCGCCGAACAAGGCGGCCAGCGTAAGGGCCAGTTGCGCTGTGAACTCCAGGGTGACCGGGTGATTATTTCCGGCAAGGCCGTGCTGTACATGCAAGGCACGATTTACCTGTAAAAAACGCAGTAGCCCAAGGACCACAGCACCTTCTCAACATGAACGGAGTTCAGCGCGTGTTTTTGATTTCCCGCCGCAGCCTGACAGTCATCGCCGCAACCCTGGCCCTCGCAGCCTGCCACACGCCCGTCAACGAACAGCCTCCGGCGCCAGAGCTGGGTTCGGGCTATCGCACCGACCTGAGCACCCGCCACGCCGAGCGCCATATGGCCGCCGCCGCCAACCCATTGGCCGCTGAAGCCGGGCGTGAAATGCTGCGTCAAGGCGGCTCAGCCATTGATGCGGCGATTGCCATGCAAGCGGTATTGACTCTGGTGGAACCGCAGTCGTCCGGCATCGGCGGCGGTGCATTCATCATGCTGTGGGATGGACAACAGGTGCAGGCTTATGACGGCCGCGAAACAGCACCGGCCGGGGCGACAGAGCGTCTGTTCCTGAAGGCCGACGGTACGCCGATGGCGTTCACAGACGCGCAGATTGGCGGCCGCTCGGTGGGCACGCCTGGGGTATTGCGCGCCCTGGAGATGGCGCACAAAAAGAGCGGCCACCTGCAATGGGCCAAGCTGTTCGAGCCGGCAATTCGTCTGTCAGAGCAAGGCTTTGCCATTTCCCCACGCTTGCACAGCTTGATCGCCGCTGACCGCTTTATCGCGCAATCACCCGACATGGCGGCGTACTTCCTGAATGCCGACGGCTCGCCAAAAGCCACCGGTACACGATTGAAAAACCCGGCACTGGCCGCGGTGTTCAAGCGCATCGCCAAGGAAGGGCCGGATGCGCTATACCAAGGCCCGATTGCCGATGAAATCGCACGCAAGGTACAGGGCCATCGCAATGCCGGCAGCCTGTCCCAGGCCGACCTCAAGGGCTACACCGCCAAGCAGCGCGCACCGCTGTGCACCGACTACAAACAATGGAAGGTCTGCGGCATGCCACCGCCGTCCTCGGGCGGGATTGCCGTGGCGCAGATCCTGGGGACATTGCAGGCGCTGGAAACCCGCGACCCACGCCTGGCCATCGCCCCCATGACACCGGTCAAGAGTGTTTCGCCGGCCGGGCTTGAGCCGACACCCGAGGCCGTGCACCTGCTCGCCGAAGCCGGGCGCCTGGCCTTTGCCGACCGCGCGCTGTACGTGGCCGATGCAGACTTCACCCCCGTCCCGGTCGCCGGCCTCGTCGCGCCAGGTTACCTGGCACAACGCGCCACGCTGATCGGCGAGCGCAGCATGGGCATCGCCAAGCCCGGCCAACCCGCCGGTATTCAGGTGGCGTACGCACCAGACCGCTCGCCGCTGCGCATCTCCACCTCACAGGTAGTGGCGGTGGACGACCAGGGCGGCGCCGTGTCGATGACCACCACGGTTGAAGCGGCATTCGGCTCTCACGTGATGGTCCAGGGCTTTTTGCTCAACAACCAGATGACCGACTTCTCGTTCATCCCCGCAGAAAACGGCCAGCCTGTGGCCAACCGCGTACAACCGGGTAAACGCCCACGCTCGGCCATGGCGCCGACCCTGGTGTTCGACCGCAAGACAGGCGAACTGCTGGCTACCGTCGGCTCCCCCGGCGGCTCGCAGATCATCGAGTACGTGAGTAAATCCCTGGTGGCCATGCTCGACTGGAAGCTCGACCCGCAGGCGGCCATCAGCATGCCTAACTTCGGCAGTCGCAATGGTGCTACCGAGTTGGAAGCTGGGCTGTTCAGCCCGGCGCTGAAACAGGTGCTCAAGGACAAGGGCCACGCCCTGAGCGAGATCGAGATGACCAGCGGCGTGCAGGCCATCGTGCGCACACGGGATGCCCAGGGCAAGGTGACGCTCAGTGGTGGCGCTGACCCTCGGCGTGAAGGTGAGGCGTTGGGTGATTAAGGTGTTGATCTATCCGTACAGGCTTATAAAAAAAGACCTGCAACCTTACGCCTTAAATCCTACGCGGAGCGCCAAAACTCAAAGTGCCATGTCATC
Source organism: Pseudomonas sp. DWP2-2 (assembly GCF_049897065.1). Lineage (NCBI taxonomy): Bacteria > Pseudomonadati > Pseudomonadota > Gammaproteobacteria > Pseudomonadales > Pseudomonadaceae > Pseudomonas > Pseudomonas sp. DWP2-2. The sequence continues at coordinate 36,333 of NZ_JAFCVN010000004.1, read as the reverse complement.
TTTTGCGATAAAAACCTTCTTGAGCAGCCCCATCTCACCTGCGATTTTCTGGCCCGCTCTTTCTTGCCAGAGGCTACGTCAAGGACGTAGAATTTCGCGTGTTCACTCTCATAGAATCCCCTCTCTTCAGCAGGCAATGGCCTGACTATTGGACTGAAGATGAAAAAGGTATCTTCATGGCGTTTCTCGCCAGCCATCCTGATGCTGGAAATGTCATTCCGCGCTCGGGAGGTTGCCGAAAGATACGCTGGAGCATGGAGGGCCGGGGTAAAAGTGGATCAGTGCGGGTCATCTACACCACACAACTGGAGTGCGGAGCAGTCGTCGCGCTACTGATTTATGGCAAGAGCGCCACGGAGAATATTCCGGCACATATCCTGTACAAAATCGCAAAGGAAATGAACCATGCCACTCACTGATAAAGAACTGAAGGAACGTGACGCCAAACGCAATATAGGCGAAGAACTACTCACAGCCATTCAGGATGTCAAAGCGGGACGTTACGGTGCCGTGCAGCACGTTGAGGTCACTCAGGCTGCCGAAGCAAGAAGCAAGACAGGGCTCTCACAACCCAAATTTGCCGAGCTTCTGGGCGTGTCAGTAAGAACCCTTCAAGAATGGGAGCAAGGGCGTCGCGCACCTTCCGGAGCAGCACGTTCGCTACTGCATATTGCGGCCATAAGGCCGGACGTTTTTCGCGAAGTACTCAGTAACGCCTGATCGCGTTACTGCTTCGGGCCAATCACTGGCGGTTGATCTTCAAGCCCTTGCGCCCCGCATGCCGCTCCAGCGCCAGCTCGATCAACCGGCTCACCAGCTCGCTGTAGCTCATGCCTGCCGCCTGCCACAGCTTGGGGTACATGCTGATGCGGGTAAAACCGGGCAGTGAGTTGATCTCGTTGATCAGCACTTCGCCGTCCTGCGTCAGGAACACATCCACCCGCGCCAACCCGGCGCAGCCCAACACTTCAAACGCCTCAATGGCCAGGCTGCGGATCCGCTCGCTGGCGTCATGACTGATCGCCGCCGGCACCACCACCTGGGCGGCCTGGCCATCGATGTATTTGCTGTCGTAGGAATAGAAACCACTGCTCACCACGATCTCGCCACAACCACTGGCGATGGGCTCGTCATTGCCCAGCACGGCGCATTCGATCTCACGGCCCTGGACGGCGGACTCCACCAGCACCTTCTCATCAAACCCCAACGCCAGTTCAACGGCAGCGCGGTATTCGGCTTCGCTGCCGACTTTGCTTACCCCCACCGACGAACCCTGGTTGGCGGGCTTGACGAACATCGGCACACCGAGCTTGCCAGCGGCCGTTTCAAATGAGGTGCGCGCCGCATTAGCTCGCGTAAGGGTGATGAACGGCGTGACCGCAATACCCGCGTCGCGCAGCAAGCGCTTGCTGATGTCTTTGTCCATGCACACCGCCGAGCCGAGCACGTCGGAACCGACGAAGGGCAAGTCCGCCATACGCAGCAAGCCTTGCAGGCAACCGTCTTCACCGAGGGTGCCGTGAACAATCGGGAAGATCACGTCGATGTGTTCCAGCATGCCCTGCCCGGAGGTTTCCACCACTTGCTGGCTGGCCTTGCCGGGCACCACGGCCAATTCACGGTTGGACTGGTTGAGGGCGATGAGTGCCGGGTTTTCCTGGTTGAGCAGAAAGTTCGAGGTGTCATTGAGGTGCCAGTGACCGGCCTTGTCGATACCGATCAAAACCGGCTCGAAGCGTGAGCGATCAAGGGCATCGACAATGTTGCGCGCCGATTGCAGCGAGACCTCATGCTCAGCCGAACGGCCACCAAAAATAATCCCTACCCGCACCTTGCTCATGACCCGGCCTCACTGTTGAAAGTAAGGCTTCTTACCATGGGTGGTTAGCGATTCGCTACCCGATGTGCATTGCCCCACACCTGCACAATCGTACAAGACCCCAGCAGACAATCGGTGCAGACTCAGTTAACGTGTTTCCACTTCCTTTTGTGACAAGTCACCATGGGCAACCCCATCCACTCCCTCGACTGGCTGCACCGCGCGCCCCACGCCAGTGGCCTTGACCGTATCGAGGCGTACTTTGCCGGCTTCGCCTTCGACCCTCATCGCCATGACACGTACGCCATAGGGCGCACGTTGTTCGGCGTACAGAGTTTTCATTATCGCGGCGGCACAACCCACAGCCTGCCCGGCACCACCATGGTGATCCACCCCGATGAAACCCATGACGGCCGTGCCGGCAGCGATGAAGGCTTCAAGTACCGGATGATCTATGTGGAGCCGGCGCTGATCCAGCAGATCCTCGGTGGGCAGCCGTTGCCGTTTATCCCCGGCGGCTTGTCCACCGACCCACGGCTGCACCGCGCCAGCGAAGTGTTGCTGCAAAGCCTGGATTGCCCGATTGACCCGATGCAAGAGCAAGATGCCCTGTTCGACCTGGCCCACGCGCTGAGCGCTGCGTCCGGGGCCATCATCCGCCGTAAATCCTTCGACTACATCGCGGCCGAACGCGCCCGTGAATTCATCCACAGCGCCCTGGGCCGCAGCATCACCCTGGATGAAATTGCCGACCACGCCGGCCGCGACCGGTGGGCGTTATCGCGGGATTTTCGTTTGTTATTCGGCACCAGCCCCTACCGCTACCTGACCATGCGCCGACTGGACCTGGTGCGCCACTTGTTGGCCCAGGGCCAATCGTTGGTGGATGCGGCGATGACCGCAGGCTTCACCGACCAAAGCCACATGACCCGCCAATTTCGCAGCACCTACGGCATGCCGCCATCGCGTTGGGTGAAAATGCTCGGACGCTGAGTACTGGGTTGGAATACGTTCAAACTGTGGGAGCTGGCTTGCCTGCGATGGCATCACCTCGGTACATCAGATACACCGAGGTGATGCCATCGCAGGCAAGCCAGCTCCCACAGTTGATCTTCGTGGCTTTGCGCCTCTGTCAGAGCTGGCGCCCGACAATCGGTTGGCCAATGGCCAGGAAATTCCCGCCCGCCACATGGTGCAACGTGCGCAGTTCATCATGCCCTTCAAAATGCCAGCGGCCCTCGCTGAATACCCGCTCATCAGCATAGGCCGCCACCACTTCGCCCAGAAACAGGTCATAGGCCTGCTGATTATGCGGCTCGGGCAGCAGGCGGCATTCCAGCCAAGCCACGCAGCCTTCCAGCATCGGCGCCTCGGTGTGCTCACCGCTGAAAGTGTGCAGGCCGTAGGCTGCGAATTTGTCGGTTTCAGCACCGCGGGTATTGCCCACCGTTTGCACCAGATCAGCTTGTGCGGCACAAGGCACTTGCAGTACGAAGGTGCCGGCGCCTTCAAGTAGCTGGCGGGTCCAGGTGGCCTTGTCGAGCACCACCGCGACTTTCGGTGGTTCGAAATCCAACGGCATGGCCCAGGCAGCGGCCATGATATTGCGCTGGCCGTTGTGGGCTGCACTCACCAACACGGTCGGCCCGTGGTTGAGCAAACGGTAAGCCTTGGACAATGGGACGGGGCGACGGAACGTAGGGCTCATGGTCGATCAGCTCTGCAAGCGAGAAAAGACCTACGATACCTCAAGCACAAGCCCGACAGGTCAGCTCGACAGCTGATTGGCAAACTGCCCGACCGCACTCACTACTTTTTGCGCACCGTCCTGAATCTCGACGATCACGGTACCCGCCTCCGCCGCCAGGGCCAGGCCCTGCTCGGCTTGCGCACGACCGTCGGCCATCAAGGCCACCGCGTCGCGGGCCATGTCCTGGTTCTGGCGCACCACACCAACAATTTCCTCGGTGGCTTTGCTGGTACGTGACGCCAATTGCCGTACTTCATCGGCCACCACCGCAAAGCCACGCCCCTGCTCACCGGCACGCGCCGCTTCGATGGCGGCGTTGAGCGCCAGCAGGTTGGTTTGCTCGGCAATGCCGCTGATGGTCTTGACGATGCTGCCGATCACTTGGGACTGGGCATTCAACGCCTCGATGCCTTCACCGGCCTGTTGCATGTGCTGGGCCAGGTCGCGCATAACGTCCACGGCCTGGGTGACCACGGTGGTGCCGCGCTGGGCGCTGTCGTCGGTTTGCAAAGAGGTGCTGTAGGCAATATTGGCGGCCTCGGCCACTGCCTGCTCGCGGTTGACCTGGTCAGTAATGACCGTGGCGAACTTGACCACTTTGTACAGCCGCTCATTGGCGTCCAGCACCGGGTTGTAGGTGGCCTCCAACCACACCAGGCGGCCGTGGCTGTCCACACGTTTGAAGCGCGCGGCGACGAACTCACCGGCGTTCAGGCGCTTCCAGAACTGTTGGTATTCGGCACTGTTGTATTCCTGTGGCTCACAGAACATACGGTGATGCTTGCCTTCGATCTGCGCCAGGCTGTATCCCATGGCGCCGAGGAAGCGGTCATTGGCGGTGAGTACATGCCCCTCCAGGTCGAACTCGATCAACGCGGTGGAACGCATCAGTGCAGTGATCAGGTTTTCATGTTCACGCGAGCTCTCGATGGTGCGGGTAAGGTCGCTGGAAAAAATCGAAAACTGCTTGATGCGCCCCTCCGAACTGCGCACCGGCTGCACGATTGAGCGCAACCAGGCTTCCTTGCCATTGCCGCGCATCAGGCGTACGGCGCCGGCAAAGTGTTCGCCGCGGGCCAGCGCGTGCTTGAAGCGCAGTTGGAACTCGTCCTGGCGCACATGTGCCGGCACCAGGTCTTCGATAGCACGCCCGACAATCTCGCCCAGCGAATAAGCCAGTTCCTGCAGGAAGTTGGCATTGGCCCACTCCACACGGCCTTCAGGGTCCAGTGTCAGGCAGAGCATTTCGCTTTCCAGGCTCTCTTTCACCTGGAGCAAGCTCGACAATTCTTCGCGCAGAGCGGTCAGCTCCTGCTTCAGGCGGGTATTGAACATGGGGCACCGTTAGGCAAGTGAGGTAGGTGTACTCACTTGCATCGGCGCTGCCGGGGTTTTCTGAAGAGCGCTTGAGCCCTGGGCCGAACTATATTTTCAACCGCCATTGTTACGGCATACGCCCATGACCTGATATTCCAGGGTATTGAGCTTGCCGCTGGAGTCTTCGTAGGTCATGCGCGACGGTACGGCGTTGCACGAGCGGATCGGCGGCGTCACGTTGACGACCTTGGCAATGTCCAGGTCCATGCCATAGCGGTACGCCTGGACCTCAGGCACCGGCTTGCCTTTTTTGATGGCGTACGCGGCCATGGCTTTCTCATTGCGCTCCATCATCAGGGCAAAGGTGCGGTCCCCACCCCCTTCGGCCAGTGCGCCAAATGACAACACAGCCGTTAATACAGCCAAACCTGCTTTATAAAAGTTCATCGCGATTTCCTCGACTGAAAAGTTCAGTGTCGAGATTAACCAACCCACCCTGACGGCAGGTTCACCAGAACATTACTTATTTGTTAGATGGTCGTTAGTTTCCAGAATTGTAATGTGCAAGCCATGCAGTTGTTATCCGCCATTTGCAACTATCAGCCAGGGCCAGATCAATAAAAACGCCCGCCTCTATAAGAAGCCGATAACTGCCATCACCGAGGAGCGCATCATGAGCATTCGTCATTACACCCTTCCCTTTTCACTGATGGCTGCACTGCCCATGGCCGCCATGGCAGTGGAGGACAAGCCCGAGGGTTTTATAGAGGGCAGCCGCATCAACGTGCTGGCACGCAACTTCTACTTCAACCGCGATGACCGCAAAGGCCAGTCCAGCCCCACTGGCAATGGTTACTCCGAAGCCTGGGCCCAGGGTTTCATCGGCAAATTCGAATCCGGTTTTACCCAGGGCACCGTGGGTTTTGGCCTGGACGCATTCGCCATGTACGGCCTCACACTTGACTCGGGCAGCGGCCGCAGCGGCGGCAAAGGCTCGTTCGGCGTGCTGCCGGTGAACAGCGACAACCAGCCGGAAAACAGCTACAGCAAAATCGGCGGCGCGGCGAAACTGCGCGTGCTGGACACCGTGATCAAGGCCGGCGACGTGTTCCCACTTACGCCGGTGGTGGCCTACGGCGACTCTCGCCTGTTGCCCGAGAGCTTTCGCGGCGTCACCCTGCAAAACACCAGTCTGGAAGGCTTGAGCCTGCAAGGCGGGCGCCTGAGCGGCATGAGCCAGCCCAGTGAAAGCGGCATGAACAAAGGCTTTGCCACCTTCTATGCAGGCAAGGTCGACTCGCCCTGGATCGCCTACTTCGGCGGTGACTACCAGCTCAACAGCCATCTGGGCTTTAGCCTGTACAGCAGCCGCTTGAAGGACGCCTGGGATCAGTACTACTTCGGCAGCAATGCCAATTACGCATTGACCGACGACGTGTCATTGTTCGGTGACTTCAACTACTACAAGGCCGTGGACGAAGGCCAGAAACGGCTCGGCGAGTTCGACAACAACATCTGGAGCGCCAGGCTCGGGGTCAAGGTCGGTGCCCACAGCGTGGCCGTGTCGCACCAGCGTAACAACGGCGACGATGACTTCGACTACCTGCGCCAATCAGACTCGATCTTCCTCAATAACTCGATCCAGTACAGCGACTTCAACGCGCCCAAGGAGCGCTCATGGATGGTGCGCTACGACCTGGACATGCAAGCGTTCGGCATTCCCGGCCTGTCGTTCATGACCCGCTACGGCAAAGGCACCGGCGCCGACTATAGCAACGCCAATGCCGTGTATATGCGCCGCGATGCAGCGGGTAACCCCTTGACCGATCAACGCCGCTGGGAACGGGATATCGAGGCCAAATACGTGGTGCAAAGTGGGCGTTTGAAGGATTTGTCCCTGCGCTTGCGCCAGGCCACCGTGCGCTCCAGTGCGTTTGAATCAGACCTGGAAGAAGTTCGTCTGATTGCCGAATACCCATTGGTCGTGCTGTAGCCCTTACATTCGCTCGCGATTAACTAACATCTGTTCACAAATAGCCAGTTATCAAAATTGTAATATTGGCCTCAGCTTCTCGTTAAGTGGAACTTTCTATACTCGCTTCAACTTATTCACCCGAGCACATTCATCTCTGAAGCTTTTGTGTAGCTCCTTTGGAAAGAGATGAATTTTTAACGCCCCGCTTGGGGCGTTTTTTTTGCCTGCGACACATGCGACCGACGGTCGCAGTTGACCCTAAAGCTACTTTAGCCTTCAGACTTTTCCCACTTCCGAACCCGCCGCCATAGGGACATGGGCGCCTTCTCTCCCCTAATTCAAGAGGTAACCCCCATGCGTATTCTTGTGGTTGAAGACGAGCAGAAAACCGCCGACTACCTGCAACAGGGCCTGAACGAAAGTGGCTACGTGGTCGACTGCGCCGCCAATGGTATCGACGGCCTGCACCTGGCCGGGCAACACGCCTATGAACTGGTGATTCTGGACGTGAACCTGCCGGGCAAGGATGGCTGGCAAGTACTGGAAGAATTGCGCCGCAACGGCACCCAGCGCGTGATGATGCTCACCGCCCGTGGCCGGCTGGCTGACAAGATCAAGGGCCTGGACATGGGCGCCGACGATTATCTGGTCAAGCCGTTCGAGTTTCCCGAACTGCTGGCCCGCGTGCGCACCCTGATGCGTCGCAGCGAACACATTCCACAGCCGGAAGTGTTCCGCGTCTCGGACCTGGAACTGGACCCGCGCCGCCACCGCGCTTATCGCGGCACCCGGCGCATCGACCTGACCACCAAGGAGTTCGCGCTGTTGCAAGTGCTCATGCGCCAGGCCGGCGAAGTGCTGACCCGCACACAGATTATTTCCTTGGTCTGGGACATGAATTTCGACTGCGACACCAACGTGGTCGAAGTCTCCATCAGCCGCCTGCGCGCCAAGGTGGATGACCAGAGCGAGGTCAAGCTGATCCACACTATTCGCGGCGTAGGCTACGTGCTGGAAGCGCGCCCATGAAGACCGGCAGCCTGTCGATGCGCCTGGGCCTGACGGTCAGCCTGATGGGCGCGGGCCTGGTGTTGCTGCTGGCGACCCTGGCCTACTTGGCCCTCACCCATGAGCTGGAAAAACTCGCGCGAAAAAACCTGGAAAGCAAGATGGAACAGATCCAGCACAGCCTGGCCCTGGGCCTGGACGCCCATGCCATCCGCGCCCGCCCGCACTCGCTGATGGACCTGGTGATCGGCCACGACAATTTCCACCTGACCATCGTCGGCACCGCGCCCGATAACAGCGTGCTGCTGAACGTCGGCAGCAAGCCCCAGGAACCACTGCTCACCGACTTCAAGCCACGGGAAACCCTGGGCTACCTCAATTGGGTCGACAGCTACGGCAACCAGGTACTCAGTGCCTCCAGCTTGATGCGCCTGGCCAACGGTGAACGTGTGCGGGTGCTGCTGTCCCTGGACCGCATGGACGACCAGGCATTGCTCAGTGCCTACCTGCGCGCCACGCTGATTGCGCTGCCGCTACTGCTGATACTGATTGGCATGGGCGCCTGGTGGCTGGTGCAACGGGGCCTGGCGCCGTTGAAGCAGTTCAGCCAGGTGGCGGCGAAAGTCACCACCCAGGACCTCACCCATCGCTTGTCTGTGGACAACCTGCCCCACGAACTGGGTGAACTCGCCCACGGCATCAACGTGATGCTCGACCGCCTGGATGCCGGTGTGCAGCAACTCTCGCAATTCTCCGATGACCTGGCCCACGAACTGCGCGCCCCCTTGACCAACCTGATGGGCAAGGCCCAGTTGACCCTGTCGCGCCAGCGCCCGCCGCAGGAATACAAGGCGGTGCTGGAATCCAACACCGAAGAACTCGAACGCCTGGCGCGAATTGTCAGCGACATGCTGTTTCTGGCGCAGGTCAGCCATCCGGCGGCGCGGGCCTCATTCACCGAGGTGTCCCTGGCCCAGGAAGCCCAGCGGGTAATGGAGTTGTTTGCCCTGAGCGCCGAAGATAAAGGCGTCACCCTGAGCCTGCGCGGCGATGCCTGGGTGACCGGCGACCGACTGATGATCCAGCGGGCGATTTCCAACTTGCTCTCCAATGCCATTCGCCACACACCCGAGGCCTCTACCGTGTTGCTGTTGGTGGAGACCTACGAGCAGAGCGTATCGCTGTCGGTGGGCAACCCGGGGCGAGGCATTGAAGCGCACCACCTGCCGCACCTGTTCGAACGTTTCTACCGCGCCGATAGCAGTCGTACCCGCGCCGAGGGCGGCACCGGGTTGGGGTTGGCCATTGTGAAGTCGATCATGCATTTGCATCAGGGCCATGCGCATGTCACCAGCCAGCTTGGGCGTTTTACGCGGTTCAGCCTGGTGTTTCCTTCAAAGCCAGCCTAGGCCCAATGTAGGAGCGAGCTTGCTCGCGAAAAACGTCAACGATAACGCGTGTTTCCTGAATAAACGCGGCGCCTGTGGGTTTTTCGCGAGCAAGCTCGCTCCGACAGAGGGTAAGCCCGCACATTGCGGCGTTTTCGCGGTTGTCAGGCGGTCTCTTCATCGCGGCGATGAGCCCATTGGTACAACGCCGGCAGCACCAGCAAGGTCAGCAAAGTCGAAGAAATAATCCCGCCAATCACCACCGTCGCCAATGGACGCTGCACTTCGGCGCCGGTGCCGGTGGCGAGTGCCATGGGGATAAACCCGAGGGACGCCACCAGCGCGGTCATCAGTACCGGGCGCAAGCGGGTCAACGCGCCTTCGTGGATCGCCACCGATAACGAGCGGCCTTCCTCGCGCAGGTTTCGGATGAACGCGATCATCACCAGGCCATTAAGCACCGCCACGCCCGACAAGGCGATAAAGCCCACACCCGCTGAAATCGACAGCGGAATATCGCGCAGCCACAAGGCCATGATCCCGCCGGTAAGCGCGAAGGGGATGCCGGTAAACACCAGCAGGCCGTCCTTGAGGTTGTTGAACATCATGAACAGCAACCCGAACACCAACAGCAACGCTACCGGCACCACGATGCGCAAGCGTTCGGACGCCTCCTTCAACTGTTCGAACTGGCCGCCCCAGGTGGTCCAGTAACCGGCAGGGACTTTCACCTGGGTAGTGATGGCGGCTTCGGCCTCCTCGACAAACGAGCCGATATCGCGCCCGCGCACGTTGGCGCTGACGATCACCAGGCGCTTGCCGTTCTCGCGGCTGATCTGGTTGGGGCCCAGCACCAGGTCGAGGCTGGCAACCTGGGACAAGGCGATAAAGCCCAACTGCCCCGAGGTACTACTCGCCAGCGCCGGCACCGGGATCAACAGCCGTGACAAGCCGTCGATATCGGTGCGCAACGTGTCGGACAAGCGCACCACCATGTCAAAACGCCGATCACCCTCGTACAGCGTACCGGCCTGGCGCCCACCGACAGCGACGGCGATGGTGTCCTGCACATCACCCACATTCAGGCCGAAGCGAGCGGCCTTGTCGCGGTCGATATTGATGGTCAGCACCGGCAGGCCGGAGGTCTGTTCCACCTTCACTTCCGAGGCGCCGTTGAGCTTCTGCAAGGTCTCGGCGATTTCCCCGGCAGTCTGGTTGAGCACCGCCATATCATCGCCGAACACCTTCACCGCCACATCGCTGCGCACTCCGGAAATCAGCTCGTTGAAGCGCAACTGGATCGGCTGCGAGAGCTCATACACGCTGCCCGGCACAATCGCGCTGGCCCGTTGGATATCGGCGATGATTGCCTCGCGGGACTTCTTCGGGTTCGGCCATTGGTCCTTGGGTTTGAGCATCACGTAGCTGTCGGAAATATTCGGCGGCATCGGGTCGGAGGCGATTTCCGCCGTACCGGTGCGCGCAAACACCCGCTCGATTTCCGGCACTTGGGCCAGTAAGGTTTTTTCCAGTTGCTGCTGCATCTGCACTGATTGGGTCAGGCTGGTGCCAGGCACACGCAGCGCCTGTTGGGCAAAGTCACCTTCGCTGAGGCTGGGGATAAATTCACTGCCCATGCGGCTGGCGACCAACCCCGACACGACGATGGTCAGTGCGGCCAGGCCGAACACCAGGGGCCGACGCACCATCACCCAGTTGAGCACCGGGCCATACACCCGACGCGCACTGCGCATGACGAAGTTTTCTTCTTCCTTGACCTTGCCGGTGACGAACAACGCAATCGCCGCCGGTACGAAGGTCACCGACAGAATCATCGCGCCGAGCAAGGCAATCACCACGGTGAATGCCATGGGGTGGAACATCTTCCCGGCCACGCCCGTGAGAGCGAAGATCGGCAGGTACACCACCATGATGATCAACTGCCCGAAGATCAGCGCGCGTCGTGCCTCCTTGGCCGCGGCGAACACTTCGTGCAGGCGTTCACTGCGGGTCAGCAACCGGCCGTGGCGCTGCTGTGCGTGGGCCAGACGGCGGATGGCGTTCTCGACGATCACCACCGCACCGTCAACGATAATGCCGAAGTCCAGCGCGCCCAGGCTCATCAGGTTGGCGCTGACTTTGTTGGTGAACATGCCGGTGAAGGTGAACAGCATCGCCAGCGGAATCACCATCGCAGTGATCAGCGCTGCACGGATATTACCCAGGAACAGAAACAACACCGCCACCACCAGCAACGCACCTTCGAAGAGGTTTTTCTTCACCGTGGCGATGGCTTTTTCCACCAGGTTGGTGCGGTCGTAAACAGTGACCGCCACCACGCCTTCGGGCAGCGAGCGGTTGATCTCCTCAAGCTTTTTCGCCACCGCCTGGGACACGCTGCGGCTGTTCTCGCCGATCAACATGAACACCGTGCCCAGCACCACCTCACGGCCATTTTCGGTGGCGGCGCCGGTACGCAGCTCACGACCAATGTCGACCTGGGCCACATTGCGCACGCGGATCGGTGTGCCGTCCGAGGTGGTGATGACAATGTTGGCGATGTCGTCGATAGACGCCACCTGGCCCGGCGCGCGGATCAACAACTGTTCGCCGCTGCGCTCGATATAGCCGGCGCCGACGTTGGCGTTGTTGCGCTCCAGCGCCGTGACCAGATCGTTGAGGGTCAGGTTGTAAGCGGCCAGGCGCTTGGGGTCTGGCGCAATCTGATATTCCTTGGCGAAGCCGCCGATGGTATTGATCTCGGCCACGCCTGGCACGTTGCGCAGTTGCGGTTTGATGATCCAGTCCTGGATCACCCGCAGGTCGGTGGGGGTGTAAGGCGTACCGTCCTCTTTGCGCACACCGTCCTCGGCTTCGACGGTCCACAGGAAAATTTCCCCAAGGCCAGTGGAAATCGGCCCCATCGCGGTTTCGATGCCGTCAGGCAATTGCTCACGGGCCACTTGCAGGCGTTCGTTGACCAATTGGCGGGCGAAGAACAGGTCGGTGCCGTCCTTGAAAATCACCGTGACCTGGGACAAACCGGAACGCGACAGCGATCGCGTCTGCTGCAGGCCCGGTAGGCCGGCCATGGCGGTTTCGATGGGAAAGGTGACGCGCTGCTCGGTTTCCAGCGGCGAAAAACCGGCCGCCGCCGAGTTGATCTGCACCTGTACGTTGGTGATGTCAGGCACTGCGTCGATGGGCAGTTTCTGATAGCTGGCGATGCCGACACAGGCCATCAACAGCACCGCCAGCAACACGATGATGCGCTGCTCGATGGCGAATTGGATAAGGCGCTCAAACATGGGGAATCACTCGCAGGATCAATGGGCGTGTTCGGCCGAGCCTTTGCCCAGTTCGGACTTGAGGATGAAGCTGCCAGCCGTCGCCACCTGCGCGCCGGCCTCCAGGCCTTTACGCACTTCGACGTAGCCGTTTTCACTGACGCCCAGTTCAAGATGACGGGTGATAAAGCCGTCCGCGGTGCGCACAAACACCGAGGGTTTGTCCTCGACGGTCTGGATAGCGGTTTGCGGCACGGCGACCTTGGCCTGGTAGGTATCGGTGGCCACTTGCACGGCCACAAACAAGCCCGGGCGCCAGGCGTCGTCAGGATTGGGGACCGTCACGCGCACGGTAGCGGTGCGCGTCTGCTCACCGAGCAAGTTGCCCACATAGGCCACGGTGCCCAGCACTTCGGTGCCCATTTCCGTCGAGCTGACTTTCACCGGTTTGCCCACGCGAACCTTGTTCAAGTCCTTGGGAAATACGCCGAAGGTGACCCACACCTGGGACAGATCCGAGAGGGTAAAGGCATTGCTGGTTTCACTGACCACCTCGCCCACCCCCAGGTGTTTTTCCACCACCACACCGGCGAAGGGCGCACGCAGTTCATAACGATTGCCGCCGGCCAGTACCGCGCTGCCGCTGAGCGCAGTCATTTTTTGCCGCGCATTGTTCAGGGCGATTTCGGCTTCTTGCAGGGTCTGCCGCGCCAGCAGGTAATCCTGTTCGGCAGAGATTTTGTCCTGCCACAACTGACGCTCGCGCTGGAAGGTGGTACGCGCCAGTTCGACCCGGCGCTCACTGGCGGCCAATTCGCTGCGCTGGTCGGAAATTTGCTGGCTGGCGATCACCGCCAACAGTTCGCCCTTCTTCACCGACTGGCCCAGGTTGACCTTCACCGCCTCTACCACGCCCGCTGCGCGGGGCACGATGTGGGAGGTACGGTCTTCATCAAAACGCACCTCGCCCGGCAGCGTCAGCACGGTGCTGATGGCACGCGGTTGCGCCTGGGCCAACTGGATGCCGGCAGCTTGAATCTGCTGCTCGGTGAGTTCGAGCTTGCCTTCTTCTTCCTCGGCGTGGGCGAAGCCGGAAAGCATCAGGCCCAAGGCGACGGCGAGCGCCATGCCATGTTTTTTGTTCATCAGGAGACTCCAGGAAAAATCAGAAGCGGGCGAGGTCGCCGTAAATGCGTTCGATGCGTACCCAGGCCTCGGTGGCCTGGGCGGTGGCAGCAAGGTATTGGGTACGGGCCGCGATCAAGGTGCGCTGGGCGTCGAGCACGTCGAGGAAGTTGAACTTGCCCATCTCGAAGCCACGGGTGGCGCTGTCTACCGCACTTTGTGCGGCGGGCAGGATCTGCTGGTTGAACGCGCGCACTTCGGTGTTCGCGGTTTGCCACAGGTCCAGGGCCTGGCGGGTTTCGGTGCGCAGGCGCAGTTCGGCGGCGTTTCGCAGGTCGCGGGCCTGGTCGGCGCGTCGGGTGGCCGCGAGGATGTTGCCCTGGTTGCGGTTGAACAGCGGGATCGGCATCGACACGCCCACCAGGTTCACCCGTTCGCGCACACTGGCGTCGTATTGGCTGCCGATCGACACGTCCAGGTCCGGAATGCGCTGGGCTTTTTCCAGACCCACGCTGGCTTCGTTCTGCACAATGCTGAGTTCGGCCAGGCGCAATTCGGCGGTCTGCTCAAGGCGTGCCAACAATGGCGCGGCGGCGGGTAACGCCGGTACCGAGGTGCTTGGCGTGGCGACGGCCTGGAAGTCGGTGGCGGCGCTGCCGGTGCTGGTGGCGAGGCGACGGTAGGCGTCAGTGAGGCCAATCTGTGCGCGGTTCAATTCCAGACGGATTTGCGACACCTGCACCTGGGCGCGAGTGGCTTCCACCGGCGACGACTTGCCAGCGGTGACGCGCCCATTGGCGACCACCAGGCCGCGCTCGGCAAGCGTCATGGAGCGTTGCGCCAGGTCAAGGCGTTCCTGGGCGCGCAGGGCGCCGTAGTAGCTGTCGATGACCTCGGCGCGCAACTGGTTGCGACGCTGCTCCAGGGTCAGCGCGGCGGCATCCTGGGCGCGGGTGGCCACCTCGATGCGTGCACCGCGCTTGCCGCCCAGTTCAAGGGTCTGGCTGAGTTTGATGCTGGTGGTGCGGCTGTTGCGGCGGGTGTCTTCAGCGTCCCAGGAGGCCACCGGGTTGGGGATCAGGCCGGCCTGTTGCCGGCCGCCTTGGGCGATGTCGATTTCCCATTGTGCGGCCGCCAGGTCCGGGTTGTTGGCGAAGGCGGTTTGCAAGGCTGCATCGAGGGTGAGGGGTTGTGCCTGGGCGGCGTTTGCGGATATCCACACTACCAGTGCCGCCGCCCCCAACAGTGTTCTAACGAAAATTGCCATAACGAGAGTTCCACGCCCATGAAGTCGCTGAGGTTTCCCAGCGGGGGCAATGTAGCTTTCGGTACTTATCAGGGCCGTGGGCGAAAGATTACAAATCCGTTAGCCAGGCTCAGGCATGCACTTCGTCGTGATCGTCATGTTGAAAACCCTCGCCGTCGACCTGGATCGTGGCGTGGGAAATATCGAACTGTTCGTGCAGTAACTCCGTCACTCGGCTGAGGATCTGTTGCTCAGTGCCCTGGGACGCATCCGCGACCAGATGCGTACTCAGCACGTTCTTGCCACTGGTGAGGGCCCAGATATGCAGATCGTGCACGTCCCTGACCCCCGGCACGCTGCGGATGGCCTGCTCCACCCGCTCGATGTCCACACCCTCCGGCACACCTTGCAGCAGGATGTTCATGCTCGCCTTAAGCAACGTCCAGGTGCGCGGCAATACCCAAAAGCCGATGGCGGCCGCGACCACGGAGTCAACCCAACCCCAGCCAGTGAACATGATCACCAGCGCGGCAATGATCACGCCGACGGAGCCCAGCATGTCGCTCCAGACTTCCAGGTAGGCGCCCTTGACGTTAAGGCTCTCGCCACTGGCAGCGCTGAGCAGGCGCATGGAGATCAGGTTGACCACCAGCCCCAGCAGCGCAATCACCAGCATGCCGGTGGACTGGATTTCGGCGGGCGCCTGCAGCCGCTGGTAAGCCTCGTACAAGATGTAGAACGCCACGGCGAACAGCAGTAATGCATTGAAGGCGGCCGCCAGGATCTCGAACCGCGCATAACCGAAGGTGCGCTTGCGATCTGCCGGGCGCTTGGCGACTTGGATCGCCACCAGGGAAATCGCCAGGGCCAGGGCGTCGGTCATCATGTGCGCCGCGTCCGACAACAGCGCCAGGCTGCCGGTGATAAAAGCGCCGATGACTTCGGCCAGCATGAAGCTGCCGGTCAGCCCCAGCGCGATCCATAACTTGCGTTCGTGGCCGGCGCGTACTTGGGCGTGGCTGTGTCCTGCGCTCATGAAATGTCCTCGTGGGTTGGGATGGGGCGGATCATAGAGCTATAGGCCAGATCCACTGGCATGGTTTGCAAAATTGTCATCTGAGCGCCAGAGGGTCGTTAGCTTCGGGCGCACCAAAATCGTTCATGCACGCGTTGGGGAAGATGTATCAGGTATGCTTTTCGGGCCGAAACAAAAAGAAACATATTAGCCAACCTGCTCGATAAGGAGTTCCGTCTTGGAGTTATCGACTGCCGCGTGGATGGTTCACGACACCCGCCTCATGCTCTGCGTGCTGTTGGCGATCGCCAGCATCATTGTGCTGATCAGCGCGACCAAACTGCCACCCTTCCTGTCGATTCTGATCGGCACCTTTATCGCCGGGGTCGGCGCCGGCCTGCCACCGGAAGAAGTGGCAAAGGCTTTCAGCAAAGGCGCCGGGACGATTCTCGGGGAAGCCGGGATCATCATTGCCCTGGGTGCGATGCTCGGCGCGCTGATGGCCGAATCCGGCGCGGCCGACCGTATTGCCACCACGTTGCTCGGGCTGGGCAAAGGCAAGTCATTGCCCTGGGTGATGGCGTTGGTCGCCATGGTGATCGGCCTGCCGCTGTTCTTCGAAGTGGGCCTGGTGATGATGGTGCCGATCATCTTTGTGATGGCCAAGCGTTCGAACCAGCCGTTGCTGAAGATCGCCATCCCTGCACTGGCGGGCATGACCACCTTGCATGCCTTGATGCCACCTCACCCTGGGCCGCTGATTGCCGTAGGCGCATTGCACGCCGACCTGGGCCTGACCATGTTGCTGGGCTTTTGCCTGGCGGTGCCGGCAGTGATCCTGGCCGGGCCGCTGTATGGCAACTGGCTGTCCAAGCGCCTGCACGTGGATGAGCCGGCCGATATCGGCGCCTTGTTCAGCGCACCGCCCAAGGCCCCGCGCCAGCCGAGCTTCGGTGTGTCGCTGCTGATCATTCTGTTGCCGGTAATCCTGATGCTCGGCAGCACCTTGGCTAAAGTCGCGTTGGCGCCGGAAAGCACCCTCGCCCTGACCTTGAAATTCCTCGGTGAACCGCTGGTCGCCCTCGGCCTGGCCGTAATCGCCGCGGTCGTCTGCCTGGGTTGGGCGGCGGGCATGCCACGCGCCGACGTCGGCAACACCCTGCGCAAAGCCCTGGCGCCCATCGCCGTACTACTGCTGACTATCGGCGCCGGCGGCGGCCTCAAGCAAACCCTGCTGGACGCCGGCGTCAGCCAGACCATCAGCAAAGTCGCCGAAGGCGCGCACATGCCCTACCTGCTGCTGGCCTGGCTGATCGCCGTGGCCCTGCGCCAGGCCACCGGCTCGGCCACCGTCGCCACCACCACGACCGCCGGCATCCTCGCGCCGATGATGGCCGGGTTGGCGGCGACGCAAAGCTCATTGGTCGCCCTGGCCATCGGCGCCGGCTCGGTGTTCTTCTGCCACGTCAACGACGCCGGGTTCTGGATGGTGCGTGAGTACTTTGGCTTGCAGTTGAAACAGACGATCTGGGTGTGGTCGGTGTTGCAGACGATTGTTTCGGTGGTCGGGTTGGTGGGGACCTTGTTGCTCTGGCACTTCCTAACCTGATCCTCAGGCGGCCAGGCTGTGGCGTTTGCCAAACAACGCCACACTCGCCACCCCCACCGCCCCCATCACCACGCAATACCCCACGCAGATCCACGGGCTGGTCGGCATCAGCGCGATCAATAACAACGGTGTAGTACTTGCCCAGAGTGCATAGGCAATGTTGTAGGTGAAGGAAATGCCCGACACCCGCACCTGCGCCGGAAACAGCCCGACCATCACCGACGGCACCGCGCCCACCACGCCGCAACTCAGGCCCGCCACGGCATACGCCGCGCCGAGCCACACACCGCCGGCGATCAGGCTGGCGTACAGCAGCGCAATGCCCACCGGCAGCAACAGGCTGTAGACCAATACCGCGCGCCATGCGCCGATGCGGTCCACCAGCAGGCCGGCGAGCACGCAGCCGATATTCAGGAAGACGATGCCCAGGGCGCTGAGGGCGAAGGTGTGGCTGGGGCTCATGCCGAAGGTTTTCTGCATCATGGTCGGGGTAATGACCACCAGCACTACCACGGCAGACGTCAGCACGCAGGTAAGGATCATCGCCGGCAGCAGCACGGCGCGATGGTCGCGCAGCACGGTGCGCAAGGGCATTTCGGCGGCGGCCTGGCGACGCGCCTGCATCTCCAGGAACACCGGGGTTTCACTGAGCCAGCGGCGCAGCCATACGCCGATCACACCGAATACGCCGCCCAGCAGGAAGGGGAAGCGCCAGGCGTAATCGAGGATTTCGGCGGGGGTGAAGACCTGCGCTAGCAAAGTGGCGGTCAGCGCCCCCAGCAGGTAACCGAAGGTCAGGCCGGCCTGCAAAAACCCCAAGGCATAGCCACGATGGTGACGCGGTGCGTGCTCGGCGACGAAAGTCCAGGCGCTGGGCACTTCGCCGCCCACTGCTGCGCCTTGCAGCACGCGCAGCGCCAGCAGGATCAGCGGGGCGAAATAGCCGATTTGCGCGTAGGTCGGCATGACGCCGATCAGCAGGCAGGGCAAGGCCATCATGAGGATGCTCAAGCTGAAGACACGCTTGCGCCCCAGGTGGTCGGCAAAGTGCGCCATCAGGATGCCGCCCAGTGGACGGGCGAGGTAGCCGGTCACGAAAATGCCGAAGCTTTGCAACAGGCGCAGCCACTCGGGCATTTCCGGCGGGAAGAACAGTTGGCTGAGGGTCAGCGCAAAGAACACGAAGATAATGAAGTCGTAGATTTCCAGGGCGCCGCCGAGGGCAGCCAGGCCCAGGGTTTTGTAGTCGGAGCGGGAAAAACGCTGCGCCCGTGGGGAAAAGGTGGCAGTCATGTGCAGGCTCGGCAGGCAAACAAAATGGCGTGCAGGTTATGAGCTGAGCCCATCGATGGCAATCGTGACGGATATATTTGTTTTACTCATTGATCGTTGAAGATAACAACATTCCCAAATCAATGGCCGTAGAGGAACATGCCGTAAAACTGCCAAACCCCATAATAACTACAAGAGGAAAGACTCGTGGCCGATGCTATCGAAGACAGCCGCTATGCCCGATTTGCCCTGCGTTGCTCCAACTTCGCCGAGCGCTGGTTTCCTGACTCCTGGGTGTTTGCCGCCCTCGCCGTGATCATCGTCGCCGTGGCGACCCTGGGCATGGGCGCCGCACCGGCCGAAGCGGCCAAGGCATTTGGCGATGGGTTCTGGAGCCTGATCCCGTTCACCATGCAGATGGCCTTTGTGGTGATCGGCGGTTACGTGGTCGCCAGCTCACCGCCGGCAGTGAAGTTGATCGACCGCCTGGCGCGCATTCCCAAGAATGGCCGTTCGGCTGTGGCCTGGGTGGCGTTGATTTCCATGGTGGCGTCGTTGCTTAACTGGGGCCTGTCCCTGGTGTTCGGCGGTTTGCTGGTGCGGGCATTGGCCCGGCGCACGGATTTGCGCATGGACTACCGTGCCGCTGGCGCTGCAGCGTACCTGGGCCTGGGGGCCGTATGGGCGCTGGGGCTGTCGTCGTCGGCCGCGCAGTTGCAGGCCAACCCGGCCAGCTTGCCGCCGTCGATTCTGTCGATCACCGGCATGATCCCGTTCACCGAGACTATTTTTTTGTGGCAATCCGGCGTGCTGTTGCTGGCGCTGATCGTAGTGTCGCTGATCATCGCCTACGCCACCGCGCCTGGCCCCAACAGCGCCCGGGATGCCAAGGCCTGCGGCATTGACCCGGCCTTCAACCTGCCCAAGCCGCAGGCGCCGACGCGCCCCGGTGAATGGCTGGAACACAGCCCGTTGCTGACGATTCTGCTGGCGTCGCTGGCGGCCGGCTGGCTGTTCCATGAGTTCTCGACCAAGCCGGCGATCAGCGCCATCTCGGGGCTCAATACCTATAACTTCCTGTTCATCATGGTGGGCGCGCTGCTGCACTGGCGCCCGCGCAGCTTCCTCGATGCCGTGGCCCGTGCGGTGCCGACCACCACCGGCGTGCTGATCCAGTTCCCGCTGTACGGCTCGATTGCCGCACTGATGACGGTGGTCAAGGGCGGCGACGGCCAGACTCTGGCGCACCATATCTCGACGTTCTTCACCTCCATCGCCTCCCACGACACCTACGCCCTGCTGATGGGCGTTTACTCAGCAGTGCTGGGCTTCTTCATCCCCTCAGGTGGCGGCAAGTGGATCATCGAAGCGCCGTATGTGATGCAAGTGGCCAATGATCTGCAATACCACCTGGGCTGGGCGGTGCAGATCTACAACGCCGCCGAGGCGCTGCCGAACTTGATCAACCCGTTTTATATGTTGCCGTTGCTGGGTGTGCTGGGGCTGAAGGCACGGGATTTGATCGGGTTTTCGTTCGTGCAGTTGCTGGTGCATACGCCGCTGGTGTTGTTTCTGCTGTGGGCGTTGGGAACGACGCTGAAGTATTTGCCGCCTGTGATGCCCTGAATAACGAGTGACCGCAACTGTTGGTAGAACAGTTGCGGTCAAGGATTTACAGGAAGGCGTGCCAATAGATCAGGTAATGCACTCTGTACAAGGAATATGTGAATGGCGTGCCGCGAAGTCCGGATGCTGATCCATGATTTTCGTCGACACTTCACCAATGATGATCAGGCTCATGACCACAGCTTGTTGTGTTCGCCGGTCCTCCAAAAACTCTTCTTTGCTCAAGCCCTCTACAAAAGTGATCGCGTCAGTGGCAGCTTGCCAGATAATCCCCTAGCCGACTTTCCGTCATACTGGCCGGGCCTCCGCTAGCACTTTATCGCGAAACTTCAAAGGCAAGTCGCCAGGCGTAAGCAGGTCGACATTAACGCCGAGCAAGTCCTCAAGCTCGACCTGCAACCCACCGAGATCAAAGAGCGTTGTGCCCGGCGGCGCGTCTACCAGCAAATCAAGATCACTGCCTTCTTGGTCAGTCCCCATCAGTACCGACCCAAATACTCTGGGATTGGAAATACGGAAACGTCCGACCACTTCTCGTACAGCCGTTCGTTGCAGATCAAGTGCAGTTGAAGGTCTCACGACTCACCTCAGTGATGTGCATTAGAAGGGCAGTCTAGCAGCGCTTGAGCCGTGTAGACACGCCCCGCCCATCACACGCCTGTCTTTGTTCCGTCACATTCCATTGCTACCGTCCTGCGAAATATCTTGCAACATCTCGCCAAGGATTCCTCGCAATGAGTGACGAGCACAACGACCACCCTGCCCACGACTGCGCCCCCAAAACGCGGGTAGACACCAGCCGTCGGCGCTTCCTCGGCGGTGCGGCGGTGTTGGGGGTGGGGGCGACCTTGAGTGCCTGCGGCAATACCAGCGAAGCACCGAACCCACCCGTGGCGCGGCCGCTCACGCCCCAGGAACTGGACAAGGCGCTGCGCGAGCAGGTGAAAACCGTGGTGGTGATTTATGCCGAGAACCGCAGCTTCAACAACCTGTTCGCAGATTTCCCCGGGGTGGAGAAACCGCTGTCGGCGTTAACCGCCAAGGACTTCCAGCAGCGCGACCGCGATGGCAGCGTATTGCCTGCCCTGCCACCGAGCTGGGGCGGTGTGTTGCAGGTCGGCCCACAAACGGTGGACGGGGTGACTTACCCCAGCGAAGTGCAATTCCAGCAAAACCTGCCCAACGCGCCGTTCGCCCTCAAAGGCCCGCAGGGCGAAGACCTGCCATTGAGCCTGGTGACCCGCGACCTATGGCACGTGTTCTACCAGAACCAGATGCAGATCAACGGCGGCAAGAATGATGGTTTTGTCGCCTGGGGCGATTCCGGTGGGCTGGTGATGGGCCATTACGCCCAAAGCCGTTATGCCCTGCGCCTGTGGGACGTGGCCAAGGAGTTTGTGCTGTGCGATAACTTCTTCCAGGGCGCGTTTGGTGGCTCGTTCCTTAACCACCAGTACCTGATCAGCGCCACCGCGCCGTTTTATCCCAATGCCGCGCAGTCGGTGGCCAAGGCGCAGATCGCCACGCTGCAAAGCGATGACCCCAGCGACACGCGCCTAAAGCCCTTGGACACGTCACCGGCCAGCGCCATGACCGGCCCACCACAATTCGGCCCCAGCGCACTGACACCCGATGGTTACGGCGTAAACACCCTGGCCCCACCCTACTGGCCCACCTGGATCCGCGACCCGCAAAACCCGGATTACTCCAAGCCCGACCTGCCCAATGTGCTGGTGCCGCAAACCCACGAGCATATTGGCGACAAGCTGTCGAAGAAGAACATCGACTGGGCCTGGTACGCCGGTGCGTGGCAAGCCACCCTGGAGCAGTTCAAGGACTCCGGCGGCATCCCCAAGATTCCGAATTTCCAGTACCACCACCAGCCGTTCAATTACTTCAAGCAGCAAGGGCCGCAAAACCCGGCAGAACGTGCCAGGCGTCTGCGTGACGGCGGTTTGGGCGATGAGTCAAGCACCAACCGGTTCTTCGCCGACGCCCAGGCCGGCAAGCTGCCCGCCGTGAGCTTCTACAAACCCCAGGGCAACTTGAACATGCACGCCGGTTATGCCGACGTGGCCTCGGGCGACCGCCATATCGCCCGCGCCTTGAAGGTGCTGCAAGAAAGCCCGCAGTGGAAAAACATGGTGGTGGTGGTGACCGTGGATGAAAACGGCGGCTGGTGGGACCACGTGGCGCCGCCCCAGGGTGACCGCTGGGGCCCGGGCTCGCGGGTTCCGGCGCTGGTGGTGTCGCCGTTTGCCCGCAAAGGCACGGTGGACCATACGGTGTACGACACGGCATCGATCCTGCGTTTGATCACCCGGGTGTTCCAGTTGGAAACCCTGGACGGCCTCAAGCAGCGCGATGACGCGATGATCGCGCGCGGCCAGAAACCCATGGGCGATCTGAGCAATGCCTTGCAGTTCAGCCTGTAGGGGCTTATCCAATAACGACATGCCGGGCGATTTAACACGCGATTTTCCCGGTCAGCCGCTACTGTGTGCAGGTGGGCTTCCATCCCGCGCAGACGGGCTTCGCTGACAAGGAATCGACTATGTTTAAACCGACCAGGCTGTCCTTCACCCTCGCCGCACTACTGGCGAGTGCGGTCGTACAGGCCGACATCGAGGTGCCACTGGGCAGCACGCAGCGCGTCACCCAGTTGTTCGCGTACCCCAACAACTGCAATGTGATCTGCTTCCGGCCATGGTCACTGGAGCAGACCGCCGAACACTATTTGAACCAGAGCCTGCAACGTGACGGTTACAGCCGGGCCAAGGTCAGTGTGAAGACCCACGACGGTCAGGTCACGGCGTCCTTCAGCGGCGTGCCCGACAGTTACGGCCAGCCACTGACCACGCTGCTCAATACCGCCGACCTGGCTTACCAAGGCGCCAGCCAGCTCAACAGCGATGGCAAATGGGCCTACAACTGGTACCTGTTCCTGCCGTTGGGCATGGCCCTGGAAAACCGCAAAAGCATCGAGCTGTTGCACTTCCCTCCGGATTACTCGCTGACCCAGGCCCAGGATTACCTGGAATCGGCCACCACCGACCGCTGGGCCACCTTGTTAAGCGAAAATGGCGTACCGGCCACGGAAACGCCGGCGTACCAGACCATCATCGATATCGCGCCCATCGCTGCGCCGTCCAATGCCGGCAAAGACCTGGAAACCGTCTACGGGTATTTCACCGACTACCAGACCCGCATGGTCAAGGAACTGAGCCTGCGCCCTGGCGGCGCATTACCCATGGTGGCCTTCGGCGCGCCAGTGCGTAGCTGGATCAAGCAACAATACGGGCAAACCGTGGGCGTGCTGAGCCTGGCGCAGATCAGCCCGGAGCCTGGCAAAACCGTCGCGGTATTGGGCGCCAACCACCCAAGTTACATTTGGTATGCGGCCAGCCCCGACAGCTATGACGGTGATGAACAAAAGGCTGATGACGCCGGTTTGAAAGTGATGGGCCAGGACTTGAGCGCCGCCTGCTGGCAAGCAGGCATGGGCCAGAAACCCGCCAGCGATGCGAACGTATTGCTCAAGGCCTGCCTGAACACTTGGCAAGTCACGCGCAAGGAGCAGACGTGTGAATTGTTCTACACCTCGGTGCGCCACCTGACGCCTGAGCAGGCCAACGCCAAGTGCGCCACAGCGCCTATCAAAGCGCAGTTGAAACTGTTGAGAAATGCCGCTCCCACGCCCACCGTCATAGCCCCCGCGCTTTAAGGCGAAGAAACCGTTTCTACTGTCAACTTTGACAGTAGAAACCGGATCCCACTTCGGCGAATCTAGGGCCGCGCCCATTTGCTGCAAGACTGGCCGTCACACCCGCAGGTCCATGCAGCCCCGCTCAGGAGAGTGATGAAAACTCGAGCCATGGATAAGGCTGAAACGGCTGTGAATGACTGCCTCTATCCCTTCAAGACGCTGCTCGTGGAACAGGGTTACCCCTCGACCGAGCACTTTGAGGTCAAGCAAGAGGCTGAAGGGGTTGCGGCCAGGGTCACGGCGCGCGTGGCCTTTGAGAGTCGCACGCGCATTGCTAAGGTTTCCGGTTATGCCGTGAGCGAACGGCGCCCGTACACGCTGCAACTGTCACCCCGCATCCACTTGTACGATTGTTGGCTCTGCGGCCTGTTACAGCACTCCTGCAACCCGAACGTGTTTCTAGACACCACGTACCTGGAGCTATGGACGGTGCAACCCATCGGCGCCGGCAGCTTGCTGACGCTGGATTACGCCACCACCGAAGACACACTGGCCCGGCAGTTCGCTTGCCATTGCGGCGAGCTGAACTGCCGGGGCTGGATCACCGGCAGCAAGGAGCCGCTGAACGCCGAAGGCCAGGCCTTCATGGCCTGGTGGCGTGAGCACAAACGACCTTAGGCTTCGCCCAACGGACGCAGGCGGTATTGCGGCGGCAGTTGCTCGAAGCCACTGATGGTGGTGTTCAAACTCTTCCAGCGACCGTCCTTGATGCCATAGATACAGCCATGGATCGACAGGCTCTGCCCGCGATGCCAGGCATTTTGCACAATGCTGGTGTGGCCGACGTTGGCCACCTGCTGGATCACGTTGAGCTCGCACATGCGGTCCACACGCTCTTCTTCGGTCGGCAACTGGGCCAGCACATCGCGGTTTTCGTAGTAAAGGTCGCGAATGGTGCGTAGCCAGCCGTCGATCAGGCCGAACTGGCGGTCCTGCATCGACGCACGCACGCCGCCACAGCCGTAGTGACCGGTGACGAGGATGTGTTTGACCTTGAGCACATCCACCGCGTACTGGATCACCGACAGGCAGTTGAGGTCAGTGTGCAGCACCACGTTGGCCACGTTTCGATGCACAAACAGATCACCGGGCAACATGCCGACGATCTCGTTGGCCGGTACACGGGCATCGGAGCAGCCGATCCACAGGTATTCCGGGGTCTGCTGGCGGGCGAGCTTGGCGAAGAATTCGGGATCTTCCTGTTTGATCGCGTCCGCCCAGCGTTCGTTGTTATCAAGCAGGTCTTGTAGTTCGTTCATCAGGGAAGCCTCAGGAATGATGCGCAGGTTTGTGACTGACAAGCCCTCGTCCGGGTCACGCCAGGCGCTAATTAGCTTGAATTTTTTGGCTGCCATGCCTGTCCACACACTATAAGCCCCACAGTATGAGGATTGGCCATGACTGAATCACGACGTCCCTACGGCGCAACGCAGCCGGAACCGATCGATGACAACGAAGACCGCATGGGTGAGATGCGCGAGCTGGATTTTGACGAGCAGGACCAGACTGCGGAAATCGGCGACGAGCTGCCCCGCCGTGAGCGCGACCATCTGATGCCCGACGAACGGGTGCGCGAAGCCGGGCTGACCGGCGCATCGACGGATGATCATGAATCCACCGACGACGATATGAGCCCGGAGACGCTGATCCGTGAGGACGGCGCGCGGGATGCGCAGGAGGAAGGCGAAGACAATGCCGCCGACTATGACTTGAGCGTCGTGGGAGAGAATGACATTGGTGGCGGGAATGGGTTGGATGAGGCGGAACTGGCTGATCTGGACCCACTGAACGGCAAGCGCTGACCCTGTGGGAGCTGGCTTGCCTGCGATGGTATCACCGCGGTGTTACTTGAAGACCGAGGTGCCTGCATCGCGGGCAAGCCCGGCTCCCACAGAGGTTCTGCACATAGGGGGCTCTGTATTTAATCGACCAGGGTGCACGCCATCACGACTGCATCTTCGCGGCCACCCACAGCGGGGTAGTAATCCCGGCGACGGCCGATCTCGTTGAAGCCATAACGCTCATACAGGCGAAACGCGCCGGTATTGCTGTCCCGCACTTCGAGGAAGCATTCTCGCGCATTGGCGGCATAGGCACGCGACATCAAATGCTCCAGCAGCGCCAGGCCCAAACCACGGCCCTGGTTTTCCGGCTTCACAGTAATGTTCAGCAAGTGCGCTTCATCGAGAATGATCTGCACCACCCCGTGCCCCACTTGCTGCTCGCCTTCGAACATCAGCCAGATCTGGTACTTGCCCAGCCCGTCGAGAAAAATCCCGCGGGTCCAGGGGTGGCTGAACGCCGCGTATTCGATTTTCAGCACGGCCTCGAGGTCGGCCTCGGTCATCGGGCGAAAGGATAAAGCCTCACTCATCAGTTGTTTTCCAGCGCGCCATCAGCCGGCGCATGGCTTGCCAGACATCAGCCTTACGCTGTGGCTCTTCCATTAATAATTCCAGGCCCGGCAGGGCCCACACCGAACCCAGGCCTTCAACCTGCAGCTCGCGGTACCAGGCCTCGGCGTTTGCTTCACCGGCAAACCGCACAGCGGGCAGGCCGATCAGCCACAGGCACACGCAAGGCTCGTCTTCCAGGCGTGCCGAGACAAACCCCTGGACGAAATCTCGTGCGGCCTCGGGGCCCTGGTCCATGGTGCCGCGCACCAGCAGCGGCCAGCGCACCGGCTCACCGACGATTTGCGGGCTGTCGGGCAGGCCGGCGGCGCGCAGCATGTCCTTGAGCAAAAGGTAGGCCGGGTCGCGGGACTGGAAACGTTCGCCGGTCGGCAGTTCCACCAGCAACAGGCAACGCCCGGCCCGCAGCAATTGCAGGGCAAAGCGTGGCGGCGGCACGACCGGCGCCTTGGCCACCGGCGCAGCCTCCTCCAGCACCTTGGCAGCTTTGGTCACCGGCGCAGGGCGCGGCACTTCGATCTTGGCCCGTTCGACCACCGGGCGCGTCTCAGGGGTGGGCTTGACCACCGCCACGGGCGCGGCCGCTTCTTCCCCCGACGACTCGAACGCCTCATAAGGCTCAAGCGCCTGCAACAACTCGGGCCGCGACGGCGCGGCAAACGGCAGTTCGGTGCGGGGCAGCCAGTTGACCACCTGCATGGCGGTCAAGTAAGCGCGACGTCGGGACTCGATAAGCACAGCTCGGCCACTTGTGGATAAGTAAAGAGCGGGGATTCTACCGCTGTTCGGCAACAATCGCCCACTGCGCACTGACCGGCTGTGGATAAATCCCGCGCCTGATGCAGTACAATCGCGACTTTTAATCGCCAACCAGCCGGCCATTCCCATGATCGAACCCAAGCGCGTCCTGCGCGCCCTCGCCGAACACTGGGCCTTACTTGAGCCTCTGTGCGAACACTTCGACCAAGGCACCCTGAGCCTGGCCGAGCTGCGCGCACAGTTGGCCGCCCAACAACTGGACAGCACGCCCCAGGACATCACCAGCCTACTGGACGTGTGGATTCGCCTGGATATCCTGGTACCTGTCGCCAAGAGCCCGAACCGTTTCGAGCTCAACGCGCAGATCCACGACTTCCTCGCCTATCTTCGCAAGGAGCACCGGCTTGGCCTGTGCCTGGAAATCGAAGCCTACCTGCGCCACCTGGAGCGTCTGGCCGGTTACATCCAGGACGCCTTCGACATCCGTGACGGCCACGACCTGGCCCGGCAACTGCGCCTGCTGGATATGCGCGTGCGCGATGTGCTCAAAAAACTCGCCAACGACGAACAGGCCCTCGCCGCCGTGGCCGACCGCGCCAAGACCAGCGACCGCCAGATCCCGTTGCGCCAGCGTTACGCCGAGGTATTGGCGACCTGGGACGAATACGTCGAGCCGATGATCCAACTGGTGAACGCCGACGGCGCCTTCGAGCAAGGCGTACGCAAGGTGGAAAACGTGCTGCTGCGCATGCTCACCGAGCAACAGCGTCTTGGCCACCTGGTAGATGACGACATGCTGCTGCGCACCCATGCGCGCATCCTCGAGATGCAAACCAGCGCCCAGCTGACCTTGCGCCATGCGCGGGAGTTGCTGCTGCCGCTGCGTGAAGAAGCACGCCGGCATAACGCCGTGACTCGCGGTGCGGCGCTGGCCCTGTCGGCGATTCGCCGCAAAGGCCTGGACGCGGTGCCGCAAGCGGCGATGCCGATGTTCACCCGGCCGCAAAGCACCTTTTTGGGCAGTGCGAGCCAGGTCGAGGCCTATGTGTATGCCCTGGCCAATTTCGAACCCAAGCCGGCGCGTTTCCCCAAGGCGCACAAGTCCCACAAAGGCGAAGCCCAGCGCGCACCGCGTACGGTCAAGGAAATGCTCGAACGCTGCGAAGACGCGCTGCCGATGCCCGACCTGATGACCTGGCTGCTGGAGCAGGAACCGGACGGCGCCACCGATGAATTGCTGTACTGGTTTTCGCGCCTGTCCCGGGAAAAACGCTTCAAGCGCGAGCGCCTGGAACGTCGCGATTACCACACCCACGAGCACCAGGTCAGCCTGCGCTCCTTCGCCCTGCTCCCGGCCGGCGTCGATGCCACCGAGAATTCTGCGAGCACGCCTTATGCATCTTGATCTATCCGAACTGTCCCAGCTGGCGCCGATCTTTCGCGAGCTGTTCAAGGGTTACCACGTCAGCCGTCGCGACCCGGAGCTGTACGCGCAATTGTCGAACTTCCAGGACCAGTACCGCACGCTGTTCAAGGCCCTGGGCTTTGAGCTGGTGTGCGATACCCGCGGCTTCTATTACTTCGTGCCGGACACTGCCGTGGCTGCCGCGCAGGTGAACAAAACCGCCCAGCGCCTGGCCCTGTTCACCTTCATCATCGTCGAACACCTGGCCGACCAGGGTCGCGACCCGATTGCGGTGCTCGACGGCGGCAGCCTGGGCCGCGATGAATTGCCTTCGTTGCTGGAGAAATACCGTGACCTGTTTATCCAGGCCGAGGTGCAGACCCAGGAAGAGCTCGAAGAAAAAATCATGCGCCGCATGACCCAACTGGGTTTTGCCAGCGAAGACAACGGTATCTACCGCTTCCTGCCGCCGATGCACCGCTTCCTGGATGTGTGCCTGTCGGTGCAGCAGGACCGCGACCTTGCCGCCAGCGTACACAGCGTACTGCCGCTGCCGGCACCGGTGATTATCGACGAGGACAGCGACGAGAAACTGCTGAAGACCGATGACCCGCTGGATCTGAGCGCCTTCACCGAAGAAAGCGAAGAAGATGCCTTGGCCCGTGCCATTGCCGAAGAACAGGAGACCGACGCATGAGTAAGGAACGCTACGGCATCCGCCGCTTCGCCCTATTGAACACTGCCGGTTACAGCCTGGGCTTGTTCCCGCTGGAAGAGCCGCTGTCGGTGTATGGCGCCAACAACCTGGGTAAATCCGCCTCGATCAACGCCTTGCAATTCCCGATCCTGGCACGCATGTCGGACATGAGCTTCGGCAAGTACACCCTGGAACAATCGCGGCGTTTCTACTTTGCCACCGACACCAGCTACATCCTGGTAGAAGTCTCTCTGCCCCACGGCCCGCACGTTATCGGCGTGGTCGGCCGCGGCCCGGGCGGCGGCTTTGGTCACCAGTTCTTTGCCTACGCCGGCAAGCTGGACCTTACCCACTACCAGAAAAACGACACCTGCCTGCGTCAGAAAGAGCTGTTCACCAACCTTGAGCGCGAGGGCCTGAAAGCCTACGAGCTCAAGCCCGATGAACTGCGGCGCTTGCTGGTGGGCGGGCATACGTCGGTCCCGCTGGACCTGACGCTGATTCCGCTGCGCTCCACCAGCGAGCAGAGCCTGAAGACGTTCCGCGCGCTGTTTATCAACCTGCTGCACATGCGCGAAATCACCGCGGCCAAGCTCAAGCAACTGTTCCTTGATGCCTTCGAACACAGCCTGCGTTCGGGCAGTGTCGACTACATCGCGGCCTGTGAAGAAGCCTTCCGTGATGTGCGACGCATGGAGCAGGACTACAACTCGCTGGTGGCTGCCGGCCCCTTGGTTGAAGCCCTGGCCAATGGCGTGAAACAGCGCGACGCCCTGCGCGGCAAACTGCATCGCCTGTCGCCGCTGCTGGATTCGTTGCTGGGCACCTGGTCGGACTACGCCAGTGCGCGCAAGGAAGAGCTGACCATCCAGGCCGAACACTACCGCAACGAGCAGGACGCGCTGCAAAACGACCAGCGCGGCGGCACACAGGAGCTGATGCGCCTGGAGCGGGAAATCAGTGGCATCCAGCGTTGGTTGGGCGAGTTGTCCGTGCTCAAGCACCGCTTTGCCCTGGTGGATGACGTCAAGATGCTGGAGCAGCAATTGCTCGCCGCCAAGGATGCCCACGATGAACTGGCGGGCGCCTTGGCGCAGTCGCGGCAGTTCAGCGCCGAGGACTTGGAAGAACGCCTGCGCGACCTGGAAAAGCGCTTGAAGTCGGTCAAGCAGCAACTCGATCACGCGGACAACAACAGCTACGCCAAGCTGCGCGAAGAATTTTCGCAGCAGGATGTCGAGCGCCTGATGCGCCTGTTCAACAGCTCGCTGTTCAGCTTGCCGCTGGGCGAACATGGCATCACGCTGGACGAGGACGGCCAGTGGGTCAAATCCCTGGAGCAGATTCTCGATGGCTTCAAGGGCGAGCGCTTTGAGGTGCCGGGGCTGTCCATCGACATCTCGCACATCGAGCCGCCGGCACTGCAAGCCCTGGCGGATCGCGCCGCGTTGCGTGACCAGAAAGAGCGCCTGGAAAAAGAGCTCAAGCAACTGAAAACCCAGCAGGCCGTGGCGTCCGACCGCGCCGCAAGCAAGACCCAGACCGAAGCGCTGTACCAGCAGGTACTGGATGCCCAAAAGGCCCTGGAAGACTTCCGCCGCACCCAGACCCTGAGCGCCGAAGAAGGCGAGAAGCTGGAAAACCTGGCGCAGATGGAAGCGGCCCAGGACGAGTTGAAGCGTTCCAGCGATGCCTTTACCGAGCGCGTCCAGCAACTGTCGGCCAAGCTGCAACTGGTCGGCCGTCAGATCGGCGATATGGAAGCCAAGCAACGCACGCTGGATGACGCGTTGCGCCGTCGTCAGCTGTTGCCGGCGGACCTGCCGTTCGGTACGCCGTTCATGGACCCGGTCGACGACTCCATGGACAACCTGCTGCCGCTGCTCAATGACTATCAGGACAGCTGGCAGGGTTTGCTGCGCGCCGATGGCCAGATCGAAGCGCTGTACGCCCAGGTGCGTCTCAAGGGCGTGGCCAAGTTCGACAGTGAGGATGATGTCGAGCGTCGTCTGCAACTGCTGATCAACGCCTATGCGCACCGTACCGACGAGGCGCTGACCCTCGGCAAGGCGCGCCGTGCAGCGGTCACCGACATCGCCCGTACCCTGCGCAACATCCGTAGTGACTACGACAGCCTGGAACACCAGTTGGCGTTGTTCAACCGTGAGATCAACAAGCGCCAGGTCTCCAACCTGCAAAGCTTCCGCATCGTACTGGCGCCGAACAAGGAAGCGCTCAAGCATATCGACCAGATCATCCACAGTGCCGGTCAGTATGAAGAAGGCGAGACCCTCTCGGTGTTCGACCTCAGCCAGAGCGCCGAACAGGACAACAAGAACGAAGAAGCCAAGGAATACCTGGCTCGCCTGGTCGCCGCCAACCATAACCAGTTGGGCCTCAAGGATTTGTTCGAATTGGCGTTCGAAATCACCAAGGTCAACGGCCAGCCGGTGATCCATACCGACATCGACGGCGCTGCGTCCAACGGCACTACCATGACCATCAAGGCGCTGACCAACATGTACTTGTTGCTGCACCTGATGGACCGCGACCAGGCCGGTCGCGTGCGGTTGCCGTACTACCTCGATGAAGCGGCAGACATCGATGAGAAGAACCAGGCAGCACTGCTGGAAACCAGCCTGCAATTGGGCTTTGTACCGATCCTGGCGAGTGTGAAGCCGCAGGTGTCCGCCCAGGTGGCGATCGACCTGGAGGGCGGCAGCGGGCCGAACGGGATCTACATTGATGAGGCGGACTGGAAGTACATCCGTCGCCATGATGTGGTGAAGGCGACGATGAATGTGCAGGCGGACGAGCCGGAGCTGGATGAAGTCTGACGGGCTGTACTGAAAGGCAAAAAGGCCGCGATCTTTTGGGATCGCGGCCTTTTTTTCGGCTTGGGATTTGCGGTGTGTTTGTGGGCCTCATCGCGGGCAAGCCCGGCTCCCACAGTTGGAATGCATACTTGCTGAAAATGCATATCCCTGTGGGAGCCGGGCTTGCCCGCGATAGCCGCGCCTCGGTTTATTTACCGAGTGGAATCTTAGGCGCCCAGGTCAGCCATTCATCCTCAAACTTGTCGAACAACGGGAACGTCTGCTGCGGCCGTGCCGGGTTACCCATGCGCTCGCCATCCGGCGTGGCAAAGGCGATGCCGCCGGCCACCAGCGTTTCAAGGGACTCGGTACGCACGGTCGCGCCCTTGAACAAGCCGAAGTCGAGGCCAAAGCCGCTGGTGTTCCAGAAGCGGCTGCCACTGCGTACCAGAGGTGCGTACTTGGGCTCGATCAGGATGTGCACCAACACACGGTCGGCGGTCTGGCCCAGCTCATAGCCGGTGACTTTGCCGACCGTCACTTCACGGTAGGTGACCGGTACCCCTTCCTTCAACGAACCACGGCGGGCGGCGCTGAGTGTGAGGCTCAGGCCAGCTTCCTGATGCACGGTTTCAGGCGGCTGGGTCAGGGCGACAAAGCTCTTCTGCGGGCCGGCGTTTTTCGCGGCCGGTTGCACCTCGATGTATTGGCCAGTGACCAGGGTCTCCAGGTTAGCCGTCTTCATCAGCCCCAGTTCCGGCTTGACCACCCAGAACTGGCTGCCCGTGCGCGCAATGCGGTCCGCAACCTGAGTGATACGCGCCTTGAGCAGCACCGACTGCATGTCGGCACTGAGGTCGACACTTTCGATCTTGCCCACATCCAGCCCCTTGAAGCGCACCGGTGTGCCGGCGCTCAGGCCGTCGGCGCGGTCGACTTTGATGGTCACCAGAGTGCCGTGCTGGTTGGCGGCATCACGGTCGGCATACAGGCGAAAGCGCGGGATGCGATGTTTCAATGGCACGTTCGGTTCCGGCGTTTCGAAGGCGATACCGCCCGCCATCAGGCTGGCCAGGGATTCGCTTTTGACCTGGATACCGCCGGTGAGCCCGCCCGTAAGGGTGACGCCGCTGGCATTCCAGAAGCGCGTCGAGCCGTTGACCAGGCTTTCGTATTCCTTCTCGATATGAACGCCGATCACTAGTTGTTTTTTCTTGCGTGAAAACTGGTAACTCTGCACCGAACCGACTTTGACCTGTTTGTACAGAATCGGGCTGCCGACATCCAACGAGCCCAGGCTGTCGGTGAGCAACACCATGTGCAGGCCCGGGGAACGCAGGTCCAAAGGTGGCGCCTTGGCGCGGGCTACGTATTCGCGTTGTGGCGGGGTGCCTTTGTCGCCTGGGCGAATCGCGATGTAGTTGCCCTTGACCAAGGCCTCCAGGCCGGTGATGCCCGCCAGGGAGATGGACGGTTTGACCACCCAGAATTGCGTGTCTTCGACCAGGTAGTCTTCAGCCAATGGATCGAGGGTCAGCTCGGCACTGGCGCTGGACAGGTCCGGGTCGATCTTCAGGGTTTTCAGGCTGCCGACCTGGATGCCTTTGTACATGACCGGCGTACGCCCGGCCTGCAGGCCTTCAAAGTCGGTGAGTTTGACCTTGACCTTGATGCCCGCTGCGGCGGCGTCGAAATCTTCGTATAGCCGGAAAGGCAGACTCGGGTCGGTGGGCGGGCTGTCTTTGCGGTTTTCAGGAGTGGCGAAGGCGATACCTCCGGCGACAATGCTGGAGAGGGATTCGCTGCGCACTTTCAAGCCGGAAAGGTTGGCGTCGATACTGATGCCGCTGGCATTCCAGAAACGCGTGTGTTTGCGCACCAGGTTGGCATAGGTCGGCTCGATATAGACCTTGACCTCGACGGTGCTCTGGTCTTCAGACAGCAGGTAGCTTTTGACCTGGCCGACCTGAATCTGCTTGTAGAACACCGGACTGCCACGGTTCAACGAGCCCAGGCGATCGGCCTTGAGGGTCAGGTGCAAGCCGGGCTTGGCGTCGGATAACGGCGGCTCTTCGGAGAGCGCCTTGAACTTGCGCGTGGGCTCGCCATCACCGGGGCTGGCGGCGATGTAGTTACCTGAAACCAGGGTTTCCAGGCCGGTGATACCGGCAAGGCTGACGCTGGGCTTGACCAACCAGAAGCGGGTGTTGGTC
Organism: Pseudomonas sp. DWP2-2; assembly: GCF_049897065.1. Lineage (NCBI taxonomy): Bacteria > Pseudomonadati > Pseudomonadota > Gammaproteobacteria > Pseudomonadales > Pseudomonadaceae > Pseudomonas > Pseudomonas sp. DWP2-2. The sequence goes on along the minus strand of NZ_JAFCVN010000004.1, from coordinate 1,826 downwards.
TTGAGGTACTGCTCCACGTCCTTGTTCATCTCGATGGTGGCGATCACCCCGCGATTGCTGCCTTCGTCATCCAGGGCCAGGGTTTTGACCTTGCCCACGGTCATGCCTTTGTAGACCACTTCGGTCTTGTTGACCTGAATACCTTCGCCGCTTTCAAAGCGAACTTGAATCTCGATACCTTGCTGGGAATAGGCACGCCACCCCAGCCAGCCACCGATGATCAGGGCAATCAGGGGCAGCACCCAAATGGCCGACCAGTTAGAGGCTGGGCGGGTTTTAGCTTTAGGCAAATCACTCATGGTCGTCGTCCGACTCCGTGTTATCCCAAATCAGTCGGGGATCGAAAGTTACTGCGGCAAACATCGTCAAGATCACCACACTGGCGAACGCCGCAGCGCCGAGGTTGGCCTCGATACTGGCTAGCCGCCCAAAGTTAACGAGCGCCACCAGGATGGCGATCACGAAGATATCCAGCATGGACCAACGCCCAATGAACTCGATAAAGCGATACATCACAATGCGTTGTTGCGCGGACAGCGGTTGGTGACGCTGCACCGAGAACAGCAGCAGGCCAATGCCGACCAACTTGAAGGTCGGTACCAGGATACTGGCGATGAACACCACGGCAGCGATAGGAAACATCCCGTGCTGCACCAGTTGGATGACACCCGACATGATGGTGCTGGGGTCGCCTTGGCCAAGGGAGCTGACCGTCATGATGGGTAACAGGTTAGCGGGGATATACAGGATCGCCGCGGTGATCAACAGCGCCCAGGTACGTGTAAGGCTATTGGGGCGACGGGCATGGATCAACGCGCCACAACGTGTGCAGAGCTGCTCCTCGCTATCCGCTTCCTGCTTGTTCAACTCATGGCATTCGGTACAAATCAGAATACCTGCATCAATCGCCCGCATGGTCATCCTCTCCTGACAGCGCTTGCCAGATCTGATGGGGCGACATCACCACCTCAAGCAGAACTTGAACCATTAATAGACTCACGAAGCAGACCAGACCCAGGCCAATTGTGATGGAGGCCATGTCGGCGAGCTTTACGATCGCCACCAGCACACCCATCAAGTAGACCTCCAACATCCCCCAGTCCTTCATGTGGTGGTAGATGCGATATAGCAGCAGCCCGTAATTGCGCCCGATGTTCCAGCGAATACTGAGCAGCACTGCCAACTGGCACAGAAGCTTGAGCAAGGGGATGCCCATGCTGCACAGGAACACCACGGCGGCAACGCCTTGCATGCCCGTATCGAACAGGCCAACGACGCCGCTCCACACGGTGTCCTCCGAAGACTGCCCGAGTAGATTGAGCTGCATGATGGGCAAAAAGTTCGCGGGGACGTACAGCAGCAGGGCTGCCAGTACCAAGGCGAGACTGCGCTCGACCACATTGTGACGGTGAGCGTATAGCTCGTAGCCGCAGCGTGGGCATTGGGCTTTTTCGCCGAGGGCGAGCGTTGGTTTGCGCATCAGCAAGTCGCACTCATGGCATGCCACCAGATCGTCTAGCGGTAAATCCGATACCTCGTGGGCATCAACCGGATCGGGCATAGATAGGGCTCTGACTCTAAAAATGATTAGGTGGCTATTCTAGTGGTGTCGCTCAGAAATAACTGTGCAAATTTGTCGGGGCAGTCAGGTCGGAGGTTGGGGCGCACAGGTGTACGGGGACAAGGTGGACACTTTTCGAGCGCCCAAAACAAAACCCCAACTGCTTTCGCAATTGGGGTTTCGGAATTTAATCTTGACGATGACCTACTCTCACATGGGGAAACCCCACACTACCATCGGCGATGCATCGTTTCACTGCTGAGTT